>NZ_CP009928.1:600000-1200000 GCF_001021975.1 Chryseobacterium gallinarum | reverse complement strand
ATTTCTTACCAATGAAGAAAATAAAGAAGAACTGGAGCGGATGTCTCAGAATGCACAAACTTTTGTAGATGAAAAGCCGGATTCTACGGAAATGATTCTTCAAAAGATTTTATCGTAAAAATCCCTGGCTTTTGATTTCCTTCATAATGACATCAATATTGTCGGGAATTCTTTCACTTTCCAGCCAATTGAAATTCAGCCCGTTATTGATGCAGAGTTTCTGCATATAATGATTCTGGAGTATTTTCTCCCGGATATTTCTCAGATATTCATCAAATTCCATCCAGTAGTCTTCATCCAGCTTCTTAATTAAAATCAGGGATCTGAAAACCTTGTTGATGATATAAATGTATAATTTGTAAACATTGTCAAACCTTTGTCTGCTGAGGTCTGCATTGTACTCCAGAATTTTACTGATCAGCAAAAGATTAAGAGAAACTTCCCCGAATTTATCCGTTGTTATTTTGATATGTTCGGTAATCTCTGCACTGATTTTTCGGATAACGCTGAGGAAGTATTTGGCATTTCCGATATATTTCGAAGCCAGATGTACTTTTTCCTCTACATTTTCCTCCATTGTATTCCGCTTATCATCGGTAGTTTCCGGATCGATAAGTTCGAAATACAGCTTTTTTGACAATAATTTATCCTTTTTAAGAAGTCTGAAAATAAGTTTGTCTTTTTCTGCATCTGAAAAGGCACTTAATGCAGCTTTAAATTCTTTTGAATACTCCATTAATTGAAAATTTTAGAATATTTAAGGAATCCGTTCATTGCCCAATTCGCAGTATAATACAGCGATTTTAGAGTAGAAAACCCCATGAAATCTTTATAAACCAGGTATTGATCTCTGATGATATTTTTTTTCTTTCTGGAGACACTGTTTTCACGCATTCTGTATTTTGCCATTGTTTTGTTTATAGGCATACCCTCGGGAATTGCTTTTAATAAATTGAGCCACATCACATGATCCTCACGTTTGCTTTTTACCGGAAATAAAAATTTTCCTACCCGTTTCGTATCATACATGGTAGATACAGGTGCCAGCCGGCAGGTCTTCAAAAGATTAGAAAACGTAACCACTTTATCAGCCAGGAAATCCTTCAAAACAGGCTGCAGTTGCTCATTGCACCTTGAATAATTGCAATACACAAGTTCTGCATGATGTTCCTGCATATAGGCTGTCATGGTTTCAAGGTATTCCGGATACCAGTAGTCGTCAGAATCAAGGAAGGCAATATATCTTCCCTGAGCCCTTTCCAGGCTTTTGTTTCTTGCATTCCCGGCGCCTCCGTTTTGCTTCAGTACATGGAGCTTTATTCTTGGGTCATTATACCTTCTGATGATCTCAACCGTATTGTCCTTGGAGAGGTCATCGGTAATCAGCCATTCCCAGTTTTCATAGGTCTGGTTCAGGACAGAATGTATAGTTTCCTCAATAAATTCTGCAGAATTATAACACGGAGTGATGATGGAGACGAGGTCTTTCATTTGCGTTCTAAAATATATTCAAAATTATAAAAATCTTTTTTCATAAAAATGCCAGGAAGCAATTCCCACCCCGATTACCGTAAACATACATATAAAGCTCATTACATACGGATTGTAATCCTCAAAAAATCCTAATGTCTGGAATATACGGATTATAGGGAAATGGAAAATATAAATTCCATACGTAAAGTCACCGTATTTTCCAAAGTTATTGAGAAACCTGAATGAATAAGCAATATATAAAACGATAATACTGATCATCATCGGAGAAAATAGCTTTATTTTAAGAATAAGATCAATCCACACCGTCAGTATGGCAATTATAAAAAGACCATGCTTATGTTGAATAAATTTATCAAAATTAAAATACAGAAGCATTCCCCCGATAAAATAACATAATGATCCGGGTAATTGCCTTGAGATGGCAGTCCTGCCGGTCATTTCAAAATAATTAAGGAATAATAAGGATAGAAAATACAATACAATAAGACTGGTATTTCTGTATTTGTTTTTCTTTCCGAATAATAAGAACATGAATGGAACCGCAATATAAAAGCACATTTCTATTTTGAGGGTCCATAATGCACCATTTACAGCCTGATTACCGAACACTCCAGGCAGCCACGGTGCTTTAAAATTCAGGAAAAGGGAATTCCAGAACCAGTATTTGTAAACCTGTGTATTGCTGAAATATTCAGAGAAAGATAAAGTGCTTACCAAACTCAAGAGTGTGGTGCAGAGAAACACAACCAGTAAATAAGCAGGAACAATCCGGTTAAATCTCTTTTTTGCATAGCTTTTTAAACTTGAAGATCGCTCATAGCTTCTGGCAATAAGAAAACCGCTGACGATAAAAAACGAGAAAACGGCGACTTCCACAGGGCTATAAGTTAGAAAATGGAGCTGGTCTGCTTGGCTTAATGCTCCCAAATGTCCTACAAAGACAATGAAAGCAAGGAGAACACGGATGAAGTCAAAATTGTTTTTCGTTATATCCTGCATTTGTTTTTTCTACAAAAATAACTTTTTTAATAAAACAGAGGGTTTTTATCCTGTTCATATTTGTTAAATAGGAGCAAAATGCTCCCCGGGTATTTTAAAAAATATATAAATAAAGGTTGATGGAATAATTTTTCACAAAAAATAGTGTTATAAATCAAAAAAATTATAATTTTAGCCCTTGAAAAAATTGATCTATGAAGAAATTAACATTACTATTTGCAGGTTTATCATTATTTGTGGCTACCGGATGTACCAGTAGTAATGATGATGTCATGGAAGCCCCTCTTGTAGGAGTCTGGCAACCGTTGAAAGAAGTTGTTACTACAGTGGAAACAGGTGAAGATCCCGTTTCCGACCTGATTACCTATACGGAATGCCAGAAACAATCCAGATGGAGGTTCAATGCAGATGCTTCCGGGAAAAAATCTGAGGTTGAAGAGGGAACCGTTGCCGGACAATGTAATCCTTTACCTGATAAAAACTTTACCTATATTTATGATAAAGGCGGAAAGTCTGTACAAATGAAATATCAGGGTATCGTAGAACCGGTAAATGCAAAAGTGATTACCCTGGATGCTACAACCCTCAACCTGGCAGTAAGAGAAGAGACCCAGGATCCGACTGTATTCAAAACAAGGACGTATACTTTCAAGAGAATTCCTCAGTAATCAGTATACTTCAGGATATAAAAATTAGTCTCATCCCCGGATGAGATTTTTTTATTAAATAGTAAATAAGAATTCATCATAAATTAAAATTTCCATTTCTTTTAAAATCATTATTTTTGTGAACCTTGTTTTAAAAGAGAGAACAATATTAAAAGTCTAACATATAACAATCTATATATAAAGTGTTTTACGATCATCAGCAGATAGAAAAAAAGTGGCAGAAGTATTGGGAGGATAATCAAACCTATAAAACCTCCAACAACACAGATAAACCTAAATTTTATGTACTCGATATGTTTCCGTACCCATCCGGAGCAGGGCTTCACGTAGGTCACCCACTGGGATATATTGCGTCGGACATTTATGCAAGGTATAAAAGACATCAGGGGTTTAATGTCCTCCATCCGGTAGGATATGACAGCTTCGGACTTCCTGCTGAGCAGTATGCCATCCAGACCGGACAGCATCCTGCCATTACTACAGAACAAAATATTAACCGATACGAAGAACAATTAAGGAAAATCGGATTTTCGTTCGACTGGAGCAGGGAAGTAAGAACTTCAGATGCTTCGTATTACAAATGGACACAATGGATCTTTATCCAGTTGTATCATTCCTGGTATAATAAAAATACCGATAAGGCAGAAGCGATTGATACCCTGATCAGACATTTTGAAGAAAAAGGAACAGAAGGATTAAATGCCAACCAGAACGATGAGCTGAATTTCACTGCAGAAGAATGGAAAAATGCTTCGGATCTTGATAAAGAAGATATCTTATTAAACTATCGTCTTGCTTACAGAGCAGAAACTACTGTAAACTGGTGTCCTGCCCTAGGAACGGTTTTGGCAAACGATGAAGTAAAAGACGGAAAATCTGAAAGAGGAGGGTTTCCGGTATTTCAGAAGAAAATGATGCAGTGGAGCATGAGAATCTCTGCCTATTCCGAAAGATTATTGCAGGGACTTTCTACATTAGACTGGCCACAGCCGTTGAAGGACTCCCAGGAATACTGGATCGGAAAATCCCAGGGTGCGCAGGTTCAGTTCCAGGTAGATGGACATGACGAAACCGTTGAGGTTTTTACCACAAGACCTGACACGATCTTTGGAGCAACCTTTATGGTATTGGCACCGGAAAATCCTTTAGTGGATACCATTACTACAGATGCTCAGAAAACAGAAGTAGACGCTTATATAGAAGAAACTTCAAAGAAAACGGAAAGAGACCGGATGGCTGATGTGAAAAACGTGAGCGGAGCTTTCACAGGAAGCTATGCAATCAATCCGTTCAGCGGAGAAAAAATGCCGGTTTATATCTCAGATTATGTATTGATGGGATATGGAACAGGAGCGGTAATGGCTGTCCCTGCCCATGATGAGCGTGACCACCGTTTTGCAAAGAAATTTAACCTTGACATTAAAAAAGTCGTAGAAACGGAAGAAGACGTGCAGGAAAAATCTTTTGATTCTAAAGATTCCGTTTGTGTAAACTCTGATTTCCTGAACGGGTTGAATTATAATGATGCCAAGGCAAAAATAATTTCCGAAATTGAAAATAAAGGAATAGGCCACGGAACTACCAACTACAGACAGCGTGATGCGATTTTCTCAAGACAACGTTATTGGGGAGAACCGGTTCCTATATATTATAAGGAAGGAATGCCGTACACGTTGCCGGTTTCTGCTTTGCCGCTGGAACTTCCTGAAGTTGAAAAATATTTACCAACAGAAGATGGTGATCCGCCACTGGGAAATGCTAAAACATTTGCCTGGCATGAGGTAAATCAAAAGGTTGTAGATACCGGCTTAATAGATGATAAAACTGTTTTCCCGCTGGAATTATCTACCATGCCGGGGTGGGCAGGAAGCTCATGGTATTTCCTTAGATATATGGACCCGAACGATGAAGAAGCTTTCGTTAAAAAAGAGCTGGCAGATTATTGGGGACAGGTAGATCTCTATATAGGAGGTAGCGAGCATGCCACCGGTCACCTGCTATATTCCCGTTTCTGGAATATGTTCTTAAAAGACAGAGGATATATCAGTCACGATGAGCCCTTCCAGAAACTGATCAACCAGGGGATGATTTTAGGGATGAGCGCATTTGTTTACAGAATTGACGGGACTAATCAATATGTATCTAAAAATTTAGCCGGTGAATATCAGACCCAGCAGATTCATGTGGATGTATCCTTATTAAAAGGAACTTCTGATGAGTTGGATACTGAAGCCTTTAAAGCCTGGAGACCAGACTATGCAGATGCAGAATTTATTCTGGAAGATGGAAAATACATCACAGACCGTGAAGTAGAAAAAATGTCCAAGTCCAAATACAATGTGGTAAATCCTGATGATATCTGTGAAGAATACGGGGCAGACGGATTGAGGCTATACGAAATGTTCTTAGGACCATTGGAACAATCCAAGCCCTGGAATACACAGGGACTTAGCGGAGTATATGGTTTCCTTAAAAAATTCTGGAACCTGTACTTCAACGGAGATGTATTTGAAATTTCTGAAGAAGAACCTACAAAAGCAGAATATAAAGTATTGCATACCCTAATAAAGAAGGTCGTTTATGATATTGAAAACTTTTCATTCAATACTTCGGTATCATCATTTATGATCGCTGTGAATGAGCTTCAGAAATTAAAATGTAACAAGCGCAATATTTTAGAGCCGTTAGCCGTTATCATCTCTCCATATGCTCCTCACATTTGTGAAGAACTTTGGAATTTATTAGGGCATAACGAATCGATAGAATTTGAACAATTCCCGGTATTGAATGAGGATTATCTGGTTGAGGACGAAATTGAATATCCGGTAAGCGTAAATGGTAAAATGAAGTTCAAAATTTCCCTTTCAGCTCAATTTTCTGCTAAGGAGGTAGAAGATTTGGTGATTTCAAGCGAGAAAATGCAACAGATTTTGGAGGGAAAAACCCCTAAAAAAATCATTGTAGTCCCTCACCGTATTGTGAATATCGTAATTTAAAAAAAAATTAACATTGGCAAATTAAAAAAAATGAAGGTCTAATTTTTTTAATTTTTTAAGTCAAATGTTAAATTTGGGAAAAATACATAAAATATTTTAAAATAATTATTAGATCGAAATCGAATTAAAATTTCTTTATCAAAAAAAAGCAAAATGTTTAATTAAGACTCTTGCATTTTAATTAATTTTGCCTTTAATTTACACCCTGTAAAATTTTAAAACAATATAATTTAGTTAAATATGGAAATGAATGTTTCAAAAAATGATGAGCAAGTAGTTGCTAGAAAGGCAGGAGGTTTAAATCCAGCTGTTATTATTCCTATTCTATTTGCTATAGGAGTATGTATTTATTTATTCGTTCTTGGTAGCCCAGGAAACTTTAAAGATGCAGATAAACTTGGAAGTGGATCTGTAGCCTTTTCAAGTGTTGAAGGAAAAGACATTCACCCAGAATCGTTTTTAGGGATTATCTACAAAGGAGGAGTAATCGTACCAATCTTGATTACTTTTATGATTACAGTAATCGTTTTCTCTTTTGAAAGATATTTCGTTCTTGGTAAAGCTGCTGGAAAAGGAAACTTAGACAACTTCGTTGTACAGGTAAGAAGCTTACTAAACCAAAACAAAATTGACGAAGCTATCGAAGAGTGCGACAGACAGCAAGGTTCTGTAGGTAACGTAGTAAAAGAAGGTCTTACTACTTATAAAGCACTTGCTCACGATACTACACTAAATAAGGAGCAGAAAATGGTAGCTCTTAACAAAGCTATCGAAGAAGCTACAACTCTTGAGATGCCAATGCTTGAGAAAAACATGATGATCCTTTCTACTTTAGGTACAGTTGCAACGTTAGTAGCACTACTTGGAACGGTAATCGGGATGATCAAAGCGTTCTTCGCATTAGGTTCAGGAGGTGGTACTCCGGATGCAGCTGCTCTATCTACAGGTATCTCTGAAGCCTTGATCAACACGGCTTTAGGTATTGGTACTTCAGCAATCGCTATTATCCTTTATAACTTCTTTACTTCTAAAATTGACGGATTAACTTATAAGATCGATGAGATCTCTATGAGTATCCAACAATCTTTCGCTGAATTCAACTAAGAATTAGCAGGAAATTTGCATTAGCAATTAAAAGAAGTTTAATTAAAAATATTTTATAATAATGGCGAGAGTCAAACCAAAAAGACATGGAGTAATTACGGACATGACTGCAATGTGTGACGTTGCGTTCCTACTCCTTACGTTCTTTATCTTGACCACTCAGTTTAAAAAACCTGACGTGGAGCAGATCAAACCGCCATCTTCAATTTCGGAAAAATTGCTTCCTGATGCTAGTTTAATGACTATCAATGCTACTCCGGACGGAAAATTCTATTTCCAGCCAGTAGAAAATGCATCAGAAAGAGTTGCTCTTTTGGATAAAATGGGACAAAAGTATGGTATTACTTTTGATAACAATCAAAAGGCTGCATTTCAGAAAGTTCAGGCAATTGGAGTTCCAATGAACCAGCTTAAGGGGTATTTGGATATGTCTGAAGATGAGCAGAAAAATTATAAGAGTCCTACAGGTATTCCTATGGACAGTACAAATAAACAGTTAATTGACTGGGTAAAAGAAAGTTTGAGCGTTAACCCTGACTACAAGTTGGCCATTAAAGGTGACGTTACCACTCAATACCCTAAAGTTAAAAGTTTATTTGAAGGTTTAAGAGATATTGATTTTCTTAAATTCTGGTTGATTACATCACAAGAAGGTAAACCTAACGAATAATATCGATAGAAATGGCAGAAGTACAAGTACAAGAAAAAGGCGGCAAGGGCGGCAAGGTCCGTTCCAAGAAGCAAAGTACGAGAGTCGATATGACTCCGATGGTGGACTTGGGTTTTCTATTGATTACCTTCTTTATGTTCACAACTACATTCAGTAAACCGAATGTTATGGACCTAGGTCTTCCGGCTAAACCTAAAAAGGACCAGCCGAAACCTCCTCCAACAGAAATTAAACTTTCTAACTCTATTTCTATCTTATTAGGAAAAGACAACAGAGTTTTCTGGCACCAGCAAGATGCCACATCTTTGAATGACCAGACTCTTATGGAAACTACTCTTGATAGAGAAGGAATTAGAAAAGTAATTCAGCAGGCAAAATCTAGAGCTGCAGATCAAGCGAAATTTACCGTGATCATTAAGCCAACTGACGATGCTGTATATAAGAACTTTGTTGATATTCTTGACGAAATGGCAATTACTAAGAGTGAACAATACGGTGTTACCGATGTGAAGCCTTGGGAGAAAGCTGTTTATGAAAAGAAAGTGGGTGGTGCTGCTGCGCCGGCTGCTACAAAGTAATTTAACCATAAAATTGTTATATCTAATCTATGGCAGATGAAAATGTATACGGTCAGAATCTTACTTTAGACGAGATTGTATTTGAAAATAGAAACAAGGAATATGGTGCCTATGATCTTAGACATCAGTATCCGAGACTTTTAACAAAGTCATTTATTATCGGAACAGCTTTATTCCTTTTGGCAGCTTTGTCTCCGTTCATCTATCTTACGATCAAAAATCTTACAGCGCCGCCTAAGCAGGAAGTAAAGGCAGATCTTGTAGATATTATCGAAGAAGAACCGATTATCGAGCAGCCTAAAGAAGAAGAACCACCTCCACCACCTCCACCACCAAAAGAAGAGGAGAAAATTGAGGTGATTCAGAACGTAGTTCCTGAGCCTGTAAAAGCTCCGAAAATTGAAACTCCGCCACCACCGATTTCTAAGCAGTTGGAAACTACAACTGGTTTACAGAATCAGGAGGGGGTAAAAGCTCCGGCTTATACACCACCGCCGCCACCACCATCTACTGGTACCAAGGCATCTACTGTGGAAGTAAAGCCAAGCAATAATCCTAATGAAATCTATAAAGATGTAGACCAGTCTGCAGAATATCCTGGAGGTATGGGGGCATTAAGAAAATTCTTAGGAGATAACTTTGATACTTCTCTAATGGAAGGAGGCGAAGGTACCCTTAAAGCTAAGCTTAAGTTCGTTGTAGAAAAAGACGGAACTGTTTCCGGGGTTACTATTGAGGAGAAATCTCCAAATAGCGACTTCAACAATGAAGCAGTGCGTGTAGTGAAGAAACTTAAAAAATGGACTCCTGCGAAAAGAAACGGGGAGAGCGTTAGATCTTACTATAGCGTACCGTTCACAATGAACTTTGAATAAGACTTATTTATTCAAAATATAAATAAAAAGAGAAGCATATGCTTCTCTTTTTATTTTTTTTGGTATTTTTGTTACATGATGTTCAATTGGTTATCCCTCGTTACGGGATTGTTTTATATCGTTTTAGGAATTGTAGTTATTGTCTATAAATTCTTTTTTACCATCCTCGAGCCTGCTGTTGCCTACGCATTAGGAGCTGTATTGGTTATTTATGGAGTATTCAGAATCTACAGGGCAATTTCAAGAATCAAAAAATCGAGAAATGAAAAATAGTTTTAAGATTGCAGTCGTTTTTATACTGAGTATCATACTCACAGGCTGCAAAAAGGAAGAGAAATCTCCCTCTTATAATAAAGGTGATCTTACAATTTTTACTGACGAATCTTTTCAAAGCGTTACAGAAGCATTAGCTGACGGTTATATGATCAACTATCCGGAAACCCGTATAAAAGTGGCTACCAGGAAAGAAGATCTGGGATTTCTTGATTTACTGAACGGAAAGGCAAAGGTGGTTGTAATGTCTAGAAACCTTACCCCTGAGGAAATCAAAACCTATAATGAAAGAACTGACCTGAAGTTTCTTCCGGCAAAATTTGCAGCTGATGCTGTAGTATTTGTAGTACCTAAGGATTCTCCTAAAGAAAGTATTTCTATAGATGAAATCAATGCGGGGCTTATATCAGATAAAAAAGAATTTATTTTTGACGGAACCAATTCCAGTAATCTGAATTTTGTCGCTGAAAAGCTGAAAAAGCAACCAAAAGACCTGAAATTTTCCATTATTCCCGGTAATCAGAAGATCATAGAAGAATTGGGAAAATATCCGGATAAAATAGGAGTTATCGGGCTTAATACATTTAGCAGGCCCTACGATAAAACTTCAGAAAAACTGAGGGAAATGGTGAAAGTCCTTCCGGTAGTAGATAAAGGGATATCATATACAGCAGATTTTGAGGGACTTCGTACAATGAAATATCCCTTCACAAGAGTTCTTTATTTCCTTATTAATGAAGGTAATTTTAATATTGCCAACGGGTTTATCAGATTCTCATGTACCCATTTAGGGCAAAAAATTGTTCAAAAAGAAGGGCTGCAACCTTATAACCTATATAAGAGAGAGGTGCAAATGCGTTAAAAAATATTAAACTCAAATTTACCCCACAAGAAAATAGTGTTTTGGTCTGAAAATTGTGGAGGATATAACTCAATTATTAGAAAATATAAAATGAAAGATATAATGAATATGAATGTAAAGAAGATTGCTTTTGGAGCAGCCGTAGTATTTTTTTCCGCTTTTACCTCTGCACAAACTTTGCAGGATGGTATTAACAGTATAGACAGCGATAAGTTTGCTCAGGCGAAAACCAATTTTGCAGACATGATTGCTAAAGAACCTACTGCTGATAACTACTTCTATTTAGGAAATACTTTCTTAAGACAAGGAGAGCCGGACTATGCTAAAGCTACTGAAAACTTTAATAAGGGCTTAGCTGCTGACGGTAAAAGCTATCTTAACAAAATTGGTTTAGCTGCTGTGAAATTAGGTAAAGGCGACAAGAGTGCTATCGCTGAAATTCAGAAAGTAGTAACAGATTCCAGAGAAAAAGATGCTGAAGTATTGTTCAGAGCTGCTGAAGCCTTAACTTTATTTGAGAAAAACAGTTCTCCTGATCTTGCCATTCAATTTTTAACTAAAGCTATTGAAAAAGCTGAGAAAAAAGGAGTTCCTGCCCACTATTATTATACTTTAGGAGATGCTTACAGACTGAAGAGAATGCCGGGAGAGGCTATGTCTGCTTATGACAAAGCATTACCTTCAGCTAAGAACAAAGCTTCCGTTTATACAAGAATGGCAACTTTGTGGATGGCTGCACAACAATGGCAACAAGCCAAGCAAAATATTGATAAGGCAATTGGGGTAGATCCTACCTATGCACCTGCTTACAAAGCTTTGGCTTCTTATGATATCAGATATCAGCAGAATGCAAAAGCGACTCAGGATCTTATCAACTATACGAAATATGCTGACGAAGATCCGTATACTCAATTAGAAATTGCAAAATTATACTTTACTAATGAAGATTATGTAAACTCGAAGGCGGTATTGGATAAGATTTTTGATAAAATTGAAGATCCTATCAAGTTTAAATTGAGAGCATATCAGGCTTATGCAGATAAAAATTATGCAGAAGCAAAACAGAATATGGATACTTTTGTTGCACAGGCTGAAAAAACAAGAGTACAGCCTGCTGATCAAGGTTTACAAGGGCTTATCGCAGCAGGACTGGCAAAGACAGAAACAGATGCTGCCAAGAAAACAGCTTTGACAAATGAAGCACAGCAAAAAGTAGCTATTGCAAAAGCTGCGAAAGATGAAACAATGAAATGGGATTTAGAGCTTGCTAATATCGCAGGGGGTGGAGGTGTTTCTCAGTCAGATGCTGATAAAGGACCTACTAACCCTACTATTGAAGCGCTTAAAAAACAGGTTGCGGCTAACAGCCAGGATTCTGACGCATTGTTTAAACTGGCAACAGCTTACCAGGATGCAAAAAACTGGAATGGAGCAATTCTTACATGGCAAAAAATGTCTGCTCTTCTTCCTGATTGGGCACCTGCTTATTATAGCCAGGGGTATTCTTACCAGCAGGCAGGAAATAATGATGCTGCTAAAATTGCATATGAGAAATTCATCAGTACTGTAAAACCTGCAGATCAGGAAGCTAACAAGCAAACCCTTGCTTATGCTTACTTTGCTGTAGCTTATATGAGTAAGGATTCTGACTTAGCTAAAGCTAAAGAATACGTTGCGAAATCATTACAGCTTGACCCTACTTATGAAGATGCTATAAAACTAAATGCAGCGATCAATAAATAATTTAAAATGTAAATTATAAATATTAAAACTTCCCATTCTTAATGTTTGGGAAGTTTTTATTTTAAAGTTATCTTTGGTACTATGAAAACAGATATATTAGCTTTTGGAGCACACCCTGATGATGTAGAGCTGGGATGTGGAGGAACCATTGCCAAATTGGTTTCAGAAGGTAAAAAATGTGTGGTGGTAGATCTTACAAGGGGAGAGCTGGGAACCAGAGGAACTGATGAAACAAGAAAAGCTGAGGCAGCAGATGCAGCCAAAATCCTGGGACTTTCTGCGAGGGAGAACCTGGGAATGAAGGATGGCTTTTTGGTGAATTCTGAAGAATATCAGATGAGGATCGTAAAAATGATTCGCAAATACCGGCCTGAAATCGTCTTAGCCAATGCAATTGATGATAGACATCCGGATCATGCAAAAGGCGCAAAATTAGTATCGGATGCGTGCTTTTTATCCGGGCTGAGAAAAATTGAAACAGTAGATGAGGGAGAAAACCAGGAAGCCTGGAGGCCAAAACATGTTTTTCATTATATCCAATGGAAAGATATCAAACCAGAATTTGTGATAGACATTTCAGAATATCTGGATAAAAAACTGGCAGCCTGTATGGCCTACAAAACTCAATTTTATGATCCAAACTCAAAGGAACCTGAAACTCCTATTACCACAAAAGATTTTTATGAGAGTTTAACTTACCGCGCCCAGGATTTGGGGCGATTATCGGGAGTAACTTATGCTGAGGGCTTTACATCTGAAAAGTTAATTTCTTTGAAAAATTTTGACGGAATTGTTTGGTAGTTGAGGAAATTGTCCTATATTTGCACTCAGAAAACGGTGATTGTAGCTCAGTTGGTTAGAGCGTCGGATTGTGGTTCCGAAGGTCGTGGGTTCGAGACCCATCATTCACCCAAGAGAGTACACTTTTTGAAAGTGTACTTTTTTATTTTGTTCTTATTTTAGATAAAAGTAGATCCGGCTTTTATTGTTTTCATTACAATATTTTTTCAATATCCGTTCATACTCTTCCCTTCGGAAACGAAAAACGGGGATCAGGAGCAAAGGTAATTAGATGAAATCCCATGCAAATATTTTTGTACCTGACGTTGCATAAAAAAAGCACCTTTTTCAGATGCTTGTGTTTTTAGATATTCTTTTTTTTAAACTTCGTCGTCAGAATCAATGGTAAAAGATCTGCTCTTGAAGTCTTTGTCATGTTTTTCTGAAATTACATCCTCACCCTTTTCATTAATGATGAAATCTGTGGACTCATTAAACATCTCCTGGAAACTTTTAAAATCCTCCTTGTAAAGGTAAATTTTATGCTTCTCGAATGTGGCTTCCCCATTCTCTCCGAAATTCTTCTTACTTTCGGTAATTGTAAGATAATAATCTCCTGCTTTCGTCTCGCGCACATCAAAGAAATAAGTTCTTCTTCCTGCTTTTAACACCTTCGTGAAAATCTCATTTTCATGGCGTTCCTTGTATTCACTCATTGTTAGATATTTTTTAATCTTGTTAAGAACAAATATAAAAGAATTCTTTTAATCACAAAATTTTTTTTATGATTTATTTAACAATTGGAAACGAAACGGCTAAGCGGTTACAGAATTGGTAATTTCTGTGAGGTTGATAATTTTGTGTGCTTTTTGAGCGCTAGACTCTCTGTGTGTGATAATTATGGATGTAGCATTGCTGATTTTCCGGTCAATATTTTCCAGGATATTTTGTTCTGTTTCCGTATCGAGAGCAGACAAAGAATCATCAAAAATAATGATATTGGGGTCTTTAATCAGGGCTCTGGCAATACAAATTCTTTGCTTTTGTCCTCCCGAAAGCATTACTCCGCGTTCACCCACCAGTGTTTTATATTGCTCTTTGAATTCAATAATGTTTTTATGGACATCTGCAATTTGAGCATATTCTACCACTTTTTCGTGGGAAGGCTTATCAATGGCAAAACCTATATTATTTTCAATAGAATCAGAAAACAGGTAGCTTTCCTGTGGGATATATCCAATAAAATTCCTGTAATTATCCAGATTGTGCTCTTTCAGGTTTTTACCGTCAATCAATATCTCTCCTTCGGTAGGATCTATTAATCTGCATAAAAGCAGAGCAATTGTGGATTTTCCGCTTCCGGTCTTTCCCATAATAGCTAATGATTCTCCTGCCTTAACTGAAAAGCTTAAATTATCCAGTGCCCTGATCCCCGTATTAGGATACACATAAGAAACATTTCTGAACTCAATATCTCCTTTGATAGGATAAGTCTCGAAATTGGTATTCACGATTTCAGACTTTTTATCCATGAATTCATTAATCCTTTGCATTGATGCCTCTGCCCGTTGATTCACAGAGGTTACCCAGCCTACCATTGAGAATGGGAAAATCAAGGTATTGATATACATAAAGAAATCTGCAATCTTACCGATACTCAACTCCCCGGCAATATATTTTTCACCTCCAATCCAAATGATAGCAACATTTAACAACCCGATTACAAATAAAATAATGGTAAAAAAATAGGCTTCTGTTTTAGCAAGATCTAAAGCCTTATCCTGATAATCCGTAACCTTAATACCATAATTTTTTTCAATATACTTTTCTCTCGCGAAAAATTTTACCACACGGATTCCTGAAAAGCTGTCCTGAACAAAAGTGGATATTGCAGATTGGCTTTTCTGCATAATTTTCGACTTTTTATTGATGATAGAGCTTACCTTATAAATTGCGTAAGATAAAATCGGAAGCGGAAGCAAAGTCCATAGCGTCATGGAAGCATCCGTCTTTACCATATAAATAGCTGTAATCAGAACGAGAACAATAAGGTTGGCTACATACATAACGCCCGGTCCCAGATACATTCTTACGGCAACGACATCTTCGCTTAGCCTGTTCATCAGGTCTCCGATGGTAGTCTGCTTATAATCCGTTAATGATAAATCCTGATAATGCCTGTAGATTTTATTTTTAAGTTCGTATTCAATTCTTCTGGAGGCTACAATAATCGTCTGCCTCATCATAAAAGTGAAGAATCCGGTTAAAAGCGAACAACCCACAATAATTCCGACATAGGTGAGAACCTGTTGATTAAAGCCAAGGTTTTCATTTTTTGTAAGTTCATCTACTGATTTTCCTACAAACTGAACTTTATAAATATTGAAAAAATTACTGGCAATGATGAATAATACCCCCCAAAACAATAGTATTTTGTGCTTCCAAAAATAAGGGTTTAAGGTTTTTAGCGCTTTCATATAGTTTTACAAAATTACAAAAATGTCGTCATACTACGAATTTCATCAATTTTAAATTTTGTATCTTTGCACGCATAAAAAAGCTCTTTGAATGTTAGGAAGACGACAAATCCGTGAAAAAGTAGTACAAACAGTGTATTCATATTATCAGAATCCTGTAAAATTTGATGTTTTAGAGAAAAACATGTTCACTGGAATAGAGAAAATCTATTATCTCTATATCTATGAGCTCAATTTTTTAGTAGCCTTAAAAGAATTGGCAGAACATCAGATTGAAATTGGTAAAAACAAATATCTTAAAACTGATGCTGATATTAATCCTAACCAGAAATTTATCAACAATCAGGTACTCATTAAGCTGGAAGAAAACCCGGAAAGATTATTCTTTACAGGTCAGCATAAGCAGCTGAAATGGGATATGCACGATGATTTGTTGGTAAAAACCTTCCAGAGAATTACTGCCGGAAAACGTTATCAGGATTTTATGAAAGAAGACACCTATTCTTTTGAAGAAGATCAGAAATTCATCGGAAAATTATTTTTGAGATATATTGCCGAAAATGAAGATTTTCATGATTATTTAGGGGATAAGGAACTTTCATGGTATGATGATATTCACATCGCGAATTCAATGGTACAAAAAACAATCGGATTCCTGAGAGAAGATGAAGAAAGCAGAACTTTAATTAAGATGATTAAAGATGAGGATGATAAGACCTTTGCTGCAAAGCTGTTGAGAGATACCCTGAACAATTGGGAAAACAATGAGAAAAAATTGGAAGAAAGATTGGAAAACTGGGATCTGGAGAGAGTTTCTTTAATGGATAAAGTGATTTTGTCAACAGCGATTACTGAACTTGATAATTTTGCTTTCACTCCTTCAAGAGTAATTATTAATGAATATATTGAAATTGCCAAAGTATTTGCCACGGACCGTTCAAATATCTTCATTAATGGTATTTTAGATAAATATTGTAAAGATCAAAATAGAATATAAAATGAAAAAGACGTTATCAATTATCGCCTTGTCAATCATAGGCTTTGGTTTAGTTTCATGTAAAAAAGAGAACAAGGAAACTCAAAGCTCTGAAGCAGTAGCTTCTGATTCTACTGCTGCTGCCACTTCGGTAACCACAGATTCTACTGCAGCTCCTGTAGCAGGAACTACACCAGAAACTCCGGCTTCTAATCAGCCATCCACTACTGTTGCTTTATCTGAAAGCAACTTCGATTTTGGTAAAATCAAAAAAGGAGATAAGGTAGAGCATATCTATGAAGTTACCAATACAGGAAAAAATCCATTGATTATTTCTGAGGTAAAACCGGGATGCGGATGTACAGCTCCTGACTTTACAAAAGAGCCTATCATGCCAGGTAAAAAAGGAAAGATTACTTTGCATTTTGATTCTTCAAGCTTCGATGGAAACGTTCAGAAATATGCAGATGTTTATGCAAACGTAGAGAAATCTCCAATCAAATTAACGTTCACTGCGAACATTCAACCATAATTTTAAAAATATGTTGACATTATTTTTACAGGCACAGCCACAAGGTTCTTCATCAATGATGCTGATCATGATGGGTGTGATGTTTGTAGGGTTTTATTTCCTTATGATAAGACCCCAGATGAAAAAGCAGAAGCAGGAGAAAAATTTTCAGGAAAACCTGAAAGTAGGAACAAGAGTTGTGCTTACATCCGGACTTCACGGGAGAATTGCCCAGATACAGGATGATGGTTTTGTGATTGAAACGTTATCCGGAAAATTGAAATTCGAAAAAGCAGCTGTTTCCAGGGAAATGACAGAAAGCCGTTTCGGAGATAAAGCAAAAAATGTTGAAAAGCCAACTGATAAAAAAGAAACAGAAACTGAAGAAAAGAAATAATTCAGTTTGAAAAACAGATAGCTTCGGCGGGTGAACAAAGTTCACCCGCCGAAGTTTTTTTATAGAAATAAAAAACCATATATCTGTTTTTGTGTTTATTGTAAGACATTCATGGATTAACGTGTAATAAAAATTATCTTTGTCCCATGAATCAAAACACAAACAAAACTGTTCTTATTCTGGGAGCTAATTCAGATGTAGCAAAACAATGTATCAGGCAGTACATTCAAAAAGGATTTTCGGTGATAGCTGCTTCAAGAAATACAAAATCTCTGAAAGATTTTGTGGCAGCCAGTCATTTAGATCCGTCAAAGATCACCGTTTTGTATTTTGATGCAGCAGATTTTGATTCTCATCAGTCATTTTATAACCAGCTTCCTGCAAAACCTCACATCGTGGTATATGCTGCCGGTTTTCTCGTAGATAACCAGGAGGCGTTAACTGATTTTAAAGGGGCAAAGCAAATGATGGAGGTTAATTACATGGGAGGAGTCTCTATTCTGAATATTATTGCAATGGATCAGAGTAATAAAAACCTGGAGCGGATTATCGGGCTTTCCTCATTGTCCGGGGTCAGAGGAAGGAAAAGCAATTTTGTTTATGGAAGCACAAAAGCTGCATTTACCCAATATCTGGCTGGATTAAGGCAAGAGCTTGCTTTCAGAAGAATAACCGTCAATGCATTGGTTATCGGCTATATCAGAACAAAGATTAACGAAGGATTACAGCTCAATGAATCCCTGATCATGGAACCGGATTATGTAGCCAAATTTATTGTCAATGCCGGAAATTCTTTTACCATTGTTCCTAATTTTAAATGGAAAATTATTTATTTTATCCTGAAAATACTTCCGGAAAGTTTAGTGGCAAAGCTTCCTTAAATCGGGTATGACATTTTATTGTTACAACATAATATGAGTGTTAAATTTTCTAAAAAACGAACTTCGGTATTTTTTTTGTTACTGTAGAAGCGATTATTTCTTTTCAGTAAGATTCGGTTTTTTATGATCATGAGTAAAACAGGGCAACCTGTTCTGTAATCAATCTATTTACAATTAATAACTATACACTTTAACAGAAAAGTTAAGGTTGATGTATTGTAATGACTATCCATAAGTAGCTCAATTTTATATTAAACGCCTGCTGTAAAAGAATGAATAATCAATATTTTCGTATAAAAACAGTAAAATTAATAATAAAGATGGATGATTTAGAATTGAGCAAGATTCAGCAACATTGGGACACGTTAATATCTTCAGCTATTTCCTGGGCACCGAGGATTATTACGGCAGTAATTTCTGCCTTATTGATTTATGTGATCGGATCATGGCTGATCAGGATGATCAAGAAGCTTGCTGAAAAAGGCTTTAAAAAACGTAATATGGAAGCTTCATTACAGCTTTTCCTTTTGAATATTATCAATTGGGGGCTTAATATTTTGCTTTTTATCGTAGTTGTTACTCAATTAGGTGTACAGACTTCTGCATTTGTAGCAATGATTGGTGCTGCGGGATTGGCAGTAGGCTTGGCACTTCAGGGATCCCTGACCAATTTTGCAGGAGGAATCCTTATCTTATTATTAAAACCATTTAAAATAGGAGACTTTATTTCTACCAATTCCGGAGTATCAGGGACTGTACAATCCATTGATATTTTTCATACAAGATTGGTGACTCCTCAAAACCACTTGATCGTTATTCCCAACGGTGTTGTTTCCAATAACAGCATTACGAATTTTACGCAGCTGGGAACCCGGAGGACTTCTCTGGATATCGGAGTTGCCTATGATGCTGATCTTAAGCAGACCAAGGAAATTCTGATGAATGTTATAAAAAATAATCAATATGCATTAGCAATACCTGCTCCACAGGTAGTGGTAACTGAGCTTGGAGACAGTGCCGTAAATTTATCAGTAAGAGTAAGTACCACTTCTGAAAATTTCTGGTCCATGAACGAAGAACTTATCATAGATTGTAAAGAAGCTCTTGATAAAGCCGGAATTGGTATTCCCTTTCCCCAAAGAGATGTTCATATTTATAATAAGTAATTATACAATATGTAATAATGATCATAAGAAATCCTGCATTATCTGATGCAGGATTTTTATAAGGATGACATATTTCCTTTTCCTGGGGTTAGATACCAAGAGAAAATCGGGATTTTAACCCTTTAACTTCAAGAGTTTATCATTGGAACAGCTTAATAACAGACAAATAATGAGGATAAGCTTTTTGAATTATTCTATATTCTGTAATAATTCCAGTGCCTTCATCATATCAATTCCTTTGCCCAGTACCGGTTTAAAAAGATCACCTTTATCTTTGATCCTGTCCAGTGCATTATGAATATTAAAATCTGTGGGCTTTACCCCTAGCTTAAGCTCATCCCAGTCCAGAGGCATTGATACGGATGCCCCTTGCTTTGGTCGCAAACTGTAAGCGCTGGCCAGGGTTTGTCCGGTTCTGTTCTGAAGATAATCAAGATAAATTTTCTTCTGATCTCTTTTTTGCAGACTTCTTTCCAAGGTGGTGATTTTAGGAAGTTTTTCGTTGACCTGTTTCATCAGAATATGTGCAAAATCTTTTACCTGGTCAAAATCATATTTTCCTCCCATCGGAATATAAATATGGATTCCGGTGCTTCCTGAAGTTTTGCAATAGCCTTTTATTGTAATGGAATTTAAAACTTCATTGATCTGAAGAGCCGTTTCGATCACATCATCAAAAGTATTCTTTTTGGAAGGGTCAAGATCCAGCACCAGATAATCGGGATGCTCCAGATCGGGTAATGAACTGTTCCAGGGATTAAGATCAATACAGCCCAAGTTGTTCAGATAAGCCAATGTTGCTTTGTCATTACAGTAAATATAATCAATATACTTATCATTGGATTCCGAATACACCTGTGTTGTCTGGATCCAGTCGGGAATATTTTCTCCGGCATCTTTCTGATAAAAGCTTTGTTCTTCAATACCATTGGGAAAACGGTTGAGAGAAAGAGGTCTGTTTTTCAGATAAGGTAAAATATAGGAGGCTACAGATTGATAATATTCTATGACGTCCCCTTTAGTAATGCCATCTTCCGGAAAATAGATTTTATCCTGATTGGTCAGTTTCACAATATGTTTATTCAGGGTGATTTCTTTTTCTTTTTCTGAGACTTTCGTTTTTTTTGAAGGTGCTTTAGCTTTCATTTCGTTTGGTTTTTCGTTGATGGGTGAATCTGTAATTTCCTCAGGAGATTTGTCTTCACGGACGGCTACAAAAACGGGATGTCTGAAGATACCGTCTTTGGTAATTTCGGAATATTTGATTTCACATACCAGTTCCGGTTTTGTCCAGGTTACCGGCATATTGGTTTTAGGAATTATTTCAAACGGAGACGTTTTGATGACCAGCTTCCGGAGTCTTTCGTAAAGCTGTTTTAAAGAAGTATTATTAAAACCCGTTCCCGTATGGCCGCAATACGTCAGTTTTCCATCAATGTATTTTCCGAGGATAAGAGCTCCGAAACTTTCCCGCAAGCCTCTGGGAGCTGTAAAGCCGCAGATAATAACGTCTTCTGTGCTGGAAAATTTGATTTTAAGCCAGTCGCTTGTCCTGTGATTTTCGATATATAGGCTGTCAGCCCGTTTGGCGATCATTCCTTCAAGTTTCATTTTTTTCATCTGTTCAAAAAAATAAATCCCCTTTTCCGGAATATGATCACAATATTTAATAGTATCGGTTTCAACAAGAGCTTCTTTTAAAAGTTCCTTCCGCTGAATAAGGGGAAGGTTTTCCGTAGAATGTCCATTCAGCCATAGCAGGTCGAAAACCTGGTAAACGAGGGCGGGGTTGGGATTATCCTGTATTTGTTGTAAAAGCTGGAAGTTAGGTTTCCCCTGATCATCATACAAGACCACTTCTCCATCCAGGATCATCTGGTGTTTCTGATGGATAAAATCCCGGCTTACCATGTCGAACTTCGATAAGAATGAAATTCCATTCCGGGAATAGAAGAGAGGCTGATCATGCCTCAGGTCAGCAATGGCCCTGTAGCCATCCCATTTTATTTCAAAGATCCAGTCTTTATCATCGAATGCTTTCTCAGTAAGTTTAGCAAGCATAGGTCTGACAAATCCTTTTAATTTCTTTTCATTCGTTAAAGTATTGAAGCTTTTGAAAGGCTTTTCAGAAACTACGACTTCTTTTTTTCGCTTTTTTTCAGGCTTTTTTTTTCCTCTAAAAATTGAGTCACCTTTGATTTCGGAGAGGTGTTTTCTTCAGCATCATACGGGCTTTCTGCATATTCATCCTTATGTTTTATCAGAAGCCAGGCGTTCTCTTCAGAGTTTTTCATTTTAACCAAAGCAAATTCTCCTTTCAGCTTTTTACCATGTAAAATAAATTTTAGGGAGCCTTCATGTAATTCTTTCAGCAACTCTTTTTCATCAGAGCTATTGGCATTTACTTCAATGGGCTCATAGGTTCCGCTGTCCCAGACTTCTACCTGTCCGGCTCCGTAGTTGCCTTCAGGTATATTCCCTTCAAAATCTTTATAATCATACGGATGATCTTCTACCATCATCGCCAATCTTTTATCTTTGGGATCCAACGACGGGCCTTTAGGCACAGCCCAGCTTTTTAATACTCCTTCCATTTCCAATCGGAAATCATAATGGAGTCTTGTCGCTGCGTGCCTCTGGATTACAAAAATCAGCTTATTCTTACTTTTTTTTGTTTTCCCCTTAGGTTCGCTTGTTTCATCGAACTTCCGTTTTTTATGATAATCTTTAAGAGCCATTACGATGCGGATTTAGATTTGGAATGATTGAGACTTGCTTTTAATTGAGCCATAAGATCTATTACCTTACCTTCTTTTGCTGTTTCAGTCTTTCTGGCTTTAACATTTTTGCCTTTTGCTTTCTGTTTGATGATCTTAAGAAGTTCGTCAGAATAAGTATCTTTGTACATAGTAGGATCAAACTCCTGGGACAGCTGTTGTATAAGACTCACGGCCATTTTCAATTCTGCAGGTTTAGGAGCTTTACGGGCAGGAATTTTTAAATCTGCATAATCCCGGATTTCCTGATCAAATCTCAAACGGTTCAAAACCAGTATTTCATCGTTATAAGGACGTATCATTCCGATAGCTTCAGTATCACGAAGAACAAAAGTACCAATACCTACCATTGCGGTTTCTTCGAGGGCTTTTAATAAAAGCCTGTAGGCACTTTCACCATTTTTCTGGGGTTCCAGATAATAAGGAGTCTCAAAATATACACTATCTACCTCATCTTCCTTTACAAATTGATCAATAGAGAGTATTTTTGTTTTTTCAGGGCTTGCTGCTTCGTAGTCTTCTTCATCAAGAACGATATATTTATCATCCATGAGATAACCTTTAACGATATTTTCCCATTTTACTTCTTTTCCCGTATTTTCATTGACTCTTTTAAACCTGATGTTGGAAAAATCGGATTTATCGAGCATGTCAAGATCCAATTTAGTAGTTTCTGTAGCAGAATAAATTTTTACGGGAATGTTTACTAAACCGAAGCCAATAGCGCCGTTCCAAATTGCTTTCATTGTCTTACGTTTTTAAAAATCAAGCAATTAATATGCCGTTAGAAAAGGAGAAGTGTGTTTCATGTGCTTTGTTGCCAAATGACAATTGTATTTACAAACTACTTTTAATACCTTTATCTTCCGAGAATCTATGGATAAAACAAAGCATGGAAGAACTTTTTAATTACATCAGAAAATTTGGTATTCTCAATGAGCAGGATGAGCTTTTGATTGCTAAAGGAATTCAGGAAATAAAGATACGGAAAGGAACACCTTTTGTAGAAGCCGGGAAAGTGAGCCAAAGAATTGCTTTTGTGAAAGAAGGGGTATTCCGGTCCCTGTATTATAATAAACAAGGGGATGATTTTACCCGGTATTTTATTTATGAAGGGAGATTTATCGGAGATTTTCAGGGATTTACGGATCAGCTTCCTGCTCATGAATATATTGAAGCAATTACGGATTCGGTCTTGCTCGTGATAGATCTTGATTACTTTAAAGTGCTGGAAAGAGAGATCGCCATATGGCCGGTACTGTTTGCCAGGATTCATGGTTTTGTAGCAGAAAATAAACTTAAGGTGGCCAGTATTATGCTGAATCAGGATGCCAAATCCCGTTATATCCATTTTTTAAACCATTATCCGGGGCTCGCCAACAGGGTACCACAGTCAATGCTGGCATCTTACCTTGGGGTTACTCCTTCATCATTAAGCAGGATCAGGAGAAATATTGTATAGTATCATTAGGAATTCAATAAAGAAATCATAGTATTTGATAAAAAAGCGTTTTTGTCAAATGACAATGGCCTGCCTTTCAAACTGCCATAGCTTTGCATTATAAAATTAAATATATGGATATTGTATTAGGATTGCAGTGGGGAGATGAAGGAAAGGGAAAATTTATTGATCTCATCAGCGAAAAATATGACATTACAGCCCGTTTTAACGGTGGAGCTAACGCAGGGCATAGCATAGAACGAAACGGACGTAAAATCACACTCAAAATGATTCCTTCAGGGATCTTTATGAAAGAGGTACAGAATGTTATCGGAACAGGTACTGTTATTGATCCTGTAAGTTTCAAAAAAGAAATTCTGAATCTTCAGATATTTGATACAACCGCTCAACCGGAAAATAATATCATCATTTCGAAAAAAGCACATCTGGTAATGCCTACTCACAGGCTCCTGGACATTTTTATGGAAGAAAATCCGGCGTACACTACCATCGGAACCACGAAGAATGGTATTGCCCAGGCATATTCAAATAAAATATTAAGACAGAATCTTAGAGTAGGGGATATCTTTTTTTCTGATTTTCAAAACAGGGCCCAGCATATTTTGGAAAGAGATTACAGGATGCTGAAAGATGAAGGAATGATTGTACTGCCTGCTTTAGAAGAGATCAGTAAAGAATTTTTTGATGCAGTAGATTTTCTGAAGAATTTCAATTGTACGGAAACTGAAATTTATCTTAATAAAGCCTTGTCGCAAGGTAAAAAAATACTGGCAGAAGGATCCCAGGCTGCCATGCTGGATATTGATCACGGTACCTATCCGTATGTAACATCTTCTTCAACAACGGCATCAGGGGCCAGCAGCGGTTTAGGTGTTTCACCTAAAAAGATCGGTGATATTTACGGGATTGCAAAAGCTTATTGTACCAGAGTTGGAAACGGAGCATTCCCCACGGAACTTTTAGATGAATTTGGAGATGAGCTCAGAATGAAAGGGAATGAATTTGGTTCTAATACTGGACGTCCGAGAAGAATAGGATGGCTGGATCTGCCGGCATTAAAGTATGCGGTAATGATCAATGGAGTTACTCAGCTGGTTCTCACTAAAGCTGATGTCTTATCTGGTTTGAAATCGGTGGCTGTTTGTACCCACTATGAATCGGAAGATGGTAGTATTGAAACAATCGCTTCTGCACTTCCTGAAAATGCTAAACCTGTATTGAAATGGATGGACGGCTGGAAAGCTGATTTTTCAAAAATAAAAAGCGTTTCTGAATTGCCAAGAGAACTTATGGATTTTCTCACTTTTCTGGAAGCAGAATTAGAGATTCCTGTGGGGTATCTCTCTATAGGGCCCGGAAGAGAGCAGATTTTAACAATGAAATAAATAAACCAATATACTTCAATGAAAAAGCGGGGCAATGCCCCGCTTTTCATTTATGCTTTCAAATCCAATTTTAATTCCAGTTCATCCAGTTGTGTATCAGCAATCGGTGCCGGAGCATCAATCATAACATCACGGCCTGAATTATTCTTAGGGAACGCAATATAATCCCTGATGACTTCATTCCCGTCGAGGATAGCTACCAGACGGTCAAAACCGAATGCTAAACCACCATGTGGAGGAGCTCCGTATTTAAAGGCGTTCATCAGGAATCCAAACTGGGCTTCTGCTTCTTCTTTCGAGAATCCTAAAAGATCAAACATTTTTGATTGAAGATCTTTATCAAAAATTCTGATAGATCCTCCTCCGATTTCATTTCCGTTCAGAACCATATCATAAGCATTGGCTCTTGCTTTTCCGGGATCTGTTTCCAGCAAATGGAAATCTTCCGGTTTTGGAGAAGTGAAAGGGTGGTGCATCGCATGGTATCTTTGTGTTTCCTCATCCCATTCCAGTAAAGGGAAATCAACCACCCAAAGTGGCGCAAATTCATTTCCTTTTCTTAATCCTAAACGGTTACCAAGTTCCATTCTCAATGCAGAAAGCTGCGCTCTGACTTTATTTTCGTTTCCGGAAAGAACCAACATTAAATCCCCTTCTTTTGCCCCGAATTTTTCGATAATTTTTGCCAGATCATCTTCATTATAGAACTTATTTACCGATGAGGTTTTCACTCCGTCATTCTGGAACTTCACCCAGACCATACCTGATGCTCCGATCTGTGGGCGTTTTACCCAGTCTACAAGCTCATCAATTTGTTTTCTTGTATACTCTGCACATCCTTCAACATTAATTCCTACAACCAGTTCAGCGTCGTCAAATATTTTGAAATCTTTGCCTTTTACCAGCTCATTAAGTTCAACGAATTCCATTCCGAAACGGATGTCCGGTTTATCGTTTCCATATTTCTTCATGGCATCGGCAAATGTCATTCTCGGGAAATCGCCGAATTCTTTTCCGGTAATGTCCTTTAAAAGAGTTTTGGTCATTCCTTCAAAAACATTCATCACATCTTCCTGTTCTACAAAGGCCATTTCACAGTCGATCTGTGTAAATTCCGGCTGTCTGTCTGCCCGTAAGTCTTCGTCACGGAAACATTTTACAATCTGGAAATATTTATCCATACCTCCTACCATCAAAAGCTGTTTGAAAGTTTGTGGAGATTGTGGTAATGCATAAAACTGGCCCGGATTCATCCTGCTTGGTACTACAAAGTCTCTTGCTCCTTCCGGAGTAGATTTGATTAGGACAGGAGTTTCCACTTCAATGAAGCCTTCATCAGACAGATAATTTCTTACTTTCTGAGCCATTTTGTGACGGAAAATCAATTTATCTTTTACCGGATTTCTTCTGATATCCAGATAACGGTATTTCATCCTTAATTCTTCTCCGCCATCCGTTTCATCTTCAATGGTGAAAGGAGGAAGTTGTGAATCATTCAGAATCGTTAGCTTTTCTACTAAAAGCTCAATTTCTCCGGTTGGAATATTCGGGTTTTTGCTGACTCTTTCAATAACTTTCCCGGTAGCCTGAATCACAAATTCACGACCCAGTTTTTTAGCTTCTTCCATCAATTGTGTAGAAGAACGGTCCTGGTCAAAAACCAACTGAGTAATTCCGTAACGATCCCGAAGATCTACCCAAATCATAAATCCTTTATCACGGATCGTTTGTACCCATCCTGATAGTGTAACTTCTTCATTTAGATTTTTCAGAGATAGTTCTCCGTTGGTGTGTGATCGAAACATAATTATTTGTTTAAAGTTCAATGTTTAAGGTTCAGTTTTGAACCTTGAATTTTTCGTTGGCAAAGATAAGATTTTTGTAGGGTTTATAAACAAAAAAACTTCCTTTCGGAAGTCTTGTTTATTTTTAAAAGGATTTAGTTTCTGACAGCCCCGCGCTGTATCAACAGTTTTGCCGTTTCCACTCCTTTCCCCATTTCCGCTAATTGTAATGGAGTTTTGTCTTTACATTTTTTATTAATATCTACTTTATTGTCCAGAAGGAAATTGATGATATTACGGCTTCCATATAGAGAACTGAAGCCAAGTGGGCTATAAGATTCCTGGCCAATTGTGAAACATTTGCTGTAATCTCCCGGAGCAAATTGCTTTTTAAATGCAGCTACATTATCAGAATTGATTGCTTTCATTTTCGCTTGTGTAAGCTGCTGCGCAGAAAGCATATTGGCGAATAAGAACAATCCAAATAGAAAAGTGATAGAGATTATTTTTTTCATAAGAACTATTTTTAAGAATATACAAATCTAATTAAATTTTATTACCAATTGCTAAGTTTTGATAATAATTGGATTTGTATTTTTGATCTCATCTAAATTATTGATTGGAAAATGACAAAATATATTGATTTTTTGAAAAAGGCTTTTAATGGAGAAGATACCGATTTTACGAAAGTGAATATCCGGAGTGCAGTACTTCTTTTAGCAATACCCATGATGCTCGAAATGGCTATGGAGTCTGTATTTGCATTAGTAGATCTCTATTTTGTGGGACATTTGAAGGAGAGCGGTTTTGCCATTCAGACTGTTGGGCTTACAGAATCGGTTCTTTCCATCATGTATTCTATTGCTATTGGGATGAGTATGGCAGCCACTGCTTTGGTTGCAAGAAGAATAGGAGAGAAAAATCCTGAACAGGCATCGAGGAGTGCGGCACAGGTAGTGTTGGTTTCATTCATTGTAACCTTTATTTTAAGCCTGGCAGGTGTAATCTATGCAGAAGAAATACTGATTTTAATGGGATCAAAGCCAGAGGCCGCCGCTTATGGAAAAAATTTCACAAGAATCATGATGGGAAGCAGTACTATTATTATGCTTTTATTTTTAATCAACGGAATTTTCAGAGGGGCAGGAAATGCTACTATAGCTATGAAAAGTTTATGGATTGCCAATATTGCCAATATCATTCTTTGCCCGGTTTTAATAAAAGGACTGGGCCCTGTTCCTGCAATGGGATTGACCGGTGCAGCACTGGCCACCACAATAGGAAGGAGTATTGGGGTACTTTATCAGCTGTATCATCTCCTTATTGCAGATACGCAGATCCGGATTAAGATGAGCTATTTTACCCCCGATTTTCCACTCATTAAATCTATTGTAAACATTGCAACTCCCGGAATTTTCCAATTTGTCATTGCTTCATGCAGCTGGATCTTCCTTGCTGAGCTTGTGGCAACAACCGGAGGTGAAAATGCATCGGCGGGATATCAGACAGCGCTGAGGTTGATGATGTTTTTCATGCTTCCGGCCTGGGGACTGAGTAATGCTGCCTCCACTCTGGTAGGGCAGAATATGGGTGCTAATGAAATGCTGAGAGCAGAACAATCTGTCATGAAAACAGTGAAGTATAATGTAATTTTCATGTTAATTGTAAGTTTATTGTTTATTTTCCTGGGAAACTTCCTGGTAAGCTTTTTTACGCAGGAAGCGGAGATTAAAGATTTTGCTAAAAATGCGCTGCATATTATGAGTATTGGATTTATATTTTATGGAATAGGAATGGTGATGATTAATGCTTTCAATGGAGCCGGCGACACCTGGACACCTACATGGGTTAACCTGTTTGGCTTCTGGATGTTTCAGATTCCTTTAGCCTATTTTCTCTCAAAACATCTGGATTTGGGACCTAAAGGTGTTTTTATTTCAATTCCGGCAGCAGAGACTTTGATTACGATAGTAGCCTTTATTTTATTTAAAAGGGGAAAATGGAAGACCGTTAAGGTTTAGTAGCTGGAAGCTGGAAGAAAGAGGCTGGAAGTTGCAGTCAATGCATTATTGATTTTACTTTAAAGAAGATAAACCAGACGAATAATTATTCTTTATAGCCACCATGACTTTCATTTCCCAGCTTCGAATCTGATTAAATCAGAACTAAACAGGTTGGAAGACATGAATAAAATTGAATTTTAATAGCTCTGTAGACTGCAATAACTTTCAGTTCCCATCTTCCATCTTCCTTTCTTTTATAAAAATTTAACAACTTAATAGGTTGGAATTTAGACCGATATTTTCTAACTTCGTTATTACAACAAATATTATTACTATGGGAAAAGGAGACAAAAAAACGAGAAGAGGTAAAATTCACTCAGGCAATTATGGAAAAAGAAGACCCAGAAAAGCATCAAAATCTTTTGTAGCCTCTGAAGAAAAATCTAAAAAGTAAAAATAAAAAGACCAAAGAATAGTTCTCTGGTCTTTTTTTATAAAAATTAAATTAATTATTTTCCGAAAATATTTCCAAGAATGCTTCCTAAGCCTCCTTGCTGTTGTTGGTTATTGTTCCCTCCGCCACCAAGAACGCTTCCTAAGATATCGTTCAGGGGATTTCCTGATGACTGAGATTGGCCTCCATTTCCAAGCACGCTTCCCAGAATGTCATTCAAGGGATTGGATTGCTGGGCCTGAGCCTGATTGGAAGCATTTCCAAGGATACCTCCCAAAAGGTCTCCCAAACCTCCTGCTCCTACATTGTTTTGTTGCTTCTGCTGCCCGATATAGCCCATTACAACCGGAGCGAGCATAGCAAGGACAGGACCTATTTTGTCTATTGAAATTCCTGTATTCTGCGATAATTGATTTTCTACTGTGCTTTTTTGTCCTCCGAATATGTGATCAAGGATAGACCCTCCTTCGGCCTGCCTTGCTTCAATCTGTGATGCATCATTTAAGATACTTCCGTTATGATCTTTATCTAAAGCATTGTTTAAAGCTTCTGCTTCTTTGGCATCCTTTGATTTATTTCTTAAATAGGAAATAATAAGAGGTGTGGCTACTGCCAATAGGGCGATGACCTGATTTTTGCTGATTCCGAATTTATTCTCAGCCTGTTCAGCAACCTGATTGCTGGTGTTCCCTGTAAGTAGGTCGATTAAGCTCATGTTTGTGTTTGTTAATGTATTAATTGAACCAAAGTTATCAAAAAATATGCCTCACAAAATGGTATCAGATCATAATTATTGTTAAAGTTTTTTTATCTCCTCTTCAGTATATCCTTTGCTTTTTAATAATTCTATGTATTCCAGTGCGCTGGCTGTCATCCAATGGATCGGTTCCGGAGCTTGTTTTTTATCAATAGTGAATTCCAGAATGCCCACATTATTATTCATCCATGGAAGTAAATAATAATTCAGTCCGCCTTTGTACGCTTTGAAATTATGAATTTCTTTTCCTCTTTCAGTAGAAAGTACAATATGAAAACAAAGTACATATGCCAAAGGAATGAAAAGGCATGTCCACGAATATCTTCCAAATGAAGAATATCTGGCAGAGGATAGACCATAGCCAATAGAAAGAGCAAAAATAATATTGAAAGGAATAAAAAATACATAATTATCAGAAACAGCATAGAAGGTAGAAAATCCATAAACACATACAGATCCTGCAGCAAAAACATAAAACATTTTCCTGTTTGTCCTGTATAATAAAATTGCTCCGGTTATTCCAAAAAATATAAAAAAATTGAAATTATAAAACAGGTATACAAAGGAGATGAAAAAGTCTTTTACATATTGTATGGTATCTTTTTTTAAAGAATCTTCTACCCAATTTCCTTGGTCTGATGAATAGGGTGAATTGATCGGATATCCTTGGGAAATATTTAATATAAACAAGGACGAGAACAATACTGCAAAAAGAAATAAAGATGAATAAAAATATTTTTTCTGTTGTCTGAAATAAAAAAGAAACACTAATAAGGCTGGAATCAGGAGGATATTCTGTATATGGACCCAAAGACTAATTCCTAAAAACAGACTGCTGAATATAATATAATTTCTTTTATTTTCTGAAAAAGTTTTAACCATCGAAAAGAAAAAAAGACTTACCCATAGGGAATTGTAAGTATATACTTCTACAATTTCGGCATTCCTCCAAAAAGAAAAGCTGAAGCCAAAAATAAAAGCACTGGTAAGCGCAATCCATTCTGTTTTGGTAATGCTTTTAACTGTAAGAAAAATGATGGATACTGTAGCGGCTCCCGAAATAATAACCAAAAGGCGGCTTGCTTCAATGGCATTAAGTCTGGTTAGAGTTTTAATTAAAACAACCGTATTAATATATAGAAAATGACTGGTTGCTGTAGCAACACTAGTCCATCCTCCTTTTTCAGCATTTAGTATAAAACCTACACAGTCAGCAAAAGGAATCTTTGTAAAACTTCCGGCATAATATATCCCCAGAAAAATAAAAAATAGAAATACAGCAGATATATATTTGCCCATATTAGTTCTTTACAATAGGAACATTCGAGCAGGCTTCTCCGAACATTAAGGATTTTACAATAGGCTTTAGCTGTTCCACGAGCTCTATGTATGCATTTTCCGGAATTTCCTTATCAGAGCATCCTTTCACAAGAACCCTTTTTCCTCTCATTTCTTCAAAATCATAGGTTTGAATAGCATTGTGCATAAGAATTACTTCCAGATCCTCACGGCTCCCAAACACAATCTTTTTCGCAACATCCGTAAGTTTTGCGGTTAATACAAAATATGCCCATAAAGGAATAATAGTGTCCACAGAATTATAGATATATATATAAGCATCTTTATACTCTTCCACATTGATCCTGTCTACTTTTTCGCGGAAATCTTTCTCCTTCAGAATCATCTCCTGGAAAAGAAAATCTTTAAGGTCAATACCTTTTCTTTCCCCTTTTGGAAGCAGGGTAGTAAGGTCAAAATTTACAAGGCCGCTTTCTGCAACTTTATTCCGGATTTCAAATTCTTCTGACATTTTTATCATTATCTTTGAACAAATTTACAAATTAAGATCAACATATATTTAATTTGTTCTCTATCCTTACCATAGAAAGCTCCCATGATCCGGACTAAATATCATGCAGAGCCTGAAAAGGTGTTTTATGGATATTAAACACATATTAAAAGATTTCGGAAGAAATGAAATATTATATTATTGCAGGAGAAGCTTCCGGTGATCTGCACGGAAGTAATTTAATGAAAGCCTTAAAACAAAAAGATCCGGATGCGGACTTCAGATTTTGGGGCGGAGATCTGATGAAAGCCCAGGGCGGTACTCTGGTTAAGCATTATCGTGATCTGGCTTTTATGGGGTTTTTGGAAGTAGTTATGAACTTAAGAACCATTTTAAATAATATTAAATTCTGCAAAGAAGACCTCCAGAAAAACAGACCTGATGTTTTAATTCTGATAGATTATCCGGGTTTTAATCTTAGAATTGCCAGATTTGCCAAAGAGCTCGGAATCAGGGTTGTGTATTATATTTCTCCACAACTTTGGGCATGGAAGGAAGGCAGAGTGGAAATTATCAAAAAATATGTAGATGAAATGATGGTAATTCTTCCGTTTGAAGAAGATTTTTATAAAAAGCATGGAGTACACTCCCATTTTGTAGGGCATCCGTTGCTGGATGCTATTTCCGGTCTGCAGGAGATCAATATTGAGACTTTTAAAAAAGAAAATGGGCTCAATGAAAAAGAAATTATTGCTTTATTACCGGGGTCGAGGAAACAGGAAGTAGAGAAAATGCTCGAAATAATGCTTTCGGTGAGACCACATTTTAAAAATTACCAGTTTGTTATTGCGGGAGCTCCAAGCCTTCCCAAAGAATTTTACCAAAAATATGTAGATGATAATGTTCACTTTGTTTCCAATAGGACTTATGATTTGCTGAGGTGTTCAAAAGCTGCTTTGGTGACTTCAGGGACGGCTACTTTAGAAACCGCTTTATTGAATATTCCTGAAGTGGTCTGCTACCGTGGAAGTAAGATTTCTTATGCTATTGCTAAAAGACTTGTGAAAAATATCAGTTACATTTCGCTGGTTAACCTGATCATGGATAGGGAAGTAGTAAAAGAATTAATCCAGGATGATTTGAATACTAAAAATCTGGTAGATGAACTTCATAAGATCTTATCAGGAGAGAAAAGGGACAAGGTGTTGAACGATTACGACCTTCTGAGAGAAAAACTAGGTGGGAAAGGTGCCAGCGATCATGCTGCTGAGGTGATTTTGAAGGTTATATAATGTTACCACACATTCCTAAAAAGAATTTAAATTGTCAAATTATAAATGAATCATTTAAAAAGTTATCTGTTACTATTTGTTGGTATATTTTTTTTCTCAAATAGCTTTGCACAAAAAAACAAATCCAGGGATCAGCTACAGATATTCTATTATGGCTGGTATGGGAATCAGACAACGGATGGTAGCTTACAACATTGGAACCATGAAATTATCCCTCACTGGAGTAATCCAAAATGGAATAATCTGGGACATTATAAAGGCGGAGATGATATCGGGGCTAACTTTTATCCGGCATTAGGCAATTATAGCTCGAACGACTCAAAAATTATAGAGGAGCATATGAAAATGATGAAAGAAGCAGGTGTTGGAGTCGTTGTTATAAGTTGGTTAGGAAAAGACTCTTTTACAGATAAGAGTGTTATGAAATATCTGGATATGGCGGACCGTTTTAATCTGAAAATAGCTTTTCACATAGAACCTTTTTATAAAACCATTAAAGAACTGAAAGATCAGCTTTCTTACCTTGTGAAAACATATTCCCGTCATCATGCTTTCTATAAAAAAGATGGAAAACCTTTATACTATGTTTATGACAGCTATAAAATTCCTGCTGAAGAATGGATGAAATTGCTTTCCAAAGATGGAGCTATGTCAGTAAGGAACAGCGACCTGGATGCATTATACATAGGATTATGGGTAGAAAAGAATGATAATGTTTTTTTTGAAAAATCCGGTTTTGATGGCTTTTATACTTATTTTGCGAGTGAGGGATTTGTTTTTGGCAGCACCACTTCTAATTGGGATTACCTTTCCGGGTTTGCGAAAGATCACCATCTTATTTTTATTCCCTGTGTAGGCCCGGGCTATTCTGACACCCGCATCCGCCCATGGAATGAGGCGAATTTCAAAAACCGTGATAATGGCAGGTATTACAAAAATATGTTTGATGCTGCAGCAAAAGTGAATCCGGATTTTATCGGAATTACTTCATTCAATGAATGGCATGAAGGTACACAGATAGAACCTGCAATTCCTAAAAAATCCGGAGGTTTTACTTATGAAGACTATGGGAAAGATCCATGGTTTTATATCAAAGAAACTAAACGTTTGACAGATCAGTTTTTGAAGGAGAAATAGTTTAATGTATTAGCTTAGAATAAAATGAAAGTGTACCACACTAAATAGTATGGAGTAAGCATCGTTTAAACGAAACCCTTCTTGATAGAGATACAAAAAATTTAATAAAAAAGGCTGTTTTCACAGATGGTGGACGGCCTTTTTTATTGCTTGGTAAAAATTAAATCTTTTGTCTCTGGTAAATAAATATTAATGTCTGTTCCAGGAGGACACTTACTGTCATCCAGAATAATATCGTTGGGACGGTATTCCCAGGAAATTTGTGTATCATTTATTTTTTTTAGAATAATTTTTCCCCAGCCAACGTTACAATTTGTACCACTATATGAGAATGTTATCTTATTTTGATCAGGTTTAGTACCGATACTAAAAAAATCTATTTTTGAAGTAGCATTATTTTTAGTATCCTGCAACACTGTACCAGAAGAATTTTTAACAATGTATTTTATAACTAAGGCATCTCTGTAAAATTTTTGATCACCATAGTCCATTAATTTATTTTCCTCTTTTGTTATATGTAAAATAATTTCTTTTCCTTGAAAATTAGTTTTATAAGCTCCTGTATATTGATATAGTTCATTATTCAAATCTTTTACATAAGCATTCATAGGAATATTTTTTAAAGAAGTGTTTAATGGTAATTGCTGTGCTTTGCAAGAAAATACGCTTATTGTAAAAAGAAAGAATAATATTTTTGTTTTAGTATTTATTGTTTCCATATTTTAATTATTTAATTTAAGAGCAAGATGTTGTAATGAGTTGATTGCTGGTGTTTAGTTTGATGATGTGTATTATGTTGTCAAGTTCTATTCTTTGCAAATTAATTTTTCCATCCAATCCCATACTTTTTAACATCTTGAAAAATAACATTTCAGCACCTAAATTATTGATCGTGCCATCGGGATTGATATAGGTATTTCCATTCTTACCAAAATCAGTTAAGTCTTTGAGGTTTCATCATGAATACAGGAGTGAAAGAAAAAGGTGAGAATTGCCAGCAAGAGCTGCCAGAGAGTTGTTTTTTTCATCATAAATATTTTATATTTTCAAATATACTGCCTTTATCACAATTATGTGATTTTTTATGTAGCAGAACAAAACAATGTAAGGTAATAAACACCATAGAAAGTAATTTTCAATTGTTGAAAAGTGTTTAAAAAAACAATAATCAAAAACCAGGAGCTTTTTTGAAGAATGAAACTACTTATAAGGTGCTTTTGTCATTTCTTATTTAATTTTCTTAGAATAAAATCAAGTGTTGTATTGTTCTTTTTAATCTGATTTATAAGATTATTTGATAATTCCGGAGCCTGTATTGAAAAGATTAATTTCCTATTTTGGTGAGATAATTATTTGAATTGAACAAACAGCCGCTTCTTATTTTGACCCTGTGTTTTATTCTGGGAATTGTGTTTCAGGATCAGTTTTTACTGGGGCGGAAAGCTGTTTACTTTTTGATCATTTCAGGGCTGGGAATAATCATTTCCCTGTTTTTTCATTCTTATTTCTTGCATGTAATAAGAAACATTTTGCTGGGGATTTTGTTTTTTATAATGGGAATTATCCTGCACTTTTATAATACTTTTTTACCTGAAGCCGGAGAAATTGCAAAAGACAGGATAGAAATTATTTTCAAAATCTCCCGAAAATTAAATTCAAATGAGAAATCCAGGAAATATGAAGGAACGGTAAAGGCGGATAACAGGCTTTTTCATTCTCTGATCTATATCCCGAAAGAAAATCAGACATTGGATTTTAAGCATTTTTATAAGACAAAAGCTTATGTAGTGCAACCTAAAGCTCCATTATACGATTTTCAATTCAACTATGCACGATATTTAAACCGGAAAAACATTTCATATCAGTGCTATACCTCATCCGAAATTTCATCCGTTGAGAATACTGATCCGGATGGTATGGATAAAGTCCGGCAATTAAGGTTGGATGCCCTGAAGAAAATTGATGCTGCAGCCATGTCCGGGAAAGCCAAAGAATTTTTAAAAGGAATCATTCTGGCAGACAGAACAGACATGGATCCGGATACCATACAGGACTTCAGTAAAGCAGGGCTTATGCATTTACTGGCTATTTCAGGCACTCATATTGTGGTGATTTTCGGGATATTTTATTTTATGCTAAGACGGTTTTCTCCTTTATCAAAGCGAAGATATAGTATTATTGCCAGTCTGGTTTTCATCTGGTTATTTGCAGCGCTTATCGGGTTTGGCAATTCGGTTTTGCGTTCCTGTATGATGCTGAATATCTATTTTGTTTACGTTATTCTTCAAAGAAAGCCAGATCTTCTGCATTCTCTGGGATTGTCTGCATTGATTATCCTGATGCTGGATACACAGCAGTTGTTCGATATTGGATTTCAACTGAGCTTTGTGGCGGTTCTGGGGATATTCTGGTTAAACCAACCCCTGTTACGCTATTTTCCGATACAGGATAATTATTTTAAAAAATTGATATTTAATACCATTTCCATTTCTTTATCAGCACAACTGGCCACACTTCCTTTGGTTTTGTACTATTTCCACCAGTTTTCTATGGTTTCCATAGTTGCCAATTTTGTCATTGTTCCTTTCTCAGAAATCATTATTGTACTTTCTTTCTTAATGACAGTCCTTATTGCTTTGAATATTAATCCAGACTTTGTCAGCAATATGTATGATGTTGTAATTCATCTGGTACTTAAGCTTATTCATTGGTTTGCAAAGCCAGATATTTTGTTTTTTGAAAATATTTCAATGAATCTGATTGAAGTCTTATTGGTTTTTGTAATAGTTTATCTCTCAAGATCTTTCATTATCAAAACGAATTTTAAAAACACTGCAAGATTGATGATGGCTGTTCTGGCTTTTTTAATGATCCGGACCGGGTTTGATATCTTTGAAAATAAAAAGGAAGAGATATTGTTTTATACTTTTGGTAAAACGAAGATTTTTTCGGTAAAAAGAGGAGATAAAGTCTGTTTCTGGATCTCGGATATGGGCGATCAGGAAAAAATTCAGCGGTTTATCATTAATCCTTATTGTTATTCTAGAAGGCTGAGTGATTTTCAAATAAAAACATTTCCGCAAACGGTACAGAAAGTTGTTTTCATGAATAAGGTTTATGATATAGAATAATGAATTTTATTTTGGGTTTTTCTCTATTTATAACGTGTTTTACTCTTATTTAGAAAGATTACAAACTGGCTAATTGTGAGATTTCTCACTTTTCGATATTGTTAACATTTCTTAATTTTGTGGGAAATTCAAATTTAAACTTATATGGCAGGTTTAACGAGTTCTACGATAGGTAGAAAATATGCTATGGCATTATCAGCTATGTTTTTGCTGATTTTTCTTATACTGCATTTGACGACCAATTTGTTATCAGTTCTGAATAAGGACGCCTTCAATACGGCTTCTGATTTTATGGGCTATAATCCTTTTGTGCAGTTCTTAATGCAGCCTATTCTTGGCTTTGCAGTAATATTTCATTTTGTAATGGGGTTTGTGCTGGAGATCAAGAATAATAAAGCACGTCCGGTAAAGTATGAATCCAACAACCCTTCTATGAATTCTTCATGGATGTCCAGAAATATGATCATTTCCGGGGCGGTTGTTCTGGCTTTTCTGGCGCTTCACTTATATGATTTCTGGTTACATGAAATTAACTATAAGTATGTGGAAGGAATATCTCCTGATGCAGAACGTTTCTGGCCGGAGCTTCATGAGAAGTTTGCTGATCTTTGGAGAGTGGCTTTATATGTAATTTCTTTTGTTTTATTAGGATTACACCTGGCACACGGGTTCCAGTCTTCTTTCCAGTCTGTTGGAGCAAGACATCCAAAATATACGCCGGTGATTAAAGCTGTGGGGAAATGGTATTCTATCCTTATTCCTGCAGGATTTATTTTCATCGCAATTTTCCATTTTATAACTCAATAATATCAATATACTAATTATGAGTAAATTAGATTCAAAAATTCCTGCAGGTCCATTAAAGGACAAATGGAAAAATCATAAAGACCATATGAACCTTGTTGCACCAAACAACAGAGATAAGATTGATATTATTGTTGTAGGTACAGGTCTGGCAGGAGGTTCTGCTGCAGCTACTTTGGCTGAGCAAGGATATAACGTAAAAGCTTTCTGTTATCAGGATTCTCCAAGAAGAGCTCACTCTATCGCAGCTCAGGGAGGGATCAACGCAGCTAAGAATTACCAGGGAGACGGTGACTCTACCTATAGATTATTCTATGATACCATCAAAGGAGGTGACTATAGAGCGAGAGAAGCTAATGTTTACAGATTGGCTGAAGTTTCTGCAAATATTATTGACCAGTGTGTTTCCCAGGGAGTTCCTTTCGGAAGAGATTACGGAGGTCAGTTAGATAACCGTTCGTTTGGTGGGGTTCAGGTAAAAAGAACTTTCTACGCAAAAGGGCAAACAGGTCAGCAATTATTATTAGGTGCATATTCTGCGATGAGCCGTCAGATCGGTAAAGGTAGAATCAAAATGTATAACCGTCATGAAATGATGGATCTTGTTATTGTTGACGGAAAAGCAAGAGGAATTATCGCCAGAAACCTTGTAACTGGAGAGATTGAAAGACATTCTGCTCACGCAGTAGTAATCGCTTCTGGAGGATACGGAAACGTATATTTCCTTTCTACCAACGCCATGGGATCAAACGTTTCTGCAGCCTGGAAAATTCATAAGAAAGGAGCTTATTTTGCAAACCCTTGCTATGTACAGATTCACCCGACTTGTATTCCGGTTCACGGGACCCAGCAGTCTAAACTGACTCTGATGTCTGAATCATTAAGAAACTCAGGAAGAATCTGGGTTCCTAAAAAAATTGAAGATGCAGTAGCTATCAGGGAAGGCAAATTAAGACCTGAAAATATTAAAGAAGAAGACAGAGATTACTATTTAGAAAGAAGATATCCGGCATTCGGTAACCTTGTACCGAGAGACGTTGCTTCCAGAGCAGCTAAAGAAAGATGTGACGCCGGATTCGGAATCGAAAATAATGATACTAAAGAAGGAGTTTTCCTTGATTTCTCTACAGAGATCATTAAAAAAGGTAAAGAAGCTGCTATCGAAAAACATATTCATAACCCTACAGATCAGCAGATCTATGACCTTGGTAAGAAATGGGTTGAGGAGAAATACGGTAACTTGTTCGTGATGTACGAAAAAATTACAGCAGATGATCCTTATAAAACTCCGATGAAGATTTATCCTGCTGTTCACTATACAATGGGAGGAGTATGGGTAGATTATAATCTTCAGTCTACTATCCCAGGATGTTTTGTAATCGGCGAAGCTAATTTCTCTGATCACGGTGCTAACAGATTGGGGGCATCTGCATTGATGCAAGGTCTTGCTGACGGATACTTTGTACTTCCTTACACAATTGCAGATTACCTTTCTGCAGATATCAGAACAGGGGAGATCCCAACTAATTCAGGGGCTTTTGATGAAGCAGAAAAAGGGATTAAAGAGAAAATTGATTTCTTCCTGAATAATAAAGGAACTCATTCTGTAGATTACTTCCATAAGAAACTTGGACACATCATGTGGAATAAAGTAGGGATGGGAAGAACTCCTGAAGGGTTGAGAGAAGCAATTAAAGAAATTGAAGAAGTAAGAAACGACTTCTGGAAAAATGTAAAAGTACCTGGTGAAGGTGAAGGAATGAACACTGAGCTTGAAAAAGCATTCAGGGTGGCAGACTTCCTGGAATTAGGACAACTAATGGCTATCGATGCACTACACAGAAACGAATCTTGTGGTGGACATTTCCGTGAAGACCATTCTACTCCGGATGGAGAAGCGGAAAGAGATGACGTAAACTACAAATACGTCGGAGCTTGGGAATATCAGGGACCGGATATCAATACGGAAGTATTGCATAAGGAAGAACTGATATACGAGAACATCGAGGTTAAAACTAGAAGTTACAAATAATCTCCAACCTATAAATATAACATTATGAGTGCAAAAAAAGGCTTACATCTTACGCTGAAAATTTGGAGACAAAAAAATAATAAATCTAAAGGTCAGTTTGAGACCTACAAAATATCAGATGTATCTACAGATTCTTCTTTTTTGGAGATGCTGGATATCCTGAACGAAAATTTAATTAACGAAGGTAAAGAACCTATCGCATTTGACCACGACTGTCGTGAAGGAATCTGCGGGATGTGTTCACTATACATCAACGGTAGAGCTCATGGTCCTGATACAGGTATTACAACTTGTCAGCTTCACATGAGGATGTTCAAAGACGGAGAAACGATCGTTATTGAGCCTTGGAGAAGTGCTGCTTTTCCTGTTATCAAGGATTTGATGGTAGACAGAAGCGCATTCGACAGAGTGATGGCAGCAGGTGGTTTCATCTCTGTAAACACTTCCGGTAATACGTTGGATGCTAATGCAATTCCGGTTCCGAAAGAAGACGCAGACAGAGCAATGGATGCTGCAGCTTGCATCGGATGTGGAGCTTGTGTAGCTACCTGTAAAAACGGATCTGCAATGCTATTTGTGGGAGCTAAAGTTTCTCAGTATGCATTGCTTCCTCAAGGTAGGATAGAAGCTAAGAGAAGAGTTCTGAACATGGTGAAAGCTATGGATGAAGAAGGATTCGGAAACTGTTCAAATACGGGAGCATGCGAAGTTGAATGCCCTAAAGGTATTTCTCTTGAAAACATTGCAAGGATGAACAGAGAATACATGGCTGCTCTTGTAGATCAAGGATAGAAAAATAAAATTAATTTTATCAATAGAAAATACCGTTTGTAAAAACGGTATTTTTTTTATTTAATATTTCTTAGATAATTTTTAATTGAACGGGTTAATGTTTTGTTAATTAGTGGTTTGTAGTGTTGTTCAATGCTTTTGAGTGGATATCTTTATAAGATAAATCTAAATAAAAACACATGAGAAAATTTAAAAAAAAATTATCAAGAAATGAAATGAGAACTATTAGTGGGGCTTTTAATAGTGAGAGCGGAATAAACGGTAACGATGGATTTTGTGGAGGCTATTGCAGTTATCAAGGCATAAGTTGTAAAACTTATTCTTCAAATTGTTATTGTTCCGCGGCTCCTTTACCTTTTATGTCGGGTTATTGTACAACATATGACTATGGATGGGGATATTGATTATGTTTACTGTAAATTATATATCTCCTTAAACACTACAAGAGGGAAGATTTAGAATACTTTGTTGCAGATTGGGTAGAAGATGAGAGCTTTGGGATATATATTATTGAGAATAATGCAAGAATATATAGAGAATACATGTCTGCTCTTGTAGATCAAGGATAGAATTGATTCAAAACACTTAAAAATCGCTCTCGTTTCGAAGGCGATTTTTTTGTGCTTATCTTTTTGCTGTTAAAGTTTGTTAACTTATTGATTGGCTTTAGGTGTTCTTTGCTGAATAAGTATATATTTGGAGAATAGTTAAACTAATAATAAAAAAGCTTTTCGGGTGTTTTTTTGAAGATGATAACGCGGAAAAAAGGGGAGCAATGTCCTTTATGACCAGGTGTAATAAAATTTTCAAAAAAAATATTCAGTGTGAATGAAGATGCCCTAAAAAGCGTATTTTTGTGTAATATTAAAAATTGAAATGAAAAAATATCTTTTATTGTTTATCATCACAGTTTTTGTGATGTCTTGTTCAAAAAAAGTAGAAGTAAAAGGAAAAATTACCGGAAGTTCTCCACTGGAAAGAATCGAATTTGTAGAAGCTTCTGGAGTGGGAACCTTACCTTTGGTTAATATTGGTTTAGATAAAAACGGGAACTTTTCCGGAAGTTTTGAAGCTCCTAAAGATGGAATGTATGTGATCAACTATGCCGGCAGACAAAACCTGATCTACCTTGAGAGAGGACAAAAAGTTAACATCTCAGGAAATGGTGCTACTTTCCCTAATGAATATATTATTACCGGTGATGCTAAAAAGAATAATGACTTTCTTCAGGGAAGCCAGAAATTTTTAGGAGACTATGGTACCAGTGTCAATTTAGGTCAGTTAATGAGCGGAGATGAAGCTACATTCTTAAAAGGAATGCATAAAGTAGAATCAGACATTAATAAAAATGTAGATGAGCTTGCCAAGAAATTTAACCCTAGTAAAGCATTGCTGGAATGGAAAAAGAATGATGTGAAGGTGACAATACTTAATTTGCTAGCCAACTATGAAATGTCACATGGTCCAATGTCTGGTAATCCGTCATATAAGGCTTCAAAAGCTTTCAAAGACTATGAAACAAAGCTGGATGATGATAAAGAGGCAATGGTGAAAACAATTCCGCTTTACAGACAATATTTGTTGGTAAAGATGACTCCGGATTTCCAGAAATATGCGGAAGCTAACAGTAAAGGAAAAACAGATATTACCACTTCGGAATTATTTGCCAAGTATTTAAAAACTAAAAAAGATATCTCTCAGACTGCGAAAGATTATTTATTGGCTTTTGTAATGGCACAGGCAGACATTCACCCGACAACCCCGGCGAATAAGATTGAAAAGATCAAGAAAATTATTGATTCCGATATTAAAGATGCCACGATTAAAAGTGATTTACTTAAAATGCAGATGGCTATTACAGGTCTTAAAATCGGAGAAGCAGCCCCTGAAGCGGCTTTAGTAAAGCAAGACGGAAAAACTTATAAGCTTTCTGAAAACAAAGGTAAGCCTTATATGTTGTTTTTCTACGCTTCATGGAATCCTTATATCAGTGAAGCTACCATTCCTGTTTTGAAGGAAGTGGTTAACTTTTATAAATCTAAAATGAATTTTGTATACGTTAATGTGGATGATACAAAAGATCAGTTTGTAAAAACAAGTAATTCTCTACTGAAAGGTATCCAGGGAGTCAATGTATATGCAGAGGGCGGAATGGAATCTGATATAGCAAAGAAATATGGTGTTTACGGGTTCAAATTACCTTGTTTTGTAATCATTGATAAAGATGGCAAAATTGCCAGCAGATCTTTTGTAAACCTTGGTGAGCAGGAATTAGTGACTATTCTGGATAAACTGACAGGGTTATCAGCTCCAAAAGTAGATCCAAATATGCAGATGCAGCCGCAACTACAGCCTGCACCTTCTGCTCAGCAGCAAGCGCCACAGCCAGCAAACCCGCAGCCGGCTCCAACAAAATAATAAACTTTAACACAGTATAGAAACCTTATCTTCGGATAAGGTTTTTTTTATTGTATTTTTGCAAACTGAAATGTGAAGTTTCAATCAGGAAAATAGAAAATTTTAGAATGAGTAAGAAGAAAAAAAATATAATTCTTGAGAACATCAAACTTGTTAATGCAGGAGCAAAAGGTGTTGCAATCGGAAGAACAGAAGAGGGTAAAACAGTAATGGTTTCAGGTGCAATTCCGGGTGATATTGTTAATATAAGAGTGAAAAAGGCAAAGTCTAAATATTATGAAGGCGAAGCTATAGAAGTTCTTGAGAAATCACCTTACAGAGTAGAGCCTAAATGTATTCATTTTGGTACTTGTGGAGGGTGCAAATGGCAGAATATGAGCTATGAGAAGCAATTGGCTTTTAAGCAGGAAGAAGTATATAACAATATTAAAAGAATCGGGGGGATTGAAGATTTTGAAACAGTTTCAATATTGGGCTCTGAAGAACAATATTTCTACAGGAATAAAATGGAGTTCTCTTTCTCTAATGCGAGATGGCTTACTCAATATGAAATAAGCTCTGAAGAAAACTTTGGAAGTAAAGATGCGCTAGGTTTTCATATCCCGGGAATGTGGAGTAAAATTCTGGATCTTAAAGAATGTTTCCTGCAGGAAGACCCTTCTAACGCAATCAGGTTGGCTGTAAAAGAATATGCTGTTGAAACCGGACTGGATTTCTTTGATGTAAGAAATCATGAAGGGTTCCTGAGAACCTTAATGATGAGACAGAACTCTAAAGGAGAATGGATGGTGCTATTCCAGCTTTTCAGAGAAGAAAAAGAAAACAGGGAGAAGCTTTTTGAATTTATATTAGAGAAGTTTCCACAAATCAAAACATTGGTGTATGCCATTAATCCAAAAGCCAATGACTCAATTTACGATCTGGATATTAATGTTTATTCCGGGCAAGGATATCTGATGGAAGAAATGGATGGGCTGAAGTTTAAAATCGGGCCAAAATCATTTTTCCAGACAAATTATAAGCAAGCTTTGGAGCTTTACAGGAAAACATTGGAATTTGCAGATCTGAAAGGAGATGAAGTAGTGTATGACCTGTATACGGGAACAGGAACAATTGCTCAATACGTGGCAAGAAACGCAAAACAGGTAATCGGTATAGAATCAGTACAGGAAGCTATTGATGCAGCGATAGAACATGCGGAATTGAACGGACTTACAAATACGACTTTCTATTGTGGAGATATGAAAGATATCTTCAATGACGACTTCCTGGCTAATCATCCTAAAGCAGACGTTTTAATCACTGATCCTCCCAGGGACGGAATGCATCAGAAAGTCGTGGAACAGATTTTGAAACTTTCTCCGGAAAAAGTGGTTTACGTAAGCTGTAATTCGGCTACACAAGCCAGGGATTTAGCCTTAATGAAAGACCATTATACATTAGTTAAGATATTGCCGGTAGATATGTTCCCGCAAACACACCACGTTGAAAACATTGCTTTATTGATTAAAAAATAAATTTATTTAAATTTGAATTTCAAATCATAGTATGAAATACCTTAAATTTCTCATAACAATCTGTTTTCTGGGGATTCTGTTTTCCTGTGGAGGGGATGATGATATCTGTGAAAGCGGAGAAGGAACTCCCAGAATGAAAGTGGCTTTTATATCAATAAAGTCCGGAAAACCAATGACTGTAGATTCCCTGAATGTTGCTGTTGACTATGGATCCGGTAAAGTAGATCTGGGTTGGCAGACCAAAATAGATTCAAGGCTGATTCCTTTAAGGGTAGATGATTCGCCATATACCGATGTATATTTTAAGGTAAGCACCAAAGGGACTGAATCCAAGGTTAGAATAAACTATACTACCAGATCTACCTACGTATCTCCGGGATGCGGGATCAAAAAAAATTATGATAATTTAAGTTCACAATTAATCACTCCTAATCCTGTTCAAAACCTGGAAGAAGGACTAAATCAAATAGAGAATGAAGACAAGACTAATCTATACCTTCTTTTTTAGTGTATTAGGAATAATAAGCTGGGCTCAGGATAAACAGGAGAAAAAAGAAGTAAAAAAGGAGCACTGGAAGTATGAGCCCAATTTTATGGTTGGTCTTGATGTGCTTAACACAGGAGTTGCCTTTTTCTCTGACAGAAAGCTATACCAGGGTTTTATTTCTTCCAGGCTGAAAGAAAATCTCCATGTCATTGCAGAAGCTGGTTTTGAAAAGAATATATACCAGAAGAATGGTTATGATGCAAAGGCAAGTGGTCCGTTCATTAAACTGGGGGCTTTCTATATGTTAGCTAAAGATGCAGAAAACGAATTCAATGGTTTTTATGCCGGGGGGAAGGTTGCCGGATCTTTCTATAATCAGGAGTATATGGCAATTCCTGTTCGTGGATTTGGAGGGAGTACTTCATCAGTAGCATTTCCATCGTCATCACAATCTACCTTTTGGTTAGAAGGAACATTGGGAGGCAGGGTACAGTTGTTTGATTCCAATTTTTATATAGATGTGAATCTGCAGCCCCGGTATTGGATGTACACTTCTAAACAGGATGATATTTCACCTATGATCGTCCCGGGATTTGGGCGGAGTTCTTCCAAATTCAATATGGGATTTGCATGGAATATAGCGTATAAATTTTAACGTATAGCCTTTTTAGAAGGCTTCTGATTTCCCTTTATAAGAATTCTGTACAGGTTTTCTAATTCTTTGGGAGGGATACCTGCGTCAAATTGAGAAGATTGGTATCTTTTTTCAGGGGTTACAATCAAAATGGAAGAAGATAAAGCTCTATCTGAGAACCTATTGGTTGTGGGAGACTCCAGTGAGGAGATTTTAGCCAAATCTATTTCCTGAACTTGTTTTATTATATTTTCCCATTCTGTAGATGACATAACTGCCGTTGTCGAAGTGCCGTTTACAGATGTGGTTTTAGAAGTTGGCGTTAATGTAAAAATCCTATGCGTTCCCCTTGTTTCTTCACTTAATTCTATTTTTTCGATTTGATATTTTTGTGGTCCTGCTTGTGAAGGGCTTTTATTACTGTATTCTTTCTTCTGTGGTACACAATTTATATTGAAAAATGATATTACTGTCAATATAATTAATAATTTTTGTTTCATTTTGATATTATACTAGTTAAATATTTATGATAAAAAATAATATATTTGTGAAATTAATTAAAAATTATTAAATGAAAAGAAAAATTACTTCGAAAGTATCTATTTTACTTCTTCTGGCTTTTTTTTATTCAATTTATGGACAGAAAAATAATCAGGATAAAATTGTTTTTGGAAAGAAGTATACAATTGATGAGCTAAGGAAAACAAATGGGTTTATTAGGTGTGCCTCAACAGAGTATGAAGCGACATTACAAAAGAATAATCCCAAAAGAATGTCAGATGCAGAATTTGAAGCATGGATTGCTCCTTTGATTGCTAATGCAAAAAAAGACAACAGCAAATCTCAAAATGGAGGAGTGATCACAATTCCTGTTGTTGTGCATGTTATTCACAGTGGCCAGGCATTAGGAGTGGCACCTAACATTACTAATGCACAGGTTCAGTCACAAATTACAGTGATGAATAATGACTATAGAAAGTTAGCAGGGACACCTGGTTATAACACCAATCCTGTAGGAGCTGATACCATGATCCAGTTTGCGCTGGCTAAAGTTGATCCGAATGGTAATCCTACAGATGGTATAGACCGTGTCAACCTATGCCAGACTTCATGGGCAACTTCCGCTATTGATAGCTATGTAAAGCCACTTACAATCTGGGATCCTACCAAATATATGAATATGTGGAGTGTTAATTTCTCAAATTCTCAATTGCTTGGTTATGCACAGTTTCCCTCAAATTCTACTCTACCGGGATTAGCTGCAAATGGTGGCTATGCTGATACTGATGGTGTGGTAGCAAACTATTCCACATTTGGTAGTATTGCCTATAATGATGGTACCTTCTTATTAAACGCTCCTTACAACAGAGGAAGAACAATGACTCATGAAGTAGGACATTTTTTAGGATTGAGACATATCTGGGGAGACTCTGCCTGTGGAGATGATTTTTGCGCAGATACTCCTACTCATCAAAGTTCTAACGGAGGATGTCCTACGCATCCAAAACCAAATAATTGTAATACTACTGATGAAATGTTTGAAAACTATATGGATTATACAAACGATTCATGTATGAATATTTTTACCATTAATCAAAAAGACAGAATCACTGCAGTGATGAATAACTCCCCTAGAAGGATGGAGCTTATAACATCTACAGCAGATGCTCCTATTCCTTTATTTGCCAATGATGCTGAATTGAAAGGGGAAAGAAGTTGTAGCGCAAATGCCTGTACTGATTCTCAGCCTCCTGCCACTGTACAGTTCTCAATATATAATAGAGGTACAAGTCCGCTTACCTCTGCTGTAATTACTTATTCTGTGAATGGAGGTGCTATGCAGACAACAAATTGGAGTGGAAACTTAGCTCAGGATAAATATGCTTTGATCAATATTCCAACCGGAGTTGCATCAGGTACTATTTCTGCTGAGATTACCTCTGTGAACGGAACTTCAGATCAAAGATCAACTAATAATTCAGCGTCAGTAGTGATTGGAAATACGGTTCCTGTATCCAATAATAACTTTACACTTGAGCTGCAATTAGATTATTTTGGCTCAGAAACTACGTGGAGTATTACTAATAGTGCAGGTACAGTATTGTATAATGGAGGGCCATATCAGGATGTGGCTGATCCAAACACAATGCCTATTCCGCCGGTAATGACTCAAAGCCTGGTGCTTCCTCAGGATGATTGTTATACTTTTACAATAAATGACAGCGAAAACGATGGTATTTACCAATATGATGGTTACTACAGGATTTTAAATTCTGCAGGTAAAGTCGTAGTGGCAGGTAATAATTTTACAACTTCACAACAGAGAATATTCAAAGTAACGGGTGCACTGTCAACAAAAGAAATCAGAAAAGACAAGGCTGTAATAGGGATTTATCCGAATCCGGTAAATGATGTTTTAAATATAACTAAAGTATCAAATAAGGCCACTTTTGAAATATATAATACCCTCGGCCAAATTGTGAAGAAAGGTACAATTGATAATAACAAGATAAATGTATCAGAGTTATTAAAAGGTGATTATATTATTGCAATAAAAGATGAGAAAATTTCTGAAAACATTAAGTTTATAAAAAAATAAATTATCATTATAATCATATATAAATCCCCGGGTTTTTCCGGGGATTTTTTTTAATTTATTAAGAGTATCTGTTATTGTAAAATAATGTTTTGTCTCTACGTATGGAAGCTTTTGATTTATATTTTTTGTCCGGTTTTAGGAAGCTTTATTGATTATTTATATTAATGATAATTTTTCAATAATTTGTGTTTTTATAGTAAATGTATTGCTTTTTTTGTATATGTATTAAAAGTGAAATTTTTATATTTTTCTTATATATTTAATTTTATATTCTCGTTGTATATTAAATTAATCCATAAATTTTGCGAAATCATAGTATAAAATAAGTATATTTGGGCGAAAGAAATAATCAAATATTTATGAAAAGACTACTTACTACTTTATTTTGTAGTGTACTTGGTATCTCTGCTTATGCGCAATGGACGCCAACATCCTACGGAAGAGGGGAAAAGCTGGGTTCCAGTAATATCCGGAGTTATTATAAGTTGGATCTTGATAAAATCAGGGCTCAGCTTAAAAATGCTCAGGAGATGGGACCTAATTCTAAGCCTGTTGAAATTTTACTTCCTACTTTAGGAGGGAAAATTGAAAAATTTGCAGTGTATAGTTTTCCTGTTATGACAAAAGAGTTTGCTGAACAGTATCAGTTAGGTTCTTATGCTGGGGTTAGCTTAGAAGACCCGGGTAAATATCTTAGATTTTCTGTTGCTCCGAATGATTTTCAATCAACAATCATCAAAGATGGTGGCTATGAGTTTATCAGCCCTGTCAATGCTGATAAAACAATCTATGGAGTGCATCCGAAAACAAGAAAAAACGAAAACGGGTTTTTATGTTCAACAACTGAGGATCCCGTAGCACAGAGTCAGATCAGAGCTTTACAGCGCGAAGGAAGTTCATTCCATAACCAACCTACTGATTTTGGAAGAACATCTGATAAAAAGTATAGAACTATGAGACTGGCAATGTCTGTAACGGGGGAGTATACTACATTCTTTGGAGGTACTGCCAATGCTGTTGCTCAGATCAATGCTACTATAACAAGAGTAAATGCTGTCTTTGAGAAAGATTTTGCGCTGCATTTAAATGTGTTAAGTTATCCAGCTCTTATTTATGATAATCCGGCAACTGACCCGTATGCAACGGTTACCAATGCATTGCAACCACCTTCTTCATGGAATTTAGCACTACAACAAAAGCTTACTTCAATTGTAGGAAGTGAAAACTATGATATAGGACACTTATTTGGCGCTTCCGGTGGTGGAGGAAATGCAGGTTGTATTGGTTGCGTTTGTATTGCTCCTGCCAATAATAATTCATTAGGAAAAGGAGCCGGAATTACATCTCCTGCTACAGGAAGTGTTGATCCATCTCCTCAGTTTCCTCCTTCCGGAGATAATTTTGATATAGATTATGTTGCCCATGAATTAGGACATCAATTAGGAGCTAATCACACTTTTGCCCATAGTTTAGAAACAGCTGGTGTAAACCAGGAACCAGGTTCAGGTTCTACGATTATGGGATATGCGGGAATTACAGGCGCTAATACTGATGTTCAGCAGCATTCAGATCCTTATTTCCATATTGCGAGTATTAAGCAGGTACAGGCAAACCTGATAGCAAAAACATGCGATATAGAAACTCCTGTTGCGAATAATCCTCCTGTAATTGCTCCTTTACCTACTTATAATATTCCTAAAGGAACAGCATTTGCTTTAACGGCCTCTGCTACGGATCCTGAAAATGACCCTTTAACTTATACTTGGGAAGAAATAGATAATGCTAGTGTTACTATTAATAAGAATAATTTAGGAACAACTACTACAGGAGCTACTTTCAGATCGATTGCACCTTCTACAAGCCCTACAAGATATTTTCCTAAATTGTCCTCAGTATTGTCTGGTGTTTTAAATAATTCAAATAACCAATGGGAATCCGTTTCTATGGTGCCTAGAACTACAAAGTTTGCCGTTACGGTAAGGGATAATAATCCAGCTCCGGATCAACAACAAACTCAATATGCAGAACAAACTATTGTTGTAGGCAATGATGGTCCATTTAAAATTAACTCGTTATATGCCAATAGCAATGCTCCTTCTGCTATAGAGTGGGAGGTGGCAAATACAGCAGCAGCTCCATATAATGTTTCCAATGTAAAGATTGATTATACAACAGATAATGGAACTACATGGACTGTGTTATCTTCCTCTACAGCTAATGATGGGGCTGAAGATGTTACTTTCCCATCGGCATTGAACGGACAAACAGTTAAAGTAAGAGTCTCTGCTATAGGAAACGTTTTCTATGCAGTTAAATCGATTATAGTTAAGGCGTTTGCACCTTGTGACGGAGCAGCCCCAATAAATATAGTGGTATCTAATGTGACGGCAGTCACTGCAAATGTTGCTTGGCAGCCTGTTGCTGGAGCTACTTATAAGGTTCGTTATAAAAAAGTAAGTGATACAACGTGGACCGAGCTGAATGTGAATAGCCCTTTTGTAACCTTGAATAACTTATTGGAAGGAGCGGCATATGAATTACAGGTAGCTACAATATGTAATGGAACTACAGGTACATATTCACCATCAGCGAATTTTACAATGCAGGTTTTGGTTTACTGTACTTCACAGTCCAATAATATCGATTATGAATATATTTCGAATGTAACACTTGCTAATATTAATAACAGTACCGGTGCAACAACTTACTCGAACTATACTATAGACCCTTCTCTTCAGATCAATTTGATTAAAGGAAATACCTATCCAATATCTGTATCAGTAGGAAATCCTGATTTGGATACAGTGGCAGCCTGGATTGACTTTAATAAGAATGGAACTTTTGAAGACTCAGAAAGAGTTCTTAATTATCCTGTAAACCAGATAACAGGACCTATTACAGGATCATTTACTGTGCCACAATCAGCAGTGACAGATCAGCCTGTAAGAATGAGAGTTATACTTCTATACGGGGGAGCTGGTAGTGTAGGAGGTTCATTAATAGGAGCTTGTGGAGCTCTTAGTTATGGAGAAACGGAAGATTATAACGTGATGATAACCTCTACTTTATCAACTTCAGAATCTACTATTAAAAATGACGGTATCCAGTTATATCCAAACCCGGCAACTGACATTTTAAATGTAACCAAAGTTTCAGAGAAAGCTACCTATAAAATTTACAGTGCTGCAGGACAATTGGTAAACAGTGGTGTTATCAATGGTGGTAGAATCAATGTTTCAGCTTTAGTAAAAGGTGGATATATGATTACAATTGATGATAAAGGTATGGAGCAATTCAAATCCAAGTTCATCAAAAAATAAAAATTAAATTTCATTTTGAATAATTCGTAATCCCCGGGATATCCCGGGGATTACTTTATTTAAAGCAGAAGTGGAATTATTGTTAAAATTTTGTAGAAAAAAACTAATTGTACTTATAAATTAATAATAAAAAATGATTAGATTTGTGTGATTAATATTATAATGAGAACATTATGAAGAAACTCTTTACCTCTTTAATACTGTTTCTGTGTTTGATAAATATAGGCTTTGTTTCAAAAGTCTATAGTCAGACGCCGGGGCAGATTGGTACGGGAACCGGTACATCAACGAATCTCCCGATATATACCTACTACGGGTATAACTACTCCCAGCAGATTTATACTGCTGCTGAAGTTTCGGCTGCAATAGGTACGGCAACCTATATCACAGCCATAAAGTTTTATTCCACAACAGTTGTACCTACTCAGACTAATTACAATAACTGGGTGGTCTATATGGGAAATACAACCCAGAACAACTTTGCCAGCAATACGAGTTGGATTCCTGTAAGTTCTTTGACACAGGTGTTCTCAGGAACTTTACCTACTATGACAAGTGGGAACTGGGTGACTATTCAACTGGCGACACCATTTGTATGGAATGGAACAGATAACCTTGTTATTGCCGTTAATGAAAAATCACCGAGCTATTCTGATTACCCCGGAACAGCCTGGGGAAGTTATTCTGCCGGAGCAAACAGGGGTATCCTTTATTATGAAGACACTACTAATCCGGATCCGGCTTCACCTCCTACTGCAAAAGGAAGGTATGCTGATATTCCGAGGTTACAGATAGAAAGTACTACCTTACAGCCATGTTCAACTGCTCCTCCTGCTAATATTGCAGTAAATAATGTCACGGCAACTTCAGCGAATGTTACCTGGACTACAAGTATAGGAGCTACTTATGTTGTGCAGTACAGGCCCGTATCAGGAGGCCCTTGGCAGACAATTAATGTCACGACTCCACTTGCGGGAAGTCAGTTATTGACAAACCTTACTGAGCAAACCCAATACGAAGTTCAGGTAGCAACGATATGTGGTGGTACTACAGGAGCGTTTTCACCAAGTGTGAATTTTACAACACCAGCGATTACCTATTGTACGGCTGCTTCTACAAGCTCCACAATAGATGGCTATATCGGTCAGGTTACAGTAACCGGATTAGGAGCTCCTTCTATGGTAAGCAATTCAGGTTTTAGCAACTATACGGATTACTCTACAGATCCTACAAGATTAGTGACTCTGGTAAGAGGCAATACAGCTACGGTTACCGTTTCTAAAAACTGGCCGGATTATCAATGGAGCTTCGGAACAGGAGTTTGGATCGACTTTAATAGAAATGGTGTTTTTGAAACCAATGAAAGAGTATTAAGTTCTCCAAGTAATACGACATCTCCGTTATCGGCTACATTTACAGTACCATCGGTTCCGAATGTTTATAACGGAAATTTAACAACAAAGATGCGTGTTGTGTTAAGAGAAAGCAGTGCAGCCAGCGAATGTGGAAACTTTACTTATGGTGAAGTTGAAGATTATGCAGTAAAACTGATTGACCTGCAGGGTTGTAATACAAACCCTCCTGCCAATATTGCTGTTAATAATATTACACCAACTACGGCGAATGTTACCTGGACTTCAACCACAGGCGCAACTTATATCGTAAGATGGAGAGTTTCGCCTTCAGGAGCATGGCAACAAGTGACTGTGACTACGCCATTGATTAGTAATCAAATTATTAGTGGTTTAACAGAGCAAACACCATACGAAGTTCAGGTGGCTACAGTATGTAATGGTACTACAGGAGCTTTCTCTCCAAGTGTGAACTTTACAACCCCTGCCATTACTTATTGTACAGCAACATCTACAAGCTCTACAATAGACGGCTACATCAGCCAGGTTGCAGTGACTCCGACAAACTCAACGGTTATGATCAGTAATTCCGGGTTCAGTAACTATACGGATTATTCCACAGATGCTACCCGTTTAATTACTCTGGTAAGAGGAAGTGCAAATAATTCTATCAGTATTTCAAAAACCTGGCCGGGTACTCAGTACAGTTTTACAACCGGAGTGTGGATTGATTTCAACAGAAACGGTGTTTTTGAAGCAAGTGAAAGAATTGTGACTTCTCCAAGTAATACCACGACTCCAATTACAGCGACATTCTCAGTACCAGGAGCTCCGGGTGTTTACCCAGGTACCCTTAACACAAGAATGCGTGTTGCTTTAGCAGAAAGCAGCTCAGTATCAGCCTGTGGAAACTTTACATGGGGTGAAGTAGAGGATTATTCAGTAAAGCTGATAGATCAGCCTGCCTGTACAACTGCTCCTCCTACCAATATTACAGTGACAAACCTTACAGCAACGTCAGCAACAGTTTCTTGGATCGGGGCTGTAGGAGCTACTTATACTATCAGATGGAGAGTGTCTCCTTCAGGAGCCTGGCAGACGTATACTTTACCGGTTGGTCAAAGTATTTACACAATTCCTGGGCTTACTGAGCAAACGACATATGACCTTCAGATTTCTACTAAATGTGGAACCACTACAGGCGCATATTCTCCAACGACGACATTTACAACACCACCATTGTCATATTGTCAAATGACGGGTACGGGAACTAATGATCATATTTCAAATGTTACCGTTACTTCCTCTAATCCGGGAGTACCTGTCATGAGTAATAACTCTGCCCAAACAAATTATACCAGCTACACAACTCCGGAGACTCTTATTACATTAGACGCCGGCTCTGTGAATAATAAAATCTCTGTTACCAAAGCCTGGGTAAACTCAACTTATAACGGTGCTGTTACAGCATGGATTGACTTTGACAGAAACGGACAGTTTACAGATGCTGAAAGAATCCTTATTTCTTCTGCCAGTACAACTACTCCTGTTACCGCTGTATTCCCGGTTCCTGCAAATGCATATACAGGGCCATTGACTACTACAATGAGAGTGGTAATGAAACGTACAAGTGCTCCTGTAATGTGTCAGAACGCAGTAAACGGTGAAGTTGAAGACTACAGAGTAAGAATAAGACCATGCAGCCTTACCACTCCGAATCAGCCAACGATGACCCCGACACATAATTCGGTGACATTAGCTTTTTCTGGAAGTACATTGACTTATCTTGTAAGATACAGAGCTCAAACCACTCCTCCGGGAGCATGGACAGAAATATATGCTTCTGCACTGCTGAACAATATCCCGCTTGTAATAAATGGTTTAACACCGGCTACAACATATGAAGTACAGGTTGCTTCAGTTTGTGGAGATGTTGTGGGTACATTTACTCCAATCAAAACCTTTACCACAAAATGTGATCCTACTCCTCCTAATGTTACCATCAGTAATATTACGACAAGTACAGCGTTAATCACCTGGTCACCACTTGCAGCGAGCTCTACCTACATTATGAGATGGAGAAAAGTAGGTTCTACAGGTGCCGGATCATGGACTACTGTTAACTTACCAGCTCCGCCAGCCAACACTTATGTTCTTGGTAGCGTAGTTCCTTTGGAACCTTATACAACCTATGAAGTACAGGTAGCTAACCAATGTATTGGAGAAAATACTCCGAATCCGTATTCAAACCCTAAAGTGTTTACTACGGAAAGAACTTGTGAGCTTCCGCCGCCGGGATTGACAATCACTCAATTATTCCCGACAATGGCAGAAGTTAAATGGGATCCTTTCCCGGGTGCAACCTATGTTCTGAGATACAGAAAAGTAGGAATTCCAAGCTGGACAGAAGTTTCAAGTATTACCAATACTCTGGTATTGAATGGCTTAACGGAATTAACGAAATATGAAATGCAGGTAGTTAACATTTGTAATGGTACACCGGGTGCTTATACACCTCCATATTACTTTACAACCCCTACAGTAGTATATTGTAACATGGGTTCAACTAATTCTGCTGCAGAACATATTGCCAAAGTGACAGTGAAGCCAAATGGAAAACCGGTAATGGAAAATGCTTCAGGGGCATCTACCTATACCGATTATACCGGAGTTCCTAAAACATTTATTGAATTAATCCAAGGTTCTACCGATAATGAAATCATTATTGAGAAAAAATGGACAGGAACTAATTATAATGAAGGCATTGCTGTATGGATTGACTTCAACAGAAATGGCGAATTTGATATCAATGAAAGAGTGTTTACTTCACCTCCAAATACTACAAGTCCGGTATCAGGTAAATTTGATGTGCCTGCAGATGCGTTTGTAAGCATGACGGACTACAAATATGTAGTAATGAGAGTTGCCATGCAAAGAGACGGTATCCCGGTTAGCTGTGTAAATTTTGCTAACGGAGAAGTAGAGGATTATACAGTAAGAATTTCTAAAAAGGCAGTTTCAAACCCTGTTAATCAAACGGATATTCTTATTTATCCTAACCCGGTAACTACAGTGTTATATGTGAAAAATATCAGCAGCAAAGCTAAATATAAAATTTACAATGCTGCCGGTCAGGTAGTTTCACAAGGTATCTTGCTTAACAACCAGATCAATGTAAGCAGATTGATTAATGGTGTGTATGTAATAGATATTGAAGATAATGACAGAACAGCTCAAAAGAAATTTATTAAAGAATAAATAATGTAAATTTCAAATAGAATAAGCCTCCATTTCCGGGGGCTTATTTTTTTTATGGACCCGTTTTTAACGGGTGATTGTTTAAAATATCATTCAAACATTAATAAATTGTGAATATTTTAAACTTTTAATGTGTTTTATTATTGATTTTTCATTAAAAACGGCTTTAGCATTGCTTGTTGATATAAAAAGATTTAGTTTTGTATGATTAATACAAAATATTAAACGAAACTATGAAGAAAATTTTTACTTCTTTCTTTTTCTTTTGTTTGTTCGCAATAGTCCCGTCACAATGGACAGTTACATCCGGGGAAAAAGGCACTAAAAATAGTTCAACGGGCAGGAACTATTATACATTAGATATCTCATTGTTAAAATCTCAATTAGCAAAAGCACAGGAAACAGGGAAAAATGCAAAACCTGTAGTCATATCTTTACCTACGTTAAATGGAAAATTGGAAAAGTTTTCTGTGTATAGTTTTCCGGTAGTAGTGAAAGAATTAGCAGAACAATATCAATTGAGCTCATATGTAGGGGTAGGGATTGATGATCCTTCCAAATATGTAAGGTTCAGTTTAGCTCCTGATGATTTTCAATCTATGATTATTAAGGAAGGAGGATATGAATTCATTGAGCCGGCCAATACCAGTAAAACAGTTTACAGTGTTCATCAAAAGACAGAAGGAGGTAAAAAAGGTTTCCTATGTTCAACAGAAGAATCCGATGCCAGTAAACATGAAATAGAAAAACTTTATCAGGCAGGATCATCTTTTAAAAATCAACCGGGCGATTTTGCCAGATCTTCAGATAGAAAATACAGGACACTAAGGCTAGCCTTAAGTGTTTGTGGTGAATATACCCAATACCATGGAGGAACTGTAGCAGGAGCACTAGCCGCTATGAACGCAACACTTACAAGAATAAACGGGGTGTATGAAAAAGATTTTGCAGTACATCTGAACCTGCAAAATTATCCAGGCTTAATTTATACCAATGCAAGTACTGATCCTTATTCTTCAACGGAAGGCGGAACTGCAAATGGTATTGTAGGTTGGAATTCTCAGGTGCAGAATGTAATTACTTCAGCAGTTGGAAATGCAAACTATGATATAGGGCATTTATTTGCTCCTCCGGGAGCAGGAGGAAATGCAGGATGTGTAGGTTGTATATGCCGGGATAATGTGTCACCTGGAACCCATGATAAAGGTTCTGGTTGGACCTCTCCAGGCAATAGCCCTCCTGTCGGGGACAAATTTGATATAGATTATGTAGCTCATGAAATTGGCCATCAGCTGGGAGGAGTACATAGTTTTTCCTATTCAGCTCCTCAGTTGGGCTCTTCTACCAGTGTGGAACCAGGATCAGGATCCAGTATTATGGGGTATGCCGGTATTACGGGAGCAACTACAGATGTGCAGGCGAATTCTGACCCTTATTTTAATGTTACCAATATTACCCAGATTCAGGCAAATCTGGTCAGTAAAACATGTGATGTAGAAACAAATATTATAAATACCCCTCCGGTAATTGCTCCACTTACGACATATAATATTCCAAAAGGGACGGCTTTTGTTTTGACAGCATCTGTTACAGATGCTGAGAATGATCCTATGACCTTTAATTGGGAAGAAGTAGATATTGCTAACGAAGTAATAAATAATGCCAATTTAGGAAATACTGCAACGGGGCCATCTTTTAGATCCGTAGCACCATCTAATAGTCCTACCCGTTATTTTCCAAGACTGTCCTCAGTACTGGCTGGCGTTTTAAACAATTCCAATAACCTATGGGAAGCTGTATCTACTGTTGCAAGAACAACCAAGTTTACAATAACAGCAAGAGATAATAATCCAGTCGCCAATCAACAGCAGACTCAGAGTGCAACACAAACTATTATCGTAGGAAACAACGGCCCGTTCAAAGTAAACCCTGCTACCATCTATAATAATGGTCCTACCAGCGTAACCTGGGACGTAATGAATACCAATGCGGCTCCTTATAATGTTGCAAATGTAAAAATAGATTTTACTACGGATAACGGAGCAACCTGGAACGTCGTTGCGGCTTCCACCCCCAATGATGGAAGTGAATCCCTGGATTTCAGTTCTTTCCCGTTAACAGTTGGAGGAACTGCAAAAATTAGGATAAGCGCAATCAATAATGTATTTTATGCAATAGGAACAGCCGCGATAGATACTTTACCGGTCTGTACCACCAACCCTCCGGGAGGAGTGCAGGTGTCTGCTATAACGCAAACTATGGCAACAGTTACCTGGAACCCTTCATTCAATGCTACATATGTGGTTCAGTACCGGGTAGCAGGAACTGCAAACTGGACTACCTATACGCCGGCACCTACAACCAATACGGTAACGCTTACAGGTTTAACAGCCGGTACCCACTACGAAGTCCGTATAGCAAATGTATGTTCAGGAGTTACGGGCAATTTTTCTGCCATTACAGTTTTTATGACTCCATATTGTCCGGCTACTTCCAGCAATACCGATCTGGGCTACATTTCAAACGTAACGGTGGTGCCTGTGAATTCTTATACAATGAGCAATAGTTCAGGAGCAAATAATTATACAGATTATTCCGGTGATACAACAAAACTAATTACCCTGGTAAGAGGAACGGTAAATAATAGTATTACTGTTTCAAAATCATGGCCTGCCGGTTTGAGCAGTAAAGCAGTAAGTGTATGGATAGATTTTAATAAAAACGGAACCTTTGAAACCAGTGAAAGAATTCTAAATGGTGCCAATAATACAACGACTCCGGTGACAGGAACATTCACGGTACCTGCAACAGCTTACGCCGGTCCGTTGACAACCCGTATGCGGGTAGTATTGAGAGATTCGAGTTCACCAAATGCCTGTGGTACTTTTACGAATGGAGAAGTAGAAGATTATGCCGTGAAGCTGATTGACATGCAGCCGTGTACAAATGCAGCTCCTTCCAACATCAGCATTACAAATCTTACTCCTACATCAGCCAATGTTTCCTGGGCAGCTACCACAGGGGCTACTTATGTGTTAAGATATAGAAAAGTAGGGACAACTGCATGGACTACTATAAATCCTGTTCCGGCACCAGGTAATAATTATACTATTTTGAACCTGACAGAACAAACCCAATATGAGGTTCAGGTATCTACAAAATGCAACGGAACACAAGGTGCATTTTCTCCTTCTCAACAATTTACAACCCCTCCGTTGTCTTATTGTCCAATGACGGGTACAGGTACTAATGAGCATATTTCAAATGTGACCGTTACGCCGGTAAACCCTGCATTGCCGGTTATGAGTAACAATTCTGTACAAACCAACTATATAAGCTATACTACACCGGCTACTTTAATTACCCTGGAAATTGGTTCTGTGAATAATAAAATTTCGGTTTCAAAAGGCTGGACAGGCACCACCAATAATGCCGCAGTTACAGCATGGATTGATTTTGACAGAAACGGACAGTTTGATAATTCGGAAAGAATTTTAATTTCTTCAGCGAATACTACAACACCTGTTACTGCAACATTCCCTGTCCCGGCAAATGCCTATTCGGGACCTTTGACGACGACAATGCGAGTGGTATTACGACGTACAAGTGCCCCTGTGATGTGTCAGAATGCTATAAACGGTGAAGTAGAAGATTATGCTGTGAAACTGAAACCTTGTAGTACAGCAACACCAACCGGGTTGACATTTACTACAATTACTCATAATTCTGCAGTTGCTAACTGGTCGGCAGCAACAAATAATCTTACCTACCTTTTACAATACAGAGTACAAGGTACAACAACATGGACAAGTGTATATGTTTCGAATGTTCCCTATACATTAACAAACTTACTTCCATCCACCACCTATGAAGTACAGGTTGCAGCGAACTGCGGAATTACTCCGGGTACATTTACCCCTATTAATACTTTTACTACAAGATGCGATCCCGCTCCTCCGAACGTTACTATTAGTAACATCACTGCAAATTCAGCCTTAGTAACCTGGAATCCGGCCATAGCGGGCGTATCCTATATTATGCGATGGAGAAAAGTTGGAACAACAGGATGGCCGAATCCGGTAATATCACTGCCTGCATCTCCCGCTAATACCTATACATTGGGTGGCCTGGACCCTTATACTACCTACGAAGTACAAATTGCCAGCCAGTGTGCCGGAGAAAGCTCTCCGAATCCATATTCAAACCCAAAAGTATTTACAACAGAAAGAATATGTGAACTTCCCCCGCCAGGGCTGACAATTACTCAATTATTGCCTACAACGGCAGACATTAAATGGGATCCTTTCCCTGGGGCAACATATATTTTAAGGTATAGAAAAGTAGGAATTCCAAGCTGGACAACCATTCAGGTGCCAACCAATACTTATAAACTGACCGGATTAACAGAATTGACGAAATACGAAATGCAGGTTGCCAATATCTGTAACGGAACACCGGGAAGCTTTACCCCTCCGTATTATTTCACTACTCCTACGGTGACTTACTGCATAATGTCATCCGTAAGCTCCGCAAGTGAGCATATTTCCAAGGTTACTGTTAAACCAAATGGTAAACCCGTTATGGAAAATACTTCCGGTGCATCTACGTATACCGATTATACCGGGGTGCCCAAAACTTTTATAGAGCTTATCCAAGGATCTGTGAATAATGAGATCACTATAGAAAAGAAATGGACGGGAACAAATCATAATGAGGGAATAGCCGTTTGGATTGATTTTAACAGAAACGGTGAATTTGATATCAATGAAAGAGTATTTACTTCTCCTCCTAATACCACCAGCCCGGTAACAGGAACATTCAGTGTACCTACAGATGCTTTTGTAAGTATGACAGACTATAAATATGTCGTTATGAGGGTTGCTATGCAAAGAGATGGAATTCCGGTGAATTGTGTCAATTTTGCGAATGGAGAAGTAGAGGATTACTCCGTAAGGATTTCCAGAAAGGTTATTCCTAACCCTATCAATCAGACCGATATTCTTATTTATCCTAATCCGGTAAGTTCAGTATTGTACGTCAAGAATATCAGTAAGAAAGCGAATTATAAGATTTATGATGCAGTGGGCCAGGTGGTAGCTAATGGTATATTACTGAACAATCAGATCAATGTAAGCAGATTGATTAATGGAGTGTATATCATTGATATCGATGACAATGGCAGGACAGCGCAAAAGAAATTCATCAAAGAATAAGCATTATTTATATGGTAAAAGCCCTCTTATATGAGGGCTTTTGCTTATCAATAAAACTCGTCAGAAACTTTTCTGACGAGTTTTTATTATTCAATATTAAACACAATCCTTTCGGTCTGCTCTTTTAGTTCTTCCAGATTGGTATTGTTATAAATGATGCAATCTGCCATTTTAATTTTATCTTTCTCAGGCATTTGTTTTTCCATAACGGCTTCTACCTCACGATAGGTTTTACCATCCCTGTCCATTACCCTTTTGATTCTAATATTATCTTCAGCAGTTACCAAAAGGGACTTATAACACTGCCTGTTGAGCTTTAATTCAAATAGCAAAGCGGTTTCTTTAAAAACCAGATATTTCGTCTGCTTTCTTACCCAATCTTCAAAATCAAGGCGTACGGCAGGATGGATGATTTCATTGAGCTGATGAAGCAATTCTTTATTGTTGAAAACTTTACCTGCAACAAACTTCCTGTCGTAAAGACCGTTCTCATCATAAGCCTCATCTCCTAATAATTCCTTTATTTTTATTTTCAAATTCTCATTGTCATTAACAATGGTTTTAGCTCTGTCATCAGAATAATACACCGGAAAACCGAATTCTTCAATAAACCGGGCTACTGTTGTTTTTCCTGAGCCGATACCTCCTGTTAACCCAATAATTTTGGGCGCTGGTTCAGGTTCTTTTTTTTGTGTTTCTGAATGCAATTCTTCCATAATCAAAAATTAATATCCAAAAACATCATTAAAACTAAACGTCTCATCAAGTCTTACCCCTTTGTCTGTCATTTTAAGACTTGCCAGCTCGTTATGAGCATCGTGCTCAAAGAACAGGAGGTATTCATTATCTACACATTGTTTAAGGAACTTTCCTTTTTCTTCCAATGTTAAAAGAGGTCTGGTATCATATCCCATTACATATACCTGGTTGATATGGCCTGCGGTAGGAATAAGGTCTGCTGCAAAAACAACTGTTTTCTCCTGATATTGAATGACAGGAAGCATTTGCTTTTCAGTATGTCCGTCTACAAAGATCACGTCCATTTTAAGATCGGGAGCAAAACCGTAATTTCCCGTGGCAGGAAGAGGTAAAAAGTTCAACTGTCCGCTTTCCTGCATCGGAATAATATTTTCTTTCAGGAAGCTGGCCTTTTCTCTTGCATTAGGTTCTGTTGCCCATTGCCAGTGATTTTCATTCGTCCAGAATTGTGCATTTTTAAAAGCCGGTCTGTAGCCGGTTCTGTCATCATTCCATTCTATAGCACCACCACAGTGATCAAAATGAAGGTGGGTAAGGAATACATCTGTAATATCCTCTTTTACAAAACCGTATTTCTTTAAATTTTTATCCAGGTTATCGTCTCCCCAAAGAGAGTAGTGTCCAAAGAATTTATCATCCTGTTTGTTGCCAAGGCCACAGTCTACCAGGATTAGTTTTTTGCCGTCTTCTATGAGCAGGGAACGGGTTCCCAGTTCGATCAGGTTTTTTTCGTCTGCCGGATTTGTTTTTTCCCACAGACTCTTTGGGACGACTCCAAACATTGCACCGCCGTCCAGTTTAAATTTTCCACATTGTATTGGATATAGCTTCATATGTATATTTTGATTATTTTTTCATTAGTTTCATTTTCTCAGCAATTTTCCTGGCATTATCATCCGCCTGCTCCAGATGGGAAATGATATTCTGAAAATCATTTTCTTTTCTATTTTGAGACAGCTTTTGCTTGATAAATATTTCTGTCGGAATGATTTTAATGCCCAATGCTCCCTTCATTTCCTTTTCCACAAATTCTTTTCCCATATCTTTCACCATCATAGGACACTGCTGGAATTTTTCATATTTTGAGGTTAGCTTTTCCAAATGAATATACAGTTCATTATTGCTCATCAATTCAACTTTTCCGTAAATCTGTACTGCTTCATAATTCCATGTAGAAACATTGATATGGTCATACCAGCTGCTGGAAATATAAGTGTGGGCGCCAAGAAAATCACAAAGGACTTCATCTCCGTTTTTTAAAATTTTTGCCTGAGGATTAGCCCTGGAAATATGGGTTTCAATATAAGCATTTTCAGGATCATCCTCGTTCAGCATCATCATGGAATGAGTCGCACGAATCTTATCAACAGATGAAATAAGCAATGCAAAAGCATTTTCTCTGATAATTTCCTTCATCAGCTGCTTATCATCACTTTTGTATAATTTAGGTACAAACATTTACTTTTAGCTTAAATTTAACTTTAATCCTTAAATCAGAAAAGTTCTCCGGGATTTTTTGGTCTTGTAATATTTAAATGCTGATATGCTTTTTCTGTTACTTCCCTTCCCCTTGGTGTCCTGATAATAAATCCCTCCTGGATCAGAAACGGCTCGTATACCTCTTCCAGGGTTTCAGGATTTTCCCCTATGGAAGTTGCCAGTGCGGAAATTCCTACAGGCTTTCCTTTGAAATTCTCGATCATGACACGCATGATTTTGTTATCCATTTCATCAAGGCCAAACTCATCCACATTCAAAGAATCAAGAGCATATTTTGTAATATTGATTTCAATTTCCCCATTACCTTTGATCTCCGCAAAATCACGTACCCTTCTCAGCAGCGCATTGGCAATTCTGGGAGTTCCCCGGCTCCTTCTTGCAATTTCTATGGCTGCATTTTCATAAATAACCACCCCCAGAACTCTGGAACTTCTCTGAATAATCATAGACAAAAGTTCGATAGAATAGTATTCCAGCCTGCTTTGAATACCGAATCTGGCAAGCATAGGCTTTGTAAGCATTCCGCTTCTGGTGGTTGCTCCTACCAATGTAAAAGGATTCAGTCCGATTTGGACACTTCTGGCATTGGGGCCTGTCTCCAGCATGATATCGATTTTATAATCTTCCATGGCAGAATACAGGTATTCTTCCACTACCGGAGATAAGCGGTGGATTTCATCAATGAAAAGTACATCATTTTCTTCCAGATTCGTTAATAATCCCGCTAAACTTCCGGGTTTATCCAAAACAGGTCCTGAAGTAATCTTACAGTTGACACCAAGCTCATTGGCAATAATATTAGCTAGCGTAGTTTTCCCTAAGCCCGGCGGACCATGTAACAGGACATGATCAAGTGCACCGCCACGCCTCTTGGCAGCAGTAACGAAAACTTCAAGGTTTTCCAGCGTTTTTCTCTGCCCCGCAAAATCCTTAAAACTCTGGGGACGTATCTGTTCTTCCTGCATCAGCTCCTCGCGTGAGTAGTTTTCCTTATCTGGATGTAAAAAATCTGGCATTAATTCATTTCATTTACCTCAAAGATAGGAAATTTAGGTTAAGGTTGAAAAGTTGAAAGGTTCAGATTGAAGCTGAGCTGTATGTTGAGGTTGAAATGTAACGGATAAGACTTAAATAATTGGGATATTTTAAGTATTTTTGAGAGGAAAATAAAATTTGAATTAACCTTAAACCGGTAAAATTCATTTTCTAACCTTTAGCCTAAAAAAATGAAATTAATAGGACCATTCAAACAGATGGTGACGCTTGCCAACTTACCATTGAGAGGGAAACTTACCGACGAACAGCTTGAAATAATTGTTGATGGAGGAATTGTAGTAGATAACAATACGATTCAGAAAACCGGAAATTTTGAAGCATTAAAAAATGAAAATCCTGCAATAGAAATTGAAATAATCGAAGGTGAACAAGTAGCTTTGCCGGCTTTTGTGGATGCTCATACCCATATTTGCTTCGGAGGAAACAGGGCCAATGATTTTGCCATGCGTAATGCCGGAAAAACCTATCTGGAAATCGCCGAAAGTGGAGGTGGAATCTGGAGCTCTGTACAACATACCAGAAATGCGTCAGAAGAAGAACTGTTAAAAACTTTGCTGGAACGTATCAATTTCCTTATTGACCTGGGAATTACAACCATTGAAGTTAAAAGCGGGTATGGCCTTGATGTGGAGAATGAATTGAAAATGCTCCGGATCATCAAAAAAGCACAAGAGTATACCCGGGCAACATTGGTTCCCACTTGTCTTTCTGCCCATCTGAAACCAAGGGATTTTGAAGGCAGTAACCAGGAATACCTGCAATATATCCTCACTGAAATCCTACCAAAAGTAAAAGAGGAAGGCCTGGCAAACCGTGTAGATATCTTTATTGAGAAATCTGCTTTTCAACCGGAAGAAAGTAAAGAATTCTTACTCAAAACTAAAGACTTAGGTTTTGAAATTACCGTTCATGCAGATCAATTTACTCCCGGAAGTTCAAGAATTGCCGTAGAAGTAGGGGCAAAATCTGCAGACCATCTGGAAGCTACCATTGATGAAGATATTGATTATTTAGCACAATCCGATACTGTGGCGACCGCTCTTCCTGGAGCCAGTTTGGGATTAGGAGAAAAATTTACACCGGCGAGAAAGCTATTGGATGCAGGAGCCATAGTAGCCATTGCCAGTGATTGGAATCCCGGGTCAGCACCTATGGGGAATTTAATTACACAGGCTTCGATCCTGGCGGCTTTTCAAAAATTATCAACGGCTGAGGTATTAGCAGGAATAACTTTCCGTGCAGCTTTTGCCCTTAACCTTGAAGACAGAGGAAAACTGGAAACTGGTAAAAAAGCTGATTTTGTGACTTTCCCAACTAATAATTTCCAGAATGTGCTTTATAATCAGGGAAGTTTGAAAGCAAAGCATGTTTATATTGATGGCCAAAAAGTAATATGATGGGATTATAAAGCTTTTTGCATTTTTTGTATTTATTTAAGAATCCTTATATTGTGCCACGATTGCCGTTGACTTGTTTTAAAAACAGCGATTTTCAATAGTTCTTAAGTACACAACAGACAGGGCGGAAACCTGGATATTTTCCCCTTCTTAGTACTTTTATTACAGCTATATCTTATACCAGGAAGGCTTATCAATACTATTAAATACGAAAATATAAAAGATGAATTTTCAACATGTCAGATCTACTTTTAACAAAGGGGTCACTATTCCGAGTTTGATTTTTATTATAGGAACCTGTTTTCTTTCTGCTGTTTATCCTAAACCGACGGAAAACATTCTGAACGAGATCAAACAATTTATATTTGTTAACTTAAACTGGGTATACGTTTGGTCTGTAACGCTTTTTGTGATCTTTTTAGTGTACCTGCTATTCAGTAAATATGCGAATATAAAGCTGGGTGCTAATGACAGTAAACCGGAATACTCATTCTTCTCATGGATTTCGATGTTGTTTGCAGCAGGAATGGGAATCGGTCTGATATACTTTAGCGTGGCTGAGCCAATGCAGCATTATTCCTCGGAGGTTTTTGCCGATAACCATTATGTAAGCAGGGCCAAGCAGGCACAGTTGTACACGTTCTTCCACTGGGGAATCCATGCGTGGGCTATCTATGGGGTGGTAGGACTTTCATTATCTTACTTTGCCTATCGTTACCGGTTGCCTCTTTCATTAAGAAGCTGCTTTTATCCTTTACTCAAAAATAAGATTAATGGGAAATGGGGAAATGCAATTGATGTTTTTGCCCTTTGCTGTACTTTTTTTGGAATTACCACTACTTTGGGATTTGGAGTGGTCCAGATCAGTTCCGGATTGAACATTCTTCATGTCACTCCTGAAAATAGCTTCACGTATCAGGTTATCATTGTGGTGTGTCTGGTTTCTATTGCTGTGATTTCAGCAATCTCAGGAGTAGGAAAAGGAGTGAAAATATTAAGTAACATTAATGTGATCAGTGTTATAGGACTTTTATTGTTTGTACTGATATTGGGGCCTACAGTTTATCTGATCGGAAGTTTTACTGAAGGTCTGGGAAATTATATCAATAACTTTTTTAACCTGACCTTCAATACCCATGTGTATGAAAAAAATGCATTGCCATGGTTCTATGACTGGACGATTCTGTACTGGGCATGGTGGATTTCGTGGTCTCCGTATGTAGGATTATTTATAGCGAAGATTTCCAAAGGAAGGACAATCAGGGAATTTATCCTGGCTGTTTTGATATTACCGACGTTGTTCAATTTTATCTGGATGTCTGTATTTGGAAACAGTGCAATGTGGTTTGATCTGAACATCGCTGATGGGCAGTTAAGTAAATTTGCTGCCGATCCGGATGCATTAATGTTCAGGTTTTTAGAATACATGCCATTTTCGTCTTTTACCGGTTTCTTTGTCATTCTTATCATCCTTATCTTTTTTGTAACTTCAGCAGACTCCGGGATATTTGTAATGAATAGCATCGCTACCAAAAATGCCAACAAATCTCCTAAATGGCAGATTGTCTTCTGGGGAGCATTATTGGCTGTCTTATCCTTATTGTTGCTGAACGTGGGTGGTTTAAAAGCCCTCCAGAGTATGACCCTGATTACGGCATTACCTTTTTCCGTTATTGTGATTTTATTTATTGTCAGTTTGATGAAAGGTCTTAGTATTGATCAGAAATACTATGACAGAAACTTTTCAGCCTCTACAGTTCCGTGGTCCGGTGAATTCTGGAAAGAACGTTTAAAAAATATCGTTTCCTTTAAAGACAACTCTTCAGTAGACCATTTTATCCAGGTAAAAGCAAAAGAAGCATTTACAGAGTTGAAAGATGAATTTGCAGCCAACGGAATTGAAGCCAAAATAAATCAGTATGAAAACCCTGTCAGGTTAGAAATAGAAATCCATCAGGGTGTTGTTAATAACTTTATTTATGGGATTAAAAACCAGGTGAAAACCGTATCCGAATACATCATTAACGAAGAAAACCTTCCTGATCTGGAGGATAATAAAACCCATTATCCAAGATCCTACTTCGGAGATGGGAGGGAAGGGTATGATGTACAATACTTCACCAAGAATGAACTGATCTCGGACGTATTGAAACATTACGAGCGTTTTCTGGAAATTGTTTCAGAAGAACGGAATGAAATGTTTATCAGCAGTAATGCCAATCAGAAAAAGGAATAAAAAAATGATCTGTTTTTCTTATAATGAATGATTTGTATAATATATCAAAGGTGTTTTTTTATCTAAACAATATTAGTTAGCTTTACTGGAAATAATGATGTAACTAAAATTGAATTTTAAGGAATTATGTTTCAAAATATTTGGCAGGGTAGATTGGATGGCGAAGAACTTCTTTTCCACAGACTATTTCAGAGAGTAAAAGAAGAACACAATTACGATAGTATTTCAACGAATGATTTCGTTCTGCACGGTTTTGCCGTTGACGAAGGAGTGAGAAGAAACAAAGGTCGTCAGGGAGCCAAAGATGCTCCGGATGTGATCCGTAAAAATATGGCTAATTTTCCTGTAGTTCTTCCCGATTTTTCATTGCTGGATTTTGGAAATATTACCTGTGATGACGGTAATCTGGAGAATACCCAGAATACCCTAGCGAAAAATGTCTCAAAAGTCCTTTTAAAAGGAGGAAAATCTCTTGTATTAAGCGGAGGTCATGAAGTGACGTATGCTCATTATCTGGGAATAAAAACGGCCTTTCCCGAACAAAAAATAGGGATCATTAATATTGATGCCCATTTTGATAACAGGCAACCAGAAAAAGGTGTAGGTGCAAGTTCCGGGACCGGGTTCTGGCAGATTGCCCAGGAAGGCCCGATCAATTCTTTACATATAGGAATCCAGAGAAACTCCAATACACTGAAACTTTTTGATACAGCACATCAGTACGGAATGAAATATATCCTTGCTGACGAATTATTTTTTGAAAACCTTCCCTCTATTTATCAGCGTATTGATGACTTATTAAACCATGTAGACTTTGCCTATCTCACCATTTGTATGGATGTTTTTAATGCTTCTATCGCGCCAGGGGTTTCAGCTTCGGCATATAATGGTATCTTTGCAGACGCAACTTTTATGCATTTTTACAAGCATATTTTAAAAAATAAAAAACTTATTGCATTAGACGTGGCTGAAGTTAATCCGTCTTTTGATATTCAGGATAGAACGGCAAGACTGGCTGCCTGTCTGGTGAATGAATGGCTGATGATTTAAGATAAAACTGTATTCTTCCGATAGAGAAAATCATTTTTAATTTCCCCTTAAGGAATGGAATTTGCTGCTTTTATCGTGCTTTTTAATGAAAGCGCTCATAAATTCATTAGCTGAATTTAAAACAGAAATTATATTATGGAACAATTAATTGAAAGCAAGCTTATTAAAGCAGATAAAGCGTTTTCAGTGTGGAGAAAGGTGCCGTTTGAGGAACGACAGAAGTTAATAGCAAAAGCGGCAGAAATTATAAAGAATAATTCGGAGAAGTTTGGAAGGATCATTACCACGGAAATGAATAAGCCGATTTCAGAATCGATTGCTGAGGTGGAAAAGTGTGCTTTAATGATGAATTATTATGCCGCTGCAGAAAATATATTAAAACCCGAAAAAGTAGAATCCGAATTTGCGTATTCTGAAGTTCATTATGTTCCGAAAGGGGTTATTTTAGGAGTAATGCCCTGGAACTTTCCCTTCTGGCAGGTGCTGAGATTTGCTATTCCTGCAATGCTGGCCGGAAATACAGTGGTTTTAAAGCATGCTTCAATTTGTTTCGGAAGTGGAAATGCCATTGAAGAAGTTCTTTTGGAAGCAGGCTTTCCCGAAGGCATTTTCCAGAATCTTGAAGTAGGACATAAAGCCGTAAAAGAAATCCTTGAACATGATGTTGTAAAAGGAGTAAGTCTTACGGGTAGCGGAAAAGCAGGAGGAGAAGTCGCTTCAATTGCTGGTTTGAATATTAAAAAATCTTTATTGGAACTAGGCGGAAGTGATGCCTTTATCATTTTTGAAGATGCAGACCTGGAAGAAGCGGCAAGATCCGGAGTGAAATCCAGACTCCAAAACTGCGGGCAAACCTGTACTGCAGCTAAAAGGTTTATCATTGATGAAAAAGTGGAAGATCAGTTTTTACCGATTTTTATTGAAGAATATAAAAAATATGAAATTGGAGACCCTTTAAATAAAGAAACTAAACTGGCAGGGATGGCAAGGCCGGATCTGGCGGATGAACTCGAAGCTCAGTTTAACAGAGCATTGGAAAACGGGGCGGAAATCATTATTCCTCTGGAAAGAGTATCAGAAAATGAATTTAAACCTGGTTTAATCAGGGTTCAGGAAGGAAACCCAATTTTAAAAGAAGAACTTTTCGGCCCTCTTGGGATGGTGATGATTGCCAGAAATGATGAAGAAGCATTGCAGATTGCCAATGATATTCCTTTCGGTCTTTCAAATTCTGTATGGACTCACGATAAAGCCCGGCAGTTATTTTTTATTGAAAACCTTGAATCAGGAACGGTTAACATCAACAGAATGACAAGTTCTGATCCGCGTTTTCCCTTCGGAGGTTCCAAGGCTTCGGGATATGGTACGGAGCTTTCTTTACTGGCCTTAAAAGAGTTTGTAACAGCAAAGACGATTGTAGGTAATTAAAAGCTGCAATTATAGTATAAATAAAAACTCCCGAAAATCAATTTCGGGAGTTTTTTTATACTTTGACAAAAAGTAGCTTTGCTTATTGCTTATTGCTTATTGCTTATTGCTTATTGCTTATACTGTCGTCAATCTCAAGGTATTCGTTTTACCGCCTTCATACGAAGGTGTCGCATTGATATTGATGACGAAGTCTCCGGTTTCAATATAACCATAATTGTGTGTTAGCATATTTACCTGGATGATCGTTTCATCAGTAGACTTTTTCATGTCATAATAGTAGGCATGCACTCCCCAAAGCAGGTTCAGCATAGTGATTACTCTCCTGTTACCGCTATAAACGATGATGTGAGAGTTTGGTCTGTGAGCAGCAAGCTGGAAGGCCGTATATCCGGAATGGGTAAGAGTTACAATAGCAGAAACATTGGTAGTTTTTGCTATTCTTACCGCAGCAAGACATACCCGGTTGGTGATGAATCGCTCATCAATACAGTTGTAGTCTTTTTCAATCGGTTCGTTCTTGTGTTGGTAGAAATGTGTGGTTTCAATATTTTTCACAATTTTAGCCATGTTTTCCACTACCTGTACAGGATATCTTCCTACGGATGTTTCACCGGAAAGCATTACGGCATCTGCACCGTCCAATACAGAGTTGGCAACGTCATTTACTTCCGCTCTTGTAGGAGTAAGGCTATTGATCATCGTTTCCATCATCTGGGTAGCAATAATTACCGGTTTGGAATAAAACCTTGCTTTTTCTACCAGGTTTTTCTGGATCGCGGGAACTTCTTCCATCGGAACTTCTACACCCAGATCACCACGGGCAACCATAAGGCCGTCACATTCCAATAAAATTTCATCAATATTTTTAACCCCTTCAGGCTTTTCAATTTTCGCAATAATCGGGGTTTTGAATTTACCGTTCGGATGAGATGCAATCAATTCCTTTAAATCGATAATATCCTGAGCATGACGTACAAAAGAAAGCGCAATCCAGTCTACTTCCATATCAAGCATGAAATTAGCATCCTGAATATCTTTTTCTGTTAAAGCAGGAAGAGAAACGTTGGTGTTAGGTAGGTTAACTCCTTTTTTAGAGCTTAGTGGTCCCCCTTGAATTGTTTTAGCCCTTACGGTATCTTTTTCATTTGTCTCAATAACTTCCAATACCAGTTTACCATCGTCAATAAGGATTCTTTCCCCTACTTTTACATCTTGTGGAAACTGCTGATACGTCATGTATACCTTAGTGGAATCTCCTTCTATTTTTTCATTGGTAAAAGTAAGCACATCACCAGGATTTAAGTAAGAGCCTTCCTTTACAACACCCACTCTCAGCTTAGGTCCCTGAAGATCTCCCAGGATTCCCACAGAATACCCGTACTCGCTATTGAGCTCTCTGATGATTTCAATATTTTTTCGAACCAAGTCGTAATCTGCATGTGAGAAATTTATTCTAAAAATATCAACACCCGCTTTCATTAAATCTAACATAACCTCCTTCGATGATGAAGCTGGTCCTAGTGTTGCGATAATTTTTGTCTTCTTTAAATACTTATTCATAATACTGGATAATTTGATAAAGTTCCTCGTCAGAACTTAATGTATAATCTTGAATTGGAAAAACAAGATTTTCAGGGAGCAAAATTACGGAAAAATCAGGAAATTGTTCCGAAGTATGCAGAATATATTCTACATCTACCTGATTATTTAATAAAAATTTAATGTTTTCTTCTTCTGTAAAAAGCTCAGTCTGAATTTTTTTTTGTTTACTTTCCGAAGATTTATTTGAAATGAAGGTAAAACAGGTCTTGGTGAACTTATGGTAAGCTTCGAACCTGGGAAAAAAATAATCATAATAATCCCCATGAAAGATCAGGTCTTTCTTTCTTGAAAAATTGAGGTCATTACTTTGATTGATCTTATAGAAAAACTCATGAGCGGGTATATTTTTTGCTAATCTTACCAAACCTATGGTAATATCTTCAAATTCTATATCATCCAGATCATAAAGTTTTTGAATTTCCAAGTATATTTTCTTTTTTATTTAAAATATAAAATGCCCTTTGTGCTGCCTTTTCTTCTGCTTTTTTCTTGGAAGTCTCCGTTGCGTTCGCAATTTTTTCATCTCCCAGCCATACATGGCACCTGAATACAATGGCTTTATTAGCTTGTAGCTCCTCGCAGGTTTCGTACTTTATATTCACCTTCTTCTTTTGACTCCATTCAAGCAGGAGGCCTTTGTAGCTTACAATTTTATTTTCAAGCTTGTTAATCTCGGAAGGGGTCAAAAGTTTTTCCAAAATGATCTTTTTGCAAGCATCATAATGGAAGTCTAAATAAACGGCGCCAATCAGGGCCTCAAATAAGTTTCCGGAAATGTTTTCACCTAAGGCTGCCGAACTACTCTGCTTCTGCAAAAGATTGGTGAGCTTCAGGTCTTCTCCTAATTTATTAAGGTTTTTCCTATTAACAATCTTAGACTTCATTTGTGTCAGGTATCCCTCATTAGCCTGGGGATAAGTCTGGAACAAATGACAGGATATGATTGTACCCAAAACAGAATCTCCCAAAAATTCAAGCCTTTCGTAATTGCTGTCTTGATTTTTAGAAGAATTTTTTAAAGAGAAAGCCTCACGGTAAAGAGCAATATTCTGAACCTCCGTACCTAACACTTTTGAAAGTTCGGTACTGAGAAAATAATCTCTCTCCGTTAATTGTCTTTTTCTTTTTTTGAGAAGGAATTTAGAAAAGTATTTCTGTAACTCCATTCATTGAATTTAGATTTTCTTAAATAGAACGCAAGCATTATGCCCGCCAAATCCAAAAGTATTGCTCATGGCTACTTTTACATCTTTCTTTACAGCCTCATTAAACGTAAAGTTAAGTCTGCTGTCAATATTTTCATCATCAGTAAAATGGTTGATGGTAGGAGGAACAATACCATGAATAATAGTTCCCAATGCAGCGATAGCTTCAATAACACCTGCCGCCCCTAAAAGGTGACCTGTCATAGATTTGGTAGAATTAATCTGAATGTCGAAAGCGTGTTCTCCCAATAATTTTGAAATTGCATTGGATTCTGCGATGTCTCCTAATGGAGTAGAGGTACCGTGCATATTGATATGATCTACTTCATCAGCAGTTAAGCCTGCATCTTCCAGACAGTTTTTCATTACCAGATAAGCGCCAAGGCCTTCAGGATGTGGAGCAGTCATGTGATGTGCATCAGCACTTAAGCCTCCACCTAATAATTCTGCATAAATTGTAGCCCCACGTTTTACCGCGTGCTCATATTCTTCAAGAATAATACATCCCGCACCTTCACCCAGTACAAATCCGTCTCTGTCTTTGTCAAAAGGTCTTGAAGCTGTTTTGGGATCATCATTTCTTGTAGAAAGTGCCATCATTGCATTGAATCCACCGACACCACTTGCTGTAACGGCTGCTTCAGAGCCTCCACACACAATCACATCTGCTTTTCCCAGCTGGATCAGCATCTTGGAATCAATTATTGCATTTGCTGAAGAAGCACATGCAGATACAGTTGTATAATTAGGACCATGGAATCCATACTCAATAGAGATATGCCCCGGAGTAATATCCGCAATCATTTTGGGGATAAAGAACGGGTTAAATCTAGGGATTTCTGTATTGGCCCATCCTAATACTTCTGTTTCAAAAGTTTCTAAACCTCCGATTCCGGAACCCCAGACTACACCAACTCTGTTTTTATCAACATTGTCTTCTATAATTCTGGAATGTGCCACAGCTTCTTTAGCTGCAACAAGTCCCAATTGGGTATTTCGGTCCATTTTTTTAGCTTCTTTCTTATCAAAATGCTGTAACGGATCGAAATTTTTCACCTCGCAGGCAAACTTCGTTTTAAAGTTTGTGGCATCAAAAAGAGTAATCGGAGCGGCACCGCTCTCACCTTTCACAAGATTTTCCCAGTATTCTTTTGCATTATTTCCAATCGGTGTTATTGCTCCAAAACCGGTTACAACTACTCTTTTTAATTCCATAAACTTTTAAAATTTTCTTTTTTGTTGAAGAATATTATTTATTTACTACTTCTTCGATGTAAGCGATAGCGTGTCCTACAGTAGTAATTTTTTCAGCCTGATCATCAGGGATTTGAATATTAAATTCTTTTTCAAATTCCATGATTAACTCAACTGTATCTAGTGAATCAGCTCCTAAATCGTTAGTGAAGCTAGCTTCAGGAGTTACTTCTGTTTCTTCAACGTCAAGCTTATCAGCGATGATAGCTTTTACTCTTGATGCAATGTCTGACATAGTAAATTATTTTTTTAATTGTTAGATGGTGCAAATATATAAAATTCTTTACGATAAAACATTTTTTTAGTCTTTTTTGTGGAATGACCGCTCTCATTTTGGATGGTAAGAGTTTAGTGTTTTAGTTTTCAACGGTTTATAATTGTATTCATGATGAGGTGCTGATTTTGTTTTTTTTAATGATCAAGTCTGTTTTGTACATAACGGAGTTTTCTGAAGATGTATTTTTCGTTTGTTTGGATAGTGTGCGAGTGAGAAAACGAGTTTTTTCTATACTTGTGACATGAAAGAACATTAGCATAACCAAGAAAGAAGAAATTCAGTGAGATACATATAGAATTACGTCGTGAAATGACAGGAGAGGGACGAAACACTTACAGAAAGCTGTGTCAATCCTTTGGCCGGTGGGCATTATTTAATTTCCATTAAACATTTGCTCCGTTTGTTATTTCGCATTGTTTTTGCTGTTGATAAAATGTAACCATTTAAATAGTAATAGTATGAGCAAGATAATTGGAATTATAGCCGGAAGTTTGCGTAAGGAATCCTTCTCTAAGAAAATAGCAAATGCATTGCTTCCCATGGTGCCTGAGGATTTTGCGTTCAGGATCATTTCAATTGATGATCTGCCGGTATATAATCAGGACTTTGATGATAAAGACAATGTTCCTGAATCTTATATAAAGTTCAGGAATGAAATAGAGAACATCGATGGGATTATTTTTATAACTCCTGAACACAATCGCTCTATACCCGCAGCATTAAAAAATGCGCTGGATGTCGCTTCAAGACCTGCAGGGAAAAACAAATGGGATGGAAAACCCGGAGCAGTATTCAGTAATTCCCCGGGAAATATGGCTGCCTTTGGTGCAAACCATCATGTAAGGCAATGTCTTGTTTTCCTTAATATTCCTGTCATGCAACAGCCGGAAGTTTATTTATCTCATATTGATAAAGTATGGGATGAAAATGGAAATTTAAAAGATCAGGATACTAAAGAATTTCTCCAAAAAGCAGTAGGTGCTTATATTGAATGGTTTAAAAAGATAAAAGGTTAATGAATGATAATTAAAAAACCACTGGTAATCAGTGGTTTAGTGGAGTTGGAGGGACTAAGTTTTTAAATCTGTTAAAATCTTGATTAATTTATAAGTGCTTTGTACAAAGGCTTTGTAAGGTTGTTTAATTAATTTGAATTTATTGAAATTAAACTATATTTGAATTTTTTGGGTACAACTTTGGGTACAACTTTAAATTTTAATCATTTCAATTATGGCATCAGTAAGTTTTTTTATTAGGGGAAAAGTAGCAGATAAGGAAAGCACAATTTGGGCGAAGTTTAGAGATAGAGATATTGATATCCGTGTTCCTATTCCGTATTTGAGTTGTAAGCCTAAGGAATGGAAAGATGGGAAATGCAAAATGCCGTCTAAAAAAATGCATAAAGATGATACTGAAACTATAAACACTCGTCTTTCACAATTAGAAGCTAACATTATTTCAAGTTATATAAACGATATTCCTGAAGTGGATATAAAAGAATGGCTGAAATCCATTATAGAACCTACAACTTTAAAACCTGAAGATAATAACTATTCGGATGATGTGATTGCTTTTATTGATACTTATATTTCTTTAAAGAAAGATAGTGTTACGGAATCGACTATTAAGAAAGCTAATGTTGTTAAGCAGTTAATGATAAGATATGTTGCAGATAGAAAAACCAGAAAGAAAACATTTAGAGGATTAAAATTCAAAGATTTAGATAATTCTTTTAGAATTGATTTTGAAGATTATTGTAATAAGGAGAATTATAAGATTTCAACAACTTATCGCAATCTTAAATTTTTAAAAATGATTTGTAAAGTTGCAGGTTCTTTTGATATTGAAGTTCACAAGCATGCGGAATTGTGGAAATTTGAAGTTGAGAAGGCAACAAAGCATATCCCAAAATCAATTTATTTAACGTTTGATGAACTGGATAGAATAGAGCAGAAAGAAATGCCACATGATTATTTAGATAATGCAAGAGATTGGTTACTTATCTCTTGTTATACAGGACAACGTGTGAGTGATTATATGAGGTTTAATTCTTCAATGATTGTGGAAGATAGTGAGGGACAGAAATACATTGAATTTACACAACAAAAGACTAATGCTAAAATGCAAATTCCTTTATTAAAAAAGGTTCAGGATATTTTAGCAAAACGAAATGGAGAGTTTCCAAGAAAAATATCAGATGTAAAACTAAATCTTTATATCAAAGATGTATGCAAGATTGCTGAAATCGATGAAATTGTATATAATGGTAGAACAGAGACAATAAAAAAAGATGGGAAGAATATTACTCGCAAAGTTTTTGGCAATTTTCCTAAACATAAACTTGTTACATCCCATATAGGAAGGAAAAGTTTTGCTTCTAATTTTTATGAGAAAATTCCTACAACTTATTTACTTAATTTTACAGGTCATACAACAGAAAAGCAACTTTTAGCATATATCAACAAGACGGAAGTGGAAAAAGCTAAATCTACTGCAAAGATTTTTAATAGTTTAGGATATTAATATTATAGATGATTCAAGTAGATACTAAAAGAGGAACTGCATTAGACTTTATTGTTTATGTAATAGCTATGGAAGACCCTGTGTCATATCATGGCATACATGAGTTCTTTTTACAAAATTTTAAAATAGATAAACCTACGTATATACCTGATATAGGAGATATAAAGGTCAGGTTGGACAATATAGAAGGAGATTTAATCATTGAGGTTAAAAATATAATTATTGCGGAAATCATACAAGATTTAGTATCCTATTATCCGAAGGAACTATCACCTCAAAAAATAGAAAGCTCAGATGAATTAATAACGGATTATTTTGAGTATATAAACCGTTATTTAAATATAAATGCAGTAATTGTTAATGATGGAACAGTAGATTTTTCTAATATTGGGTCTATTGATGAAATTTATAATGATGAAGAGATTAATAAAATAGTAAGTACAATTAAAACTATAATTATTATTACAGCTAATATAGTACAGCAACTTCAAAAACATAAATCTGAAAATTTGCCAATTAATGACAACGAAATTAATTCCGCTGTCATATCAGAACACTTTCAAAACTATTTACTTCTTAAAATTATATCTCCAAATATTTATATAAGTTATTATGCTTCACTTATATTTTCCTTACAAAAAAGAGCATCAAACTTTTTAAGTCGTTTTATAAGGGAAGTTAATGGGGTATCAGAATCGATACTTATCAATAAATATTCTAGCCGTGAAAAATATCTGGATTATCAAATAAATGAAAATGAAAAATTACTTTTTGAGCATTCATTTCAAACTCCGCAACTAGATGGTTCTTTTTTTACTTATACAGAATCTTCTATAATACTTTTACAATCAACTTTAATCTCTTTAGAAGAATCTCTTAGAAACTACCTAAGCATATTAAACGCATCAGAATTATTACGATTCACAACCATTACAGGAATCAATTTGTATCAATATATCGAATTAAATGCAGAGCATTCTCTTTACGGAATGAAGCTAAAATATCTAAATTTACTGCGATATGGAGATAAAGTGTATTCACAGGAAAACAAGTTTCTTGATAATGAATTAGATATTTTTATGAAAGAAAAATCGGCTTTTGTTGATTATTTACAATCAAAATCCTTTGATAACGGTACTATAAAAATTATTTTAAATGCACTTTCAGAAAATAAATATAGTAGTAAAGGTGTTAAAGGAATAGAATTTAAAAATGATATTTATTTCTTTAGGTTTTGTTATTTCTTTTACATTTTCGATTACTTCTATGATGTTGAAGGAAAGAGATTTGATACCATTGCTTCCTTTGAAAGAATTACTAAATTCAATACAGATAATAAAAGAGAGGTAAAACAACAATATCTTAAAAATTTTATTGATATTGACAATCCAGAAGGTAAACACTATCCTTTCACTTTTAAAACTACTGATGCTTTTCTTACAGAAATTGAATATTCATTAGGAATTAACAGGGAAAAATTAAAATCGATTCCAGGATGAAAAATAATTAAAATTTTTATAACTGATAATCATTTAGTTATATTAAATTATATGAAAAATATTTTCCCTGTTTTTTCCCTGTTTTCCCTATCTGAACCTTTGCATCATAATCTTAAACAAATAAAAAATTATGACAAATTCAGCCATTCAATTGATGCAAATAGATATAGAATCTTTTGGTCAGTTTATTCAAAAGTTAGTAAGGGAAGAATTAGAAAAAATTATTCCTGTACAATCAGAAGAAAAAGAGTTTTATACTCGTGAAGAAACGGCAAAACTTTTAAATGTAAGTTTGACAACGTTATTTCATTGGAATAATGACGGTACACTGAAAAATACCAAAATAGGCAACAGAGTGTATTACTCAAAAGAAGAAGTGTTTTCAAAATTAAAACAAGTTTCTTAAAACTACGGGAAATTCTTAACATCCCAATTATTTCTTAATCATTTACCACACTTTTTAATGTTCAATCACAGCACAGCGAGTATTGTGTGGGTATCTCTTGTGCCAAATTTAAAGTAACAATAATTATCATGTCAAATACAATCCAATTATTTAATAAAAACTACAATGTTTATTATCATTATCAAGATTTAGCAACTATTTGGGAGCTGCAATCTTACCTATCAATAACAGATTTAAATCGATACAATCAATTAAAAGCAGATATTACCAAAAATGGTGTTCATGACCCTATTTTGTATTACGCCATGCCAAACGGAATTAACCTGGTTATTGATGGTCATATGCGGTTAAAAGCGTGTATAGAGTTGGAAATTTCAGATATCCCAACAAAAGAAATCAAAGAAGACTTTGAATCTCTTTCAGATATACAGTTCTGGATGGTTAAAAACCAATGCCAGAGAAGAAATCTTACTCCTGTGGAAAAGCTAAAATTTGCCTGTTTGCACGAAGAAGCTATTGTAAAAAGAGCAAAAGAAAATCTTGCCAAGGCAGGCAGGGGCGAATACATAGATGATAAAGTTGATACTATTTTAGAAATAGCCAAGCTAGCGGGTGTTGGTAGAACTACCACAGCTAGATATAGAAGTGTAATAAATAGTGGCTTTTATGGCATTATCAGTCAAATGCTGAACGAAAAACTAAGTATTAGTGCGGCATATAATCAAGTCCAAGACAGGTTGAAGATAAAAGAGATAAATATTGCCTCTGCAATTGAAAACAAGTTAGCATTACAGGGAAAACAACAATCAAATATTCAGCCTGAAATGCATGAACCACAATATGTATTGGATTATCATGCAGGTAGGCATCTTTTAACCACTAATGAAGTTGAGTGTTTTATTATGGCTAAAGATGAAACTAAAGCAAAAGATATAATGTCTCAAAGCCCTAGTTTGAAATATGCCGTATTTATAATTGAGGACTGACCTTATACACAAGGGTACAAGGCTTGGAAAGCAGCATCTTTTTACTACTACACCGCATAATATTGTGTGCATAAACGTAAAGTCTTATCAACGTCCGAAAAATTAACTAAAACAATTCGTATAACAACATCCTAAATGCATTGCAAAAAGTCATGTACAGCCCTTGCTATGCCTTTTTTTAAACAACATTATTTATTATGATTAACAAAATAGATTATTGCACTAAACGTGCTATTACTGGCTCATTCCAAAATATCGGAGAAGTCGTTGAATTTATCAAATCCCCTCCAACTGAACATCAGGAACTAGTACAGTATGCCCGAACTTTAGAACGAGGTTCTGGGGAGTACAAAACAATCAAGATAAGCAAACTCCCTTCAATATCCATTAACTTTAGTTTTTCTGACGGATATCTCAAGGGAGATAATGTATCTACACCTACAGGATACCTTTATATTGATGTAGATGGCATGACCGAGCAGGATTTAGAAATCAATACAGCTTATGTATGTGCCTATTGGCGAAGTTTATCCAATACTGGACTGACTTTAGTCGTAAAAGTTGACGGACTGACACCTGATAACTTTAAGATTGCCACTCAGGAGATAGCAAGAGTGTTGGATATACCTTTTGATAAACGAGCAGTATCAATTGACAGATTGACAGTATTGTCATACGACCCGAATGCTTACTATAATGATAATGTAGAGGTTTTTCCTGTTGCGGAAATGATACTTACGCAGTCTGTGGAACTTGTGCAGGATAGTTCGGCAGAAAAAAGTACCCAATATAATACTATTATAAAAAGTAATTCAATAGGGTATGATTATATTGGGTATAAATTAAGATTTAACAATTTAGATGAGTTACTGCAACACTATGATATTGTTTTTGATGAAAGTGGTTTGTATGATTTTGGTAAAGAGAATAAACTTAGATATTCTCTGATATATGTACCATTCAGAAAAATTATTGAAGGAGAAAGAGAGAATATCCTAAAAAGCATTGCTTATCAATTAATTGCTTTGAATAAAACAGCAGATAAAGATTTAATACTAAAATATCTGTACGCAATTAATTACGGCAAAATGAGTCCGCCCCTTGAAAACAGTGAAATTGAAACAACAGTAGCAAAAATTTACCAAAACTTAAATGATGTTGAACCTATACCAAATGCAGAAAGAAGATTTATTTATGATAAGTTTAAAAACTTTACACCTACTGAAAAAAGAAGACTAAACATTAAAAAAGTTCATCAGGACAGGAGAACCAAAACTAAATCAGAGCTTTTGGAAATAATGAAAAACTGGGATTATGATTTACATGGAAAAATGACGATAAAGAAATTGGCTGAAGTAGCTATCAAAAACCCAAAGACGGTTCAGACTTATTATGCCAAATTGAAGGCTGAGATTTTACAAGACATTGATGAGGAAAAAGTTCAAGTAGCAGTAACTAAAAAAAGTTTATTTAAAAAGTTTGTTGAAATGAATCCTTTATTAAAAGACTTGGATATGCTAATGAAATATGATTAAACTAGATACGTTGCATTTTGGCTATGCTTCAAATATGGCTAAGAGTTAGAAATTGTGTGTAACGTGAGTTTGGAAAAATAGTAGAAAAAAATTAACTTTGAAGAATAAGCATGAATGAATGGATAGTAACGAAAAAAAAGAGATTAATACTCTCGATTTTTACAAAGAGTTATATTTTAAAGAAAACGAAAGGAAAAAAGAATTTGATAATCTAGTAAATCTACCAATATTAATATATACGACTATCGTTGCAGTAAATCTTTTTGTTCTGGAAAAGTTTATAAAAGAGCCATCAACAATAGACTGTGCAAATTGCTTTTTAAAAATTTTAGTTTCAATTACACTAGGGAGTATAGCTTATTCAATTTATTATTTATTGAAATCCTTTGTCAATTTCCCTAAATCTTACATATATAAAGAAATTGGTAATCCAAAAGAGATTTTTGATTATGAACTAAATTTACGGGAAGAACAAGAAACTTTGGAAGATGCAGAATTATTGATGAACAATTATTTGAAAGATAGTTTTATGGATTGTGCAAATACTAATTTCTTAATTAATCAAAAACGTTCAGATTACTATGCTCAATCAAAAAATGGTATTTTTCTAGGAGTTGTATCAACAATAATTATCATATTAATATATTTTATTAAACTTATAAATTTTTAAAATCATGGCTGAAGAAGAAAAAAAAGCAAAACCACAGTTACCTAAAAGTGAAGTTAGTACACCTGTTAAAGTCTATGTGAAGAATGGAGCTGAGACTAAAGGAGAAACTAATATTAATATTGGTGGAATTAAAAAAAACTAATATATAGTTTAAGTAATATATCTATAGCCTCATACATGAATGTGAGGCTGTTTTATAACCCTATATTGAAGACAAAATTTATTTGACAATAGTAAAAATTAATTTCTAAATGATTATTGAAGAACTTTTTACAAAAACAACAACAGTTAATATAAGCGTTGTTAAAATTAATAATAAAAACTTAACAAAATCTATATTTAATCAATTGAATATTTCAAGTCCATTTGATAGGTTATATAATCTCAAAGACAATGTTAAGTTTTTTAGGTTATGTTAACGATAAAGCTAAATGGATAATATGGTGTGATGAAAATAATCTTTTCAGATATGAATTAAAAGAGCTTTCCCCTATAGTTTATCTTAATTTAGACCGAGATACAATTGATACGCTTGCAAAAATTTATCCGTCAGAATTAGTTAAAGAACTTTACAATTACACTGATGCTGAATATGAAAAGATATATCAAGATAATCAAATATCAACTGTTCTGGACGTAAAAGAACAGTATATAATTCTCGAAAAACAAAAATTGGTTAGAGATATTTTTGAAAATATTCTTGAACGTCAGATATTATTGTAAATAATAGGTTTTGTATTGCAATTATTAGTAATCATAATGTAATAGCTATTGGCATAAAATACTTTAAAAGAAAATGATTGGTTTTACTAACTGAATTAGTTTTGAAACCAATTGCTCCAACTATTTTATACTTCTCTAAAACGTATATTTAAATGAGAGATTTTTACTTTTTTAACTGAAATACATTCCATTAATTCTTGATTGAAAATTACCAAATTATTTCCTGTGATATGAACTGAACTTCTAAATTTAATTCCTTGAACTCCAGTAAAAACTTTTATAAACTCACAAATAAATTGAGTGGGAATATAGTCTAGCTCAGAATCATATCTTCTCATTGGTTTTGATAGGTCATTGCTAATTAGCTGTTTTAATAGTGTTGATTTAATTTTTTTTGAAACTTCATTAGGATGAAATATAGTAGGAGCTTCTGTAAAATCAGAAATATAAATATCTTCAGCAATTGATGGTTTTAGAGTAAAAGTGGCTGTAGACACTTCGTCTAAATATGAAGCTCTTGTTTCATATAAAACAGTATCTTCACTTTCACTTAGATAAAGATATGGGATACCTCTGGGATTTGCTCGTCCTGCTGTTGAAACTTCTTTAGGAGGGCAATACATTTTATCATTAGTATAAGCATCTTCGTCAGAAACATGATGAATCCTTGCCCTGTAAAAAAAATCATCTTTATTAATTATTATTTTACTTTCAAAAAAACTATCCCAACCCAGTTCTTCGGTTAGATAATCAATATCGGTTAAATATCTTCTTTCCCATTTTAGTTGCTCTTTTAGGGTATGCCAATAATTAACATTGTCAAGAATATCTACATTAAAATCGACTAATTCTTCTGAATTTTGTATATGAGTATCAATATTCCCAATGATATAATTCATTACTCTATTTCCAATGGCAATATCACTAAACAGATTCCAATTTCCTTGTATTTTTGAAATTAATCGCTCTCCATCAGCTTTTATTTGGAAGTTATCGAACAATTCCTTGAAAAAATCAAATAATTCTTCCAGATGAATGGTTTCAATATCTTTTTTCTTACAATACCCACATTCATTATTATGTCCAGATGAAATTATAAATCCCTTTAATTCTTTATCTGAAAAACAATCTTTACAAACTAACATTACAATGAATTTAGAAAGTTGCTAATAACAATTAAATGATTTTTTATAGATATTTTTTTTACTGTTCCGAGCCCTGGGTATCTACCAATACTCCCATTTTCATTTTCAAAAGTTAAATATCCTCTTAATTCTTCAATTGCAGAATTGGTTATCTGATTATCATCACAATAAATAATCATTTTATTAGCAGCTTCGTAAAACTTACCCTGTACATTTGCTATGCTATCATTTGTTTCTGAGGTAAAATGTCTAATCCAAATTTGGTTTCCTTCAGCTTGATTTAGATATGTAAAATGTATAACCACGGCTCTCGGAGTACTTCCTCCATCAATATATTCACTAGGTAATACCGTGAAATCAGAAAAACCTTGGTAATTTTCCTCGCTGTAATATAAATGTTCTTCAGTAAATTTATGCGCAGGTATATTTAAAAATTCAGAATTTCTAGGTTGTTTTTCAAAAACATCATCTAACCTAATATAAAATTTTTGTAGTTTTTTTATATGTCTATCAATTGCTCGATATTTATTAGGGTCTTGTAAGGTTATATGTGTGACTGAAGGATGCTCACATATAGTTTTAAATGATTCCTCGTCAGAAAAATTATCTAAGCAAATTATCATACATTCTTTAATACTATATTCTTCGACCTTTTCTAATATATAATTCCCATTATCAGAGTAATGGAAAGCAGGGATAAAGTGAGAATTATGTAATTCTGATAAATAACTTAGAAAAATATCTGTATCTCCAGATGCTTCTCCCTGAAATGGGTTAACTATAAGGTATGCTTTAAATTGTTTTTCTTGGAAGACTTTATGTGCCAAATTTAAATTATTAAAACTTTTTTCTTTAACAGGTTCTAAAATAGGAGTTACTTTATTATGAAGTAAATCTTCATTTACTAATTCTCTAAGTGAGATTAGTTCAAATTGGCGAGCTCTTAAATACGGGAAATACATGGTTAATTAATATTTGTTTTTAGTTTTTTTATCAATTCATTCCTTTCAGAATCTTTTAAATTTAAAGATAGGCAAATTTGATTAAATTCATTATTTATCTTGTTAAAAAACAGGTTGTTAACTTTTCTTTTTTTGATAACTTTTAAGAATAAAGTATTTAAATCAGAATTAGGTATTTTTGATAATAAGTTTTTACATTTATCATATTGGGTAAAAACAGTCATTTCAGGTAGAAAACCATAGTAATTATATACAATTTCTAAATATTCTTTTGTATGTAAAATTTCAATCAAAGTATTTGAATTTATTTCATCATTTTTAACAGCCTTTCTTATTAATTCAAATTCTTTAACTTCTGAATCGTAAGAAATTATTCCAATAGAATCATCATAATTAACATATTTAGTAATTTGAATTTTTGGTATTATAATATACAATTCATTAAAAATTTTCTTATACTCTGAAAGTTGATTTGATAATCTATATTCTTTGTCCAATATAGTCTTAATTTCAAAAGCCTTAGATACCCCATTAAACATTGCTAAATCAGCAATGGCTTTGCCAGTCCTAAATTCATTTATAATTAATGAATCTTTATTTCCAAGTTCGCTTCTAAGCCATTTATTCAAAAATTCATTTTTTAAAATATATTCATTGGGATAGTTTTCTTCCAAAATTTTATAAGTTTCTTTAAGAAATTTTAAATAACTATTACCTTTGTTTTTTTCTAATAAATTATATCTTTCTAGCTTTATATCTATTGATTTAAAATCTTCTTTAAGCCATCTTTTAACTTCTTTCCTTGTGAAAAGAGATGAAAAGTCACGTAGTTGATTTATATGATATAACATTTAGATATTTTTGTGTAAAAGTATGAACATTTTTTTAACTGATGATAAAGGTATTTTCATCATTTCTTTTTAAGTAGTATAATTAACCCTTGCTATATAATTCTATTCATTACAAATATCTTTTATCCATTGTGCCGATTTAAAAAACTTTTTGCAGTATCATCACTCCATTGTGCTCCATAATCAAACTCATAAATTTTTGCAATTTCATTTTCTATAACGGCATTTGCAGTTTGTAAAAGTTTGTTGTTACCAATTGTCACAGTACTTCTTGAAATTTCTTTTGCCAACTGGAGGTAGGATTTGCATCTTTAGCAGTATTAAAAAAGTTAATCAAGTGAATTTATTCTGAAAATCATCCCAATTGTCCTCCTATCCTAAATTCAAATATATTATTAATAATTTTATAGCAACCTGTTTATTATCTATTTGAAATTTCTTCAAATATATCTGCGGGCGACAAAACTTGATGCATTTTTTTCTTCAAATTTTCCTGATTAGAGTGTTTGAATAATTTGAGAGGGATTAGAGTATTTACAGAGATAAATAGCCTTGTATACAAAGACACAAGGCTCTGATTTTTACTACATTTTTACCAAGTCAAACCAAGTATTGTTACTATTATCTTTCCACTGAATCTGAGTTGCTGATACTTTTTTGAACTCAAAACTTTGTGTTGTCGGGGTGATGTTGTATTTTACAGTAAAATTGTACTGAGTTTGATTTATGGTTTCGTCAACACTACCTCCATTTGGTGTAGCTTTGATTGTCCCTGTCATACTAAGTTCTGAAGTTCCTGTAATCATAATGAAATCACCTGCTGTAAATCTGAACAGCTTACTTGTGGTTGTTCCATTGGTTCCGCCCCAAATCCCTTGAATCCATGCAGGTGGATGAAAATATTGTGTTGTTGCAGGTGGATTGGTTGGCTGATTGGTTGTAGTGTCATCATCGCTGCTGTTAGAACAGTTTATAGTTACTAATGATAATACGGTTAGCGACAATGCTAGGAATAATTGTTTTTTCATAGTATAAAAGTTTAATATGTTTCAATATCTGTTTTAAGAATCCAACCTTTGCTTGTTATACCGTCCGTATTTGTAAAAATGGTATATACAAAATATCGGGTTTCATTTAAGGCAAGTATTTTTGCACCATATAGTAAATAGGTGTCTTTTCTGCTGTTTTGATTAGGTTTTTGATGGAAATATGCCTTTGGCTGAATTACAATATATTCTTGATTATTGTCAAATGGCTGTTGTTCTTCATTACGGTTGTTTTGATTGATACCCAGTAAAAGCTCTCTTCTTTCACTGGCTTCTGCATAACTATCAAAAGTTAGGATGTATCTTTTGTCAACGTGCTTTAGCTCAAGATTAATCAAGGCTTTTTGCTGGGCTTCGTCCATGATTTTGTATTCTTCATCTTTGCCCATAAATGCATCGGTTTCAAATATTCCTGTAATCACTTTCTTTTGCCCTTCATAAGATAAGAAAGCATTACCTTCAAAAACTACAAAAGAGTACCTTTTTTGCATTGTTTCGGTGTCAGGTAGGCTTATTGTTTGCTGAATATTTTGTGCGGTTGTATCGGCTTGTATTGCTGTTGTTGAAGCTTTTTCCTGTACAATCTTGTTCTCACAATTCATTAAAGTGATTGGTAGTGTCAAAATCAAAACCTTTAGACGGTATCTTTTGAAAAACAGGACGATAAGTGTGTATGCTAACCAAAATAGCAGGAGATATTTGTAATCATTAAATACAGATTTTACGTATAACAAGCCTTTATTAGAATAACTCTTGAACTCGGAATCATACAGTAGCTCACTACACATCATGCCGTTTGTAGGTAAATCTATCTTTGTTCCGAAAGGTGTTGTTTGGTATAATGCACCTACGGGTGTTGTGCGGGTGTCATACCTACCACTCAAAACAACCTTATGTCCGTAATCCATTGTGGGATTGCTAAGATTCGGGATATATGAAAATGTACTGAAATGTTGGACTGCAAAAACGGTCAAAAACGCCAATACAAAACCTATCAGCAAGGATTTAGGAATGTTGCTGTCAACCTGAATTGTTTTCTTTTCCATCAGGCTATTGGTTTTTTAGGTTTGCAATCATTTCTAAAAATATCTCGAAGTAATCCGAGTTTTTCATAAAAGTTTCTCGGGATATGTTATAGATATTTTTACGATACATCTCATAATGGCTTTCTGTACCGTATTTATGGTCGGCATAAGCTGCATTGATACAAACTTGTCTCAGGCTGTTTTCGTCATAAACCTGTGATATAATCAATGGCAATACCTCTCTACCATCTTTAAGTGTGATTTTGTCAAGTCCGTAGCTTCGGAGTTCCCGATACTTGTTCAAATAATCTGTTTTAGAAAGATTGTTGCAATCAAATTTTTCCTGTGAGAATACTGTTGTACAAACAAGCAGTAGGAGAGAAATAAAGACTTTTTTCATAGTGATTTGTCAGCTCACTAATCCCGCAAAGTGAATGGTTATTAATGCAGAAAGCACGGGATTAAACCATACTTGCTAAAGGAGGCTCTGACAAAGCCAAACAACACAAATAGGAATAACCCGTGCCCATATAGCACGAGTCATAAACTATTTATTCTGTGTTGTTTTTTGAAACTGTCAGATTTCCTTTAACAAAATAAAAGCTATGCTTCTGTTTTTTCGATAAAATTTGAACTGCAAATATATAAATTTTGCAGTTGTTGATTAAAAAGTTTTGTATTTAAATAATTAATCGTAATATTGCGATATAATAATTTTTTAAAATTATGGGAGCAACCAAAACTGACAATTTTACAGATGAACAAAATAAAATTGCTATAATAGCGAAAGCATTGGGACATCCCGCAAGAATTGCAATTATTGAGTATCTGTTGAAAGTAAATACTTGTATCTGTGGTGATATTGTTAATGAATTACCGTTAGCACAAGCAACAGTTTCTCAACATTTAAAAGAATTGAAGAATGCGGGGCTTATTAAAGGGAACATTGAAGGAACAGCGATTTGCTACTGTATTGATGAAAATACTTTTGGAGTGCTAAAAGACTATTTTTCAAATATAATCCTGACGACTACAAATCAGAAATGCTGTTAAAGCATTTTTTAAGTATATCTATCGTAATATTGCATTTAACCAATAAATAAAAAATTTATGAAACTATCTGAAATTAAAGAAATCTTACCAACATTGGATAATGTTGAATTTCAATTAGAAAATGGAACTTTTGTTCCTGAACACTTCCATGTAACAGAAGTAGGAACTATAACAAAACATTTTATCGATTGTGGCGGAACTATTAGAAATGAAAAAGTAGTAAACTTTCAATTATGGAATGCTGATGATTTTGAACATCGTTTAAAGCCTGCAAAACTTTTAAACATTATTAAGTTATCAGAAGAAAAACTTGGTATTGAGGATGACGAAATTGAAGTTGAATATCAAAATGCCACCATAGGCAAATTTGATTTAGAATTTAACGGGAAAAACTTTGTTCTTAAAAATAAAACAACAGCGTGCTTAGCTCAGGATGCTTGCGGAATTCCAACGGAAAAACAAAAAGTAAACTTATCTGAACTTTCTAATAATCAAACTTCTTGTTGCACTCCAAATTCAGGGTGTTGCTAAATTCAAATAAAATTATGTATTCAAAACTATTAAAAACAATAGAGTTACTGAAAAACCAAGAAATCAACGAAGACAGAAAAGCTACTTTAGCACCCTTGGTTGATTTTATCCAGAAAAGATTGGAAGAACAAAAAGAAATAACCATTAACTTTATTTGTACTCATAATTCAAGAAGGAGCCATTTATCGCAAGTTTGGGCGCAGGTTGCGAGCGCTTATTATGATATTCCGAATGTAACTTGTTATTCAGGAGGGACAGAAGAAACTGCAATGTTTCCCAAAGTTGCAGAGACTTTGCAAGAACAGGGACTTTTTATCAGTAAAATTTCTGGTACAGATAATCCTGTATATGCAATTAAGTATGATGAAGATAGACACCCTATTATTGGTTTTTCTAAAAGATATGATAGTTCATTTAATCCTACTTACGGGTTTGTTGCAATTATGACCTGCTCTCAGGCGGACGGCGGATGTCCTTTTATTGCGGGCGCAGATAAACGAATTCCAATAACTTTTGAAGACCCTAAAATGTCTGATAATACATCTGAACAAACAAAGGTTTACAATGAAAGAAGTTTGCAGATTGGTGCTGAAATGTTCTATGTCTTTTCACAAATAAAAAAATAAAATGGAAATAATTTCAATCAAGAAACATCACTATCAAGATATTGCCAATATATACAAACAAGGCATTGAAACAGGTATTGCAACATTTGAGACCTCAGTGCCAACATGGGAAACTTGGAATGACAGTAAACTATTGCACAGCAGATTTATAGCTGTTGATAATAATGATGTATTAGGATGGGTTGCTTTATCAAAAGTTAGTAGCCGTTGTGTATATGAAGGTGTAGCAGAAGTAAGTATTTATATTGCTGAAAACCATAGAGGAAAGGGAGTGGGTAAAATTTTAATGGAAAATGTTATTAGAGAAAGTGAAGCTAATGGCATTTGGACTTTGCAATCTGGAATGTTTGCGGAAAATGAAGCAACCATAGCGTTACATAAAATAGTTGGATTCAGAATCATAGGTTATCGAGAAAAGATAGGTAAACTCGGAGGAGTATGGAAAGATAATGTGATTATGGAAAGAAGAAGCAAAGTTGTTGGAATAGATTAAAAAATAAAATGCAACCAAAATTAAAATTTCTTGACAGGTTCCTTACTTTATGGATATTCTTGGCAATGTTTTTAGGAATAGGGTTAGGATATTTTTTTCCTAATATTTCTGATATTACCAATTCCTTATCAATGGGAGCTACAAATATTCCATTGGCAATTGGCTTAATCATTATGATGTACCCACCGTTAGCAAAGGTTGATTATTCATTGTTACCTAAAGTTTTTCAAGACAAAAAGGCAATTGGAATTTCTTTGTTGCTAAATTGGATTATTGGTCCAGTTTTAATGTTCTTATTGGCAATTATTTTCCTGAGGAATGAACCTAATTACATGATTGGCTTAATTCTTATTGGTTTAGCAAGATGTATTGCAATGGTACTTGTGTGGAATGATTTAGCTAAAGGTAACCGTGAGTACGGAGCATTGCTAGTAGCTCTAAACAGCATATTTCAGGTATTAAGTTATAGTTTTATGGTTTGGCTTTTCATCAATGTTTTACCTGAAAAACTAGGTTTAGCTAATTTTAATGTAACTGTATCAATGGGAGACGTTACCGAAAGTGTTTTGATATACTTAGGGATTCCTTTTTTAGCAGGTTTTTTAAGTCGTTATTTTCTAACCAAATTGAAAGGTTTGGAGTGGTACAATAGGAAATTTATTCCTAAAATATCTCCGTTAACATTATATGCACTTTTATTTACTATTGTTTTGATGTTCAGCCTTAAAGGAGATAAGATTTTAGAATTACCATTAGACGTCTTAAAAGTAGGTATACCGCTAGTAGTATATTTTGTGCTAATATTCTTTGTAAGTTTCTTTATAAATAAATCCTTTGATATTCCTTATGACAAAAATGCTTCAATAGCATTTACAGCAACAGGAAATAATTTTGAATTGGCGATTGCCGTAGCAATTGCTGTTTTTGGAATCCATTCTCAACAGGCGTTTGTCGGTGTAATCGGACCATTGGTAGAAGTGCCAGTTTTAATATTGCTTGTAAGGATAAGTTTGTGGCTAAAGAAGAAATATTACAACTAGCTCAAAAGTGTAAATAAAAAATTAAGAACCTTAACCAATTTGTGTTAAGGTTTTTCGTTATCAAAAAGGTGCGGTAAGTAATCTTTAGAGTTTGTTCGGGGCGTAAAAAAACTGTAATCTTAACAAGTGTACTTTTGTTAATATATATCTACCTATTTGCCCCAAAACAAAAAAGTCTCTCATGGAAATGAGAAACTTCAAAAACACAAATGATGAAAAAAATTATTTTTCTAGGGACTAATCTATTACTTTTTGTCGATTCATGCAACCTTATTAGAAATCCCTGTAAACATTGATTAATACTGATGTTTCAGAGTTTTTGCTACATATTACCTATATATACAAATTTTATTCTACTAATTATATCATTCTCTAACTCTCTTCTAACAACCCCAAACCTTTCGGAAAACTAAGGTAAACGGTTGTGGTACTTTTGTTAAGTGATTTTTCTTTAAGTGGACTTACTAGGAAAAATGTATAATACTTGGTCTACTATTTACACCAACTCCGTCAGATTTTTTGCTAACCCCCTATGTCAAATTTCAAAATTTTTACATAGGTATCGGGACAAGGGGTACTATCCGAAATATTGGGTACGGGTCGATACCTTTTTTCCAACCGCCCCCTATCCAAGCATTTAGTTTTTTTGACTGTTGTTTTTGATTTCGTGCGCTCCGACTGGTTAAAAAGTTTTTAATAGAGGTTAATATTTTGGTTAAAAACTACTGTAAACCCTTGTGTTTATGGGCTTTTTGTTGTATATTTATAAATCTTTACAAGCTACTTTTAGCCTTGTTTCTTTGTGTACAAGGTTCAATATAAAAACAAAAATGCCTAGAAGTATTGGCGTACTACTAGGCGAATCAATAAATTTTAAATCTGACTTAAAACTTATCAACATGGCAAAGTTAACAAATTGTCTTGATACTGTTAGTATCTATGTAGGAACGTATGCAAAATACAATAATGGTTCATTATTTGGGAAATGGCTGAACCTTTCTGATTATTCAGACTACGATGAATTACTTACGGCAATGCATGAACTTCATTCTGATGAAGCCGACCCTGAATTCATGTTTCAGGACTATGAATGTCCGATTCTGGAAAAACTAGGATTATTGAGCGAATGCCATATATCAAAATGTATTTATGATGTTCTAGAACAAATCAATGATTCAGAGCATGACGTAGAGGTGTATGAAGCGTGTTTAGATTGTTTAGGAAAAATGGATTTTCAGAGCATTTACGAGTATGTAAACAATTTTTATTACGGCGAATACGAAAGTGATGAAGATTTTGTACAGTGGCTGTACGAAGATGATACATTTAATGTTCCTAACTGGGTTGTGATTGATTGGGAAGCAACAGCACGGAGTGTAATGTTTGATTATTTTGAAAGTAACGGACATTATTTTAAATCGTAGTATATTTGTGTTGTTGTAAATCTATTGTATTCTCAAAATTCAAATAGGTTTAATTAAATTCAAACAGATTCAAAAAAGTACATTTCAAAAATTTGGGTACAACTTTGGGTACAAAAACAAAAAAGAGAAAATGTAATTATCTAAAATTTAATAATTTACAAATTCTCTTTAGTTTAAAAAGTGGAGTTGGAGGGATTCGAACCCTCGTCCAAACAAGCAATACATAAGCTTTCTACATGCTTATTCTGCTATTGGTTTTCGACGGGAAGCAGAGAGCAGACGCTCAACTTCCAGCTTATCTTCTAAAATTTTCGTGTGATAGCCGAAGCTTCTATCACCTTATTTCTGCATTCCTATATCCCAGGATCAAACGCCGCAGAACGAGGCATTTGTGGAATATCTTGCTTCCTTACTAAATCTTCAGGAAAACGCTTGAATCTACTATACTTCGATTATTAAGCTGCAAGAGCGAACTCTTCGTTGCCAGTTAAAATTCTGTAGCAAGGGATTATAGAGATCGCGCTACGGTTCTCTGCATGCTTACTTACCCATTGGTCTTGCTGTCGAAACCAGTCAACCCCCTATAAATAAGTGAATGCAAAGATAAAATATTTTATTCAAATAGCATGAATACTATCTATAGCTTTTTTAAATAATCATTATATCTGTTATTTGTAGTTTAAACCCATTATTTGTTTGAACTGTAATTAGGGTTCCTGGAACGAGCAAGTTCTCTCTTTGAATACCTGAAAATACGTAGTTTTTTAAGAAAAGATGTTGAAATTTTGTACTTTAAGAAAAAATGTCTACTTTTGCAATCCAAAATGAGATGTAAAATATGTTAATAATTCCAGTAAAAGATGGGGAATCCATCGACAGAGCATTAAAAAAATATAAAAGAAAATTTGATAAAACTGGTACGGTTCGTCAATTAAGAGCTAGACAACAGTTTATTAAGCCTTCTGTAACGTTAAGACAAGCCAGACTAAAAGCGGCTTACAAACAAAGAGCACTTAGCAAAGAAGAGCAGGCTTAAGATTTTTTCTTAACCAAATACTAATTCACTTCTTAAATTCTTATATTTGAGAAGTGAATTTTTGTTTTTATACTAACGGATGATGCTTGAAAAATTTTTGGAATACTTGGCACTTGAAAAGAGGTACTCTCCTCATACCATCACAAGCTACAAAAAAGATCTTGACGACTTTTTCCATTTCTATCTGCGTACAGAGTCTTCTGAAGACATCACTAAGGCAGACAAAAAAATAATCCGAAACTTTATTGTTGAACTCAGTGAAAACCATATTTCCAAAAGAAGTATCAACCGGAAATTATCTTCACTCCGAAGTTTTTACCTTTTCCTTTTAAAAATAGGCGAAATCAAAGTGTCTCCCACTGAAGGCATCTCTTCCCTGAAGTTTTATGCAGAGAAGCAAATTCCCATGTCTAAAGAAGAAATGGAGGGTCTTAATGAACATATCTTTGAGCAGGGCCATGATATACTGGAACAATGTATCGTGGAAGTGCTTTATCAGACAGGAATACGTAAGGCAGAACTTTGTGGCCTGATATTTGAGCATGTTGATACAAATGGGAATGAATTAAAAGTAACCGGGAAAGGAAATAAGGAAAGGGTGATTCCTATTTCAGGCGACCTGTCCGGATTGCTGAAAAACTATCTGGAAATCAGAAAGCCACAGGCAGAATATCAATCCTATTTTTTTGTGAATAAGAAGGGGAAAAAACTCAATGAAAAATTTGTTTATTTGGTAGTTAATAAGTACCTTAGTCTTATAACAACGAAAGAAAAAAGAAGTCCTCATATCCTTCGTCATAGTTTTGCTACGCACGTGTTGGATAATGGGGCGGAGATCTCCAAAGTAAAAAAAATATTAGGGCATTCAAGTCTTGCCAGTACTCAGGTCTATACGAATGCTAATATTGAACAATTGAAAAAAGTGTTTAATCAGGCTCATCCCAGAGCATCAAAAAAAGAAGAATTATGAAGATTTCAGTACAATCAATTGGTTTAACTCCTCACGAACCACTAGAATCACACATCGACAAAAAAGTAAGTAAATTAGACACGTTCTATGATAAAATTCAGGAGTGTAAAGTCTTTTTGAAAGTAGAAAATAATTCGGATAAAGCGAATAAAACAGCTGAGATTATTTTGGCGGTTCCGGGAGATGATATCGTAGTAAAAAAAACCACTACAAGTTTTGAAGAAAGTTTGGACCTTTGCGTTGATACTGCTAAAAAGCTACTAATCAAGAAAAAAGAAATGGCTTAGGAAAAAAGTTTAAAAAAAGTTCATAAAAAATTTGAGAATTCAAAAAATCCGTTCTATATTTGCACTCGCAAAAAAGGAGCAGTGATCTTTTGAATTCTTTTTTAATTTGCCTCCATAGCTCAGTTGGCCAGAGCACGTGATTTGTAATCTCGGGGTCGTGGGTTCGAATCCCTCTGGAGGCTCATTAATATAAAATATCTGGGGAGATTCCAGAGTGGCTAAATGGGACTGACTGTAACTCAGTTGCTTCGGCTTCGTAGGTTCGAATCCTGCTCTCCCCACATTTTATATTAGAGAAAAACTTGCAGAATTAAATTAGTTTTCTTAGTTTTGCACAGCGTTTACCAATAATTTTGGAAACAAAATTGCGGAAGTAGCTCAGTTGGTAGAGCGTCAGCCTTCCAAGCTGAATGTCGCGGGTTCGACCCCCGTCTTCCGCTCAGAAAAATCACACGTTAGGGGTGATTTTTTTTAACACTGAAATGTAAAGAGTAGAATTTCTCAACCACTTTCAGTCCTACTATTAAATGCCTCCATAGCTCAGTTGGCCAGAGCACGTGATTTGTAATCTCGGGGTCGTGGGTTCGAATCCCTCTGGAGGCTCATTAATATAAAATATCTGGGGAGATTCCAGAGTGGCTAAATGGGACTGACTGTAACTCAGTTGCTTCGGCTTCGTAGGTTCGAATCCTGCTCTCCCCACATTTTATATTAGAAAAAAAAACTTGCAGAATTAAATTAGTTTTCTTAGTTTTGCACAGCGTTTACCAATAATTTTGGAAACAAAATTGCGGAAGTAGCTCAGTTGGTAGAGCGTCAGCCTTCCAAGCTGAATGTCGCGGGTTCGACCCCCGTCTTCCGCTCAAAAAAATCACGCTCATTAGTGTGATTTTTTTAGTTGATGCCGACTTAGCTCAGCGGTAGAGTGCTTCCTTGGTAAGGAAGAGGTCACGGGTTCAAGTCCCGTAGTTGGCTCTCGATTTTCCCGGATTGATTCCGGGATTTTTTTTGCTCTAAACTTCAGGTAAGTGTAGAATTGTAAAAGTTGGAAACTAAACATAAAAGTTTGTTCCTCACAACTTGATCTCAATAGATACTAAATAGAAATGGACTTTAGTCCGTTTAAAAAAAAATAGACTCTTTTCCATTGGCTTTAGCCAAAACCTATATTATCCATAAGATAAAATAATTTAGAAGAGTGAGAATATAATCCGTTTTTTTCATATTCTATTTACTTCATCTTTAGAATCACAATCCTAAAAATTTTCTTTAAATTCGTGTAAAATAATTGTTGATGAATATTCTTTTATTAGAAGATGATCTCATTCTATCTGCTGAGCTTTGCCGATTTTTAGAATCTAATAATTTTACCTGTGATAAAATCTATGACGGAGAGACCTTTCTTCGCCAGATTAAAAGCAATAGCTATGATCTTTACTTACTGGATATCAATGTACCTAAAATAAATGGCCTGGACGTTTGCCAAACAATCCGGTCTTTTGATAAACATACACCCATTATCATTATTTCCGCTTATGGAGATATTTCGGATAAAAAGGATGCGTTTACAAGACTTGCAGATGATTACCTGGTAAAACCTTTCCAGTTTGAAGAGTTGCTTTTAAGAGTAAATTCTTTGTTAAGAAGAAAGGCTCCTTCTGATACTTCTGACCAGGATATCATCAGAATTGATGACCTGATTATCAATAAAACAGAACAGAAAGTATACCGTGGTGGAAATGAAATTACCCTTACTCTAAAAGAATTTCAATTATTGGTATATCTTGCGGAAGCCCAGGGAAGGACAGTTTCCAAACAGCAGATTACAGAACATGTATGGGAACATAATTTTAATACCAATACTAATACTGTAGAGGTTTATATCAATTTTTTAAGAAAAAAGATCGACAAAGATTTTAAAATTAAATTGATTCATACCCGTTCTGGATTCGGATATTACTTAAGCCCGCTATAAATGTCATTAAAAAGAAAGATTGCTTTAACGATCAGTATCGCCTTTTCATTGCTTTTTGGAATGGTAATGGCCGTTATTTATTTATCTTTTAATGATTTCAGAAGAGAAGAGTTTAAAGAAAGATTCAGACAAAGGCTTGAATTTACCACTCATTTCATTTCAAGATCTAAAGATTTTGAAGAAGAAGCACCTATTTTTTTTAATGAAAACTCGGACAATATCCTGCTGAATGAGAAAATTTTGATTTTTAATGCAGAAAAAGAACTGATCTATAGCACAATCAAGGACCGCAATGTAACCTGGGATAACACCATGCTTAATGAACTGGATAAAAAAAAGATTATTTATACTGAAAAAACAGTTCCTGAAATTTATGCGGCATTAAAAAATATCAATGGGGAGAACTACTATATTCTTACGAGTGCGTTTGATACCAACGGAAAATCTAAATTGGTTTACCTTAAATACCTTCTGATTCTGTCCTATGTAATGAGTACACTTCTCATTGGATTTTTCAGTTATTATTTTGTAGAAAAATTCCTCCGTCCTTTGGAAGATCTTAATCAGGAAATCTCTGAGGTGACTGCTCATAAATTAACCACACAGATTCCGGTACAGAGTTCCAATGATGAAGTAGGGGTTCTCGCACAATCTTTTAATACAATGATAGCCCGGTTAAATGACGTTTTCCAATCTCAGAAAGATTTTACCGCCAGTGCTTCCCATGAGATCCGCACTCCTATTACAAGGATGGCTTTTCAACTGGAAAACTTAATTAAGTTTGAAGAGCATTCCCCTGAAACACTTTCCGCATTACAGCAGATACAGCGGGACGTTTATCAGTTGTCTGACCTGACTAATTCGTTACTGTTGCTTACAAAATTTGATAAAGAAAATATTCAGAGTATTTATGAAGAGGTAAGGATTGATGAGGTAATTTTTGAAGCTTTTGAAGCCGTAGAAAAAAGTTATCCGGATCTTAAACTTGATTTTTTGATTACTGAAGAAACCTCTGAAAATGCACTTCTTACTATCAATGGAATATCATCGTTATTAGTTATTGTTTTTATCAACCTGTTTAAGAATGCAGCTGTATATTCTGACAACGTTGAAGTAAAGGTTTTAATCACAGAAAATAACGATTATCTTATGGTGGATGTAATCTCTCGTGGAGATACAATTCCGGAAGGAGAGCGTGCCAAATTATTTGAAGCTTTTATGAGGGGGAACAATGCTCAAAATATAGCAGGATCCGGTTTAGGGCTCCGGATTGTGAAACGGATACTGGAATATCATGATGCGGGAATTTCTTATTCTTCTCCTGAAAAATACCTGAACAAATTCAGTGTAACTTTTAAAAAATAATTCTCTTTATATATTCAGCTCATAAATTAAAATATATTCTTTGAAATCCTGAAATTATTTTAGGTAAAATTCAAAGAGTGAGAAAAAAATGTTAAAGCCTTCTTTTTTGAATCCCTTTATTTAAACGATTTTAATTTTTTTTTAAGGATCCTTTAAGTTTCTTTTAATCACATCAAGGCAATTTTGTAAGTAAAAGAAAAATAATGAACAAAATTGCCGTGCTGTTTTTGGCTATTTCCTCATTCATGGCAGCACAACAACAAATGTCTCTTTTGGACTGTGAAGAAGCTTTTCAGAAGAACAATCTTCAGCTGCTTGCCGAACAGTACAATATCAGTATGGCTGAGGCGGATATTTTACAGGCCAGGATCTGGGAACTTCCACAGTTGAGCGGGCAGGTTAATGCATATAATCCCCAAGGGAAGAAAATATTCGATATAGGCCATTCAAAAGGAGCGGGTATCACCCAGCTGATTTATATGGGAGGCAAAAAGAAAAATGAAATTGCTTTCGCAAAATCCAATAAAGAACTGGCCCAGCTTCAGTTTACCCAGCTTTTAGTAGATCTGAGGACCCAGCTTCGTTCTGCTTACTTTAATCTTTACTATGAGAAATTAAAGCTTGAAAATACAAATAAGCAGTTAGGGTATATGAATGACCTTTTAAATGCCTATCGGATACAATCAGCCAAAGGAAACGTATCGCTGAAAGATGCCGTAAGACTTCAGAGTATTGTGATTCAGCTGAATCATGATAAACTCGCCATCAATAAGAATATTCTTGAGTTTGAGCAAAACCTGAAAGTGTTAACGGGAATTTCTGAAGATATAGAACCACAGATGTCCGAGTCAGAAGCTAAAGAAGCATTGGCGGCTCAGCCTTTTGGGGATGAAGAAGAGCTGAAAAAAAAGGCGCTGGAAAATAATGCGGATTACCGGTACAATTTAAAACTGATTGATAATAGTAAGCTGTATGCTCAATGGCAGAAATCACTGAATGTTCCTGATCTGAATGTAGGAGCCGGCTGGGATCAGGCGGGAGGAACCTTCAATAATGAAATTAATCTGACGTTGGGGATTCCTTTACCTCTTTGGAAAGTAAATCAGGGGAATGTAGAAAAAGCCAATTATGCCATTCAACAAAACCAAAAAAATGCAGACTTTCAGAAACTAACCCTTGAAACAAAAGTTCAGTCTGCTTACAAGGCCTGGAAAGCACAGTATGATCAGCTATTGGAAATTAAAACTGCCGATCTCCAGAACATGGACCTGGTGTATAACGGAATGTTAACCAACTTTAGAAAAGGCAATGTGAATCTTATTGAATTTACAGACTTTATGGATAGTTACAGAGAAACTGCACTTCAGATTTACGATATGAAAAATGAAATTATGCAGGCTTCAGAGCAGCTTAATCAATTAGTACAAACCAAAATCTTCTATTAACAATGAAAAAATATATAATCCACGGATTAATAGCCTTATCATTATTGGCTTGTTCAAAAAAAGAGGAAGAAAAAACAGATAGGGCCCAAAAAGGCTTTGAACTCAGCAATACGATGCTGAATTCTATTTCTTTGGCAAAAGTTGAAAGAAAGAATATAGAAGATGAATATAGTTTTTACGGAAAAATCTCTGCCGATAAAAACAGCTATATAGATGTATATCCTCTGGTAGGAGGAAACGTGATGAGTGTAAATGTGGAACTTGGAGATTACGTGAAAAAGGGGCAGGTACTGGCTACCATCAGGAGTACGGAACTCGCCGAGATCCAGAAAGATGTAAGCGATGCCAAAACCGATTTGGTAGTTGCCAAAAACAACCTGCGTGTAGCAAAAGAATTATATGAAGGAAAACTGAATACGGAAAGAGATGTACTGGAAGCTAAAAGTCAGTTGCAGAAAGCACAGGATCAGCTGCAGAGAGCTACTGCGGTAAGTACCGTTTACAATGTAAAAACAGGAAATATTTATAGTGTTGTAGCACCAATCAGCGGATATATTGTTCAGAAAAATATCAATAAGGATATGCAGCTGAGAAGTGACAGGAGTGAAAATATTTTTGACGTAGCCAATACAACGAATGTATGGGCGATTATGAACGTTAATGAATCCGATATTGATAAAATCAGTCTTGGAATGAAAGCTCAGGTTTCTACACTTTCTTATCCGGATAAAGTATTTGACGGTAAAATCGACAAGATATTTAAAATTATTGATCCCCAAACGAATGCCATGCAGGCAAGAGTAGTGCTTGATAATGCAAACGGACTGTTGATTCCGGACAGTAAGGCTACGATAAAGGTGTCCAGTCTGGAAAGTAAGACGATGCTGACTGTACCTTCTAAGGCTGTGATTTTTGATGATAACAAAAGTTTTGTTGTTGTTTTTAAATCCAGAACGGATGTAAAAGTCAGAGAAGTGAAAGTTCTGAAACAGGTAGGTGATGTTACCTATATTTCGGATGGTTTAAAAGAAGGAGAGGAAATTATTACAAATAACCAACTGCTGATATACCGCTCTTTGAATAGCTAACACTTGTAATGATATCCAATCAATTCTTTCAACGGCTTTTTTAGGTCATCAATGTATTCATCATGAACAAATTCATAAAAAATATAATCGCTTTTTCACTGAAAAATAAAGCATTTACCTTTATCTGGGTTGCTATTCTGGCGATTTCCGGATTTATAAGTTTCAAAAACATGCCTATTGAAGCTTTTCCGGATGTTACCAATACCCAGATTGTTATTATTACCCAATGGAATGGACGTAGTGCAGAAGAAGTGGAACGCTTTGTTACCACCCCCATAGAGCTGGCTATGAGCCCGGTTCAGAAGAAAACCAGTGTGAGAAGCACTACAATGTTTGGGCTTTCCATTGTTAAAATTCTGTTTGATGATGGGGTGGATGATACTTTTGCCAGAAATCAGGTCAATAACCAGTTAAGAACCATAAGCCTTCCTGATGAGGTAGATCCGGAAGTACAGCCACCCTACGGGCCAACCGGGGAAATTTTCAGATATACGCTTGAAAGTAAAACAAAAGATTCACGTAAGCTGCTTACATTACAGAATTGGGTCATTGACCGGGCATTGAGAGGCGTGCCGGGAGTAGCTGATATAAACGTTTTCGGAGGACAGGATAAAGTATTTGAGCTTAGTATTGACCCTAGAGCATTGGATAAATATAACCTGACTCCGCTTCAGGTATATGATGCCGTTACCAAAAGTAACCTGAATGTAGGGGGAGATGTTATTGAGAAGAATGGGCAGGCTTATGTGGTAAGAGGGATCGGTTTGGTAAAATCGGTGGCGGATATTGGAAATATTACTATCCAGAATGATAGCGGAAACCCTGTTTTGGTAAAAAATGTAGCGGAAGTACACGAAAGCTCTATGCCTAGGGTAGGACAGGCAGCCCTGAACAATCACGATGATACGGTCGAAGGGATTGTGGTGATGAGAAAAGGCGAAAATCCGAGAGAAGTTCTGGTAGGAGTAAAAGCTAAAATTAAAGAGCTTAATGAAAAAATCCTTCCGAAAGATGTAAAAATGGTGACTTTTTACGATCGTGATAACCTGATGGATTTCACCACGCGCACCGTAATGCACAATTTAATTGAAGGAATTGTACTGGTAACCGTGATCGTTCTGATCTTTATGGCAGATTGGAGGACTACTTTGATCGTTTCCATTATCATTCCCTTATCCTTATTATTTGCTTTTTTATGTTTAAAACTGGCAGGAATGAGTGCCAATCTGCTTTCATTAGGAGCCGTAGACTTCGGAATTATCATTGACGGAGCCGTCGTCATGGTGGAAGGACTCTTTGTAATGCTTGACCATAAAGCTCATAAATATGGAATGGAAAAGTTTAATAAGCTGGCAAAAGGAGGATGGATCAAACAAACCGGTACAGGATTGGGAAAGGCTATCTTCTTTTCAAAATTAATCATTATCACTTCCTTAATTCCGATTTTCTCATTCCAGAAAGTAGAGGGAAAAATGTTTTCTCCTTTAGCTTTTACACTAGGATTTGCTTTAATGGGAGCGCTGATCTTTACATTAACACTTGTTCCCGTTCTTTCCCATATTCTTTTAAATAAAAATGTAAAAGAGAAAAACAATCCTTTTGTGAATTTTTGGGACAGGATCGTTTTAAAAGGATTCAACCTCACATTCAAACACAAGAAAATGAGTATGATTGTTGCAGTTTCATTTCTGGCAGTGACTTTATTTTCGGGTAAATTCTTAGGGACGGAATTCTTGCCACAGCTGAATGAAGGTTCCCTTTGGATAACTGCAGAAATGCCGATGAGTTCTTCATTAAAAGAATCTCTGAAAACAGCAAACTTACTAAAGAAAGATATCATGAGTTTCTCTGAAGTTACAGATGTTTTGGCACAAACGGGGAGAAGTAATGATGGAACAGATCCCAACGGGTTCGGGTTCGTACAGTTTGCGGTAAACCTTAAACCCAGGGAAGAATGGAAGCGGAAGATTACTTATGATGAATTGATTAACGAAATTGATAAAAAGCTGAGGAGCTACCAGGGGATTACATTCAATTATTCCCAGCCGATTTCAGATAATGTAGCAGAGGCAGTGGCAGGCTTTAAAGCAGAAAACGGAATCAAAATTTATGGAGACAACCTGGAAACCCTGGATAAGCTGGCTCATGAAGTTTTGACAAAAATAAAAGATGTACAGGGAGTTAAAGATCCGGGAATCATTAAAAATATTGGACAGCCGGAAGTAAGTGTGATACTTGATAGAGATAAAATGGCGGCTTACGGTGTCATGCCGGCGGATGCACAGGCTGTTTTGGAAATGGCGTTTGGAGGAAAAACAGCTTCTGAAATGTTTGATGGAGAACGGAAATTTCCTATTCGTCTCCGCTATTCCCAGGAGTACAGAACAGATGAGAAGGATATAGCTTCACTGATGGTACCTACGCAGGAGGGTACAAAAATTCCTTTAAAAGAAATTAGTAATATCGTTAAGGACAACGGTGCTGCCTTTATCTACAGGGATAATATTAAAAGATATATAGGGGTTAAATTTTCAATCCGCGACAGGGATCTGGGAAGTACTATTGCCGATGCCCAGAAGGAAGTGGAAACTATAGAGCTTCCGGATGGTTATTCTGTAGGCTGGACAGGACAGTTTGAAAACCAGCAGCGTGCTTCACACCGTTTAGCCCAGGTGGTTCCTGTAAGCCTTTTAATGATTTTCTTTCTGTTGTTTATTTTGTTCGGAAACATCAAAGACTCTCTGCTTGTATTGGCCAATGTACCTTTTGCACTGATTGGCGGTATCATTGCATTGCATGTTACGGGGATCAATTTTGGTATTTCGGCAGGAGTAGGAATGATTGCCCTTTTGGGGATTTGTATACAAAACGGGGTCATCCTTATCACAGAATTTCACCAGAATGTTAAAAACGGATTGGATATAGATACCGCTATATTGAATGGAGTAAAATCCAGAACGAGACCAGTCATCATGACGGCATTGATGGCCTCTATCGGATTGATGCCGGCGGCTTTGTCTACAGGGATCGGATCGGAATCTCAAAAGCCTCTGGCTATTGTCATTATCGGAGGACTTATCACCGCTACTGTATTGACATTACTTATTTTTCCGATTATTTTCTGGATTTTCAACAGGACAAAAAAGCTTCGTCAAGTTTGATTATCTTTCATTTTATATCATAACTGAGCCTGAAATAATCTGTATTTCAGGCTTTTTCATAAAAGGTTTTCAGAAAGTTTTTTTCAATCAGGAAAATTATGTAAATTTGCAGTCTCAATACGTTGAAATATAAGGTTTGCCCTTCATTGAATAAGAATATTGAAAGTTTTTTTAACAAAAAGTTTTTGGTATCTAAAAATTCATTATATTTGCACACCGAAAATTTGAAAAACAATAAATAAATAATTTTAAATCATGGCAAAGGAAACGTTTAATCGTAACAAACCACACTTGAACATTGGTACTATTGGTCACGTTGACCATGGTAAAACTACACTTACTGCAGCTATCAGTAGTGTATTAGCTAACAAAGGTCTTGCTGAGAAAAAAGACTTCTCTGCGATTGACTCTGCTCCAGAAGAAAAAGAAAGAGGTATCACTATTAATACAGCTCACATCGAGTACGAAACTGAAAACAGACACTATGCACACGTTGACTGTCCAGGTCACGCCGACTATGTTAAGAACATGGTAACTGGTGCTGCTCAGATGGATGGAGCTATCTTAGTATGTGCTGCAACTGATGGACCAATGCCTCAAACTAGAGAGCACATCCTTCTTTGCCGTCAGGTAAACGTACCAAGAATCGTTGTTTTCATGAACAAGGTTGATATGGTGGATGATGCTGAGCTTTTAGAGCTTGTTGAACTTGAACTTAGAGATTTATTATCTACTTACGAATATGACGGAGATAACTCTCCAGTAATCCAGGGATCTGCTCTTGGTGCTCTTAACGGAGACGAGAAGTGGGTTAAAACTGTAGAAGAATTAATGGATGCTGTTGATACTTGGATCGAGCAGCCGGTAAGAGATCAGGATAAGCCATTCTTGATGCCAATCGAAGACGTATTCTCTATTACAGGTAGAGGTACTGTAGCAACAGGTAGAATCGAGTCTGGTGTTATTAACACTGGTGATCCTGTTGATATCGTTGGTATGGGTGATGAAAAATTAACTTCTACTATTACAGGGGTTGAGATGTTCAGAAAAATCCTAGACAGAGGTGAAGCTGGTGATAACGTAGGTCTATTGTTGAGAGGTATTGAAAAAACTGACATCAAGAGAGGTATGGTTATCGCTAAGAAAGATTCTGTTAAACCACACAAAAAATTCAAAGCTGAGGTTTATATCCTTTCTAAAGAAGAAGGTGGACGTCACACTCCATTCCACAACAAATACCGTCCTCAGTTCTACGTAAGAACTACTGACGTTACAGGTGAGATCTTCTTACCAGAAGGTGTAGAAATGGTAATGCCTGGTGATAACTTAACAATCACTGTAGAATTGTTACAACCAATCGCTCTTAACGAAGGTCTTAGATTTGCGATCAGAGAAGGAGGTAGAACAGTTGGTGCTGGTCAGGTTACTGAAATCTTAGATTAATATCTTAAAATATAAAAAGCTTCCGTAAGGAACTTCTTTACGGAGCTTTTTAAACTACGGGCATCGTCCAATGGTAGGATACCGGTCTCCAAAACCGTTGATCAGGGTTCGAATCCTTGTGCCCGTGCAAATATAAATTATGAGTTCATTTGTCGATTTTTTAAAAGGTTCTTATAACGAATTTAGACACAAAGTAGAATGGCCAAAATGGGCTGATCTTCAGTCTTCCACAATCGTAGTGACTATTGCGACAGTGATTCTGGCATTATTTACATTTGGAGTTGATGAATTGTTTTCCAAAGCAATCAGCAACATAATAGGAATGCTAATCAACTTGTTCAATTAATAATTAAGTATTTTCCATAATGAGCGAATTGAAATGGTATGTGCTGAAAGCTATCAGCGGACAGGAAAATAAAGTGAAAAACTATATTGAGACAGAAATCAAACGTCTAGGGTTTGAGCAGTACGTTACTCAAGTGGTTATTCCTATGGAAAAGGTAATCCAAATTAGAAACGGTAAAAAAGTTCCTAAAGAAAGACCTTACTATCCTGGCTACCTGATGATTGAAGCTGACCTGATGGGAGAGATTCCTCACGTTATCAAGAATATTCCCGGAGTTATTTCTTTCTTAAGTTTAACAAAAGGAGGTGATCCTGTTCCTATGAGAAAGTCTGAAGTAAACAGAATGTTAGGAAGAATGGATGAACTTTCAGAATTTGCAAGTGATGTTGAAATTCCTTACATTGTAGGTGAGAACGTTAAAGTAATCGATGGACCTTTCAACGGATTCAACGGTACTGTTGAAAAGATTCTGGAAGATAAAAAGAAAATTGAAGTTTCTGTACTGATCTTCGGTAGAAAAACCCCAATGGAACTTAGTTACATGCAGGTAGAAAAAGTATAAGAATATTATAATAAATATATAAAACCGCTGTTAAGCGGTTTTTTTTTATTTCCATCATCTATACTATCCGAAAGAATCATGGATCAAGCGCAAAAATTGTGGTCTTATAATATTTAGATCTATTTAATTTTTAAAATTCACGTTTTGATTACTCTTTATTTTAAGTAAGCTGAGAAATGAAGCGAAGACTTTGCATGCGCTTAGCCAGCAGCTATGCTGCTTCTTTGCCTACTTGAAATAGAACATTATTTTTTTTAAACTTTGCGTGAAAAACGATCTCAATAATTTTGACGTTAATCAATAATAAACAGAATTTTTTACATTCAGACCCAATTTATTATGTCCCCAACTTTTGCTCCTGATCCAGAATCATGGATTGATTCCATTTTAATACTCAAGATTCTTTTTAATCTGAAATTTAGGAATTAGAAATAATTTGCTTATTTTTTATTGAAATAAATAAATATATTTTATTTCGTGGCATGCTTATTGCAAACTGTTAGCTAATTAATCCATAGAACTTTTCATATTTTATTCAGATACAGTGCAAAGCATATGTACATATGTTTGTGTGTCTGTTGTAAATATAAAAGCTATGGAGTAAGATGAGTTAGCCACATAAACACACAAAACAATGACGAAGATTATTTCGACAGTACTTCTTGCAAGTGCTGTATTTACTAATGCACAAGTTGGTATAAATACCAATACTCCTGAGAAGACCCTATCCGTAAATGGAACTATGAAAACATCCGGGATAGCTTTCAAAACTCCTTTGGAAAAGTTGGGAACTAATGAAAATTATACCTTCATCATTAAATCCCCGGCACCTGAAAACAAGATTACTGCTTATAATGATTCTTTTGTGCCTAATTCTCCGGCACCTATCAATCTTATTCAGTATAAAATTACCTGTGACCCCACAGATAAAGATTGGGTAAATCAGTTTGATACTAAAATAAACTCCAGCAAATTTCTGGTGGTAATCTCCTCATTTGGATTTACTCAACCGGTAAAAGCAGCTTCTCCGGACTGGCTAACGCCGGTACCACAGATTTTTGCCTATTCTTCAGGAGGGACATGGAAGCTAAAAGCAGATTACCAGGGGTTTGCACCCGATAGTTCTCTTCCAACAGGAGTATGGACACTTAATTTACTGGTTTATGACCGTGCCTATGCAAAGGAGTTTAATCCGACACAGGCAATGGGGACTTCAACAACCGGAACAGCTGCAGCTCCTTTGATTCAATAACATAAAAAAACATACTATAATGAGAAAAATAACCACATTCATCCTTGCGGTTGGTACTTTTCTAATTGCACAATCTCAAGTTGGCATTAATACTAAAACCCCGCAATCCACTCTGGATGTAGAAGGAGAAACTTTGGTGGAGTCTTACCTCATTGATACGGTAAATTCACCTGCAAGCGGAAATTATCTTCTGCTGACACGTTCTAAAGATACTACCCCTGTGGGGAAAGTAAAACTCCTGGACATTGCCCTTAGGAATGTAGCCCCGGTGAATTCATATAAAGTAGTTTTAACCAATGTTAAGCAGGATGAAGTAGTAAGCCTGAATACAGGATTAGAAACTAATAAATATGTAGTTGCTATTACCGGAGCTGTCTTTACCAATGCTGTTTCTGCAGCGAATATGTCGACTACCCCAAAATCCTATGGTGCTTATTCTACAGAAGTTACCCCGGTAACAAGCAATGGAAAAAGTTATCATGCTATTAATCTAAGTTTCAAAGGGGCAGGAACAGTTTCTTCAACAAATGGTACCTGGACTATCACCCTGAATGTTTTTGAAAGATCTCTGGTAAAAGACTGGGGAACATTCAATGGCTCTGTCACTGCAGCATCCGGTTATTCAGGAGTTTCAACCAATACTCCGCTAGGACTTCAATAAAACAACAATTATGAAAAGAAAAATTTATATAATCATCATAATGTGTCTGGGAATTTTCCTGAATGCACAAACGGGGAAAGTAGGGATCAATACTACAAACCCTACAGAAACACTTGATGTGAATGGTAATACACGTACCAATGCCCTGTATTTAAGAAATCCGGGGGAACCTACGATGACAGGGGGAAGCTTCCTGGCTACCTCCCAGAATTCTCTTCAGCTATATGACCCTGCATTGGAAAGCAGTGGCCTGTTTAACTATATTAAGCTTACGCTGACAGGAGTATCTGGTGCAGGAATCACTGATTTTGATACTAAAATTGATGCGAATAATTTTCTGGTTGTAGTACATAACTATGCTTTCAAGCTTAATGATGGTACTACAAGTGTAGCTTTGGATTTCGGAGATAACGGAGTAAATGATAACCAACAGGGCTCTCCGGATGTTACTGCATTTAAAAGTAACGGAACCTGGCATCTTAAAGCAGGATTTACCAATAACAGCAGGCTTATTGCCTTTACCTCTTCCAATCCTTCGAGAACATATAATAACTTTACCGTAGAATTTTACCTGATGGCTTACAAAAGACTCATCACTAAACAGAATTTTAGTGATATCAATACCAACTTAGGAGGAACTGATGGTTCCACACAAACTCTTACCAAGCCTTCAGGATTCTAAAGATTATTAATACCAAAAAGCCAAAGCCGACTCATGGAGCCGGCTTTTTGTTTTTATAGTCATTAAGTTTTTGATCTATTCATTATTGGATAAATGGAAGCGGTCGTTTTAATGGACTTAAAATGAGATTCAAGATCTTCCTTCAGAAAAAGAAATGGATGATTTTGAATAAATATTACTAAAAATCAACACTATCCGTTTGCTATTTCAAAAATATTTTATACTTTTGCAGTCCAAAAAGTAGGTTTATTATAGGTGAGTACGATAACCTGCTGAATAATAAATGCTTCCAAACTCATTAATTATTCAAATTTAAAAAACAAACAATGGCTAAAAAAGTCTTTAAAATGGTAAAGCTTCAGGTGAAAGGTGGCGCAGCTAACCCTTCTCCACCAGTAGGTCCAGCTTTGGGTTCTGCAGGTGTGAACATCATGGAGTTTTGTAAGCAATTTAACGGAAGAACCCAGGACAAGCCAGGTCAAGTTTTACCTGTAGTAATTACAGTATACGAAGACAAATCTTTTGAATTCGTTATTAAAACTCCGCCTGCAGCAATCCAATTAATGGATGCGGCTAAGATCAAAGGAGGATCCGGTGAACCAAACAGAAACAAAGTAGGTTCTGTAACTTGGGATCAGGTAAAGAAAATCGCTGAAGATAAAATGGCAGACCTTAACTGCTTTACAATGGACTCTGCTCTTTCTATGGTTGCAGGTACTGCTAGATCTATGGGATTAAGAGTAACAGGAACTAAACCAACTAACGCTTAAAACTTAGAGAAATGGCAAAATTAACAAAAAAGCAAAAGGAAGCTTTAAGCAAAGTAGAAAAAGGAAGAATCTATAACCTTGAAGAAGGTTCAGCTCTTGTAAAGGAAGTGAACACTGCAAAGTTTGATGCTTCTGTAGATATCGCAGTAAGATTAGGAGTAGACCCTAGAAAAGCAAACCAGATGGTAAGAGGTGTTGTATCTCTTCCTCACGGAACCGGTAAAGATGTTAAAGTATTAGCTCTTGTAACTCCGGATAAAGAAGCAGAAGCTAAAGCTGCTGGTGCTGACTATGTAGGTCTTGACGAATATTTACAAAAAATCAAAGATGGTTGGACAGATGTTGACGTTATCGTTACAATGCCAGCTGTAATGGGTAAACTAGGTCCATTAGGTAGAGTATTAGGTCCAAGAGGTTTAATGCCAAACCCTAAATCAGGAACTGTAACAATGGAAATTGGTAAAGCAGTAACTGAAGTAAAAGCAGGTAAAATTGATTTCAAAGTAGACAAGTATGGTATCATCCATGCGGGTATTGGTAAAGTATCTTTTGATGCTGCCAAAATCAAAGAAAATGCTCAGGAACTTATCCAGACATTGATCAAAATGAAACCGACTGCTGCTAAAGGAACTTATGTGAAGTCTATCTATTTGTCTTCTACAATGAGCCCGGGTATTGCAATCGATACTAAATCTGTTAACTAATATTAAATCCTTAAGACAATGACAAAAGACCAAAAAGTTGTAGCGATACAAGAGATCAAAGACTTGCTTCAGGATGCAAAAGTAGTATACGTAGCAGATCTAGAAGGATTGAACGCTGGTAAATCTTCAGATTTCAGAAGACAGGCTTTCAAACAAAATATCAAAGTAAAAGTGGTAAAAAATACACTTTTACAAAAAGCAATGGAGCAGATTGAAGGAGTAGATTACTCTGAAATGTTCCCATCTTTCAAAGGAAACACAGCGTTGATGATTGCTGATACAGCTAATGCTCCTGCGAAATTAATCCAGGGATTCAGAAAGAAAGAAGAGAAGCCGGCTTTAAAATCTGCTTTTGTTCAGGAAACTTTCTATATCGGTGACAACAATCTAGATATGTTGGCTAACATCAAGTCTAGAGAAGAAATGATCGGTGAAATCATCGGATTACTTCAGTCTCCAATCCAGAGAGTTGTTTCTGCTCTTCAAAACAAACCTGAAACAGTAGAAGCTAAAGCTGAAGAAGCTGCTCCTGCGGTAGAAGAAACTCCTGCTGCTGAAGCTCCGGAAGCTGCTGCAGATAGCACTGAGGAAACAAGTGCTGAATAATTACACTCAAAAAATTAAATAAATAATCAACAAAAACATTACAACAATGTCAGATTTAAAAAATTTAGCTGAAACGCTAGTAAACTTAACAGTAAAAGACGTAAACGAATTAGCTACTATCCTTAAGGATGAGTACGGAATTGAGCCAGCTGCTGCTGCAGTAGTTGTTGCAGGTGGAGGTGCAGGTGAAGCTGCTGAAGAAAAAACTGAATTCGACGTAATCCTTAAGTCTGCAGGTGCTTCTAAATTAGCTATCGTTAAATTGGTAAAAGATTTAACTGGTGCTGGTCTTAAAGAAGCTAAAGATATCGTAGACGGTGCTCCAGCTCCAATCAAGACTGGTGTATCTAAAGACGAAGCTGAAGCTCTTAAGAAGCAATTAGAAGAAGCTGGTGCTGAAGTAGAATTGAAATAATTCAATTATTCTTATAAATAAGGAGCCCGGGCAATTTGCCCGGGCTTTTTTTATGCCTATAATGATGCTTTTTTTAATAAGAGTATTCAAATATTTTTATATGGATTTGTGAAATATTTTATTATCATTGAGTTATTTATAATTTAAAACTTATTTAATTGAATTATATTATTTTTATTTAGTGTTTTATAATATTTTTTTAAATGAAATGTTGTTTTTATTGAAAAATTATTATATTTGCATTGAGAAAACACACAAATAAGTTGGATAGAAATTATTTTCTTTCTTATAGCCGTATCATAGCTCTTCTGCTGCTTTTGCCGGTTATAGGAAAACTAAACACTAAGGCTATATCAAACACAATGGACGGATTCCCGGAAGTATTGCATTGTACTGATATACATAACTACAATCTGCAAACACCTATGACAAAGAATTTTGTCATGCAGACTATTCATACAGATCCGGATTACAAAACTGGCGGGCTTTTTACAGGCATCAATTCTAAACGTGATATAAAGCTAAAACGCTTCCCGGTTGTAAATGATAATTTTTCTGTTTTATTTCAGAAAAATATCAATGAGATCCGAAACTGGCATGAACGGATGTATACATTATATCCTGAATCCCTGGCAGCTGTATTGCCATTACAGAGAACTCACAAATTTAATACGCCTTCCTCTACGTTGGTCGATGGTTTTCAATTCATTATTAAAATTCCCGACAAAATATTCAGTGCTTCTGAATAAGTACAATTTCTGAAAAACTCTGAACCTTACCAGAATAGCTGTCTTTTTCATTTAATAGTTAAGTGAAACAGCTAGAGGATTGTTATTACATAAAAAAACAACAAATATCATTAAAATGAAAAACAAATTATTCACCTTCGCACTTTTATCTGCGAGTTCATTAAGCTTAGCACAGGTTGGGATTAATACCGGTTTGCCATCAGCAACTTTGGATGTGACCGGATTTCCTGCAATGTCAAGTAAACTGGATGGAATCATTGCTCCGCGACTTACAGGAGCAGAACTGAGAGCCAAAACCTACACATCTGCCCAAACTGGAGCCATTGTATATGTTACTTTAGCTGAATCAGCACCTGCAGGACAAACAGTTGATGTTGTCGCCCCCGGCTATTATTATTTTGATGGAACCAAATGGGGGAGCTTAAGCGCAGATTGGCGTATCCTTGGAAATACCGGTACTATAGCTACCACGGCTCCTCTGGGATCAGATGTTACTTCCGGAAACTATTTGGGAACAAATGACGGACAAAATATAGTATTGGTGACTCAAAAGAATGTGAAGGGGATTTTAGATGTCAATGGAACTTTACAGGGAGGAAACGCCAATAGCGCAACAGGACCTTTTGCTTCCTTTACCTGGGGATCTAATAATGTGCTTGCCAACAGCACCTCTTCCAATATAGCATTAGGAAAAGACAACACCGTATCTGCGCAGGGGAACTTTCCGGCTGTAGCTATCGGGCTGGGGAATAAAGCTACAAACGGAGCCAAAATAATAGGAAACTCCAATACGGCGAGTGGAGCTAATAATTTGGTGTTGGGAAATTCTAATACTATTACAGGTATTATCGGAGTCACTGTAGGGAATTCTAATACCAATAACGGAGGAATTATTTTCGGGACCGGAAATACGGCTTCTTCAAATAATATAGCTATTGGCTCAGGAAATACGGCTTCGGGAATTGAAGCAATAGCTATCGGAGTCTCCACTCAGGCCGCAGCCGGACAGACAGCTTACGGGAATACAGCACATGTTTTTACAGGAAAAAATGGAGCTGTTACTGATGTGGGTATCAATATGACTCCCAGTGCGGCTAATTTTGCGGATCTGGAAGTCAGTAAGGCCATCCAGATCAGAGGTGTAGCTTCTCCGGCCAATGCTGCCTGTGCCACTGTGGATGAAGGAGCTATCCGCTACAACACAACAACAAAAACACATGAAGGATGTAATGGCAGTAACTGGAAGCCTTTATACTAATTGAGAATAAACACAAACCTTATAAAAAATAAAAAATGACCAAAAAATTATTCGAGAAACTGATTGTAATGCTCATGGTAACAGTAATGTCGTCTGTAGCATTTGCACAACAAGGCTATGAACCTATCCGTGGGATGGGAGTAGAAGCAAAACCTGTAAATAACTCAGGAATTTGTTTGGCATGTTACAACGGAAGCATGAACCCGGTAATTGACGCCAATCTGGATAACAGTGTAAATATGGGGAATTTTGCTTCCCTGGTTAGTGGAAATGGTATATCGGTTAAAAATAAGAATACAACATATCCTGCCGGCTATATTACAGGGTTTAATGTGGATCTTGGAACCAGCTTTATCACGATTGATCTGCTAAGCTCAATGAGAATCAGTACATATAAAAATGGGGTTCTCCAGGAGTCAACTTCCAGTAGTACGCTTTTATCAGTGCCGGCATTTGGAGGAAACAAAAACAGGATATTTTTACATTTCAAAACTTCTAAAGAATTTGATGAAGTAAGGCTGTATCAGACAAACGTTCTTTCCGTATTCAGTGCTATGAATGTGTATTATGCATTTGCTTTTGATCCGGCCAGGGTGCCTGTTGATAATAATGGCATCTGTGATGATATTATTGCGGGAAGTGGTGTAGATGGAAATGTATCGGGGAGCAGTACTATTCTGGCTCCGCTTTCATATGTTCAGAATAAGGAAAGGATCGGGGATGGGAATAAGAACTCTTTCGGGACGATAGTTCTTCCAATCGGGTTATTAGGATCTTATTCAGTAGGAGTATTGGATAAAAATCAGGTATATCCTGCAGGGAACAGGGCCGGATTTGTGATTGAGCCTGATGACCAGGGAAAGCTTCTTAGTGCTGAATTTTTGAAAAATATTACAATAGAAACCTATCTGTTCGGACAACTTCAGGATTCAAAACAATTGTCTGACGGGGGAGGTCTTATTAATATTAAAGTTCTTGGATATGGTTCAGGAAAGCAGAAAGTAACCCTTACAACCTCTAAACCATTTAATGAGATTCGCCTGAAGGTGACACAAACCATAGGGTTTAATTTAGGAGCTTTGAAAGTATATTATGCCTTTGAAGAACCGGTATCTTGCGAATGTGATGATAAAATCCAGACCAGTGGCTCTTCGGTGCCCGGAAATCTGGTAACGGGAAGCAGCTGGACATCAGGACCTGGTTTTCTGGGGCTTATTTTAGCAAAAATGACAAATCCGGGCGCTATTGTAGATAACAACCCATCAAATTATGCCACTGCCACTGTGCCGGCAGCCTCTTTGTTTAGTATATTTTCGGCTTATGCGACGGTAAGCAGTAATGCAACCCTGCCGGCTAATACAATGGCCGGATTTACGGTGGAAAAAGCAGGAAACCTTCTTGGGGTAAGTGTTCTTGAGAATATTACGGTGACATTATATAATGGTAATACGCTAACGGATAGCTTCACAAGTTCAGGAAGTCTCATCAGTGGTAATTTCTTTACAACAAATTCAAACAAATTCTATGTCGGGGGTAAGGCGACAAAACCCTTTAACCGTATAAAAATTACGTTTAACAGTGGTACGGCGGTTCGCATTCCTCAAAACTATTATATTTATAATGCCTTCGCAAGCAGGGATGATGATAACGACGCAGTTCCGAATTGCTTTGACCGCTGTCCGGGAGGGGATGACAGTATTGATAATAATGGTAATGGTATCCCGGACTGTGCAGAAGGCTGTAATGCTGTAAATGATAAATCTCCTACACTGGATACAGACGGTGACGGGATTGTGGATGCTTGTGACCTGGATTCTGATAACGATGGTATTCCTGATACTGCTGAAGACTTTGATAAAAATGGTAAATTCCAGGACGATGATACTGAGGGAGACCTGGTATTGACACCTGTATTGGGAGATTCTGTTCCGAATTATCTAGACCTTGACTCTGATAATGACGGGGTGTTAGATTTGTTTGAGTCAGGAATTCCGGCATCGGTGATCAGCCAGATCGACACGGATCGTAACGGAATCATTGATAGTAATGTTGCAGTAGGTAAGAACGGTATTGCCGATATTCTTGAAACTTTTCCAGATTCAGGCATCCTGAAATATGCCATTAAAAATACAGATGGTGATGATAAACCGGACTTCCTGGATCTTACATCCAACGGTTCAGATCTTGATCTGTACCAGATCGGAAAAGGTAACCTGGATACTTTAGGAGGAGGATTCATTTCTACAATTGATGACAAAGATAAAGATGGTATTCAGGCGGTTGTAGATACTGATCTTATTAAGAGAGGAGCACCGGATTCTCCACTTTCTCCATACACTTCAGTATTGAAAAATTCTTCTGAAAGTGCAAGGATTGCCGGTGCATCGGAAGTAATTAATGCAGCCAATGATATTAAAATATATCCTAACCCTGTAAAAGCAGGAGAAAATCTTACCATTACCGCAGGAGAAGAAGGAGCTTATACGCTGTTCTCTGCAGAAGGAAAGGTGATTAAAGCAGGCAGGTTTACCGTAAATACCGGAATTGATACCACTTCATTACCAGCAGGAATTTATATTGTTAATATAGAAACCAAAACCAATGTGAAGTCTTATAAAGTGATTGTAAAATAATTACAGAAAACTTATAGAATGCTGTGCCGCCGGACAACAGGCGGCACTTTTCTTTTAATGGTCTCAAAATGAGATCATTTATTTGTATTAATGGAAGTTTTTTTGTATCTTTGCCCCTCTTTTGGCGCGGAAAATTGTTTGTAAATTTATAAAATACTGAAAATCAGCTCTTTCATTGTAAAAATATGAAAGGGATTTCGTGTTTATAGATATCGCGGTAATTACGCACAAAAGTAATAAAAATATTTTGCATTACGCTGTGAAAAGATATACCAGTGTTGCAGTTAGGAATCGGATTGTAAGAATAAAGAACAAAGAATAAAGACTATTTCTGATAGCGCCAAACATCTCCATGTCTTTTATCTTTTTTTCTTTTCTCTCCTTTCTCTTCCTGATATTTTTTAATAAAACAAAATATTTTTTAACCCTTTCTTACAAGTTTTATGAGTAAAACAAAATCAACAACTCAGGGAAATCCGAGAATTAATTTCTCATCAGCGAAAGGAAAAATCATTACTCCGGACTTTTTGGATATCCAAATTGAGTCTTTTAAAGAATTTTTCCAGCTTGATACACTTCCTGAAGCCAGAAAAACTGAAGCTCTTTACAAGACTTTCCAGGAAAATTTCCCTATTACGGATTCTAGAAACCAATTCGTATTGGAATTCTTAGATTATCTGGTAGATTCTCCACGTTATTCAATCGATGAGTGTGTGGAAAGAGGTCTGACGTATTCAGTTCCTCTGAAAGCAAGACTTAAATTGTACTGTACTGACCCGGAACATGAAGATTTCCAGACAGTAGTGCAGGATGTATATTTAGGTCCGGTTCCTTATATGACACCTAGTGGATCTTTCATCATCAACGGTGCAGAAAGAGTTATTGTTACGCAGTTACACCGTTCACCCGGGGTATTCTTCGGACAGACTTACCACGCTAACGGAACCAAACTATACTATTCAAGAATTATTCCTTTCAAAGGATCTTGGATGGAATTTACAACTGATATCAACAGCGTAATGTACGCGTATATCGACCGTAAGAAAAAGTTACCATTAACAACTTTATTAAGAGCTATCGGTTATGAATCTGATAAAGACATCCTTCAAATTTTCGACCTTGCTGAAGAAGTGAAAGTTTCTAAGGCTGCCCTTAAAAAAGTAGAAGGAAGAACATTGGCTGCGAGAGTTTTGAACACATGGTTCGAAGATTTCGTAGATGAAGATACAGGTGAGGTAGTTTCTATCGAAAGAAACGAAATCATCCTGGACAGAGAAACAATCCTTGAAAAGGAACATTTGGACCTTATCCTGGATGCTGGTGTGAAATCAATCCTGATTCACAAAGAAAACAGCAACGAGTTCTCTATTATCCAGAATACATTACAAAAAGACCCTACCAACTCTGAAAAAGAAGCAGTAGAGTACATCTATCGTCAGTTAAGAAACGCAGATCCGCCAGATGAGGAAACCGCAAGAGGAATCATTGAAAAATTATTCTTCTCTGAGCAGAGATATTCATTAGGTGAAGTAGGACGTTACAGACTAAACAAGAAGTTAGGTCTTAATATCCCAACTACCACTGAGGTTCTTACAAAAGAAGATATCATTGCTATTGTAAGACATTTGATTGAACTTGTCAACTCTAAAGCGGAGGTGGATGACATCGACCACTTATCAAACAGGAGAATTAAAACTGTTGGTGAGCAATTAGCAGGACAGTTTGGCGTAGGTCTTTCAAGAATTGCAAGAACAATCAAGGAGAGAATGAACGTTAGAGATAACGAAATCTTTACTCCACTTGATCTTGTTAATGCTAAGACTTTAACTTCTGTAATCAATTCATTCTTTGGTACCAACCAGCTATCTCAGTTCATGGACCAAACCAACCCACTGTCAGAGATCACTCACAAGAGAAGATTATCTGCACTAGGGCCTGGTGGTTTATCAAGAGAAAGAGCAGGGTTTGAGGTTCGTGACGTTCACCATACGCACTACGGAAGAATCTGTCCGATTGAAACTCCGGAAGGACCAAACATCGGTTTGATTTCATCTTTAGGGATTTATGCAAAAATCAACAGATTAGGTTTCATTGAAACTCCATATAGAAAAGTAGAAAATAGTAAGGTTGAACTTAATGCAGATCCTATCTACTTAAATGCTGAAGACGAAGAATCCAAAGTAATTGCTCAGGCAAACGTTGAATTGAACGATAATGGTGAATTCGAAACAGACAGGATTATTGCAAGACTGGATGGTGACTACCCGGTAGTAGAGCCAAACCAGGTTGACCTTATCGACGTTGCACCTAACCAGATTTCCGGTATTTCCGCTTCATTGATTCCGTTCCTGGAGCATGATGATGCGAACCGTGCATTGATGGGATCTAACATGATGCGTCAGGCCGTTCCTCTATTGAAGCCACAGGCTCCGATCGTAGGTACAGGGCTTGAGCAACAGGTTGCAAGAGATTCAAGAATTTTGATCAACGCTGAAGGTACAGGTACAGTAGAGTATGTAGATGCTGATAAAATCGTTATTAAATACGAAAGAAGTGAAGATGAAGATCTTGTATCATTCGAGTCTGCTACTAAAACATATAACCTTACCAAGTTCAGAAAAACGAACCAGAGTACTACCATTACCCTGAGACCAAACGTAAGAGTAGGTGATGTAGTGGAAAAAGGACAGGTACTTTGCGACGGTTATGCTACTGAAAAAGGAGAATTGGCTCTTGGTAGAAACTTAGTAGTAGCATTCATGCCTTGGAAAGGATACAACTTCGAGGATGCGATCGTAATCAACGAAAAAGTAGTACGTGAAGACTGGTTTACTTCAATCCACGTGGATGAATACTCACTGGAAGTTCGTGATACTAAATTAGGTATGGAAGAACTTACTGCTGATATTCCAAACGTATCTGAAGAAGCTACCAAAGATCTTGACGAAAACGGTATGATCAGAATCGGTGCTGAAGTGAAGCCTGGAGATATCATGATTGGTAAAATTACTCCAAAAGGTGAATCTGACCCGACTCCTGAAGAAAAACTTCTTAGAGCAATCTTCGGTGATAAAGCCGGTGATGTAAAAGACGCATCATTAAAAGCTGACTCTTCATTAAGAGGGGTGGTTATCAACAAGAAATTGTTCTCCAGAAACATTAAAGACAAAAAGAAAAGAACTGAAGAAAAACTTAAGCTTGAAGAAATTGAAAACACTTACAAGGCTAAGTTTGACGAATTGAGAAATACTTTAATTGAAAAATTAAATACACTGGTTAGCGGTAAAACTTCTCAGGGAGTACATAACGACCTTGATGAAGAAATCATCGGTAAAGGGGTGAAATTTACTCATAAGCTATTAACTTCAGTTGAAGATTATGTAAACGTTAGCGGTTCAGACTGGACAGTAGACGCTGACAAGAATGAATTGATCAAACAATTGATTCACAATTACAAAATCAAATATAACGACATTCAAGGAGTTAAAAACCGTGAGAAATTTGCCATTTCAATCGGAGATGAGCTTCCTGCAGGTATTATGAAGCTGGCTAAAGTTTACATCGCTAAGAAACGTAAACTGAATGTAGGAGATAAAATGGCAGGACGTCACGGTAACAAAGGTATCGTATCAAGAATCGTTCGTGAAGAAGATATGCCGTTCCTTGAGGATGGAACACCGGTAGATATCGTATTGAATCCACTAGGGGTACCTTCCCGTATGAACATCGGACAGATCTATGAAACTGTTCTTGGATGGGCTGGTCAGAAATTAGGATTAAAATTCGCTACGCCAATCTTCGACGGAGCTAGTCTTGATCAAATCACTGAATATACAGATAAAGCAGGTCTTCCTAAATTCGGTCACACTTACCTTTATGATGGTGGTACCGGAGAAAGATTTACACAGGCTGCTACAGTGGGTGTTATCTACATGCTGAAACTTGGACACATGGTTGATGATAAGATGCATGCACGTTCTATCGGTCCTTACTCATTGATTACTCAGCAACCGTTAGGAGGTAAAGCTCAGTTCGGGGGTCAGAGATTCGGAGAGATGGAGGTTTGGGCACTTGAAGCATTCGGTGCATCTAACATCCTGAGAGAGATCCTTACTGTGAAGTCGGATGACGTGATTGGTAGAGCAAAAACTTATGAAGCAATTGCTAAGGGTGAATCTATGCCTGAACCAGGTATTCCGGAATCATTCAACGTATTACTTCACGAGTTACAAGGTCTTGGATTAGACGTAAGATTGGAGGAGTAAGATATCAGATGTCAGACACAAGATGTCAGACTATGGCACTCTAAGAATTTTATAATCCTTGAATTTGGAATGATGATTTCGTCTGAAATCTGAAATCTGAAATCTAAAATCTAAAAAAAATTATGTCAAATAAAAATAAATCAAGTAGATTTAATAAAATAACCATCGGTTTAGCTTCACCGGAGTCTATTTTACAGGACTCAAGAGGGGAGGTTTTAAAGCCGGAAACTATTAACTACAGAACTCACAAGCCTGAAAGAGACGGGCTATTCTGTGAGAAAATTTTTGGTCCTGTAAAGGATTACGAATGTGCTTGTGGTAAATACAAGAGAATTCGTTACAAAGGGATCGTTTGTGACCGTTGTGGAGTAGAAGTTACTGAGAAAAAAGTAAGAAGAGAGAGAATCGGGCACATCAACCTTGTAGTTCCTATTGCACACATCTGGTATTTCCGTTCATTACCAAACAAAATCGGATACCTTTTAGGAATTCCTTCCAAGAAATTGGATATGATCATCTACTACGAAAGATATGTAGTGATCCAGCAGGGTATTGCTAAAAAGCTGGATGGTTCTGATTTTGAGCATATGGAATTCCTTACAGAAGAAGAGTATCTTGATATCATGGAAACCCTTCCTGTAGAAAACCAGTATCTTGATGATTCTGATCCAAACAAATTCATCGCCAGAATGGGTGCTGAAGCTGTTGAAGATTTATTAAAGAGAATCGATCTTGATGCATTGTCTTTCGATTTAAGACACAAAGCTCACAACGAAGGTTCCAAGCAGAGAAGAACTGAGGCATTAAAAAGATTAAATGTTGTAGAAGCATTAAGAGGTGCTAATACAAGAATGATCAACAAACCTGAGTGGATGATCATGCGTGTACTTCCTGTTATCCCGCCAGAACTAAGACCATTGGTTCCGTTGGATGGAGGACGTTTCGCTACTTCTGACTTAAATGACCTTTATAGAAGAGTTATTATCAGAAATAACCGTTTAAAGAGATTATTGGAGATCAAAGCTCCTGAAGTAATCTTGAGAAACGAGAAGCGTATGCTTCAGGAATCAGTAGATTCATTATTCGATAACACAAGAAAATCTTCTGCAGTAAAATCTGAATCAAACAGACCATTAAAATCACTTTCTGATTCATTGAAAGGTAAACAAGGTCGTTTCCGTCAGAACTTACTAGGGAAAAGGGTAGACTACTCTGCGCGTTCGGTAATTGTTGTAGGTCCGAACCTACAGCTTCACGAATGTGGTATTCCTAAAGATATGGCCGCTGAGCTTTACAAACCGTTTATCATTAGAAAACTAATTGAGAGAGGTATTGTAAAAACAGTAAAATCTGCAAAAAGAATTATCGACAGAAAAGAACCTGTAGTGTATGATATCCTTGAAAACGTGATGAAAGGTCACCCGGTACTATTGAACAGGGCACCTACTCTTCACAGATTGGGTATTCAGGCCTTCCAGCCTAAGATGATCGAAGGTAAAGCAATCCAGCTGCACCCGTTAGTAACTACGGCCTTCAATGCCGACTTTGATGGTGACCAGATGGCGGTACACTTACCGTTAGGACCGGAAGCGATCCTTGAAGCTCAGTTACTGATGTTAGGTTCTCAGAACATCCTGAACCCTGCAAACGGTTCTCCAATTACGGTACCTTCTCAGGACATGGTTCTTGGTCTTTATTTCATGACTAAAGAATTAAGCTCTACAGAAGATATGAAAGTAAAAGGAGAAGGTCTTGCATTCTATTCTCCTGAAGAGGCGGAAATCGCTTATGCAGAAGGAAAAGTTTCTCTGAACGCTAAGGTAAGATGTAAATTACCTGTTAAAGAAAATGGAGAAATCGTAACAAGACTGATCGAAACTACTGTAGGTAGAATTTTATTCAACCAGATCGTACCTAAGCAGGTAGGATATATCAATGAACTTCTTACGAAGAAATCATTGAGAAACGTTATCGGTAAGATCCTTGCTGATACAGATTTCCCTACAACTGTGAAGTTCCTGGATGCAATGAAAGATCTAGGGTATTCAAACGCATTCAAAGGAGGTCTGTCGTTCTCTCTTGGAGATATCGTAGTACCTGTGGAGAAAAAACAGATGATTGCACAATCAATTGAAACTGTAGACGAAATTAGAGCTAACTATAACATGGGTCTGATTACCGATACAGAACGTTATAACCAGGTAATCGACGTTTGGACAAACACGAACGCAGGATTAACTGAAATGATCATGAGCAGAATGAAAACTGACCAAGGTGGTTTCAACTCTGTGTACATGATGCTTGACTCTGGGGCGAGGGGTTCTAAGGAACAGATCCGTCAGTTATCAGGGATGAGAGGTTTGATGGCGAAACCGCAAAAAGCTGGTTCTACCGGTGCGGAGATCATCGAAAACCCGATCCTTGCTAACTTTAAAGAAGGTCTTTCCATCTTGGAATACTTTATCTCTACCCACGGTGCCCGTAAAGGTCTTGCGGATACCGCTCTTAAAACTGCCGATGCGGGTTATCTAACCAGAAGATTGGTAGACGTTGCACAGGATGTTATCGTTACAGAAGATGACTGTGGAACTTTAAGAGGAACAGAAGTTACTGCACTTAAGAAAAATGACGAGATCGTTGAAAAGATTTCTGAAAGAATCTTAGGTAGAGTATCTCTTCATAATATTTACGATCCTGAAAGTGATGAATTAATTGCTGAAGCAGATCAGGTAATCACTGAGCAACTAGCTAAGAGAATTGAAGAAGCAGGATTAGAAGCCGTAGAAGTACGTTCTCCGCTTACTTGTGAAGCTAAGAAAGGTATCTGTGCGAAATGTTACGGTAGAAACTTAGCAACTGGTAAGATGATCCACATGGGTGAAGCAGTAGGGGTAATTGCAGCACAATCCATCGGGGAACCGGGTACTCAGCTTACGTTGAGAACCTTCCACCAGGGGGGTACTGCAGGAAACGTATCAGAAAACCCATCTATCGTTGCAAGAAGAGACGGTATCGTTGAAATGGATGAAGTAAGAACCATTACTTCTGAAGATGAAAACGGTAATACAGCTGAGGTTGTAGTTTCTCGTTCAACGGAATTCAGATTAGTTGCTGATAACGATTCCAGAACACCATTAATGGTAGCTAACGTACCTTATGGATCAATATTATCTGTAAAACCAGGTGATAAAGTGAAGAAAGGAGATGTGATCTGTAGATGGGATCCGTATAACGCGGTTATCATTGCTGAAACTTCAGGTAAGGTAGAATACGAGGATATCATCCAGGGTATTTCATTCCAGCTTGAAATTGACGAACAGACAGGATTCGAGGAGAAAGTAATCTCTGAATCCAGAAATAAGAAAGCTGTACCTACCTTAAAAGTGGTAGACTCTAAGGGAGTTGAGCAAAAAGCTTACAACTTACCGGTAGGAGCCCACTTGATGGTTAATGATGGTGAGAAAATTAAGGCTGGTAAAGTCTTGATCAAAATCCCGAGAAAATCTGCAAAAGCAGGGGATATCACCGGAGGTCTTCCGAGAGTTACTGAATTATTCGAAGCAAGAAACCCTTCAAACCCAGCGGTTGTTACTGAAATCGACGGGGTAGTTTCTTACGGAAAAATCAAGAGAGGTAACCGTGAACTTATCGTTGAGGCTAAAACTGGAGAAAGAAAGATTTACCTGGTAAAACTTTCCAACCAGATTCTTGTACAGGAGAATGACTTCGTAAGAGCAGGTTCTCCGCTTTCTGACGGTTCTATTACACCGGAAGATATCCTAAGAATTAAAGGTCCGACAGCCGTTCAGGAATACTTAGTAAATGAAATTCAGGAAGTTTACCGTCTACAGGGGGTAAAAATCGATGATAAGCACTTCGAAATCATCGTAAGACAGATGATGACAAAAGTATCTATCGTAGATGGAGGTGATACTCAGTTCCTTGAAGGAGCTCTTGAGCACAAATATGACTTCCTGGAAGAAAACAACAGGGTATTCGGTCTTAAAGTAGTAGTAGATGCCGGTGATTCTAAGGAATTCAAGCCAGGTCAGATGATTACTGCAAGAGAATTAAGAGACGAAAACTCGAAGTTGAAACGTGAAGATTTAGCATTGGTAGAAGTAAGAGAAGCTCTTCCTGCTACAGCAACTCCGGTATTACAAGGTATTACAAGAGCAGCACTTCAGACTAAGTCATTCATGTCTGCAGCATCGTTCCAGGAAACAACTAAAGTTCTTAACGAGGCCGCAGTGGCTGGTAAAATAGATGATCTGAATGGTCTTAAAGAAAATGTAATTGTAGGACACAGAATCCCTGCAGGTACAGGTCTTAAAGAGTATCAGAATGTTATTGTAGGTTCTAAGAAAGAATTCGAAGACCTTAATTAAAATTAATGATTTGAAATTTGGGATTTGAAATTATTTTTATATTTTCACAATCTCAAATTTCGAATTTTAAAAACATAATTTATAACAATGGACAACAATCAAAATCCACAAGACGGAAACATCAACATCGAATTAAACGAAATGGTAGCTGCTGGTATCTATGCTAACTTAGCATTAGTAAACCACTCTCCATCTGAATTTGTAGTAGACTTTATTCAGTTGATGCCGGGTGTTCAGCAAGCTAAAGTAAGATCAAGAGTTATTCTTGCTCCACTTCACGCGAAAAGAGTATTAAACGCTCTTCAGCAGAACATCGCTAACTACGAGCAGCAGTTCGGAGAAATCAAAGAAGTTGAACCTTTCGTATTAGGTGGAAACAACGTACAAGCTTAAGATTTCTTTTACAATAAAATAGAATGCCCCGGTTTTTACCGGGGCATTTTTTATCAATAGCCCAGGCTAACATGTTTCAGGACAGTTTTAAATACACCTATATAAATTCACATATTCTTAATATTATCTTATTTCATTGTGTTTGAAGAGGGTTGGAATGAAGTAATCATTGATATCTTATTGTAATAATGAAAAGTTTTTATTTATCTGACATATTTATTGCATGATTTTATATATTTGTTTCAAATACTTGACAAAAAAGATATGATGAGTGATCCGTTTATTGTACAGAAATTTGGTTTTTTAGGCAGCGGTTTTTCAGCTGAACTTGAAAAACATGCGGTAATAGTCAATATAAAGGCCAAAACAGAAATTATAAGGGAAGGACAGAAAAATAAATATGTGCCCTTCCTCACGAAAGGTTCTATTAAAGTTTTTACCCTTAATGACGGCCGCGAGCTTATTTATTATTATATCAAACCGAGTGACAGCTGTCTTATGACCTTTTCTTCTATTTTCACAGATTATGTGAGCAGGGTATATGCTGTAGCAGAAGAAGACTCAGAAGCCCTGTTGATCCCTGTTTCTGTAATGCATGAATGGCTGATACAATTTCCGGAAATCAATAAATTATTTTATCATGAATATGACAGGCGCTTTTCCGAAGTCATGAATATGGTAAATGATGCCGTTTTCCACAAACTGGATAAAAGGGTTCTGAATTATATTAAACAACAAATTGCACTTACCGGAAATCATCCGATCAGAATAACCCATCGCGAAATTGCCAACAATCTTGGGACTTCAAGAGAAGTTGTAAGCAGGGTTTTAAAAAAAATTGAAAGCGATGGGGAAATTCAGCAAACAAAAGAAGGAATAAAACTGGCTGTAAATGAAAATGTTAGACTGATCTAATATATTTTGTTTAAAAATTTTTGCTTTCTGATTGATAAAAACAATCTCCTCGGTGACTTTTATCACCTGTTTTTGAATTGATAACTCTATAAGTTTGTTATATCATAATTAAATGTAAAATATAGTTATCATATGACAAAAACTCTCTTATTTTTGTCGGTATTTTCATCAGTTTTTGCCTTTGCACAGGAGGATTTGCTGAAAGATATCGACACTATTAAAACCAACACAGAAACTTCACAACCCGCATTCAAAGCCTTGCAGATCGTTACAGGGCAATCTACAAAACTATCTGCAAAAAAAGAATGGTATATTGTTGTTGCCCATCGTTTCGGAGATATTAGCACAGGCTTTAAAGACTTTTTTGGTCTGGACAATGCTTCTACCAAGCTCGGGGTTATTTATGGCATTACGGATGCCGTTTCTGTAAGCTTGTCGAGGGAGACCCATATGAAAACCTTTGAAGGCGCTGTAAAATACAGGCTGGTAAAGCAGAATGAGAATTTTCCGGTAGATATTGTAGGATATCATGTAATGGGTTTAAATACCGCCTTGAATAAAGATACCTATCCCTATCTTACATTCAACGATCGGCTTTCCTACCTGACACAGGCTTTGATTTCCAGAAGGTTTAACGAACAGTTTTCATTGCAGCTTACTCCGTCTTTTGTTCATAAAAATTTATACGAACCGGCAACCGAAGATAAAAACCAGTTTTTGGCCGGAATAGGCGGTCGATATAAAATTTCCAAAAGAGTCTCTGTAAATGCAGAATATTTTGTGAATTTTGATGATCATAGTTTCTATAAAAATCCTCTTTCTTTAGGAGTAGATATAGAAACAGGGGGACATGTTTTCCAGCTTTTATTTACGAATTCCCAGATCAATTCGGATATCGGGTATCTTACCAACGCCACCGGCAGATGGGGAAAAGGACAAATTTTCTTTGGGTTTAATCTTTACAGAGTTTTTTGATATGAGAAAGTTAGCGTACCTATTGACAATATCGGCGGGAAGTATACTGATATCCTGTGAAAGCAGAACCTATGAAGAAATTTCTGATAATACCCCCATTACATTACCGGTAAAATATATAACCGATGTAAAGCCAATTATGGATAATAACTGTAACGCGTGCCACTCGGCAACCAGTTTTAAACCTTTGGCAACCTATGATCAGGTAAAAAATAATATAGACGGAATTCTTGACCGGATTCAAAGACCTGATAACGACCCCGGGAAAATGCCTAAGGGAGGTTCTTTATCTGCAACACAAATCAACATTTTCATTAAATGGAAAGCCGACGGATTAGCTGAAAATTAAAATATCTGATATGAAAAAATTAATAATAACAGGTGTTTTTCTGTTTATGGCAGGTTACACCTCAGCTCAGAAATACAGTTCAAAAACCGGAAAAGTCACCTTTGAGGCCTCTGTGCCATTATTTGAAGATATTTATGCCCGGGATGACAATAATATTGTGGTCTTCAACGCAGATAACGGGGAAATGGCATCCGTTTCATCCGTTAAAAACTTTCACTTTAAAACAAAACTGATGGAAGAACATTTTAATGAAAGTTATGCCGAAACAGCAAAATATCCAAAAACCACCTTTAAAGGAAAAATCGTCAATTTTGATTCCACAAAACTTACTGCGAACCCTCAGAAATATACAATTCAGGGAACCCTCAATTTTCATGGTGTGGATAAAGCGGTCACTTCTACAGCTTCTGTTTATGCCAAAGACGGGAAAGTTTATATGCAGGGAGGATTTGTTGTGAAGCCTGCAGATTACAAAGTAACGATTCCTAAAATGGTAACTAAAAAAATTGCTGAAAATGTAAATGTGGAATATAACTATATCCTGACAAAACAATGAAAAACCTGATCTTACTGCTGAGTATGTTTCTGACTTCGTTGTTATATGCTCAGGAACAAACAAAAACAATTTTTGATGTTGCCAGAAACGGAACGGTTGATGAAGTAAAAGGATTGATGAAACAGAATCCGGATATTATCAATCAACCAAATGAGAATGGTTTTTCACCTCTTATCCTGGCTTGTTACAGAGGCAATACAGAGGTTGCAAAATTTTTGATTGACCATGTAAAAGATGTGAATTATCAAAGTAAAGAAGGAACTGCACTGGCAGGACTTTCGGTAAAATACAATAAAGAGCTTACAGAAGCTTTGCTAAGAAAAAATGCCGACCCTAATATTGCAGATGCTACCGGTTATACTCCTTTATTCTGGGCCGTGAAATTTGGAAACAAAGAATTGGTGGAACTACTGCTTTCATATAAAGCAGATAAATCTAAAAAAGATTCAATGGGAATGACTCCTTTTGAATATGCATTGCAAACCAATAACAAAGAAATCATTAACCTCTTAAAAAATTGATATGAAAAAAATTTTACTCACCATCAGTATGGCCCTCGCTACCCTTGCCTGGGCTCAGTTTTCGTCTGGAACAGTAAGCCTTCCGGTTACTTCCATGACGGTGAAATTGGATACCACTCCTACAGGAGTGACCCTTACAGTAACCGGCGACAGCAATTCTATGTTGGGAATCGGGTTTGGAGGAAATGGAGTGGACAGCGGAGGAATGGCTCCGGGAGCAGATGGGTTTATTTATAATTCTGCAACCACCAGAGATTATTCCTTTATAGGAACTACAACGCCCAATGCTGATGTTTCACAAGACTGGACAGAAGTATCCAATACTATATCAGGAACTACAAGGACTATTGTGGCCACAAGATCTCTTTCCGGTGGGGCGGGAGACTTTGCGATTCCCAATTCGGCAGGAACCATTAATATCTTTTATGCACGCAGGCTTGGAAATCAGGCTTTAGGATATCATGGACCAGCTAATAGAGGATATGCAACATTAACAATGGCAGCCAGTACTTTATCCACAAATGAAGCAGCTGCCGGAAACAAAAAAGTACTTCTTTATCCTAACCCGGCAAAAGAAACGATTGGCTTTAAAAATTTTGATAAAATAAGATCCGTTGATGTTTTTGATGCTACCGGAAGAAAAGTAAAATCAATAAGACCAGACAAAGAGCATATTAATATTGAAGATCTGAAGTCAGGAACTTATTATTTTGAGGTTTTGCTGAAAGACGGAAGTCTGTCTTATGAAAAACTGATTAAAGAATAATTAAAAAAACACATCCTAATATTTTTAAAAAATGCCTCTGATTTTTCGGAGGCGTTTTATTTTTAGAATCAAAAATCTTAAAATGCCCGGTTTAAAGGCTTTGAGCGAATTTTCATATATTTGTATAAACCGTTACCGATGAAAGTTACGTTTGAAAAATACAACCCTTCCTGGAAAATACAATTTGAATCCATTAAAAATGAATTGGAAGAAAGCATCGGTTTTTTGAATCCCGAAATTGAACATATCGGAAGCACATCCGTAGAAGGCTTATCTGCAAAACCTATCATAGATATTATGATCGGGGTAAAAGATGCGGAAGATCTGGATAAAATTCCACATTTATTACAAGGACAGGATTATGTTTATTATGAAAAATATAATAAAGATATGCCTTATCGCCGCTTTTTTATTAAACTTATAAACCGTCCCAAAAACTTAGGATTTCCTGAAACCATTTTCAAGGAAGAGGATATTCCTGAGAAGCTTCATGACCATAGTCTTCGTGTGGCCCATATTCATGCAATTCCTGTATCTTCTGAACATTGGCTTCGTCATATTGCCTTTAGAGATTATTTGTGTACCCATGCCCGTGTAAAGCAGGAATATCAACAGCTTAAAGAAGTTCTGAGCAAAAAAGAATGGTATGACGGTAATGATTATAATGCAGGCAAGGATCCGTTTATTAAAAGAGAAGAACGTAATGCGGTACAGTGGTATATGGAACATCACAAATAAATTTATCTATGAGAAAGGATTTAAAGGAAATAGCCGGTCAGTTTGCAAAATCCAGGATGCTGAATGATTTTATAGAATATGGAGGAGTAGCGGCTGCCATTGAAACTGCAGAAGGTAATGTATATACAGGAATCAGTATAGATACTGCCTGTTCAATGGGGTTTTGTGCAGAGCACAGTGCTGTGGCTGAAATGTTGAAAAATGGTGAACATCGTATTAAAGCAGTAGTAGCCGTAGGTAATGACGGGAATGCAGTTCCTCCTTGTGGAAGATGCAGGGAACTGATGAGTCAATTATCCAAAGAAAATCTTAATGCTGTAGTAGAAGTAAAAAACGGGGTCTTTGTCACTTTAAAAGAACTGATGCCATACGACTGGAAAGAAGATCTTGACAGAACATGGTAGGCTTTTAATGAAATTAAAAATAAACAGTAATGGAATTTAAAACTTTAACCCATACTACGATAGATGAGCTTTTAACGGTCTTTAATCTTTCATTTTCAGATTATATTGTTCCTTTCCATCTGACAAAAGAAATGCTCATCTCAAAAATGGCAGCGGAAAAATTAGATATGGATTTGTCAGTCGGTGCGTTTGAAAACGGACAGCTTATAGGTTTTATCCTTCAGGCTGAAAAGACTGAAAATGGTGAGAAAGTTATCTATAACGGAGGAACAGGAGTGGTTCCGGAAGGCAGAGGTAAAGGATTGGTAAGAAAAATGTATGATTTCATTATTCCGGTTTTGAAAGAAAGGAACGCAAGTGTACTGCTTCTGGAAGTTATTGAAGGAAATCAAAAAGCAATCAGGGCCTATGAAAATCTTGGCTTTAAGATTATGCGAAGGCTTCTTTGCTTTAATGGAATTATACATCCGGAGGAAGAGCAGGCTTCAATTTGTATACGGGAGCTGGAAGATTTCCAATGTGAAAAGTTCCGTTCGTTCTGGGATATTGAACCTTCCTGGCAAGGTTCTGCTTATGTGCTGGATCCCGTTCCGGAAGGGTTTGTCACTTTGGGGGCGTATCCGGGAGAAAACCTGGCAGGGTATGTTATTTATAATCCTTCAGCAAAAAAAGTGCATCAGATTGCCGTTGACCCGGAGCACCGTAGGCAAGGAATCGGGACACAATTATTTAACGCGGTCAGAAAAAGGAATGAAGGGCAGCCGGTTTCTTTGAATAATGTAGATGAGATCTCCGTAAGTACGAGTCAGTTCCTTAGCGAAAAAATAGGACTTACAAACTGGTTATCTCAGTTTGAGATGAAAAAGACAATTTGAAATAAAATGTAAGGTTTAATATACTTTTAATCCTTTAAACTTTTCAGGGAGCAGTATAGAATGTACCTTTGCCAAAAAAATTAAATAATGAAGCGAGGAATACATTTTTTACTGCTGCTTGTCTCCTTTACGGTTTTTGCACAGCAGGTAAATATTGATACGGCTCAGGTAGTAATATCAGGTCGTCATAACACAGCTGAAGCCCAGTCAAAACCTTACGTAATCATGATTTCCACGGATGGTTTCCGTTATGATTATGCCCATAAATACAATGCTGAAAACCTTTTGAAATTTTCTGATCAGGGAGTAAAGGCTGAAGCAATGATCCCAAGCTATCCGAGTATTACATTTCCGAATCACTGGAGCCTGATTACCGGGCTTTATCCTTCTCATCATGGGTTAATTGATAATTTTTTCTACGATTACAAAAGGAAAGAAGTATATGCCATGAGCAATAAAAAAAATGCAGAAGACGGAAGCTGGTATGGAGGGATACCGCTTTGGGGGCTGGCTGAAAAGAATGGGATGGTTTCTGCTTCTTTAATGTGGGTAGGATCTGCCAGTGATGCCGGTGGAATAAGGCCATCTTACTATTATCCCTATCATGAAAAATTCACTCCTTCTGAAAAAGTGGAAAAAGTAGTGAACTGGCTAAAATTACCAGACGATCAAAGACCACACTTTATTTCTTTATATTTCCCGGAAGTGGACGGGAGCGGTCATCATTATGGACCGGATTCAAAAGAAACTGAAAATGCTGTCCACTTGATTGACCACGCAATTGGAGACCTTGTACAGAAAGTAAATGCATTAGGTTTGAAGAATGTCAATTTTATATTCGTTTCAGATCATGGAATGATCAAAGTAGATGGCGGAACGCCATTGGAAATTCCGGCCCTTCTTTTTGATAAAAACAGATTCGATTTTTATAATTCCCAAACGTTATTAAGAGTATATGTTAAAAATCCGGATGAGGTAAAAACCGTTTATAAAGAATTAAAAGCACATAAAACAAATGACTATGATGTTTATCTGGATAAAAGGTTGCCCCGGTATCTGCATTTTGCAACGAGAGATGATCAATATAACAGAATAGGACAGATCCTCCTGCTTCCAAAAGCTCCAAAGATATTTTTAGAGAAAGGAAAGAAAACATCTGTAGGAAAACATGGATACAATCCCCGGGTAGTTCCTGAAATGAAAGCTACTTTCTATGCCTGGGGACCTGAGTTTAAAAATAATCAGATCATCAGTGAATTTGAAAACGTGAATGTCTATCCGCTTGTTGCTGAAATTTTAGGTTTGAAAATCGAACAGCCTGTTGATGGAAAGCTAAAGGTTCTGAAAGGGATACTAAAAGAAAAGAAGTAACCTTAAGGATAAAATTAAGGTAAATTTGTAAAAAGTTTCGGCGCACCAAAGGTGCGCCGAAACTTTTTTACGGATAACAAGACCTACTCTTATAAAGACTTCATATCTATCACAAAACGATACCTTACATCGCTTTTCAGCATTCTTTCGTATGCTTCATTGATTTCCTGCATTCTGATCATTTCAATTTCCGAAACAATATTGTGCTCACCACAGAAATCCAGTAATTCCTGAGTCTCGGCAATACCTCCGATGACAGAGCCTGCTACAGATTTTCTGCCCATAATCATGGGAACTGTATTAAGTATTGGCTCCAGACCACCCAGATATCCGACAAGAACATGGGTTCCGTTAATATTCAGGGTAGCTACATACGGATTAACATCATGAACATAAGGAACGGTATCAATAATCACATCAAATTTCCCTGTTACCGATTTCATTTGTTCCTCATCCGTGGAAATGATTACATGATCAGCTCCCAGTTGTTTGGCATCTTCCGTTTTCCCGGGAGTTCTTGAGAATAAAGTTACCTCAGCTCCAAGTCCTTTAGCCAGTTTAATGGCCATATGGCCTAATCCGCCTAACCCTACGACAGCTACTTTGGAGTTTGGACCTACATTCCAGTGTCTCAAAGGAGACCATGTTGTAATACCGGCACAAAGGAGTGGTGCTACAGCAGCAGGGTCAAGATTTTCAGGAACCTTTAAGACATGGTGGGCATCTACCACTACTTTTTGAGAATATCCACCGAAAGTATGTCCTCCGGAATGTTTATCATGTCCGTTATACGTTCCCGTAAACCCGTTTAGGCAATATTGCTCAAGATCATGCTGACAGCTTTCACAATGCCCACAGGAATCAACAATACATCCTACCCCGGCAAGGTCACCCACTTTAAACTTGGAAACCTCACTTCCAATTTTTGTTATTCTCCCGATAATTTCGTGACCCGGAACAGCAGGGTAGATAGTTCCACCCCAGTCATTTCTTGCGGTATGAAGATCAGAATGACATACCCCGCAATACAGGATTTCTATTTCTACATCTTTAGGAGTGACTTCTCTTCTTTCAATATTCATTTCTTTCAGGTCTGCAGTGGTGGATTCAGCGCCATAAGCTTTTACTGTAAATGTGTTCATTGGTTTACTTTGATTTATGTTATATATTAGATTGATACATTGTGATAGTGCTCATCCGGTACAGGCTCCAGCCATTCAACCATTCCATTCTGGGTATTGGGATTGATTGCAATATGGGTGAACCCACTGTCCGGAGCGGCCCCATGCCAGTGGATAACTTCCGGAAGAATAGTAACAACATCTCCCGGGTGTAAAACCTGGACAGGTTTACCTTTTTCCTGATAGAAACCGGTTCCTGCAGTAACAATCAAGATTTGTCCGCCAGCATGAGAATGCCAGTTATTTCTGCATCCCGGTTCAAAAGTGACGTTTCCGATCTGGCAGTTGAGCTGGTTTTCGTTGAGTTTAATAATCTGGACCCAGGCAGTTCCTCCTGAAAAATATTCTGACGGAGCTTTTTCTCCTCTCGGAAAAATGGTTGTATTAAAAGTTTCCATAATGATACAAAATTCGATACTTTCATAGAAAAACTGCTTATACAGATTACCGGATTACTTACCAATTTTACAGGCAGCCTGCCAGTTCATCCGGAAATTGGTAATTTTGAATAATAAAAATATACTTCATGGAAGATCAGGAGGTTGAAATCTATAACAGCATCTCGGAATACAACAAAATGGCTAATCATGAAACACTTCACCCGTTGGTAAGTGTAATTGACTTTTCCCAATCAGATCCCGTTTGCCAGCACAAAAGGAAATTCGGTTTTTATACCGTTTTCCTGAAAGATGTAATGTGTGGTGACATGCTGTATGGGAAACATAGCTACGATTACCAGGAAGGTACATTGGTGTTTATTGCTCCCGGACAGACCTATGGTATCTATAACAAAGGAAAATATGTTCAACCGGCAGGCTACGCTCTGATTTTTCATCCTGATCTGCTGAAAGGAACAAATCTTGGGAAAAACATTAAAGATTATAATTTCTTTTCGTATGATGTTCATGAAGCCTTACACCTTTCAGAAAAAGAAAGAGAAATTATCCTGGAATGTTTTAAAAATATAAAGCATGAACTCGGACAGCCTATTGATAAACATAGTAAATCATTAATGGTCAATAATATTGAATTGTTTTTGAATTACTGTATGCGTTTTTACGACCGTCAGTTTATTACAAGAGATCATATCAATCAGGGGCTTATCGGTAAATTTGAAAGTCTGGTGGATGATTATCTCAAATCTGAAAAACCTAAAAGTATTGGTTTTCCCATGGTAAATTATTTCGCGGAAAAGCTGAACCTCTCGGCCAATTACTTCGGAGATCTCATAAAAAAAGAATTGGGTATTTCCCCGCAGGAATTCATTCACAATAAATTAATCGATGTCGCCAAAGAACAGATTCTGGAGCATGGAAAATCAATCAGTGAAATTTCTTATGATTTGGGCTTCAAATATCCGCAGCACTTTACAAGATTGTTCAAAACCAAGGTAGGTATTTCCCCGAGTGAATACAAAACTCTGAACTAAGTTTTGAAAATGGATAGCATATTTTTTTGACAGATAGAACCTTTCTCAGTGAATATTTGTGTTATGTGATATTTGTATTTTAATTATTTCCTGTTGTCAAAAAACAAGATTAATTTTAAGGATAAGAATTTTAGCGTTTAAAATGACATCAAATCATAAAGGAATCCATGTTTTTGAAACCGGTTTCGGAAGGATTATCGCCTTAAAAGAAAATGGTATCATCAAGGCCAAAAGTATTCGTTATGCCCATTCCAAAAGGTTTCAGAGGCCTGTTCCTGCAGAAGCTTCTGCATCAGATATTGTTTTTCCGGATAAAACCCCGGTTTGCCCGCAGAAATTAAGTGCTTTAGTGGAAAAAATGATCGGCGCAACGCCGGTTGAAAATTTTGAGCCCGACGAATCTACCCAATACCTTTCAGTAAGCTGTCCCGAAAATAGTAAAGAAAATGAAAAACTTCCGGTTGTTGTATGGATTCACGGAGGATCTCATGAAATAGGTTGTGGGGATCTGCCGACTTCCGATCCGGCGGAATGGATAAAAGAGCAGCATATTATTGTCGTTACGGTTTCCTATCGTTTAGGTCTGTTTGGATTTTTAGGAGGGAGTGAAAGCAGGCCCCCGAATCTTGGGCTATTCGATATCATTGAAGCTTTGAAGTGGGTAAAGTCTTACATTGCAGATTTTGGTGGCGATCCGGAAAATATTACGTTGCTGGGGCAGTCATCGGGAGGAGACGCTATTGCGCATTTAATGATATCGGAGGGGGTAGAAGGATTGTTTCATCGGGTCATTATCCAGAGTGCTCCTTTAGGATTGCGGTATAAAAGACAGAAAATGTCAGCTGAGTTTTTGCAAAAAACAGAGATCCTTAAAGATGAAACCGATGTCTTTAAAATGATGGAGGAGTATGGAAAATATGTACCTTCTGTTATAAAATACGGACTAAAAGCAGCAATGCCTTTCGGAATCCAATATGGATATCCCCCTTTATGTACAGAAGAAGAATCTGTGGAAAAGTGGAAACAGAATGCAAAAAAATATGATGTCCTGATTGGCCTGAATAATGATGAAACAGCATTTTACCTTAAAACATCCGGGGCATTGAATAAGTATTTCGGGAAGGGCTTAGGCTTGAAGATTATGGATAAGACGGTAGAAAAAACTACCAATCTCATCTATGGAACTCCTGCCAGAATATTTGCAGAAAATTATGCCGGGGCTGGAGGAAATGTCTATCTATTCAGAATCATTTCGCGGTCGGAATACAATCATATAGGAGCGCCTCATTGTATTGATCTCCCTTTGATTTTTGGGAATGAGGCTGCCTGGAAATCTTCTGAAATGGTGAAAAATATTCCCTGGAAGTATATTCATGAGAATGGAAGAAAATTAAGAGCACTTTGGGCAGAGTTTGCCAGAACGGGAAAAATAAATGATCATTCGGAAAGACCGGAAATTCTGGACATCCGGAAAGTCGGAGCCTAGTTACTGGATGGAAATTACAATTCCAATATTTTCCGGGCATTATGATTTGAACTTTAAGTAGATGCAATGGTGGAGTTGGAAGATTTGTTGAAGATCCATTGTTGTTTTTTACTTATATTTGATTACTAATCAAAAAATAATAATTATGAAAACAAAAAAAATTCCCAATGCCCGAAAAATTGATCGGCAGGAACTTAAAAATTTAAAAGGAGGAATTATCATCAGAGACAGAATCTGCTGTTTTTATAATGAAGATAATTATTGTTGTGAGTGGGCTCCCGACTTATGGAGCTGCAGGGGTATCAAATGTTAGGATACGACATAATAAGAAAACAAAGCGTACTTCATTTAGGTACGCTTTGTTGTTGATAGACAGTTATATTCTTATTTATTCAGGCACCCATACGCTGACATTCCCGGCCGGTACAGGAAAATCCCCCCATCCGTTTTCATCAATGGTTACCTGGCCTTTGAACCTTTTTAATAGATCCTTACATTTTTTTCCGGCATAGCGTTTACCTATTTCCATAGGCTTATTATAGGCATCTTTATTGCTCAGAACTACGGCGCAGCCTGTATGTTCCTCATCACCTTCACGAACCCATCCCAGGCAATTGGCATCTTCAAAATAATCCCGTTGTGCCCCGTAAGCATGATCTTTCCTGGCTTTAAGAAGTTCTTCAATACCATCCACTTTAGGCATGAAAATTTCCTGATCATGTCCCCCCGAATCTTTATCCACATAATGAGCTCCATACAAGTCAGGATAAAAAACACATGGATAGCCATCCTTTCTTAATAAAATTAAAGCATAGGCAAGAGGCTTAAACCAGGATTCCACGGGAGCTTCCAGATCCTGAAGAGGCTGTGTATCATGGTTGGCCACAAGGCTCACGGAGTGTAACGGGTCAGCCTGAGTAAGAGTTCCTTCAAAAATTTTCCGGAGGTCATAACTGCTCCCTTCTTTTGAAGCATTGTGGAAATTATTTTGTAATGAGCTGTCAAAAAGGCTCATACACCCTTCTGTTACCTCAATATATTTTTGAAGAAGATGAAGATGTCCGGGAGCCCAGTATTCTCCTACGGCAAATATATTTTTTCCTGAATTGGAACGGAGCAGCGTAAGCCATTCTTTATAAAAGTCAAAAGAAATATGTTTCAGGGCATCAAGCCTTACCCCGTCAAAATCCGTCTGGTCAAAATACCATTTTGCCCATTTGTTGAGTTCTTCACGTACAAAAGGATTTCTATGCTCAATGTCATTATACATCAGAAAATCATAGTTGCCCTTTTCATCATGGATCATTTCTTCCCAGTCATTTCCATATTCAGATTGTATTTTAAAAATATGGGGATCCATTCCCTCTGCATAATCCACTCCACTGAAGCAGGTAAAATTCCATTCAAAATCAGAATATTTTTTTCCTCTTCCCGGAAAGGTAAATTTAGTATATGATTCTATTTCGATAACATCAGAGATTACTTTCTCCCTGTTGTTTTCATCTACTTTTACTACTTTGAATTTTTCAAGCTCATCACCGCCGGCTTTATGGCCGAGAACAATATCTACAATAACTTCAATATTCTGTTTCTTTAATGCTTTAATAGCTTTGAGATAATCATTTTTGGTACCATATTTTGTAGGAATAGATCCTTTTTGATCGAATTCGCCGAGATCATAGAGGTCGTAAGCGTCATATCCTACAGAAAGACTGCCATGAGTCCCCTTATAAGCCGGAGGGAGCCAGGCGGAAGTAATTCCTAGTTTTGCCAGGTAGCTAGCTTGCTTTTCTGCTTTTTTCCATAACATTCCATTCCCTTCAGAATACCAGTGGAAAAATTGAATCATGGTTGGGTTCATATATTTATCGATTTGGTCGATACAAGTTAGCAAAAAAATAGGAATTATTCATTTTCAAATTCCTTAAACGGGATTTTTAGTTGAACGGAAACCTGCTTTTTTTCTTCCGTATTAAGCTGAGAAAGCGACAGTCCCAGTAGCCGTACTGCCTTGTCGTAGGGACGAAGTTCCCAGAGTTTTTTTCCGGTGTCGAAATATTGTTCAGGCGAAGTAAAATAGTTTTCTTTTGTAATGCTTCTTGTGAAAAGAGAAAAATCCTTGTATTTGATTTTTAAGGTTAAAGTCCTTCCCAGAATATTGTTTTTCTGTAATCGTTGATGAAGTTCCTGGCTTAAGCTCTCCAGCTTTTCATTAATCTGCTGCTCATCAAAAAGATCTTCAAAAAATGTACGTTCCACTGCTACACTTTTCTGAATCCGATGAGGTTTCACTTCCGAAGTATGAATGCCTCTGACCACATTGTAATAATGTTTACCGGACTTTCCGAAAATTCTGACAAGTTCCTCAAGTGTTCTTTTTTTTAAATCTTTTCCTTTATAAATTCCCAGACTGAACATTTTGTTAGCCGTAACTTTCCCTACTCCATAAAATTTTTCAACAGGTAATTCTTCCAGAAAAGTCTCTACTTTATCAGGATGAATGGTCTTCTGCCCGTTAGGTTTATTGATATCAGAAGCCACCTTTGCAAGGAACTTATTTACAGAAATACCTGCGGAAGCGGTGAGGCCGGTTTGTTCAAAAATTTTTTGTCGGATTTCCCGGGCAATCTGGTTGGCAGATTCTATTCCTTTTTTATTTTCAGTGACATCCAGGTAAGCCTCATCCAAAGATAATGGTTCTACCAGGTCTGTATATTCATAGAAAATTTCACGTATCTGTTTTGAAATTTCTTTATAGCGGGGAAAGCGGGGAGGAACAAAAATGAGATGCGGGCATTTTTCCTTTGCCGTCTTGCTAGGCATGGCAGAACGTACTCCATATTTTCTTGCTTCATAACTGGCGGCAGCCACTACGCCTCTATGCTGGCCGCCAACAGCAATAGCCTTTCCTTTGAGGGTGGGGTTATCATGCTGCTCCACGGAAGCATAAAATGCATCCATATCTACATGAATAATTTTACGAAGCGGCAAAGAAAAATCCATAACACAAAGATATGGATTCCTGTATTTATTTTATAGAAGGGAAGTTAGAAGCTAGAAGCTAGAAGTGGGAAGTTAATATACCCGATAAGGAAATTAAAACCTGCTTACTAAATATAATGAAAGACGAAGTAGTAATTAATAATACGTTAATCCCTTCCATCTCCCGGTATCCGCCTTTTAAGCTTTCAGTCTCATGGTAAGAAGGTGAGGCTCAAAGCCTGCCTTTTCATAAGCTTTTATAGCAGATTCATTCTGTGCATATACATCCAGCCTGACCTCTGAAATACCTCTGGATTTTGCCCAGCCAATCAATTCATCAGTGATCACTTTATTAACGCCTTTCCCCCTGTATTCAGGCTTTACATACATAAAGCCCAGATACGCATACTTTTCAAACGTGTAGTAAGACTTTTCTGCCTTTTTAATCAGAGCATAGCCGGATCCGATGATCTCATTATTTTCTTCAGCAATAATCAAAGTGGCATCCGGAGATTGTATAAAATGGCTCAGATCATAATAATGAATCTCCCCGTCAATAAGTGTAATGTTGAATGGCCTTTCTGCTGAAACAATTCCCTGTTCAAATTCTAAAAGAATTTTTAAATCTTCTTCCCTTGCTTCTCGTGTGGTCATGGTGTTTATGTGATTGTGTTATTATTGTAAAAGACTGTCGATTGTTTTCTGGATTTCAGGATCTTCCGGAGATATAGCATAATATTTTGCAATCGCTGATTTCTGATCGATCACCATATATCTCGGAATCCAGTTCAGGTCTATATAATTGTTGAAATCATTTTTCCATCCTGATGCAAACCAATAATTATCTTTGTCTTTCATATTGAACCTTACGAGACTTTTTTCAAACCCTTCTTTTGATCTTTCTAATGATAAAAATACGAAGTCTACGTTCGGATTATTTTTTTCTAACTCTTCAGCTTTAGGAAGGGCCTGTAAACAATCCCTGCACCATCCGGCCCAGAAGTCTATCACCAAAACCTTACCCTTATGCTGATCAAGGATTTGTTGGATGGTAATTGTTTTTCCCTCTTCATCTTCCAGTTTCTGGCTGAGTGCTTCTTTGGAAAAACCTTTTTTCAGGATGGCAGGAGCCTTTTGAGCATAATTCAGTCCAAAAAGGGCTATTGCAAAAATTAATAACAACTTTCTCATTTCTTACAATTTCATTTATACAAATCTAAACAATGAATTGCAATTGAAGATTGATTTTTCACGAATTAGGAAAAATTTATAATATTGAAAAATTCTATAAAAGGAAATGGATGAGCCGTCGTATAAATCTAATTGGCCCGAAGCAGGCTACGGATAATTTTGAATTAATCCCTTTACTACCGTGATTACGTTCGGCATGGCTTTATTGGCAGCATTTAAAACTTCTTCATGAGAAACGGCAAAAGCGACATCCGGCCCTCCAAGATCGGTAATTACAGACATACAGAATACATCCATTCCCATATGTTTTGCGACAATTACTTCAGGAACGGTGCTCATCCCTACCATATCGCCTCCAATAGCCTTTATCATGCCATATTCAGCGGGTGTCTCAAAAGTTGGCCCTTGCAGGGCAACATATACTCCCTGGTGGATTTTAATGTGATGTTCTGAGGCAACCTGTTCTGCTATGGCAATCATTTTTTTGTTGTAGGGCTCGCTCATATCCACAAAACGTGGTCCAAGCCCATCAATATTTCTGCCACGAAGCGGGTGTTCAGGCATCATATTGATATGATCTTTTAAGATAACGATATCTGCAACACTATAAGCAGGATTTACTCCACCACAGGCGTTGGAAAGAATCAGATTCTGGATGCCTAATAAGTGAAAAACTCTTATGGGAAATGTAACGGTTTCCATAGAGTGGCCTTCGTAATAATGGAAACGGCCGCTCATCATCAGGACTTTTTTACCTTCCAGTATTCCATAGATGAGTTTCCCGGTATGTCCCACTACTGTCGTTTGCGGGAAGTTAGGAATATCCTTATATTCCAAAATATGGATAGGCTCTACTTCATGCTGCAGCTTTCCAAGTCCGGATCCTAAAACAACCGCAAAATCCGGGGTTTCATGAATAATACTTCTGATGAAATCTGCTGTCTCGTTAATTTTTTCTAACATAATCCAGGATGATTTGATTGAATTCTTCCTTTTTATCAATAATGACATTGATAGGCCAGTAGTAAACAATTTCTCTAAGATAGTCAAAAGTTTTCAGACGGACGTAATCTTTCTCCGTGGTCAATATCAGCTTATATTCACCTAATTTTTTATATTCTTCAAGGATTTTCTTAATATCATCATCCGTAAAATTATGATGATCCCTGAACTTTAAATGTTTAACCCGTTTCGAAAATTTCGCCAGGTGCTCCAAAAGAGGCTTCGGGTTGGCGATTCCTGTAATCAATAAAATATCGTAATAGTTCAGATTGTTATCCGGAAGCATTTTATCCTTTCCATATACATTTTCATCATAACCGATGGATGAAAAGAATACTTTTTGGTTATGAGACGGGTTTATCCTGGAAATATAATACCTTTTGGTTTCTTCTGTCAGCTCATCAGGACATTTGCTTACCATGATGATATTGGCTCTTCTGGCACCGGATCTCGACTCTCTGAGATCTCCGGCAGGAAGAAGATAATCTTTGAAATAGGGATCATTAAAATCAGTCATCAGGATATTGAAGCCTGCCTTAATAGCCCTATGCTGCATAGCATCATCCAGCACCAAAACCTCAAGATCCATATCGCTGATTACTTTTTTAGCTCCGGGTACACGGTCTTCGGAAACAGCAATGACAAAACGGTTTTTGAAACGTTCAAAAAGCTGCATGGCTTCATCTCCTACTATTTTGTAGTTGCTGTCATAATTGGTCACCTCATAACCTTTGGTGAGCCTTCCGTAGCCTCGTGAAAGAACTCCGGTCCTGTAATGTTTGGACAGATACTGGGCAAGGTACATCACCATCGGCGATTTTCCGCTTCCGCCCACAGAAAGGTTCCCGACATTGATTATCGGTGTCTTGAATTTTGTCGACTTAAAAATACCCAGATCATACAATGTGTTCCGGATACCCGTTACCAAATGATAACCGAGGGAAAAAGGATAAAGGTACCATCTTTTCATACGATTGCAAAAATAGGAATTTTCATAAGCATTTGATATAATATTCTCAAAGACTTTTCAACAAATATTTCGTTAAATTAAAGTATTTTTGTGGAGTTATTATAATACCTTGAGATACTTTATAGAATTTTCTTACAACGGAAAGAATTATTTCGGCTATCAGATACAGCCGGATGCTATTTCTGTACAGGAAGAACTGGAAAAAGCGCTTTCCACTATTTTACGGGAAGAGATTAAAACAACCGGAGCTGGAAGAACCGATACCGGTGTTCATGCTAAAAAAATATTTGCCCATTTTGATACAGGGCAGGAGTTGAATGATGATCTTCCGAGAAGATTAAACAGTTTTCTTCCTCCGGATATTTCCATCCAGAGGATTTTTAAGGTGAAGGATGATTTTCATGCCCGCTTTGATGCTACTTACAGAACGTATGAATATTATATTTCCTTGTCTAAAAATCCGTTTACCCAGGAATCTGCATGGCAGCACTGGAAAAGGTCACTGGACATCCATACAATGAACGAAGCCTGTAAGATTTTATTTGAATATGAAGATTTTACAAGTTTTGCCAAATTAAAAACAGACAGCAAAACCAATATCTGCAAAATGTATAAAGCAGAATGGGAACAGAACGGAACAGAATTGAAATTCACTGTTTCCGCAAACCGTTTCCTGAGAAATATGGTTCGTGCTATCGTAGGAACAATGGTGGAAATTGGAAGCGGAAAAATGAAGCCTGAAGATCTCCGTAAAGTCATTGAAGATAAAAACCGTAATGCCGCAGGAACCTCTGCACCCGCGCATGGACTGTACCTGGTGGATGTAGGGTATGAGTTTGATGAATGATGGAGAGCAGATATCAGATGATAAATGATATTAGACCGATAAACCTTTGCAGTCTCTCTACCTTCTAATCATCCGCTCCATTCATTCTGTAAATAACAGGTATCCGGAATTTTCTATGACGATTTGCAAAACTTGTAAAGGCAGTCCCGTTATAAAGTATTATTTTTGCATAGACTTTAATTCTTTTCTTCGATCCGAACAATGAAAAAACAAGATACCTGGGGAATTATAAAGAGGTTGTTCTTTATCGGAATGAAATTTCGTTCTTGGTTTATCCTCACTTTGATAATTTCTGTCATACTTTCAATCGTTTCTACCTACAGGCCTTATCTTACCATGGAAGTAGTGGATAATGATATTACAAAGCTGAAAGATAAGGCTTTGATGATGAAACATATCTATATTTTAGTAGGATTGGTATTTGCAGAAACTATTCTAAACTTTTTCCTGGTTTATTTTTCCAATTTCATTTCACAGAATGTTATCCGTGATATCAGAGAACGATTATATGCCAAGCTGATTTATTTCAGAACTTCATTTTTTGATAAAACACCGATCGGGCAACTGGTAACCCGTGCCGTAGGAGATGTGGAAACAATTGCGACTGTGTATACAGACGGGTTTCTGATGGTTTTTGGAGATATTCTGAGAATTATATTTGTATTGATCATGATGTTCAGTACCAATGTCCATTTAAGTTATATTACCTTGGCTATTCTGCCTTTGATGGTAGTTATTACAAGGTTTTTTCAGAAAAGGCTCAAAAAGGCATTCGGGGATGAAAGAAACTGGACGGCAACTCAAAATTCATTTGTACAGGAAAGGCTTGCAGGAATGCCGATTATCCAGGTGTTCAACAGACAGGAAGCCGAATATAAAAAATTTGATGATATTAACATTACCCTGAAAGGAGCTCTGCTGAGAACAGTTTTCATCTTTTCTTTATTCTTTCCCGTAGTGGAACTTATTTCTTCATTGTTCATCGGTTTTATCCTGTTTTATGGAGGATATATTACCATCAGCGCGGGAGTGGTTATTGCTTTTATTCAGTATATTTCAATGCTGATCCGTCCGCTCAGACAGATTGCCGATCGTTTCAATAACATTCAGAGAGGTATTGTAGGGGCAGAAAGGGTATTGGGACTCATGGACGAAGAAAATTCAATGCCTAATACCGGAACGGTAAAAAAAGATCATTTTGCCGGAAAAATAGAATTCCGGAAAGTGCATTTTGCGTATGATGAAAAGCAGGAAGTTCTTAAAGGAATTGATTTTAAAGTAAATCCGGGAGAAACTGTAGCGATTGTAGGAGCTACCGGTGCAGGAAAATCTACGATCATCAGCCTGATTACAAGGCTTTACGATATTAATTCGGGGAGTATTCTCATTGATGATGTAGATTTAAAAGATTACGAGCTTTATAACCTGAGAAGTCATATCGGGGTTGTCTTGCAGGATGTTTTCCTTTTCCATGGAAGTATTTTTGAAAATCTTTCTTTCGGTGATGACAGCATTACCCTGGATAAAATAAAAGCCGGAGCCAGGGAAATTGAAGTAGACCAGTTCATCGAACAGCTGCCAGGCGGATACGATTATGTAGTAAGTGAAAGAGGCTCTTCCATTTCTTTAGGCCAGAGGCAATTGTTGTCCTTCCTTAGAGCATATTTATCCGATCCCAAAATCCTGATATTGGATGAAGCTACCTCTTCTATCGACCATGAAAGTGAAAAACTGATCCAGAGGGCTACAGAAAAGATTACCAAAAACAGGACATCAATTATTATAGCACACAGGCTTTCAACCATTGAAAAAGCAGATAAGATTATTGTTATGGAGCATGGTAAAATTGTGGAAGAAGGGAAGCATCTGGAGCTTTTAGATAAAAACGGATATTATGCTACCCTTTACAAAGCCCAGCTGCGCCATGAAGTAGAAATGGAAGAAGAGAAAAATCATAATTCATAGGGGTTATTCCGAAGTTTTTTTCCAGGCATCAGCCTATTGATCCGGGACTTTTTTTGCAATGGTTTTGAGATTTCCGGCTTGCTACACAAGTCTGATGCATCAGGCTTACCTTTTTAAAAAGCTCAGACCTTCTTAAAACTACAAAAAACAAAATGTTGGGTCGTACCGAAGGGGGTTATATGCTCTTCAGTAATGCACTTTATTTTTTCAAAATCTTGCTCAAACTGCTGAGATAAAGAGTGTTCATCATATTGCTGAATATCCAGCCCGCTGCATTGGGTGGGTCCTTTCGTGGAAAAAGTTCCCAAAATCATAAAATGGCTGGTATTTTTTCCGGCAATGCTGACATATTGGGATATCTGTTCTGCAGTGGTCAGAAAATGGAATGCTGCTCTGTCATGCCAGATGTCATAGGTTTCAGCAGGTTCAAATGCAGTAATATCCGCAGTGATCCATTTTACTTTGTCAGCAGCTTTTCCCAGGCGTTGTCTGGCTTTCTCTAAGGCTTTGGAAGAAATATCAAGAACGGTGATATTTTCGTAGCCTTCCTCAAGGAGGAAATCTACAAGATTGCTGTCGCCGCCTCCAATATCGATGATTTTGGCATCTTTTCCTAATCCAGAAGAATGGATGAAGGCAAGAGAAGTCTGAGGTTTTTTCTGAGTCCAGCTTACCTGGTCCGGATTTTTGGTTTCGTAAACATTTTCCCAGTGGCTTTTAGGATCAGGTGTGTTCATAATTCTTTAAACTGATTATTTATTTCTTCAAATTTATTAATTAATCCATCAATTTTAGCCTGTTGCTTCCTGATTGTTCTCGGCCTTATATAAAACCAGTTGAAACCTATCCAGAATAAGACGGCAGTGTAAGCAATAATGGCCGGTATAACTGACATTTTCAAAGTGTATTCGTACATATAAAAGCATAATCCCAGAAACAGTATCATAAAATATATATTCAGCATGGTAGTCTGCATAAATTTTTGTTTACCCTTTACAATATAAAGGCTTTGCAGGTACTCCTGATTGGTTTGGGTATTGTCAATCTTGTAAAAAACCATAAATAGCCTGTTATAAGCACACAGAAAAATCAACATTGCCAGGATAACGAGCACAATCCCGATTTTCGTAGTGACAAGCTGAGGCTGATAACGATACCAGATAAAAGCAATACCTAAAGAGGTTATGATCAACATGATGTTGATAAGAATAAGTTTGCGCAGATTTTCAAGCCTGAATTGTTTCAGTTTGCCAAGCAGTTCTTCAATGCTTGGTTGATGGGAAGTTTGTTGTTTCCATATATTTTTGAAATCAATATTAGTATCCATTTTCTTTGAATTTTTTAGTTAATTTTTCCTTGATCCGGTAGATTTTCACCCGTATGTTGGCTTCTGACAGTCCTGTGATAAGGGCTATTTCTGCTTGTTTTACTTCTTCCAGTTCCAAAGAAATAATAATCCTGTCTGTTTCAGGCAGCTCAGAGATAAACTGGTACAGCAGCTGTATCTGAGGCTCCATAGATTCCTGCTTTTTTTCCTCCAGATGAGCAGGAAGGCCGGTTTTAGAAAATTTTTTTTCTTTTTCAATCTGACGCAGGCAATTGTTGGAGGCAATTCTGAAAATCCATGTACCGATAGCGGATTCATTCCTGAATTTCGGGAGCTGCTGCCAGACAATGATAAATGTTTCCTGGGCCAGATCCTGCGCGAGTTCAGCATCATTAACATATCCCATACACAAACGGAATATCCTTTGCCAGTAGAGCTCATATATATCTTCAAATATCATTAATGTGCAGATAAGAAGTTATTCAGCTGATTAAAGTACCATTCTTTATCATCATACATAATAAAATGGAGCCCTTTTGAGGCATATTGAAAGTTAGCATTTTTCAGGTTTTTATATTGCCCTTCAATACTGGGTTTAAGGTTTATAAAAAAAGATTCCAGTAAAATAAGAGATGGACATTGTATGGATTTTATCTTTTCCCTGAGATCTGTATTGGAAAAATCACAATACATTTTGGCAAATGTTTTTCTGTCTGATTTCATACTCCAGCCAATAACGGTTTCCTGCATAGAAGTATCTGCTAAAAGACGAGGGATGGATTGGTTTTGCATTTGACGGAATTGTTCATCTGTCATTGCAGATAATTTATTAATGGTAGAAGTGCAGTCATTGTTTTCTTTGGATGTAAAATCCGGATCAGACAACGCTGCCAGACAAGGAAGTGTATCTACGATTACTATTTTACCTGGGAGTTCAGGATAGTCTGCTGCAATGGCCAGGGCCAGTCCGCCACCCATGCTATGTCCGATAATAACCGGCTTTTCAATCTTATTATTTTTTATATAGGCTGCAATTTCTTTTTCCCAATCTGTAAAACTGGCATCAGCATTAGCTTTCACGCCGGCAAATCCTGCCATAGTGAGAACATAACAAGTATACTTGTTTTCAAATTTTGCAATGGTTTCGTTCCATACCTCACCTGAAGAGGCAAAGCCCGGAATAAAGATTAAAGCCCGGCTGCCATTTCCGGTTTTCCTGACTTCGAACGGATATGATTTTTCCTGACCAAATACATTACATAAAGCAGCGAAAAATAACATCAGGATAAGAAGGAATTTGATTTTTTTCATGATTTCCAAAGTTTAAAGGTTTATTTGCCTTTTAGAGACCAACCTTTTTAAAATGTTACATTTATTTTTTAATTTTTTTTCAAAAATATTTCGAATATCTGCAGGGACTGTTTTAAATGGTTTTTGCCAGGGACTTGCTGCAGATCATAAACGGCAATTAGGTATTTTGTTTTGCTATTGTATATAACGTAAGAAGTATTGATTGTAAAAATAAACATCATTTTGTTGATTTTGTTAGATAAAACAAAAAAATAATGGATGTATGGTGTTTATATTGAGAAAAGTTTTTAAATTTATTAAATATTTAAACCTTTACCCGGAATATTAGAGGGGTATGGCATTAAGTTGGAATTTTTAACTAAAATCTATAAAATATAAATGAGCAGTAGTATCCAAGATGAATTTAAAGTCTTTAAAGACGAATTAAAGAAGCTGAATATCGAAGTACAGAAAGTTGTGAAAGTAGGAAACGGAAGTATGGATTTCCATGAAGTTTTTTACAAATCGCCAAGGTATGAAGAGGTAAAAAGTGTGTATGTCCAGCGACATAATCTGGACAGTATTATTGAAAAATTTAAACAAGCCTATCATTAAAATACAACCGGCGGCGCAGAGAATCTGCGCCGCCGGTTTCTTGAGGGCAATTTATTTAACGTAAGTTCAGACAAGAATTATCAGAATAACTTCAAGCCTATTATGGGTCGAATGATCTATTTTATTGTCATAAATTCCCGATTTCAGCGGTTAATCCTGATCCAGTGCTGATGTCTTTTTAGTGTCCCTCATTCTTATATAGACGATGAGTGAGAAGAAAATACAGGCTGTGATATACCAGTAAAAATATTCTTCTGTTCCGGTTTTTTTAAACCAAAGCGCAATATATTCTGCCGTTCCTCCAAAAACAGCCACCGTGAGTGCATACGGAAGGCCTACTCCAAGAGCTCTGATCTCGGAAGGAAATAGCTCTGCCTTTACCACAGCATTAATAGAAGTATATCCGCTCACAATAATCAGGGATACCATAATCAACAAAAAAGCTGTCCACATGGAAGTCGTATTGCTCAGGGCGGTAAGAAGCGGTACTGTACACAAAGTTCCCAGAACACCGAAGCTTAACAGAAGAGGCCGTCTTCCTATTTTATCAGATAAGCCCCCGAATACAGGCTGGAGACACGCAAAAATAAATAAGGAAATAAAAGAGATTAATGTAGATTCTTCCTTAGTCAGATGAACGGTGTTCACCAGGAATTTCTGCATATACGTTGTGTAAGTATAGAATGCCAGTGTGCCGCCCAAGGTCAGCCCAACTACAGTAAGCAGGGCTCTGGGATGTTTGAGAAGCTCTTTAACGGTTCCTTTTTTCTTTCCACTGACTTTTTTTTGGTTTTCAAAAGCTTCGGTTTCATGCAGATTGGCACGTAAATATAAAGCAATAATGGAAAGCATTGCTCCGATAACAAACGGAATTCTCCATCCCCAGTCTTCAAGTTGGGCTTCCGTTAACAGTAACTTTTGTAAAATAAGCTGAATTCCCAGCGCTATAAGCTGTCCGCCGATTAATGTTACATATTGAAAGCTGGAATAAAATCCTCTTCGGTCCTGGGTAGCCATTTCACTAAGATAGGTGGCAGATACCCCATATTCACCGCCAACACTCAGCCCCTGTAATAACCGGGCTGTTAAAAGCAGGAGTGGCGCCAGAATTCCTATGGTTGTATAGGTTGGAGTAAGGGCGATAAGAAGTGATCCGAAGGACATAAGCAATACGGAGAAGGTCATGGCTTTTTTTCTTCCTATTTTATCGGCAATGCTTCCGAACAGCCATCCTCCGATGGGGCGCATCAAAAAGCCAACAGCAAAAATTCCTGCGGTGTTCATCAACTGGGCATTCAGGTCGGAATCCGGAAAAAAAGAATGAGAAAAATAAATTGCAAAGGCTGCATACGCATACCAATCATACCATTCTACAAGATTTCCGATTGATCCGCCCACAATCGCTTTGATTCTCTGGGCAGTGGTGATTGAGGAAGAGTTCATATTTTCCGGGGAATTCTGATAATGGAAGGCAATATACAAATTTCATCTAAAAATAAACCGTACCGGGAAGAACGGTTTTACAGTAAATGATATTGTTTTTAAAATCTGTATCCTAAAGAAAGCCCGCTTCTAAAACCTGCCCATGGACCGTCTATTTTTATTCTGGCACCGTTGGCATTTGTTTCTACGGTATATTTTACAAAAGGGATATCCAGTTTTTCTATTTCTCTTTTAAGCTGTGCCTGCATGTCCGGGGTAAGCACGTAGTCAGAGGTCATGGTAAAATCGCCTTTTCCGCTTCCGTAGTGAGCACCGGCAATCCAGAAATCAAGGACGAGATTGCGACTTCGGGTAAGAAAAAATTGTACTCCGGCCATCAGTCCGCCACTATTCCCGTTAGTGCTTCCTTGTCCTTTAATGGGGATGGGGTAAGTAATTCCGTTGGGTCCGTTATAATCATAGTAAAAGTCGAAAGTATTGGATGAAACATTGGAATAGCGGTAGTAAGGGGCAAGGTAGAAGCCTTTTCCATATCCTTTTCCAAGATAAAATCTGGGCTCTACTGTAAATTGAGTTGCTTTTACCCTGAGATTTTGGAATCTTTTTTCATCTTCATCTTTCAGAAAGGCGTTGATGAACGGAACTTTCCCTTCAGGCATGGTTCCGAAGCCTATATTTAAAGAAAACCATTGATTAATGACTCTTTCATAAGATAAATTGATATTTCTGAAAGTATAGGCTGTAACATTAGTCTTTATGATATTCATTTTATCTGTCCGGATATTCTGGCTTTCCTGTGCTTCCGCTTTTGAAAACAGAATACTGAGAAAGAGTAAACTGGCCTTTTTCATAATCATATATTTTATGGTATACTATTGTCACAGCAAAAAACGGGCTGAATTTAATGTATTGTAGTTGTTATTAGAAAAAAATACTTATAAGTTTCAATTACTTAGGTATTTTTTTTATCTGATTCAAACTGAAATGTAACGAATTGGCAGTTAGATTTGTCTTATCAGTACTGTACTATTCTATGCGGAACATGAAAAAAACTATATATACCTTATTTTTACTTAGTGGAATTTTTGTTTTTTCACAAGAGAAGCAAAATGACACGGTGGAAGGAACGAAAACGAAAGAGATTCAGGCAGTTATTTTAAAATCACAGCGTAAAAAACAATTTGCAGATAAAGCCGTTTATACTTTTGATAAAGAAGCGCTGGAAAAAGCCCGTTATGCAAAAGATCTGCTTCAGACGCTTCCCGAATTGCAGCTTGATCCTGTTTCCAACACGATTACAAGTACCAAAGGAGGAACCACTCTATTTCTTATTAATGGTATTGAAGCAACCGATCTTCACATCCGGAGTATTGCTCCCGCTGAAGTGGTAAAAGTGGAATATTACGACATTCCACCGGCAAGATGGTCAACAAGAGCTGATACAGTGATTAATATCCTGACAAGATCTACCGAAACCGGTTATGTTTTCGGGGCAGATTCCTTTTTTGCACTGAATACAGGTTTTCTGAATAGCTCTGCCTATGCCAATTATACAAAAGGGAAAAATAATTTTGGCCTTGAATATTCCCTTAATCTGAGAGATTATAATGACAGAAGAGTCAATAGTATTTATGACTACCAGCTGGACGGAAAACATTATCGTTCTGACGAAGACAGGGCCGATCATTTCGGATACACTTTTCAGAGTGTAGCATTACGGTATACCCGTCTTGTCCCCGATAATTATGCCTTACAGGTAAAACTGAATACGGACATTTTCAGCAGGTTTTCAAAAGGAACCGGGCAAAGTATCTTCACTGCAGACAATTCCAATGAAGAGCATGCCATGTTTAAAAATAACGGTTCGGATTATGTAATTCCCAAATTGGATGTATATTATTCTAAAAAAATAGGTGAAAAAGATGAGGTGAGCATTAATGTGGTAGGTTCTCACTATACAACCAATACCTCGGAGACGGCCAAAGAATGGATTACAGGTTCGGGGCTGTCAGTCTACGATAATGACATGATGCTTAAAGCAAAACAGACAAGTGTAGTAGGAGAGCTTGCGCATGTTCACGATTTTACGACCGGGAAATTATCCTCCGGATATCGTATTTCCAGTTCTTCCATTTCGAATGATCTCAACAATCTTGCGGGATATTCGCAGTATAAAGTAAATTACCTTGAACAGTATTTTTATACCGAATTTTCAGGAAAAGCCGACCAGTTCAGTTACCGTATTGGTGCCGGCCTTACTAATATCCATAACAAAAGTGCTGAAAACACTTTTGACGAATGGAGCTTTACTCCCAAGGTTATTTTAGGTTACCAGTTGAAGAATAATCAGAATCTACGGTATACAGGAAGTTATAGCCCGGTAAGCCCGTGGAGTAGTGCGTTGAGCAGCAATGTGGTACAGCTGGCTCCCAATATAATACAGAGAGGTAATCCTTTCCTGAAATCTCAGCAGGTTTTTTCCAATAATCTGACGTATTCTTTTAACAATAAATACTTTGATTTTAATGCCACCTTGTTTTACCGGTATACAGACCGGATCATCAATCAGTATTATGTTTTGGATAATGAATTCGGAGGATATGCATTGACATACGAAAATGGAAAAAATGCCCAGAGGTACGGAGTGCAGCTAACCGGTTCCTATAAGCCGTTCGGAAACAGTCTTCTTGTAGTAAAAGCAGTACTTACCCCTACCTCGGAATTAGTGAGAAACAGCCAGGGAGCACTTATTAAGAATGATCTTATAGGTAATTATTTTGTACTGTCATCAGAGTATAAATCCTTTTCGCTGCAGTACCAGTTTAATATCCCTGTTTATAGCCTCAGCGGAGCATTTCTTAATACCAATGAAAACCAGAATAATGTTTTTGTAAGCTATAAACATAAAAACTGGACATTCTCAACAGGAATGTATTGGATCGGTATGCCTTCAGAGTATAAAACGAAGAGCCTTTCCGAAAGTGCAGTAGATTATAGGGTACATACACAGATTATGAATAATAAATCTATGTTTGTATTGGGGTTGAGCTATGATTTTTCAAAAGGAAAGAAAACGGAAATTCAGAGAAAGCTTAATAATGAAACAGCTCCGGCAGCTACTTTTTAATGATAGTATAGAAAAACCGCTCTGATTACAGAGCGGCTTTCCTATGCATTAAATAAAATAAAGTTTAGTTGCTGATAATCATTTTGCGGTAAGCATAAATATCTTCAATAGTAACCACGCTCATATCTTTTTTAAGAGCAAAGTCTACGATTTCCGGAAGTCTTGCCATGGAGCCGTCCTCATTGGTTAATTCACATAAAACGGCATCGTCCCCCAGATTGGCCATTTTTACAAGATCTACGCTGCCTTCAGTGTGGCCGCGTCTTTCAAAAACTCCTCCTTTTCTGGCGATCAATGGGAAAACGTGCCCTGGGCTAGCGATGTGCTCGGCTTGTGCATCCGGGGCTACGGCTGTCCTGATGGTCGTTACACGGTCTTTCGCGGAAACTCCTGATTCTACTCCTTCTTTAGCTTCAATTGTAATGGTAAATGCGGTCTGATTTTTTGAATTATTGTTTTCTACCATCGGTCGCAGGTTGAGGTGTCTGCTTTTTTCTTCAGAAATGCATAGGCACACAATTCCGCTGCACTCGCGGATCAGAAGAGCCATATCCTGTTCTGTAATGGTGGAGGCGGGAAAGATGATATCACCTTCATTTTCTCGGTTTTCATCATCTACTAAAAGAATACCTTTTCCCCGTTGTAATGTTTGAAGTGCTTTTTCTACACGTTCTGCGGAGGTTGCTCCGAATTGTTCTAATAATTTTTCCATGTTATTTTACTTTTAAAAGTTAAAATAGTCTTCGGTACATGGAAATGAAATACGACACAGTAAGAGTTCCTAGGAAATCTTATTGGCCGTCTCATTTTCTTCTCCCATCCAGACTTTAACTGTCGGTTCCGGAATTTCACCAGATCAGTCCCTTCAAAGAAAGGAGTCGCGGACTATAACCGCCGGTAGGGAATTTCACCCCGCCCCGAAGAAAACTTATACTAAGTTTTGCTGTATGTTATAATTTACATTTTTATTTCATAGAATTCTATTTAATGCACAGACTGCTAATTTCGGGAAGTTTTTCGAATTAGAGAAGTTTTTTATAAGATTTTCAGGGGATGTGGCAATTGGAAGTATATTATTTCCTCAGTATCTTTTCCATTGATTTCCCTTTTGCCAACTCATCAATCAGCTTGTCCAGATACCGGATATTTCTCATCAGATCATCCTCAATATCTTCTATGCGATATCCGCAGATAACTCCTTTTATCAATGAGGTATTAGGATTCATTTGAGGAGCGTTTTCAAAAAAAGTTTTAAAATCCGTTCTGTTGTCTAATATCTCCTGCAAATTTTTTTCATCATATCCGGTGAGCCATGATATAATTTCGTGCACTTCTTCTTTCGTACGTCCTTTTTTTTCGGCTTTCTGAATATAATGAGGATAAACACTGGCAAAGGCCGTAGTATAAATTTTAGTGTTTTGCATATATTTTTTTCATTGATACTAATGAGCAATTTACAAAAAGATTGGAAATCGTATTTTTAGATAATAAATCTCGGCATCATAGTAATGCCGGGATTTATTGTTTGGTTTTATTTTGATAGCATGCTGATAATGAGGACTGCGTATAAGACTCCTGTAGTATCTTTTATTTCACATTTAAAATACGTAAGGTTTTTTAAAAATTTCTGTTGGAATACTTCAACCCTGAATTCTACTCCGGTAGGCATGGCTTTGGAAGCGTAACCTTCAAGGCTGTCTATCTCATGAGACCCTTCGCCTCCCAGGAGTTTGAAAATTTCCCTCAGCACACAGTTACCGAGATAAACAAATGGTACAATGGGGTAGTTTTCAAAATGTCCCTTGCACTGGTTGGGGGTAAAAGGCATTATCGAAATGGTGAACTGGTGCTGATCCCCGGAATATTCTATGCTCGCTTCAGGAAGTTTCTCATCGTGGTATTCCACAGGAACATCATTGAAATAATCTTTATAAAAAAGCTGAAATGCATTTTGTGTAATAATATAGTAATCGAGTTCAAAAGAATATAAGGGCTCTTTGGAATGGATATCTTTTACAATAAGATGAGATTTGCCTTTTCTTTGGGACTCCAGAAAACTTTCACTTGTGATAGATACCGATTCAGGGGTTTTATAAGACAGTTTCCTGATCCTTAACTTTTCGCCCAGAAAATAAATTTTTTCTTTGGACGAGTCATTCAGAAGCTTATATAAGCTACAGCTTCCCAGTGAAGCAAGGGTTTTTAATAAATGGGTGAAATTTTCATTATTAAAGTTCCAATCTGTAATTTCCGTCTCTATGGTATTTCCATTGACAATGATGTGTTCAGGAATAGAGATGTAAGGTGCCGTTTCCCCAATGTAAGGGATAATTGTTTCTTTTAGGTCAAGTGTTTTCATTTGAATGAGGGATTTTTTTATTTAATTCATTGATGTGCAGGTTATTTCCCACAGCGTGATGTTGCTGTAAAAAATTAAACTGTTGGAATTTTCATTGTGTTTCTCGAATCTATACCTGAAATTCAGCTTTCTGATGGGAATTGTTGATAAAAGCTGAGATCATTTTTTACTATAAGGTGGACTTTCTGTTTTCATATTGGAGGTGATTTCATAATAATATTTCTTTATTTGGTGATTTTATGTATTGCAATTTACTAAAAAATAATAATAAATGATTATGAATAAATATTTATAATTTTATGCTTCGATTGCCAAAGTAAATCATTGTGGAAAAGTTGGCAGTATAAGTTATCCACAACTCCTGATTTTGTGGAAAAGAAATATATTGATTTTAAAGTAGGTAAAAAATTATATATCAGTATATTATATATATTTTTATTTCCCGTATTCAACAAGATATCCATATTTTATCCACAATAAATGTTGAGTATTTAAAAAGTTATCCACATTTTATGGTGTTGTAGAAATTGAAATCTGTTTTGAAATGTTTGGAGCAATAGATAAAAAAAATTTTCTGAATAAAATATGATATTGTGGAAACTATGAATTTTCTATATGTTTTCAGATGTGTTTATCCCATAGTAAAGCCATCCAGGATAATCCCAGATAAATGTATTTTAATAAATGCAGTGAATTTTCTTACCTGAATCTTACTTCTGTTCTTTATAAATATTCCAGAAGTTAAAATCGGTCATCGGTGCATCGGTAATTCCTACATTTCTCCCCATTGTTACAATCTGACCCCTGTGATACGTGCCATGAAGAATAATATGTTGGATATATTCATATTTGGAGAAATCACATTGGAACCATTGGGATTCAATTTTTACATTTCTGGATAAATCTTCTTCCGATAAACTTTCTACATAATCTACCAGCTTTTGCGAATTATTTTTTATAGCATTGAAAATATCTTCTTTACCGGTTATGGCTGCTGTTTTCTCAAAATCAAAATCATTATTCTCGGCAATGAAGCTCCACCAGTATTCCTGAGTTTGCCAGATGTGATGTAAAGTCTTTAAAATAGTAGGAAAGCTTGAAATGGTTTCCCGGTTAAGCTGTTCGTCAGACTTTGTGGACAACCAGTCGATGTATTTATTGACTACCCAGTTGTTGTACTGAACACTTTTGTCGATTAATGTTTTTAAACTCATAATGATTAATATTTAGTGGATTTGTATGGTAAGTATTTAAAGTCCGAAATAGCGGTCTTTATGTATGTTTTCAGGGTTGATAAGGGCTTTGTTGCTGTAGGTGGCTGCTTCGAACTCACTGATGTTGACAGATAGGAAGGAGATGTCGGGAAGCAATTCTGTAAGTTTTATGCTGATCTGTCTTGATAAGCCGGCTTTTTGTTCTGTACTCCGTCCTTCCATGATATATCCGAAAACATGTAGAAAGTTTTTCTTATTATTTCCCAGCCGGTAATGGGAATAAGGCTGCAGCCTGACTTTTATGTCATTGGGGGCAAATAATCCTGTGGAATCAGCAGTTTCATAAACCGCATCCATGATCTCATCAGGTGTTTTTTGCTGAAGAATATCTTGTGAACAGTCTATGATAAAGTGCGGCATGGTTGTTTTATTGATTGACTTTTAGTTAGTTAAAAATAAGAAAAATAGCAATGGGTTTTTATAAAAAAACCACTCTATGATAAGAATGGTATATTTTCATGATTGATATTATTTTTTTATTTCTGATTTGTACTGTTTAATAATTCAAAACAGATTTTATCAATAGGATCATTGATTTCAGAAACATTTGAAAGAATAATTACTGCAGTCTTATCATTGGCATTTACAGCCATTGAAGAAGAATATCCTCCTGTGCCTCCGTTGTGCCACACGAATTCTTTTCCTTCCTTTGATATAAGAATATGCCACCCCAAACCGATTTTCATGGTGCCGTTTATGGTGAAAGTTGGTTTTCTGGTTAAGGCCAGCTCTTTATTTTCAGGATCAAATTGCGCATTGGCAAATTTGGCTAAATCTTCCGTTGTGGATAATATTCCACCAGCTCCGAATAAAACATCAAAATCCCAGTTGGAGGCTATCTCACCATTTTTACGGTATCCTTTAATGAGCCTGCCTCCCAGGCCTTCCGAACTGGTAAATGAACTATTCATGTGATATTTATCAAAAATATTTTTTTGTACTAATTTCTGAAAAGTCGTTTTTTGAGACAGTCCCAGGGTATATCCTAACAATCCCGCTCCTAAATTTGAATAGCTGTAGGTTTTATTGCCATGGATAAGAAAATTTTTAAGGTATTCTTCAAGCTCTTTTAGATGATAAGCTTTATAAGGATTAGCTTCATTAGACAGGTCCAGGTTGTCTGGTAAGCGGGGCAGTCCCGAGGTATGGTTGGCTAAACTCTCAAAATTTAATGTGATATTATTTTTAAAAGCAAAAGGGTAGTATGGATTGATATTATCGGTCAGCTTTATTTTGTTGGCTTCTGCCAGAGACGCAAGTACAGTTGAAGTAAATACTTTTGTAATGGAGCCGATCTCGAAAATTTTATTTTGATTTTCAATAGGTTTTATAGCGCCGTTTTCTTTTAAGATTCCATAATAATTTGTCTTACCGTTTTGAATAAGGGCAATGGATAGCTGAGTGTTATCCGGAAAATCTTTTGATTTCGAATAAATGATTTCTGCAATTTCCTTTGGGTAAATAGTCAGTGCATTAACGGTTTTACTCTGAGATTCTTTTATCTCTTCATATGGTTTGATGAATAGCCCGTTTATTGTATTTTGTTTGTCGAGAGAAATATTAACAGCTAATACCGTTTTTTCAAACTGTGTCTTATAAGTAGCATAAGTCCCTTGTTGATAGCCTGTGAATTCTTTACTTTTGATATCACCTGCCTGAGCTTTCAGGCCTGCCAAGAACTGTTTCGTATTCTCAAGAGGCAGAGCCTGCTTCATTCCGGTTGAAAAGCTATTGAAAATTTCTTCATACTTCCCGGTATTATAGTTTTTTTGAAAATGATCAATGGCAGTGGTATAATTTTCAGTCTGAGCCGATAAATGATGAATTGTAAAAATAAATATTAGGAAGCAAAACAGCTTTTTCATGGTAGTTTTATAGATATTAGTTAAGGGCTAATTTACATATTTATTCAGTAACAGCCAGGTAAAGATAGAAAGGTTCCGGAACTCTTCATCTGAAATTTTACATACAGATGATCAAGCCTTAAGATATTTTGAAAAAATTATTTCTGAAAAGCAGATCTTTAAATTTTAATTTACTTTTTCCATTTCCGGAGATATTTTCCATTCCTTCATGATGTCTAACAGGTTCTTTTTCATCCTGAAATATTTTCTGCTGAGAAGGTATGGATAAATATTCATAGCATTGATCAGAAGCTGTATGTTTGATTCGAGGTATTGGTTATTATTAAAGTATATCAAATCATTTTGAATATAATAATCCATGTCTTTTATATCCTGCTCATTCAAATCCACTGATGCTGTGCCATCCTCCAGATAAGCCCGTATTTCGTTTTTTAACTTTTCCTCAAAAGGTATCATAAGACTGAATTTATGTTTAATCTGATCAAATGGTGTTTGGGTACTCATGAATACGGTTGCATTACTCATATCAGTATAAACACTCAGCTTTTCTTCATATTGGTGGTCAAATTCTGCAAGACGTTGGTAAGCTTGTATAAATTCATTCTTTCTGCCGTGTTCTCCTGTTGAAAAGTAATTGTAGATATCAGAATCGTTCTGCTGAATCTGGGACTTTACATCTGTGATAGCGTTATTTAACATAGGAAGCAGCTTATGAGCTTCGCTGGCACTATATTTTTGACCGTCATAATCAAATGTTTTCAAAGCCAATTCTTTATTAACAATAGCCTCGATGGTATTTTTATCGTTTTCCAGGGCAATAAGGGCATAGACCAGCTCTACCTTTTCTTTGCTGAAAAGATCATCAAAAGAAAGTTTTTTGGGTATCTGATTTTTATCAACTGTAAAATCAGGGTTTTTGTTATTGTAATAGCTGTTGAAAACCCTGTCAAATGAATCGTTCGTATACTGTTCTTCGAATTCTGCTTTAAAAGTATTCAATTCCAGGTTAATTTTTTCCTTTTGGTATTTTACCCTTGAAAATAATTTTGCAGTAAGCTTTTCTTCTGTCTGTTCGAAATCTCTGAATAAATTTCTGGCAGGCTCGTGGTTTGCCTCTTTTATAATATTGAGGGCCCTGAGTCTTGTGATACGTTCCTCATGGGAAGGATGCGAGGCCCATTGATTCTCTATAACCAGTTTAGATTTGTTAAAAAGACCTGATTCAGACAGCTTTATATTAGGAAAGTTGTGTTTTATTTCAACTTCATTCAATTGGGCAAAAAAGTTCATCACAAAAGATTGTTCGGCATAAATATTTTTGCTTGCTTGGTTTTTTGAAATTCTGGATTCATAAAAAGTAAGCACATTGTTATATGAATTGCTGGCTAATTCTATTCTTAAAAGAGATTCTTCCAATGAGAGTGAGCCAGCAATATGGGCGGCCACTTCATCGGCATGAAACTCCATTTCCCTGGAGAGTGCCAAATGGCGGATGTTTACAAAAGAATACATTTTGGTAAGCACCCATTGGATTTTCTGAGTAATAAACATAGAAATTGCAGCAAAAATAGAAAAGTACCCGCTTATGTTCGCCCAGCTTTCCACAGAATTACGATAGGACTGATCATCGTTGACCAGGTTAAAAATAATCTGGTTTACATTGTAGACATAGCTTCCCACTTTCATAGACCGTTGAGAAAAATGCCCGAATTCATGGGATAGGATGGCTTTCAATTCCTGTTTTGTTGTCGTATTGATCAATCCCGCCCCAATTGTCAGATTCTTTTTGATGGGCAGAAACATACTCCAGAAACTTGAATCATAAAAAACACTGGCATTAACATCATAGGATAGATATACTTTTTTCGGAAAATCAGTTCCGGCTTCTTCTACAATTTCGTCAATCATTTTAAAAAGTGCAGGCTCCTGGGTTCTGGTTATTTCCGTAAGATGGCTTCTGTCATTAATGTGTTTTTTGAATAAGAATTTAATGATAAAAAAGAATATGAAAACACCTGTTCCTGCAGCGCCTATGCCGAGCATTAAAGTTAAAAACATGGGTTTGGCAATGATCAGCAAAATTCCTCCACCTATGCAGGCCGCCGTTAATAAGACGGTAAACAGGAATAAAAGAATATACACCATGACAAAAATGCCAATGGCCAGAATAGCAGATTTACTTTTCTTTTTAAAATCCTCCGAAACTTGAATATACATGGAAATAGTTTTTTACAATATTACATTGATATTGCTAAGAAAACAAGCAACTTTTCAAATTTGTGAAGTGGTGCTGATTGTATTTTGGTTATAAATAACGTCAGTTCGGGATAAGGATTTTTCTGATGGAGTCAAATTTGAAGTTGGAGGATGGAAGATGGAAGTCATGGAGGCCATAAAAATAACCATTTATCTGCTTTATCTTCTTTAAAGTAAAATTAAATTAATGGTGTTGTTGACTGATAGTCATTATAACTGAAGTAACTTCCAGCTTCTCTCTTCTCTCTTCTCTCTTCTCTCTTCCATCTTCCATCCTTTATCCTTAATTTCTTAATCCGAACTCAGGTTATAATTAACAATCAAAGGATAGCTTTAGCTTTTTTAATCTGGTAAATTATTCCCACGATAAGTCCTGCCACTCCTCCTATATATCCAAAGTTATGAATGGAACCTACATTGATAAAATTCCGGATATCTACAGTCTCCAAAGGAATATACCAGTCAGTATTTTCAGGTGTCAGGAAGTAAACAGCAAAAAAATATCCTGAAATTCCCAGTACAACAGTAATGCAGAGATTGATCAATATTGATTGTAAAGTCACTTTAAGTACTTTCCTGCTGTCGAGGAATATTGAGACAGAAGCATAGGCTATTCCCAGAAATAATCCGACCCACCAGGTAGCCAGAAATCCGACGATACCCGCTTTTATCCTGATGTTTAAATCTAAATTTTCAATTCCAAATTGCGGAAATTTAAGAAGAGTATAATATTCAGGTGAAAGGGTAAATGTAATTTGATCATGCAATATTCCATAGGTTCCAGCGAATAGAATGGAAATAATAATAATCAGGATAAAATTTAATAATTGTTTCATTTTCTATTTGAAATAATTTTGCCGGACTGGTTTTCTGTTTTATGAACAAAGTCAGAAACAGCCTTCACAAATTCCTTATTTTTTTCGTAATAGAGTATGTGCCCGCCATCTATTTTTATAATCTGCTGGTTGGGAAACAAAAAAGAAGCGTAATGATCTTCACCGATAGAATGATCTTTTGTTCCTGTGATGACAAGTACAGGTGTCTTTATAGATTGGGTAAAGGGAGTATAATCCTTCCAATATTCCTGTATGGAGAAAGCTTTTTGGGCAAAATCAAAAGTACTTGGGTTTTTACTGTCTATTTTATTTAATAATTCTACATTACTTTTATTCCCGGAGAGCATTTTATAATCCAGTCCTTGTTTACCTAATTCATTTCTGGTTTTGATAAAGTCCGGTAATAAGGAAGCATCTGAAAGGGTGAAATCAGTGTTCATCAGCTGATTCATATAACGGATTTGCTGTTGAAGTGAATATTTCAGGTTCAAAGTGCAGTTGGCCAGGATAATTCCTTTAACGCGTTCAGGATATTTCTGTGCATAATTGGTGGCTAATATTCCACCGAATGAATGGGCCAGCAGATAAACCTTTTCTGTTCCGGACTGTTTTCTGATTTCTTCAATATCCTCAACCATCCTGTCCAATGAGTAATTTTCTTCCGGAGCATTTCCGGATCGCCCGCTTCCCCGCTGATCATAATAGATCATGGCAAGTTGGGATTCCAGTTTATTGCCACCGAGGCTTTCAAAGGATTCGCTCCATGCACCCGGTCCGCCATGAATGAAAATACATACCGGGCCTTTGCCTGACTTTTTTGTAAATAGTTTTACGTGATCACCGGTCAATACAGGATAGTCTTTGTTATCCTGAGCTTTGATGTTTGTATTGAAAATAAACAAGAAAAGTAAGGTGAATTTTAAAAATGCGGCCATGTTTGTACGATTAAGGGCTGAAATTATTTCTAATGCCCCCCAAATATAGTAATAATTGAATGTAAAATACTGTTTCAGATCAGTTCAAAGAATTCTCCGACGTTAATTCCCTTCCAAATGGTTACAAGTTTTCTTTGGCTTCCGTATGATCAGATACCCCAACGGTATGATTTGTATGTTTTCATTCCGGTTGGGGTATGAGGTCAAGGTCCCCATTTAATTTCTCGCTCCGGTTAAAATGGAGAGAACGTCCTCATCTTTAGAATTGCCCCGATATTATTAAGGAAAATAGCTTAGATCTTCTCTCAGCACCAAAGTTTCAGACTGTATAGATTTAATAATCTTATTATTTAACTTACTATCAATATTCCGGATTTCATGTAGAATATCTTCTGAAATGGCATAATCTTCCCAATTGGCAAATCCTAAAATAATAATGAGCTCATTCAGATTCCCTCCATCCGCAATTTTAAACGTATGTGCTGATTTTATTTTTTTTGATTCGTAAAAAGTCTGAAGTTTTTTTAATAAATCATATGTTTTATCTATATCATCAACCTGAAGCGTTAAAAGGCGGGATAATTTTAATTTATCGGAAAAGGATTTCCCGGTACTGAACTCACTGAGATGAGTTACTTTAAAAATTGTCTGTACATCTGCGTAAGGAAAAACATTGATCCTGTTATCTGCCATATCTTCGGAAGGCTTTACTGCTTTATCGAAATCGGCCCATTGCAGATTAAAAGTAGCATCAACAAACTGTCCGTACCTTTGTCCTGAGATAATAAACCAGCCATACCAACTCCAGGGATCTTTATTGTTTTTATGCCAGCCCAGATGCTGTTTATAGCCGTCTTCAAACTTTTTTAGTTGTCCGTCCTTGGGCTTCCATATGGCAAATTGGCCCATAGTATCTGACTGTCCGTTCGCAATATTGAAAATAAAAAAAATAAAGACGAAAATATACAACTTCATAGGTGTTTATTTTTAAGTGAATTTAATTATTTTTTAAAATTAATTAAAAAAAAGTATGAAAAATGGTTGGATAAGGGTTAGCGTTTATTTAATTTTTATTTGTATAAAATTATTCTTCGTTTTCATATTCAGTGCTCAATTTGATTTGTTTTTTTATTTGCCCTGACATGATAACCCCTATGATAAACCCGCTAATCAGTCCGCCGATATGGGCTGCATTATCAATGCCACCCGCAAGACCCATCAACAGATTGACTCCAACAAATACCAGAGTACTTATCAAAAACGCTTTTCCAAAATCTGGCGGAAATACTGTTAAAACCAGACAGGCTAAGAAAAACCCATATAATCCGAATATGGCTCCGGACGCTCCCACACTTATCGTAGCATCATACCATAAGATACTTGTAAAACTTGCTAAAATTCCTGTAGTTAAATAGATGAGTGCATATTTAACCTTTCCTAAAAGGGGCTCAAGAAAAATTCCAACAAATAAAAGACCATACATATTGGCTACAATGTGCATAAACCCGCCATGAAGAAATGTGCTGGTCAATAGACGCCACCATTGTCCATTTGTTGTTAATGGTTTAAAATTAGCTCCCCAGTTCAACAGGTTTTGTCCTTTAAATGATAGCAACCCTAATCCAGAGAAAACCATTATAATATAAATTAACAGATTTAAATTGATAATAATAGGGGTTATATAAAAGCCTTCTTTCGGGATGAATAAATCCAGTATTTCTTTTACATCAGTATTTTTTGTCGTTTCTCCTTTCTTGAATTTTTTCAACTTGTTTTCCTGAAATTTTGGAAATAATAAAAGGATGAAATAGACAAGAAGGCCCATTCCAAAGGTTCCCAAAATCCACGGAAGTTTTTTTCCGTTTCTTGCTTCGAAAGGCTCTGTTTTCGCCACAAAAACCAGATTCTCTTCTGTTGAATTTTGTTTTAGTTGCTTTAAAGCATTATTAAATTCATCATGATCCTCTGTATTTCCGATAACTTCCAAGTAAGTGAATTTCCTGAAATCAGTATTTTCAAATTCTTTTTGTGATTTTTCCGTAAATATTTTGTATTTCGCTTCCTTTTCCTGATCAGAAAGGCTGTTGCTAATCTGTTCATGGTACTTTTTCCCCAGCCAGAACTTATTATTATGGCTTCCCACCTGGGTATCGTTTTCCAAAATTGGGATGGCAACGTAAATAAGCATATTAAAATTCTGATTATTTTTTCCTGTTACCGTAGCCGTGTTTTGTACAACGATATGTTCTTTGTCTATATAATAATTTTTTATTGAATAATACTTTGTTTTATCGTGTTGTAAAATTTGCGAAATATTATCAAGTTGGGTTAATTTACCTGTGGCTGTAATTAAATACTCCTGCGCAATTATGGTTGGGATAGCGATAGCAATACAGGCTATAAGCTGATAAAAGAAAGAACCGTTATCATTTTTGAATTGTAATAATTTTATTCGGGGTCTCAGCCAGATAAAAACAGGTATCCAGGGTAATCCAAAGGGAAGCCAGAAGTTGAGTATTTCCTCTTTGAGCGGAATTCCTGCTTTTATAAATAATAGCCAATGTAAAAATGTATACGTTATAATAAACCCTGTTGCTATAATGACGAAAGGTTTGTAAATAAACTTCAGCTTATTTGTAAATCCAGCCATATTTAAGTGATTTGCTTTTACGGAGCATTTGTAATTTTTCCATCAGAAGTAGTAATATTGCTTTAGTAGTCTACATCTATTTTTTCCGGATCGGATATCATGAATAAAAATTATCAACTCTTCTTGGTAGGCTTGTTAGAATATTGCTTTTTATTTCATTAATTTTCTTCTGATAAGTCTATTTTTTGCTTTTCAGTTGAAATACATTCCCTTCCGGATCTGTTCCGTCACAAAGCCGGAAAGGGTAGTTTTCAAAAGTTTTGATTTCCCTCATCGCAACTTTTTTTGAGATCAGTTCATCCCTGGCAGACTCAATATCGGTATCAATGTCAAAAACGATTTTGATATTGTTGCTAAAGGTTTGATCCGCTTCTGTTTTCTCAATATACTGATCTCCGATTTTATGTAATCCCATATGAGCGCTTCCTGCATCAAGTAAAATCCAGACCGGATCTTCTTCTATTATTTTCAGGTTAAAGTTTTCCACATAGAAATTTCTCAGCAGCTGAAGGTCTTGTACAAACAGAATAATGGTGGCAAGCCTGGCATTCATGATCTTATCAAATTTAACTTAAACTTTCATAAATAAGCTGTACGACGCCTGATTTGAAAACATTGGTTTTAACCAACTTTAAATTGAGCCGTTCCTTTACATCTTCAAAAAGCGGCTTCCCTTTTCCCAAAGCAACCGGGTGAACAGATATTCTGTAGGTATCAATAAGATTCTCCTGAATGAATGTCTTGATAAGACTTGCTCCTCCATACAACCAGATATCTTTCCCGCCCTGTTTTTTTATCTCTGAAACTTTTTCCACAAGATCAGAATTGATAAAAACCGCATTTTCATCTTCTCTGTTCTGGCTGGAAAAAACAAATTTATTTTTTGAATGAACTGCTTCCCAAAGTTTTTGCTCCTCAGGACCTGCATTTTCTTCCGGCTGATAATTTCCCCATGCGTCATAGCTCACTCTTCCGTAAAAAATAGTGTCTATTCCTGCAAGAAATCCATCAAAATCCATATCATCATCCATGATACACCAATCGGTCTCTCCATTGGGGCCTTCAATAAAACCGTCTAAGGTAGTGGCAAGGTCTAAAATTATTTTTTTCATTTTAATAGTAAGTGATTAGGTTTCTTTTCCGAGGGCCTAAATTACAAATAAGAGGAATAGAATAAAAACAGATATTCAGTTTATACATAAATTTTTAGAACAAAGGTTCACCATTCAAATCCGTCGTAAGCACTTCGCTCATGTAATCGAAAAAGGGTCGCATTGCCAACAAGGTAAGAACTGCTTCTTTCTGAAAGGTATCTGATAAAACCTCCTTATTGGTAAATTTCCGTATCACCAGCAATTGTTTTTTTCTGATCAGGTCTATAGCCGGATGGTTTTTATCAAAACCCCGCGGTGCTGTTTTTACAGCATCACCTTTAAGTTCTCCAAAATATTTGATGAAAGTTTTGTCGGAAGTAATTTTTTCAATTTCTGTACTGCTGATTTCAAATTCTTTGCGGATACGGAGCAAATCTTTGGCCTCCGGTCCCCAAAATCCACCTCCTACAAAACTGTTTCCCGGTTCCAGCTGAATATAATATCCGCCTCTCAACATAGGTTTTGATCGGGAATATCCCACTCCAAAATTAGTTTTATAGGGTGTTTTGTTTTTGGAAAAACGGACGTCATTGTAAATCCTGAAAATATGGATTCCTTTAAGCTGATCATGCTCCTGAAGTTCATGATAGATCTGAGTAAATAAAACTTTATTTTCCTTTACAATGGCATCATATTCGGATTTGTGCCTCACGAACCATTCCCGGTTGTTATTTTCTTTCAGATGGGTGAGAAATTCAAATGTTTTTTTCATATTCAGATCAGGACTTTCCTTCGTTGATATATTCTTTATAATCTTCTTCTAATTTGTCAATTTCTTTGATTAAAAAGTCATAAATATTCCCTTCAAATACTTCGTAATCTTCTTCGTCATATTTGTCGTACTCAATTTTGATGATGCCGTTGTCTGTATAGGCTCTGTACAGATTTCCGCTGCGTTTGAAAAATAGCTGGCCAAGAGGCTTTTCTTTAACAAGGTATGGTCAATTAAATTGAAGCTTGTTATCTTACAATTTTAATCTGTTGCAAAACCCCTTTCTCATCTTTAAAACTGAAAATATAAGTTCCCGGTTTTACTCTTGATAAATCTATATTTCTGTTATAATAGGCAAAGCCCCTGCTGACTACCTCTCCATCTAAAGAGTAAACGGTAAATTCAAATTGATTGCTGTTATTTTTATTGCTGATGATGAAACCGTCTCTGGATGCATTGGTATAGACTCTTGTTTTAGTTTCACGGTCTTCACCGGCTGCATTTGAAGAGAGTGCATCCTCAGAAATATCAGCTGCTTGTAAGCTTTTAATAGCTGATTTGGTTACAGATGTTGTACTTCCGCCGATGATGTATAATTTATTGTTGTATATTTCCGCTGCAGCATGTCTTCTTGGAATCATATTGGAAGATAGCTGATGGAATTTATTGGTTGCCGTATCAAAATAGGCCAGAAACGTCTGATTATTATAGCCTCCTGCAATAAAAATCTTATTACCGGATACGGCTAATGAATGTCCGGATATCCCGGCGGGCATCGTAAACTGATCGGTCCAACGATTTGTGTTAAGGTCGTAAACATTGATCAGCCGGGATGAGGTGCCGTTAAAACCACCAATGACATACAATTTATCATTCACAATTTTACCCTTTGTTTCCCTGGCTGTGGGCATATCCGGTAATGGATGCCACGTATTGGAAGCAATATCATAATATTGGAATCTGTTAGAAAATTTAGTGGTTGCAGCGCCATTGAGTCCGCTGCCGCCGAACACATATATTTTTCCATTATGGATGGCAGAACCTGCATTTCCTGTATAGGAACGGTTAACAGCCCCCTTCGTTACTTTCTGGGTTGCAAGGTCTACAATTTCAAGATGGCTGTTTCCCCAACCGTTAAATATATAAATTTTATTATCATACGTCTCCGAATTAGCAAATCTTTTGGGACTTAGAATAGAATTGAGAACACTCCATTTGTTATCAGTAATATTATATTTTTCAATATAGTTGGCATTGCCTCCGCTTTCCTGATATCCATTGCTCACATATATATTATCATCCACGATTACACTGGTTATGGCACCTCTGCCTACCGACATGTTAGCGAGACTTTTAAAATTAAGGGTTTGCGCATGAGCCAGCAGTGAACTCAAAAATGAAAGGAATAATAATTTTGTTTTCAATGGTAGGGACTTTAGTGTTTGGTTTTATCTTATTCTTTCAGTGATTCAGGTTTATTTTTAATACCGGACTTTAATTGAATATCATGGTTTAAAGATAGGAAAAAGTTGGAGAGGATTCTCTGCTTTTACCAGATGATAAAGTTTTTTTTCTAAAAACAAGACCGCTTCATTCATCCTCTGTATTTTACTAATATGCTAATTTTCTGGCTTTTGTTTATTGAATCATTTGTGGTGGTAGTTGGGTAAACAAGGGTAATTTTGCTATCCGAAGACTCCTGACTTTGGATTATTTATTAGCTCAAAGTCAGGAGACTTTACGCAGCAGGGAAATTGGGAGAATGGAGCTAACAATCAGTGATATCCTTTTATTTTCTGTAAAATAACAGCATCATTCTTATTGGTATTCTTTTCAATGAGGACATCTAAAATCTCTCCATATAATGCTCTTTGCTTTTCATTGGGAGCGTTCATAGGGTTGATTTGAACTAATTTTCCATTGGAGTATACAATAATAATGTTTGTTGACATCCCATCCATTGCGGGTTTTAAATCTTTATCATTAAAATCTTCTGATGTAAAGGAGTCTGATATTCTTTGAATTCTTTCAATATCATTTTTTGACAGCTTAATTTTAAAAGGTTGCAGTTCCGGCCTTTCATTGAGGTATTCCAGATGTTGTTTTTCTTCTTCTTCACTCCATTTTTCTCCATTTTCCTGTGATGGAGGCAGAGGTGGATTATAAGAAACAGGGCTGTAAAAAATCAAATACTCGTCAGTGAAATTTAAGATGGTTTCAGCAGGAAGATGAAACGTAGGATAGTATCCTATTTTTATCAGAACGGGTTTAGGTTTTTCAGTTGTGTTATCACTATTTTTCTTACTACAGGAAAATAAAAGTACAAGACAAAATAATAGCAATTTAAAGTTCTTCATAGATGAAAATATACAATGTTTTTACTTGGTATAATCCCCTGCAACAATAGATTTTTCCATGGAGCTTATAATCTCAGAAACGGGAATGGTAAATATTCCGGCATTTCCTTTATCAAACTCTTTTTTCCAGTAAGAATATCCATCGAGTTCAAGAGAATCCGGCTTTTTACTGGTTTCGTTTTTCAGGGTGGTGACACTTTTGTTCAAAGCTTCTTCTGATAGGGGAAGGTGGCTGAGGTTTTCTGCATACCCAGTAGGGCTGGCGGGGTTTTTCATTTTCAAACCGCTGACAGAAATATGAATCACTTTTCCGGTTTCAGGATATTCTTCAACCTTCAATATGGTAAGGGTAGAGCTTTTTTCGGTAGGACGGGTTTTGTAGTTCCATTGCTGGCCAACACTGTATTGGTCTTTTTTTGCACAACTGAAGGATAGCAAAAGGAGTACTGCTATGAAAGTATAGAGTTTCATGAAGGGTTGGTTATTAGTTTTGTTTTTTTATTTCTGAATCAGCTGCTCCAGCCTGGCCATCATTTCCTCTTTTTCTTTCAGCATTCTTTCGTACAGCGCAATTTTTTCTTCGTGTACCTTGATTAATTGATCTACAGGATTAAGTGTAGAATTATAGAAAATAGATGCCGGTTGCTGACAGTTATCGAAAGTATTAGATATAATATTGATAGCCTGTTCTTCATCAAAATTCTGGAAAGCTTCCACCGGAATTTTCAACACTTCGGAAATCTTTTTCAACAAAGGATCTTCAATAGTTTCTTTCTGCTCCAAAAGTGAAACTTTCTTCTGGTTCCAGTCTTCACCAAGATCAAAAGCTAAAGCTTCCTGCTTTATACCCAGCATTTCACGAAAACGCTTGATATTTCTCCCCTGATGTATTTTTTTGTTTTGCATATTTGTGTACGTTATAGAAACAAATATAAGTAAAAGTTGGGGGATAGGAAATGGGAGAGTGGGGGTATTTTAGATGGTGGGATATAAAGAATCCGAAGTGGGAACTTCGGATTTTGTTTTGTTCTAAAGTCGGAAGAATTTGCGGCGGGGTATTTGATATTGTTTTGAAGAATATTATTCTGAACTAGATAAATAAATAAGCTCCGAAGTTTAATGACTTCGGAGCTTGTTTTAAAGAGCTAGTCTAACTTTGAAGAGTTAGTAATTACTTAGGGTTTTGTATTTTATATCTACCAATTTTTTGTTTACTTATTTTAGTTTTTCTAGATAAAATTGTAGCAGTACTATTTGTTCTAATTTCTTTCAAAATTCCTAGTCTTCGTAAAGAAGTTACTTCTTTATCATATGTATCTCTATCTGTAGTATTCATAGCTTTATAAATATCAGAAGGACTTATTTCGGTTGATTTTATTCCTAAAATAATTATTCTTTTTTGTAAGGGGCTTATCTCATAATTCTTAAACATATTAAGGTATGCTTCTTCTGATGCACTAAAAATAGATTTATTATTTAAAATTATAGAAAATGAACTGTTTTGATTTAATAGTTCAGGCTTATCCATTTCTTGAGAATGCAGTAAGGTAAATATTCTCTTCATCCCTTCTCCTAATTCTCGTACAATTTTATTTTCGCGAAGAACTCTAGCTGTTAAAGTATTTCTTGACTCGTGATGTCCTTGAAGTTTTTTTAAATCTTCAATGTTTATTGTTGAAAGCAATAATCCCGGGCTCTTAATTTCTAATCTGTCATTAAAAATAAAAATATCAATTCCATTTTGAATTGTATAATCTCTATGAGTAATTGCATTTACTAAGGCTTCACGAACGGCTTCCTCAGGATAAATAAATTTTTGTTCAAATTTTGCTTCTGCTCCAAATTCTGTTTTGTAAGCAAGAAAAGGTCTCAATTTTTCCCAAGCAGTAGTTAACAAATAAAAAATATTTCCCGTAACAATCTCATCATTGACAACATTGTAGTCTTTTCCACTTTTTAAGTCATTACCTGCGATTTGTAAAATTCTTATTTGACATCTAGTGTGCCATTTTGTTATATCTTTTGCAAATAATAGCAGTGCTGCTCTACGTAGTTTTAATGAGCTAACTTCAAATTCTGCCAAACCTGTTTGTTGGAGATAATATTCAACGCTAAGACCAGCAATGTATGAATTAGAAATACTTTGAATAAGTGTTACATCGAGATCATTGACAGTTGCATCATAACAGAACTCCCTATCATAAGCTCTTGATTTTACCTCATTTCTTTCAAACTGAATTTTATTAAAACTAATAGGTATAGTTTCTTTATCTTTTCTACAAACACATCTTCCATCGGATAATTGAAAAATATCATCCATACCCTTTGATACAGAAAAAAATAATATAGTCTTTCCATGAATATTATCCAGCTTTACTTCATTTTCGATTGGTAATTTTGAATCTCTATGTATATAAGATTTGTAACCATTTAATAATGCACTTACTTCCTTTTCATTAAAAGGCAATCCAGTTACATAACCATTATCTTCTACACCAATTAATATAACGCCACCATCCGCATTTGCAAAAGCTACCAATGCTTCAGCAATATATTTATTTAGTTCTTTAATAGATCCTGCTACTTTATTACCATTTGGACCTTGATAGGCTGATTTAAATTCTCTAAAATGTGACTCTCCTAAGCTTAATATATTTTTAACTCTTTCTTTTAATGTTAAGATTTCCATTTAATTTAGTATGGTTATAGTGATTTTGCTAATTTATAAATTTACGAAACTTTACTATAAAACAAATGAAGAATTATACATTTATTTATAATAATCTGCTTCTTGAAAAAAGATTTGTTACTTTGCTAAGTTAAAATATAAAAAAAGTATTCCCTTACGGAAAACCATATTTCACAAAAAAACCGCCCTACAAAAGCAGAACGGTTTATATATTAATTTGTCTCAATGAAACGTTGTTACATCATTCCCGGCATTCCGCCACCCATTGGCATAGCTGGTTCGTCTTTTTTCGCTTCAGTGATAATGCATTCATCATTTTATCTCCAAATATTTCACTGTTGATCTATTATGAAAATAAACCTTATCTTCGAATGGTCTTTCCTTATATCATTAAGCAAGAATTGTTTTTGGAAGGGGAGGAATACTTATTGAGAGCTATTGTCTATAATTGGATATTTAAAATCATCTATTGTAAAAATTTCTTCTTCAAGTAAATCAGTTTCCAAAAGACCCCATCTATCTCGGTTTCCAAATCCAAAAAACCATTCTTCAGTCTCAATCATTTTAGCCTCTTTTTCGTAACTTGTTTTATCTTTTTTTGACTTCCAAAAAAAATTATAAGTTCCCATTATTTCGGTTTCCAATTGAATTTTTGCTGTATCAAAGTCAATTTGGCGTAAAATATTTTCAAATTCTAAAATAAATTCTGCCCAATAATACTCGATTTGTTTATATGTTGCTCCAAATGAAATGACAGGATCTTCGTAGTAAGTTTGATCTGAGATACCAAGCCCGAACATTTCAGTCCTAAGCATCCATTCATCATTTCCTAGATTTTGAATAATTTCTCTTACTTTGTCAAGATTATTTTCTATAACTATTCTTCCGTGTACAATTGATTGAAATCCCATATGCTTATTACAATGTTTCCTAATGTCCAAATTTACTCATTACACTCATATAAATTACCAATATTTGTTTTATTATTAACATTTGGGTAGACATATAAAAATTATAAATCTGAGGAGATATTATAAAAAAAAACCGTCCCACAAAAGCAGAACGGTTAGTATATTAATTTGTCTTAGCTTACGCTGTTACATCATTCCTGGCATTCCACCACCCATTGGCATAGTTGGTTCGTCTTTTTTCACTTCAGTGATAACACATTCAGTGGTTAAAAGCATTCCAGATACAGAAGCTGCATTTTCAAGGGCAACTCTTGTTACTTTAGTTGGGTCAATGATACCAGCTTCAAGCATGTGAACGTACTCGTCTGTTTTAGCGTTGTATCCGAAGTCTCCGTTTCCTTCTGCTACTTTAGCAACGATTACAGAACCTTCACCACCTGCGTTGGCAACGATTTGTCTTAATGGCTCTTCGATGGCTCTTTTCACGATTTTGATCCCTGTAGTTTCGTCAGCGTTAGCCCCTGAAAGCTCGTTTAATGAAGAGATGGCTCTTACTAAAGCAACACCACCACCTGCTACGATACCTTCTTCAACGGCAGCTCTTGTAGCGTGTAATGCATCATCAACTCTGTCTTTTTTCTCTTTCATTTCTACTTCAGAAGCAGCACCTACGTACAATACAGCAACACCACCCGCTAACTTAGCTAATCTTTCCTGAAGTTTCTCTCTGTCGTAATCAGAAGTTGTAGTTTCCATCTGGGCTTTGATCTGAGCTACTCTTCCTTTGATTTTCGCTTCATCACCACCACCGTTTACGATTGTTGTGTTGTCTTTGTCGATGGTTACTTTCTCAGCAGTTCCAAGCATATCCAAAGAGATGTTTTCCATAGTGAAACCTTGCTCTTCAGAGATCACCTGTCCACCTGTAAGGATTGCGATATCTTCTAACATTGCTTTTCTTCTGTCTCCAAATCCAGGAGCTTTCACAGCAGCAATTTTAAGAGAACCTCTAAGTTTGTTTACTACTAAAGTAGCTAAAGCTTCCCCTTCAACTTCTTCAGAGATGATTAATAAAGACTTACCACCTTGTGCAATTGGCTCAAGAACCGGTAACAATTCTTTCATTGAAGAGATTTTCTTCTCTACTAAAAGGATATATGGGTTTTCAAGCTCAGCTAACATTTTTTCAGGGTTTGTCACGAAGTAAGGTGACTGGTATCCTCTGTCGAACTGCATACCTTCTACAACATCTACTGTTGTATCAGTACCTTTAGCTTCTTCTACAGTGATTACTCCTTCTTTACCAACTTTTCCGAAAGCCTCAGCGATTAAAGAACCGATCGTATCGTCATTATTAGCAGAGATAGAAGCAACCTGCTTGATTTTTTCTGAAGAATCCCCAACCTCCTGAGACTGGGATTTAAGGTTTTCCACAACAGCAGTTACCGCTTTGTCGATCCCTCTTTTAAGATCCATCGGGTTAGCACCTGCTGCTACGTTTTTAAGACCTTCTCTTACGATAGCCTGTGCCAATACAGTAGCGGTAGTAGTACCGTCTCCTGCGATATCGTTGGTTTTGGAAGCTACTTCTTTTACCATCTGAGCTCCCATGTTTTCTACCTTATCTTCAAGTTCGATTTCTTTAGCTACAGAAACACCATCCTTAGTTACGTGCGGAGCACCGAAAGATTTTTCGATTACCACATTTCTTCCCTTAGGACCTAAAGTTACTTTTACTGCATTAGCCAATGCATCTACACCTCTTTTTAGAGCGTCTCTTGATTCAATATCGAATTTTATTTCTTTTGCCATAATTTTTTAAGCTTTTGGCGACTTGCTGTTAGCTTTTGGCTTTTACAAGTCGTTAGTTTAATTTTATTTTTTTAATTTCCATTGAGCTTGTTCCATAGAGTTACAAGCTTCTTTTTTAGTATGGTCAACTCTTCCAAAAGATTTTGGTAATCAATTTCATGAATGTATCCTAAGTCTTTCGCAAGAATTAATTGGTTCTCAGCTTCATTGGATGATCCCAGAGCAATATTAATGAAATTGGCAAATTCTTTATCTGAATTTCTACCACTTCCTTCTGAAATATTATATCCAATAGATGCAAATGATCTTCTGATTTGAGAGGTAAGCCCAAAAATTTCTTCTTTCGGAAAATTTTTGGTTGAAGTATAAATTTTTAAAGTCAGTTGATGACTTAATTGCCAAACTTCGAATTTTTTAAAATCTCTCATCAATTAATTTCTATGTAGAAAAAAAGCCATTTGCCAGAAGCCAATAGCCAGAAGCTTTTACCCGATGATTCCCAATAAGTCAGCTTCTCTTACGATTAAATAATCTTTCCCTTCTAACTTCAATTCAGAACCTGAGTATTTTCCATAAAGAACTTTGTCACCTACCTGAACAGTTGTAGGCTCATCTTTTTTTCCAGGACCTACTGCCACTACAGTACCTTCTTGCGGCTTTTCCTTTGCAGTATCCGGGATAATAATACCTGAAGCTGTTTTAGTTTCTGCTGCGATTGGCTCTACCAGAACTCTGTCTGCCAATGGTTTAAAGTTTACTGACATAATATATTTATTTTTTAATTATTTCTGTCTTGTAATTCTCTAAATGTATGCCATCAGCTGCCAATGGATGAAATGGCAGATTTTTTATTGGGGATGTGAAAATTTGGCAGAAAAATAAAAAACAAAGCCGGAAATTTTTCCGGCTTTTTATCTAACTGTATGAGTTGTCTCTTACTATGGGCAATATTGTCCCGGCCCGATCCAAAGGATGCATTGTCCTTTGTAATTGTACTCACAGCAATAGCGTCCTGCGGCCCCGCCGTTGATTGATTTCTGGGCATCTCTGCTTAATAATTTAGCGTTTTTCATAGGTAATCATTTTAGTTTGTTCTACATCCTGAGCATGATAAGTCAATCAGGTTTTTGACATTTGGTGTTTAAAAGTAAATCAAAGATAATATTTTTTCCTTTAAATGTGATATATTTTAACTGTTTTTTTTAAATGTAATTTACTGGTTGTTAAGTGATAGGTGCTTTTTTTTGAAAGCGTTTTGTGGAGAGGATTGTGCTGGTTTTATATTTCTTTCTTTATAATTTGTATTTTAATATAATTCCAGTATGAAAAGAATAAGCCGGAAATGTCCGACTTTATTACTGTTATATAAGCCGGGCTATGGACAATATTGCCCCGGTCCGATCCATAAAATACAATTGCCATTTCTGTCCTTTTCGCAACATTTGATTCTGGCTGTAACAATTCCTCCACAGATGGCTCCCTGTTTAATAGTTTTGCATTTTTCATATGTAATACTTTTTATTGTTGTTTAAAAGTAAGTGTTTTAACTCCAGGATGTTATGTTGTTTGTAGACAGGCATAGGGTATTGGTATTTTTGAAGATCTGCTTTTTATGAAGAGATTTCCGGAAACATTTTTTTCAGCAATATCCATAATTAACCTGACAATTTCTTCTTGTTTCGGTATTAATATATTGTAGCAGAGGCTTTATTACTTTAAAAAGTGACATTATTAAACAGGAGGAATTGAATAAAAGTGAAACTCAATTAAGCAGAGGGAATTTCGTCTTTCTGATGCTGGTTTATTTTAGAAATAATAGCTCCTGAAACTGCAATACCAATAAAATTGGTTACCGATCTGGCCTCATTCATAAAGCGGTCTACGCTATAAAGGAGTGCAATATCCGTTAACGGGATCTTTCCGAACCTGTTCAATGTAAATATCAGAGCTAAAAATCCTGAGCCCGGTACACCGGAAGCCGTTTTTGAAGTAACGGAAATAATAATAAAAAGCCACAGGTAATCATTAAAGCCCAAAGAAATATTATAAAACTGAATAAGAAAACAACAGGTTACTGAAATATAGATACAGGCTCCTGCAAGATTAAAGTTATACCCTAACGGAATAATAAACCTTAAAATCTTTCTGCTATACCCCTCAGATTCCATTTTTTCAAAAATTAAAGGGAAAGCCGTTTTGGAAGATGAAGTAGTAATAACAAGAATGATTTCTTCCTTGATCCCCAGTAAAAATGTCCAGAGATTAAATCCAAATCCATAAGAGATAAGGCCTAGAATTCCAAAAATAAAGACAATGTCTGCAAGATAGACCGTAGCGACCACTTTGCTCAAAGGTAAAAGAGTATTGATGCCATATACGGCAATTCCATAGGCAATGTTACAGAAAATGATAAGAGGAAGAATGAAATAGAGGTATTTAATGACCGTATAAAAAATACTGGTGCCCCGTTCCAATAGATTCAGAAATTTTTCTTTTTTGGAAGAAAGGTTCATGATAATACCTGTCAGGATAGAAATTAAAAGAAAGATGCCATGCCTGTTGAGATACAGGAGAGTGGATAAATCACCGTTTTCGATTTCAAAGTTTTTTGGAAGGGTAGTGTTTATATAGGAAATATCAATGCCTGTATCAGAGCCAGGCTGCATAATGGAGCCAAAAACAATGCCCAGGATGATGGCGATGGAACCTACTGTTAAAAAATACAGGATGGTCTGCCACACAATATTACTTGCGTTTTTAATCTCAGAAAGCTGGCAGATTCCGTATATGATCGCCATAAAAATGACAGGCAGGATAAAAGCTTCCAGAATCATAAAGAAATACCGGCTCACCACTCCGAGTTTTATACTTTCTCCAGGAGCGTAATGTCCTGCCAATACCCCGCCTACGATTGCTGTAAACACATACAATGTAAGATTTTTCAGATATTTGCCGGTGAATGTTTTCTGAGGTAAGAAATTCATCTGGAAGAATAAGCTGTCTTTACAAAAAATTAGGCTGATTATATTTTTAGTTGAAGATAATAATTATTCCTCAAATTATCATATCGTTCCAAGAAGCAATGCTCCGGCAAGCATAATAATGGATGACCCTATTGCCCACTTCAACGTATATTTCAAATGATCTGAATATTCCACACCGGCCAGTGATACCAAAAGATAAGTAGAAGGAACGAGTGGGCTCAGCAAATGTGAAGCCTGCCCTACAAGACTTGCTCTTCCCAATATTTCCGGGGCAATACCCAATTGATGGCCCGTGGCTTCGATGATGGGCAATATTCCAAAATAATAAGCATCATTGGTAAGAAAAAACGTAAGCGGAACACTGAAAACAGCTGTAATGATATTAAGATAGCCACCCCAGCTCTTCGGTACAACTTCGATCATACTATTTCCCATAGCCTGCATGATACCTGTGCCGTTGAGTATTCCCGTAAAAATTCCGGCTCCGAAAATCATCCCCGCCACGGAAAGGGCGTTTCCGGCATGTTTTGAAATGATTTTTTGCTGATCTTTCAGCTTGGGATAGTTGATAACAGATGCGATACAAAATGCAATCATAAACGCGATTCCCAAAGGAACGATATCAAGTATCATGACGGTCAGGAGGATGAGTGTCAAAATAAGATTGATCCAGATCAGCTTTGGACGCAAAAGTTTCGGATCCGATTCTCCGGCAATATCGCTCGCGCTGTATTGGGTGTATTTCCCATATTTGGCAATCCTTTTTTTTTCTTTTCTTCCTAAGATATAAGCAACGAATATCACCCACGCAATTCCTAATGCCATAATAGGAATCATAGGGACGAAAATCTCTGTGTGACCCAGTTTCAGAGAGCTCATTACCCGCGCGGTAGGGCCGCCCCAGGGCAATATATTCATAATCCCCCCGGCCAGCATGATAATACAGGTAAGGGTAAGCGGGTTCATGCCCTGTTTTTTATATAGGGGAAGCATGGCAGCCACAACAATAATATAAGTAGAGGAACCGTCACCATCCAGGGAGACCAAAGTGGTGAGAATAGCGGTTCCGATAGTCGTTTTTACAGGGTTGTCGCCTACAGCCTTTAAGATGAGATTTACCAGGGGCTCAAAAAGCCCGGTATCTATCATTAAGCTGAAATAAAGAATAGCAAAGATGAGCATAACCCCGGTAAGGGCAATTTCCTTTACTCCGTTTTTCATCATTTCTCCCAGATGAGGACCAAAGCCTGCAACTAATGCTATAGCTACGGGAATAATCACTAAGGCAGTAAGCGGAGTCATTTTTTTGTTCATGATAAGCACCATAAAAATGATGATCATCAGAAATCCAAGGAGTGTAAGCATAAGTGGATGTATTGAGGTTATTTATTTTTATTTTTTCTCCAGTCGAAACTATTTCTGTAGCCGATATAGGCATAATTACTTGTGGATCCTGTTTCCAGCTGGTTAATAAAAGCGATTTCCACAGCTGAATTTTTTCCGGTTTTTATCCCGACACCGGCTGTTAAACGGTTGCTGTCAAATGGTTCATCTTTCACAACGTTCATCCTTATTTCATTTTTCAGAATCCCATAGAATTTTTCTTTTTCCCCGGCTTTATTGAATGGAATTCTTAAAGAAATAAGGTATCGCAGCCTTACAATAAACTCATCAGGGTTGCTTATAAACCGCTCTTCTACACGGAAACGGTGGGAGATGGAGGTTCTTCCGATATTGCCCCCCAGACTTACTTGCTGGAAAGGTCTTTTCTCATATCTTTCTCTTTTGGTATTGTCAGACTTATATGAATCCAGAATAAGAAACATCATTCCCAGGGCAGGTTTTACCTCATTGGCAACTTCATAATCAACATAGGCAGAGACCAGGAAAAGTCTTGTATCATAGGCAAGATCAAAAGACCGGTACTGGGAAAGTGCGGTTAAGGTGCTTTTATCCGTAAGTTTTGCAGACATAAGATACTGGAACCACATATTGTAATTGTCGCGGCTTTGGGCACAGATCATCTGGCCAAAACCCAGTAATAAAAAGGTGATTAACGATAATTTAATTTTCATGTAAGACTGAATTAATATCCTGCTGATTCAAATATATTTATAAGAAGGGGCCGTGAATTTATTTTTCAATCAATGACAGTTTTTATCAGTGAACTGCAATCCCGGATAAAAAAGGCCTTATATTTGAAAGATTGAAAATTGGATATTTTAGATGTTTTTTATTATCAATATTATATTTATATTGTTGGTTTTCAGAATTTTACTTAACGGTAGGATTTTGAAAAGGCTGATGGAATATCACTGGGGATTTCTGCTGAACTTTCAGCACGCTTTGTTCTTTTTATTCTTTTTAATCATCACTTTTTTTACCGAAAATTACTTTTTAGATGTACCGGAGCTCATATGGTCGGTATTATTTGTGATCATTTTCAATGTCGGGATTTATTATCTGGTGTACTTTTATCTCGTTCCCCGCTTTTATCTTTCCAATAAATACCCTGAGTTTATTTTATTTGCTTTTATCTGCTTTCTCGTGTCGAGCCTTTTTAGAATTCTACTGGAGCCGGCAGTATTTAATATGAGATTTAATGAGACGCTATCCAACACAAAATTTTTATACAACGTCTATACCGCCCAGGGAATTGTAATTCTTGTCGCTTCATTTCTTGGGATTACAAAGGATAAATTCCTGATTGAACAGGATTTTAAAGAACTGGGAGAAGAGAAGGACCAGCTGTATCTTGATCTTCTGAAATCGAAACTGAATCCCCATTTTCTGCTGAATACCCTTAATAATATGTATGCCAATAGTTTTACTTCCTCAGAGAAAACCTCTGATTCCATTTTACAACTGAGTAAGCTTTTGCAATACATTATTTATGATAGCGGAAAAGAAAAAATAGGTGTCACACAGGAGTTTTCTTCATTGAAGGCACTGGCTGCTTTATACCAGTTGAAGTATAATAACCGGCTAGATATTACCTTTGATATCCAGGATCAGGAAGATTTTGATATTGTTGAAATTCCCTCTTCCATACTTCTCACCTTATTTGAAAATGCCTTAAAACACTCTGCAATAGGGGAAGAGGAGCATAGTTTTATCAGATTGTCTTGTAGAATGGAGCATTCGGAATTATTGTTTGAAATTATCAATTCCGTAGGGAAATATAGAGCGAATTTTGCTGAAACAGGGTATCAGGGATTGGGAAATGAAGCAATTATCCATATCTTAGAGAAATACTATTCCGGTAGATATGACTTCCATTCCGGACCGGAAGGAAATGATTATTATAAAATTGCTTTAAAAATTAATATGAATGGCTAATCTGACTGTCGTTAATGTTGACGATGAATACCCTGCATTACAGTTGGTAAAACAATATTGTGAGCAGATTCAAGATGTTGAGCTGCTGGCTTCATTTCAGAATCCGGAAGAAGCATTGGATTTTCTTAAAACCCATCAGGTGGATCTGGTAATTTTTGACATCAATATGCCAAGGATAAATGGAGTAGAACTTTTACAGCAGCTTCCCGACCGGCCGTTATGTATTTTTCTTACATTGGAATCAAAGTATGCCGTAAAAGCCTTTGAACTTGATGTTGTCCATTACCTGGTGAAACCTGTAGACTTTGACACTTTTAAAAAGGCCGTTAATAAAGCAAAAGATTTTTTACAGTTTAAGAATTCAGTCAATAATCGATACCAGGAAGATTATATTATGTTCAAATCCAATTATGTGATGAACAAGGTTTTTCTGAAAGACATTTTATGGATACAGGGGTTCGGGGAATATATTATGCTGATGACTCCACTCAAAAAATATATGATCCTTGAAAGGATGTCTAATTTTGAAGAGAAGTTTCATGATTTTGGTTTTATCAGAATCCATAAATCATATATTGTATTATCAGAACATATCAACTCTTATGATTCCGGAAGTGTTTATCTGAAAAACGGAGAACAGCTTCCGCTGGGGAGAACATATAAAAAGACTTTAAGAGAACATTTGGGATAAAAAACGCCGGAATTTTCCGGCTTTTATAATTAAAGTCAATTTTTTTCTCTTTCAACTTTTCTGAAAAAGTCCATAAAGTCCTTATCTAAATCTTTTGCAAGTTTTATTGAAGCAAATGTATTAATGTGCCCCCCATTATAATAGGCAATCGTATCATTAATGTAAGGTGCCGTTTGGAAAATCTTACTTTTGCTTATGTCATAGAAATAAACATTTTTGTATTTATTAGCTAGATTTTCTAAATAACTTTTATTGTTATTATTTAAACACGTTTTTTTGAATTTATAATCATTATTTTTGATAAATCCATTATTTAATTTTAATGGGTTTTTATCCAAAACAACAGGGAATGTATTTAAAAGAATTATTTTTTGATTTTTTCTTAAACTATTAATCAGCTTTTCTAAAGCGAATTGTAAAGACGGAATATTGCTAATACTTTTATTATAGGTCTCATTATTATTTTCATTCCTAACAAAAGAATAACTATTTATAAGGATGATATTGCCACTTTCAATTAATTGTTTTGTTGGCTTCACTAATTTCATGACATCTCTATAATGTTTAAGCCCTTCCTTAGATATTTCACTTTCTTTTATCCCTTCTATTGCAGGATATGCATCACACGTTAATGTTTTATAAGAAAAATGATTTTCCTTCCCCAGATAATCAAGAAATGGTTTCAACATCAAAGCATGGCTATCGCCAATTAAAACAATACTATCATTTTTACTTAAATCTCCAAATTTTTCAATGTTGTCTATACCATGAGATTGGAATCCAAAAAAAGGTATTGAATAGACTTTCGGAATCTTTTTATATCCTGTTATACTAAACAGAAAGTATGAAAACCCTGCAACAATTAATCCCAAAGGAATAAATGCTTTAAAGAATTTAACATCCGTAATTTTTCGAAATTTGTTTTCTATAAAGTTATAAGAAAGCCACGCCAGAACAAATGTGGTAACAGAAATGAAAATAACTTCTAACCCATTAAATCCATAACTTTCATTTTTGTATCTTAAAAAAGCCATTATTGGAAAATGCCATAAATAAAGAGAATAGGAGAGTTCACCAATGTAAACCAGTGTTTTTGTTGATAAAAAATCGGATAAAGCATTGTTTTTAAGAACTAATAGATTAGCACTCGCCATACAAGGAATAAGTGCTAAAATCCCAGGAAAATGACTTTCTTCGGTAATGAAAACCGAGCAAATCAAAAGAATAATTAAACTTCCAAAAGAAAGTAAAGTATTATATTTTCGTTGTATATCAATCCCCTTTTTGAAGATCAAAGCATAAACTCCACCGATCAAGAACTCGGGAATTCTACTTAAAAGTGAAAAATACATTTCAGTTTTAAGGTTTTGAAATTCTATCTGATAAGTTGCATAAATTGTAAAAAATACAATTATTATTATAAAAACTTTTACAAGGTGCTTTCTGAAAAAATAAATAATAAAAGGTAAAAAAATGTAAAATTGCATTTCTATAGAAAGTGACCAGGTGTGGAGCAATGGGTTTTCACTGGTTTTTGCTCCGAAGTAATTATTTCCTCTGGAAAATATTAGGTTAGATATAAACAGACCAGAAGATATAATAGTTTCTCTTAAAACTTTCATTTCTGCATATTGCCATAAATAAGCTCCTACAAAAGCAGCGAAAAACAGCATAACATAATAAGCAGGAGTAATCCTCTTTATTCTTTTCATATAGAAATTAATAAATGTAAATCTATTTTTTTCTATATCGTCCAAGGTAATCATGGTCATTAAAAATCCAGAAATCACAAAGAATAAATCAACCCCCAAGAATCCTCCGGGAAGCCAGTCTTTATTCAAATGAAAAAAGAAGACAAGTAAAAATGCAATAGCTCTTAATCCTTGTATATCCGGGCGATAGGTTGTATTCATTTTTTAAGGTAATTTCATCAATTTGTGGCTGCGATAGGCAAAACTAAAAAAAGTATTCAGATTATGAATACTTTTTATAAATTAATTTTTAACTCTTTCCTGCTGCCTGCATCGGGTTTACTTTTCCGTTTGAACTACCTCTTGCAGAGTTTGTTTCCTGTTTTTGTTTAAAGAGTTGGAATTTCGAAGTTTCATTACCCGATCCGTTGTTGCTCCAATGGTTGTTTGAAGTATCAATATCGGCGGTTTCCCTCATTGGATCCAGCTGGATTGACTTTAATTTCTTATCAAAATAATATGTTTTTGAAACCTTTTGTTCGTTCAGTCTCCAGATCTGGGCCGGAGATTTGTCGTACAGCTTTGAGCCGTCCTCAAAAGTAAATTCAAGGATAATAGGCATGATCATACCCCCTTTATTCACAAAATCGATTTGGTAAGCAGTAATATTATTAAACTTTTCTTTATCCCTGGCATCTAAAGGAAGGGACGCTTCCGTTTTAAGGGTATACTCCTTATTCAGATCCACTTTTTCCTGTCCTCTGTCATACCTGTAATAGAAATCCTGGGCTTCTTTATCCTTATCTACATAGAAGGTAATGTTCTTATCTTCCCTGTTTCTTATTTTTGAAATATCGTCAAAGCTGGATGCAAGGGGCTTTTCAACCTGATATTTGATTTCTGCTGCTGCCTTTGGATTGGTTTCCAGATCAGGAGTAGCTACCGTTACTTTATCAATAGCAATATCCACAGGATCTGTTCCATAGAACCAACCTCTCCAAAACCAGTCAAGGTCTTCACCACTGGCATCTTCCATGGTACGGAAAAGATCTGCGGGCTCAGGATGTTTGAATGCCCATCTTTTTGAATAGGTTTTGAAAGCTTTATCAAAAAGTTCTCTGCCCATAATGGTTTCACGGAGGATGTTCAATCCTGTGGCAGGTTTTGAATAGGCATTCGGGCCATATTGAACAATATTTTCAGAATTGCTCATGATAGGCTCCAGCTGGTCCTTCGGAAGTTTCATATAATCCACAATCGTCCAGGCCGGGCCTCTTTTCGAAGGGAACTTATTATCCCATTTTTCTTCCGTAAGATATTCGGTAAAGGTATTCAGTCCTTCGTCCATCCATGCCCATTGCCTTTCATCCGAATTGATGATCATAGGAAAGAAATTATGTCCTACTTCGTGAATGATTACACCAATCATTCCGTTTTTGGTAGCCTCTGAATAAGTGCCGTCTTTTTCCGTTCTTCCGAAATTGAAGCATATCATCGGGTATTCCATTCCGTTAGCAGCTTCTACAGATTGGGCCACAGGATATGGATAAGGGATGGTGAATTCTGAATAGGTTTTGATGGTGTGTGCTACTGCCCTGGTGGAGAACTTCCGGTAAAGGCCGTAAGATTCTTTAGGATAAAAGCTCATGGCCATTACCTTGTTATTGTTTTCAGGAATCGTTACACGCATCCCGTCCCATACAAACTTCCTGGAAGAAGTCCATGCAAAATCTCTTACATTATTGGCTTCGAAAACCCAGGTCTTTCTTTGTTTAGAACGGTTTTTTTCTGCCTTTTTGGCCTCATCCAGGGTTACGATTTCTACAGGCTCGGATGCATTTTCCGCTTTTTTGTATCTTGATAGCTGATCAGGAGTTAAAACCTGTTCATAATTTTTGCATTCTCCGGTACCACCCACAATATGATCGGCCGGTACATTCATTGAAACTTTAAAGTCACCGAAGACCAGCGCAAATTCTCCCCTTCCGGTAAACTGGTGGTTTTGCCAGCCCTGAAAATCACTATATACGCACATTCTTGGATACCATTGCGTCATCGTATACAGATCATTCCCATCTTCAGGGAAATTTTCGTAGCCTCCGCGGCCTCCCATTTTGATTCTGTTGGAGATATTGTAGTTCCAGTCTATCTTAAAGATAAATTTTTCCCCCTTTTTTAATATTTTAGGAAGATCAATGCGCATCATTGTTTTATTGACTGTATACTTCAGGGGAACCCCTGAGGCATCCGTTACTTTTTCAAGATGAACTCCATAGCCATTATCTTTTACGGGAAGTTCCGTTAGCTTGAGTTTTTGATCGGTAGTAGAGGCAGGAAGAACGGTTGAGGTGTCATAACCTGCATTTCTGATGCTGGAATGTTCATTTTCATCCAGTTGAAGCCAGATATAATCCAGATCATCAGGTGAATTATTATAATAGGTAACTGTTTCCGATCCTTTCAGGTTTCGTTTGTCTTCATCCAGATATGCTGTGATATTATAATCAGCCCTGTTTTGCCAATAACCGTGTCCCGGTGCTCCGGAAGCTGTTCTGTAAATGTTGGGTGTTGGCAGGATAGAGCCTAGTTGCTCAAATTTATTTCCGTGGTTGCTTCCTGGATTATTCTGGATATTTTGTGCGGTGAGACCTGTATAAGCAAATATGGAAAGTGAAAGTATGACAACTTTTTGTTTCATAACCGAAATGATTTAATAATTACCAAAGATAGGAATATGTGATTGAAATAATGAAAATATTTCAAGTTTAAAAAGGAATTCTTTCTAATGTCATTTTTAAAGACAAAGCAAATACACCGGATGAAACAAACAACACCCAGTCTTTTTTATTCACCTTAAAAATATTAAGCAAAATAAAAAGAAGAATTAAAATGGCAAAAACAATTACAATCTGTCCAAGTTCCAGTCCTATGTTAAACCCAAGTAAGGGAACAGCAATACTCTGGCTTTTGGCAATCATCACCCTTGCTGTATTGGCAAAACCCATCCCATGAACAAGACCAAAAATAAGAGCAAGATAATAATTAGCCCGCATTAATGTTTGTTTTTGATTTTTCATGAGAATATTATCCAGGGAAGTAACTACAATCGTTAAAGGAATTAAAAACTCTACCCAATCGGATGGAACCCGGAAGATATCCAGAATACTCAGAGCCAGTGTGATGGAATGGCCAATGGTGAATGCCGTTACAAGAATCAGAATCTTTTTCCAGTCACTATAAGAATAAACGGCAATAAGTGCCAGAACAAACAGCTGATGATCCAGCGCATCCAGGGAAATAATATGTTCCCATCCAAGGTTTAAATAAAAAAGAAAATCCTGCATCATAACGTAAAAATATAATGCGTACGAAAATAATGATTAATTTCGGACAAATTTATTTCTATGTCAGGGTTTATGAAGAATTTATGGCTGTTTCTGATTCCGGTGTTTTCTTTGCTGTCTTTTACAGAGGCGAAACATCCGTATCATGTAGGGGCTGTTGAAATCAATTACAATTCAAAATCAAAAACATTTGAAGTGACCGGAAGGTTTTTCATGGATGATCTGGAAAATGGATTAGGAAAAAAATACGGTGGTTCTTTCCACTTTAATGATGAAAAATATAAAGCCAGGCTTAATGAAGCTTTACAGAAGTACTGTCAGGAATATTTTAAATTAAAATCCGATAATAAATTTTTGAAAGTAAACTTTATCGGCTATGAAGAGGACCATGAATCTGTTACTGTCTTCCTGGAATCTGAGCCGGCCGGAACTCCTAAAAAAGTTGAAGCAGCAGTGAGTTTTCTGTATAATCTGTTTGATGATCAGATCAATATCATTCATATTATTGTGAACGGAGACAGAAAAAGTGAAAAGCTGGCATATCCTAACCGTTACCTGTATAAACAGTTCTGAGCATATTTTAGACATCATTTTCCAGCTGGAGAAGCGAATTGATTCCTGACACATGCAACTGCAGATCCGGGAAGAAATCATGATAATATTCCTGAAGGATATTTTTATTTTCTAAAAACGCTTCAAAAACAGGAATATCCTTCCCCAGATATTGGGCTTTGTTCAGAACATTCTGGATACTGAACTTTATTCCCCAGTCTTCCCGGTAGTTATAAAGCCAGTCGTCATGTTCCATTTTGACCAGCATTCTTTTGAGATTTTCAGGAAGCCATTGTTCATGTTCATTCAGAACTTTATACACTCGTAAAGAATGAGCTTTCCAGCCTGCTAAAGAGAGTAAGGAAAGGTCATTGGCCACAAAATAATCCATGGAAACATCCACGAAAGCACCGGCGTATAGCCTTACCAAAGGAGAAAAAACTTTTTTGGCTTCATGGATGGCGGGATGTGAATCCGTAAAGGTATCTATTGCTCTATGAAGGGTAATGCCATCCTGAATATCTTTCGGGAAAGAAAACCGGTCTTTATTCCGGATGAAATCTTCCAGGAATTGTCCTACGATTTGCCCGTCGGTAAAGGAAAGAAAAGAATGAGCCAGGTAATTCATAGAATAAAGATATGAATTATAAAGATGAAAAAATCATATTAAGTGCTGATTCCATTTTCCGTTCTTAGTTTTTAAACTTAAAAACTAAAAAAGTCTCTCATGGAAATCTTCTACTTTACTGACTTCTTCAATCCTGATTCCAAATTTCCTTTTCGGGATTTTGTTGAGGTTGGAAACGAATATTTTTTCATAACCGAGCTTTTCAGCTTCCGTGATTCTTTGTTCAATCTGTGCAACCGGGCGGATTTCCCCGCTTAATCCAATTTCACCGGCGAAGCAGTAATGCTCGGAAATGGCAATATCTTCATTGGAAGAAAGGATGGAAGCTACTACTGCGAGGTCCAATGCCGGATCATCTGTTTTGATTCCTCCTGTAATATTAAGGAAAACGTCTTTGGCTCCCAGTTGAAAACCTGCCCTTTTTTCCAGTACGGCAAGAAGCATGTTTAATCTTTTAGAGTCAAATCCTGTAGAGCTTCTTTGTGGAGTTCCGTATACGGCGGTGCTTACCAACGCCTGAATTTCCAGAAGCATAGGCCTGTTTCCTTCAAGGGTGACCGCTACTGAATTTCCGGAAAGTTCTTCAAATTTTTTGGTGATAAGGATTTCCGAAGGGTTTTTAATTTCCTTCAGCCCCTGGGAAATCATTTCATAAATTCCGATTTCAGAAGTGGAGCCGAATCTGTTTTTATTGGCTCTCAGCAATCTGAAAAGATGGTTTCTGTCTCCATCGAAATTCAAAACCACATCCACCATATGTTCCAGTACTTTGGGGCCGGCAATCTGGCCATCTTTTGTAATGTGGCCAACCAGGAAAACAGGGACATTGTTTTCTTTAGCGTATTTGATAATCTCATTGGAGCATTCCCTGATTTGGGAAACAGTTCCGGGAGAGCTTTCAATAAGCTGGGATTGGAGGGTTTGTATAGAATCGATGATCACAAAATCCGGCTCCAGCTTTTTGGCTTCATGAAGGATTTTTTCCAATGAAGTTTCGGTAAAGAGAAAGCAATTGGGATTTTTAACATCCGTTAAGCGATCTGCCCTCATTTTGATCTGAGAAGCACTTTCCTCGCCGGAGACATAGAAGATTTTTTTCTTCATTTTCAAGGCAAGCTGAAGCAGCAGTGTTGATTTCCCAATACCGGGCTCACCGCCAATCAGGGTAACAGAGCCTAAAACAATACCACCGCCCAGAACGCGGTTAAGTTCTTCGGAAGGTGTTTTTATTCTGGGTTCTTCACTGGTTTCAACCTCAATAATGTTGATGACATGTTGCTTGGACTTCGAGAAAGGAGGTGCGCTGTGTGAAGGTTTTTCCACCACCTCCTCAACTAAAGTATTCCATTGTCCGCAATTTTTACATTGCCCCATCCATTGGGGATACTGGGTTCCGCAGTTTTGACAGAAATATGCTGTTTTCAGTTTTGCCATACTGCGAAGTTATAAAAAATGAATTTTTTTCCGAACGTTTTTAATGGATTAAATATTAAAATGCTAACATAGAAGATGCTAGGAAATTCTTTTATATCTTAGCTTTGTTTAATTAAAATAATAATGTAAAATATCATAACAATGAAAAAAGTACTTTTATCTTTCATATTTGCATTTTTAAGCAGTATGACTTTTGCACAAACTACCTGGGAAGTTGATCCTATGCATTCTTCCGTTAATTTCAATATTAAACACATGGGAATTAGTTTTGTGCAGGGAAGATTTGATAAGTTTTACGGAAAAGTAACTACCCAGGAGAAGAATCTGGATAACGCAGACTTTGAATTTGGCGTGGCGGTAGGGTCTATCAACACAGGAGTGGACATGAGGGACAAGCATCTTTTAAGCGCTGATTTTTTTGATGTTGCGCAATATTCTGATATGTCATTCAAGAGTGCTTCTATTTCAAAAGATAAAAACAATAATTACATTTTGAAAGGAACTTTAAAAATTAAAGATGTAGCCAAAGAAATAAGTGTCCCGGTGACATTCGGAGGAATTGCAAAAAATCAGAAGGGGAAAGAAGTAATGGGCTTTCAGACTAAGTTCACGATTAACCGTTTGGACTACGGAATAAAATATGATCCGACGGGAGCAGGTGTAGGGAAGGATGTGGATGTCAATTTATATTTTGAGCTGCAAAAGCAATAATTAACGGATCAATAATAAAAAAAGGTTTTTCAGATATATGGAAAACCTTTTTTAATGAGATTAAATGGAAAATGTCATCTGAACAAAGGAGATTCTCACTGCTTATTTATAACTTTTTTCATCAGGTTTTATAGTTGTTTGAAGGGAATTTAACTATTTTAGAAATTTAAAAAATTGCTTTGTGTTTCTTTTTCCCCTAACTTTGCACAAACCTAATCTAATGAGTAAAAAGAATACAAAATACATCTTTGTGACAGGAGGTGTAACTTCATCTTTGGGAAAAGGAATCGTTTCTGCTTCTCTGGGACTATTGCTAAAATCACGCGGTTTTAACGTAACGATCCAAAAACTTGATCCTTATATCAATATTGACCCGGGAACTTTGAATCCTTATGAGCATGGAGAATGCTATGTGACTGAAGATGGTGCGGAGACGGATCTGGATTTAGGTCACTACGAGCGTTACCTTGATGCTCCCACTTCCCAAAACAACAACGTTACTACAGGAAAAATTTACCAGACTGTTATTGAAAAAGAAAGAAAAGGAGATTTTTTAGGGAAAACAGTGCAGGTAATTCCTCATATCACCAACGAAATCAAACGTAGAATTAAAATCCTTTCAAAACAAAACTACGATATCATTATTACCGAGATCGGAGGAACGGTAGGGGATATTGAATCTTTACCCTACATTGAAACTGTCCGCCAGTTAAAATGGGAACTGGGAGAGAAAAATTCTATGGTTATTCACCTGACTTTGTTGCCTTATCTGGCTTCAAGCGGGGAATTAAAAACAAAACCATCGCAACATTCAGTTCGCCAATTGATGGAGAGCGGAATTATGGCGGATGTATTGGTCTGCAGAACAGAGCATAAAATTCCTAAAGATCAGAGAGCAAAACTGGCTCAATTCTGTAACGTTCCTTTGGAAAACGTTATTGAATGTAAAGATATGGAAACCATCTATGAAGTGCCAATGTATCTTCAGAAGCAAAACTTCGATGATGTAGTACTGAAGGAACTGGACCTGAAAAGTGATAAAGATGCTGATCTGAAAGATTGGAAAAGTTTCCTTAAAAAATTCCAGAATCCAAAGAAAACTGTTGAAATAGCTCTTGTTGGAAAATATGTTTCCCTTCAGGATTCCTATATTTCTATTGCTGAGGCTTTCAAACATGCAGGGGCAGATCTTGAAACCGAGGTGAAGGTAAGATGGGTGTACAGCGGAGATATTACGGAAGAGAATATTAAAGATACGCTCAAAGGAGTGAATGGTATCCTTGTTGCCCCGGGATTCGGAGACCGAGGAATAGAAGGAAAGGTCCTGACGGCAAAATATGCAAGGGAAAACAAGATCCCGATGCTGGGAATCTGTTTGGGAATGCAGATCATGACTATTGAGTTTGCGAGAAATGTTTTAGGACATACCAAAGCCAATTCCATGGAATTTGATACGGCTACTCCGGATCCTGTTATTTCATTAATGGAAGAGCAGAAAAATGTAATAGATAAAGGAGGAACAATGCGTCTTGGAGCCTGGAAATGTGCGCTGAAAAACGGATCCAGATTATCCGAAATTTATGGAAGCAAAAATATTTCTGAAAGACACCGTCACCGTTATGAATTCAATAGTGACTACCTGCAGGAATTTGAAAAGAACGGTTTTCTGGCTACGGGTACAAACCCTGAAACAGGATTGGTAGAAGCACTTGAGCTTCCCGGCCATCCATTCTATGTGGGTGTTCAGTATCACCCGGAATATAAAAGTACAGTAGCAACACCGCATCCTTTATTCAGAGCTTTTATTAAGGCTTGCGAAAAGAAATAAGGTAAATTTTTATCATAAGCGTCTAAACATAAACTCAGGCTGATTATTCTCAGCTTGAGTTTATTATATAGTAATATAGTAAAGCATAGAGTTTTGATAAAAAAACAGTATTTTTGTCAGCTCAAAATTATGTACATGTATTGTACATCCTAAGTTTAAAATTTTAATATAAAATAAAATGCAACAAAACAACGGAATCGATAAGAAGCAAATGATTAGTTTCGCGGTTTTATGCCTGGTTCTCTTTGGTTTTATGTTCTATTTCCAGAACAAACAGGCAAAAGAAGAGCAGTTAAAAGCTCAGCAGCAGAAAACTGAACAGGTAAAAAGTGCCGTAAAACAAACTCAGGCAAGCAATATCAATCCAAATGTAACTCCTAATGCTATTCAGACAGCCAATTTAGGGAATAATGAATTGAAATTGGAATTTTCCAGTTTGGGAGGACAACTTTCTAAAGTAGAACTTTTAAAGTATAAAGCATATAACCATAAAACAGATAATGCGGACCAGCCACTTTATCTGATCAATAAAAATAACTCTAATTACGGTTTCCAGTTTAAAGACAAAACAGGTAAGGTTATTAATACCAAAGATTTAGTTTTTTCACCGTCAGTAAACGGAAATGCTGTAACCTTAACGGCTGATTATAACGGAGCGGTTATCCAGTTTATTTACACCTTACTTCCGAAATATACCTTGGATTTTAAAGTAAGAACTCAGGGGCTGGCTAATATTACGGCAGACAACAAAGCCGATTTTATCTGGGATTATAATGTAAGAAATTTAGAAAAAGGAAGGGCTCAGGAACAGTCTCACTCAGAATTCTCATATGCCTTCAATAATTATAAAGATTATGATTATGACGGAAGAACTACTATGGATGAGGAAAAAGAAACGCTTAACTGGATTGGTGTGAAACAGCAGTTTTTCTCTTCTGTGATTGAGGCGAAAAATGGTTTTACTCAAAGTAAAGGAAATCAGGAAAACGTTGAAGAAGGAGAATACCTGAAAAAATTCAGTTATGAAGGATTCGTTCAGATGACGGGAAGTGAGCTGAATCAGGATTTTACATGGTATTTTATGCCATTGGATCTTCCTTTGCTGAAATCTTATGATAAAAACTTTGATGAGATTCTTCCTCTGGGTTGGTCGTTCATCGGAGCTATGAACCGCTGGTTCTTTATTCCTATGTATAATTTTATTGCATCATGGGGATTAACAGCCGGATGGGCTATTTTCTTACTAACCATTATTGTAAAGCTGATCTTATCACCAATCATGTACAAGCAGCATAAGCTAAGTGCCATGATGAAAGTGATCCGTCCTGAGATTGATGAGGTGAATGCCAAATTCAAAGATGCGGATCCGATGAAAAAACAGCAGGCTACGATGGAGGTTTACAGGAAAGCCGGAGTTAACCAGATGGCGGGTTGTTTACCGGCATTGGTCCAGATTCCTATTTTCTATGCGTTGTTCCGGTTCTTCCCGAACTTTATAGATTTAAGAGGAAAGGGATTCTGGTTTGCCAAAGATTTGACAGCTTATGACGACTTGATCAAGTTACCATTTAAAATTCCGTTTTTAGGAGACCACTTGAGTATTTTTGCATTGGCATGTACTGTTGTTATCTTAATTTATACCGTGATGACTTCAGGGAATATGCAGCAACCGCAACAGGAAGGAATGCCAAATATGAAGGTCTTGATGTATATTTTCCCAATTACATTCCTGTTCTTCCTGAATACTTCAGCATCTGGTCTTTCCTGGTATTATTTTGTATCCAATGCGATTAATATTTTAATTATCCTTGTTATTAAATATTGGATCCTGGATGAGAAGAAAATCCATGCACAGATCCAGGCTAATAAAGAAAAGCCAAAAGCAGAAGGCAAGTTCCAGAAGAGAATGAGAGAGATGATGGAAAAAGCACAGGAGCAGCAAAAAGCTCAGGAACAAATGAGAAACAGAAAGAAGTAATTTCTTGATATACCTAAAAGAGAAGCAATAGAATAAATTGCTTCTCTTTTTTTATTGATATAAATTTTTATATACTGTTTTTATTAATTTAAATTAGAATTTTAATCATACTTTAGTCTGAATGACTGTCTGTGGTACCTTGTAGGACCATATTTTATAAGAGCTTCCTGATGCTTTTTGGTTGCATATCCGAAATTGGTATCCCAGCCATATTCAGGATGTTCTTCATGAAGTTTAATCATTAATGTATCTCTGTAGTTTTTGGCAAGGATAGAGGCGGCAGCAATGGATAGTACCTTAGAATCTCCCTGAATAATGCATTGATGAGGGATATAGTTGTAAGGATGGAATTTATTGCCATCTACCAGTATAAGCTCAGGCTTTATTGTTAATTGATCCAAAGCACGGTGCATGGCATGAATGCTGGCGTTTAATATATTATGTTCATCAATGAATGACGGGGGAAGCTCTGCAATAGCATAATTCTTTACATTGTCTTTGATATAACTGTCCAGTTCCATTCTGGTTTTGAATGTTAATTTCTTTGAATCATTAACCAGGTTTTGTTGAAAGCCATCATCTAAAATAACAGCCGCTGCGACAACAGGTCCGCTTAAACAGCCTCTTCCGACTTCATCACATCCTGCTTCAATGTAAAGATTTGACCAGTTTTTTATTAATTCCATGAAATTATTTCTTCTGTATCTTACAAAAGTATAAAATTTCAAAAAAAGTAGAATTATTATATTTTGATTTTTTGTTGTATTATAATGTATGATGCATGGCTAAAGTAAAAAATGCTTGTATGATTGTTGGTTTTAACTATTGTGTTTTTATTCAATAAATTCATGATTTTTTCCAGTTATTATTAATTTAATGTAATTGTTGTTAGGTTAAAATTTTCATATTTAAATATTTTAACAAATATCTTGGTGATTTTGGGAAACTTTCACATATTTGTACCCAATAAAAAATAATCAAAATTAAACATGAAGAAACTAACAGCAAGTGTACTTATGGTAGCACTTTCTTCACCCTTTTTTATTGTAAAAGCCCAACAGGGAAATGATACAGTAAAGACAAAGAACATTGAAGAAATTGTGGTTACAGGTGCACTAGGTCTAAAAAAGAAAGCTGATGCTATCACCAATGCTCAACAGGTAGTTGGTACAAAAGAGTTAAATCAAGCTTCATCTCCCAATGCAGTACAAGCTTTAACAGGAAAGGTTTCCGGATTACAGATTTCACAGACAGATAATAGTGTAGGTGCTTCGAGCAGAATTGTTATCAGGGGGAATAAATCTATTTCTGGAAATAACCAGGCTTTGGTGGTTATTGATAATGTTATTTCTAGTGCAAGTATTTTAGCACAAATTCCACCTGAAATGATTGAAAATGTAAACGTCATTAAAGGTTTACAAGGAGCCGCACTTTATGGTCAACAAGGAGTAAATGGAGTTGTTATTGTTACAACTAAAAGAGGAACGAAAAGTGAAAAAATCCAATTCACACTTACTTCTTCAATCGAAATGACCCAGGCTTTTATGTTTCCTAAAATCCAAACAGTATATGGAAAAGGAGTGCCTGGAGAACAAGTGTACCCTGATGGTGACATAGATTATAGTGGAACTAATTACGTACCTTGGGAAAATACTTCATGGGGACCGGCTTATAATGACCCTCGTATAGGAGGACAATTGGTTCCTTCTGGTCTTCCACAAGATAATAATCAATTTATCTATGAGAGATATTCACCGGTAAAAAATCATTTCTCGAAATTCTTTAAAAATGGTGTTATTTTCCAGAACGGTCTAACAGTAACCTCAGGGGGTTCGGACTCTTATGCTACCTTGTCAATCAACAGAGTAGAAAATAATTTCGTTGTTGATCAAGACAAATTAGTACAAAATAGCTTCTTGCTTAAGGCTGGGAAAAAATTAGATAAATTAAGAATTGACGGGACTGTAAATTATATCAGTAAAGTCATTAATCAGACAAGTTCAGAACTATACAATGATATTATTCAAATGCCTGCCATGAATGATATTAGAAAATATAGTAATTCAGGTATCGACGGATTCCTTTCTGCTTTTACAAAAAATCCGTATTACCAGATACAGCATACAAGACAAAATACAATTAATGATTACCTATCTGGAATTTTGTCATTGCAGTATGAGTTCAATAAAAATATTAGCTTGAGCTATTCAGGAAATGTGTTTTTGAACAATGTAAGACAAGATAATCATGACGATGGTTATATTGCCACAAGATTATATGCAAATACAGGAACTGTCCTAGATGATGGTACAATCCAGGATTATTCCCAGAATGCCAATTACGATTCATATTATATCAATCGTACAGTGAGCACACGTAGCTATTATGGAGATTTAATGTTGAACTTTAATTATGATCTTACAGATGATATTAATTTAAAATTCAATATTGGTAATAATATCCAGGATAGTTACAGAACGGCAAGAGCAATGGGAGGAACAGGATTGATTGCTCAGGGATGGTATGATATCCGAAATGTTAAAAATCCAATCCAGCCGGGGAATACAAATGGAGCTAACGTATTGGATAATTTAGGTTTTGACAATACTACAACAAGACAAAGAACAGTAGCAGGTTTTGCGAACTTAGATTTATCATACAAAGACTATTTATTCTTGAACTCTACCCTTAGAGTTGAACAAAGCTCTGTTTTGTCTACTTATTTTAATGGAGAAATTCATAATAAATCTTATCCTTACTATTCAGTAGGTCTTTCATTTATTCCTACTAAAGCATTTGCCGGATTAAAAAATGATGTTATTAATTATATAAAAATCGCACCAAGTTTCACTAAAGTAGGAAATACTTCAGCGATCAATCCATATGATACATCTAATGTGGGAATTGCTCCTGCAGGATATCCTTTTCCTGGGTTGCTTGGATATGGTATTAACATTAACCAGACGAATAGAGCGATTCAGCCTGAATTTATGTATACATCAGATTTGAATATCCAACTAGGATTCTTAAATGATCGTATTACTTTAGAAGGATCATTCTATCAATCGGATACAAAAAACCTTATTACAAATGCTAGTATCTCAAATACAACAGGTATTAATAGATTGAAAGATAATGTAGGAAAAACTAGAATGAAAGGGTTGGAGATTGATTTAGGAGTTACTCCGTTTAAAACTCAGAACTTCACATGGAACTTTAGAGCAGGTTATGCAAGTTCAAGATCTAAGGTATTGGAACTTCCTGAAGGGTTAGATGAAGTAGCTCTTGCAGTACCATATACAACGGTTGGACTTGGGGTTTTTGCAATTAAAGGATCGGATTTCCCAGTTCTTAAAGCCACAACTTTCCAGAGAGATGATCAAGGCAGAATAATTGTTGGGGCTGATGGAGTACCTTTACAAAATAATACCTTGAGTAATATGGGTAGGGTAACTCCTGACTATACACTGACTTTCAATACTTCAATCAGGTTTAAAAACTTTACACTTTCAGGAACTATGGATTACCGTAAAGGAGGAAAGTTTGCTTCATTAGCTAAGAGTACTCTTACGTTTGCTGGTCTTACAGAGGAGACTGCAAGCTTTGACAGGACTCAGGGATATGTAATTCCTAATTCAGTTCAGCTTGTAAACGGACAATATGTTGCTAATAATACTCCGGTAAACGGAACCGCTGATTATGCTGGTGCTGCTAACTATTTTACTTCACAATCTTTACAAAGACTAGGTGAACCAATGATTTTGGATGCGACAGCTTTCAAAGTGAGAGAAATTGCATTGTCTTATGATGTGCCAAAATCGGTATTGTCTTCAACTTTTGTTAATAGTCTTACTATTGGACTTTTTGCAAGAAACCCATTCTTTGTATATGCGAAAGAAAACAGAAATTATGCAGATCCGGAAACATCTTATACAAGTGGTAATGGTGCAGGTATTGCTATCGCGGGGCAATATCCATCTCAAAGATCTTTTGGTATTAACTTAAAAGCTTCTTTCTAATAAATTAAAAATTATGAAAATTATAAAAGTAACTACAGTATTTTTATCTCTTTCCATGTTGCTGACAGCAGTATCATGTGATAAGTATCTTGATATTAACGATGATCCTAATAATATTGCATTAGATAAAGTTACACCGGAAGAAATGCTTCCAGTAGGAATTACATCTTGTTATTCTGTGCAGGGAAGATCTTTAAATAAATTCAGCAGTGTTGTAATGAATGCAACAGCAGGTAATTCATTGGTGTATGGAGCTCCATTTATTGATGATTATAAGCCTAATGTATCCAATACATTTTACAGTGATGTTTGGGATGGTTTATTCCGAGGAGTAGCAAATTTGGATAAAGTAATCACTTTTAACGATCCTACTAACAAATACGTTCAGCATAAGGCTATCGCTAAAATTATGAAAGCTAACTACGTGCAAATATTAACAGATTTATACGGAGATATGCCATATTCTGAAGCATTTAAAGGACAGGATAACCTTACTCCTAAATATGATAAAGGAGAAGATATCTATAAAGCTTCTATTGAAAGTATAGAAGAAGCTATTGCAGCATTAAAAACGGGTACAGGTGATTCTCCATTAAGTGATATTGTATTTCATGGAGATAATGAAAAATGGGTGAAATTTGCTAATACATTGGAGCTTAGGTATTTGTTAAGAATGGCTAATGTGACAGGTGCTATGGCAGCTTATAGAGATCAAAAATTAGCAAGTTTAAGTGGTGCCCAATTTATTGATGAAGATGTACTTGAAAATCCTGGATATTCTGCTGCAAACGATGCTCAACAAAACCCATTTACAAATTATTATGTTTATCTTAGTTCAGGAACCAGAGCAGCTAATTTTTCCGAAAATGTAGCATCTGAAAATATTCAGATTATTTTGAATGGTAACATAGAGGGAGATACACGTCCTGTATACCAAAAATTTAATGGAATTGTTGACGGTAGAAGATCAAGAATGTTCTCTCTTATTGGAGGTAAGGTATTAGGCATTAGACAAGGGAATTTACCAGGGCAGCCAGGAGTGCCATCTGGAACTGCTGTTTCCCGATTCAGCTATGGAATTACTATAGGTAAGGAAACTCCACCTACACTTCCAAATGGTAGTGTGAATATTCCAGAATATGTAAAAATGGCATCATCCAAACCTGGTCCTATTATGACTAAAGCGGAATCTAAGTTTTTACAGGCTGAAGCTGCACTAAGATATCCAAGCCTTTTCTCAAATGCTGCAGGAAATTTTGTTGCAGGTATTACTGCTTCTTATGAATTCTTTGGCGCAACAGGTTCTGCTGCTTATATTGCTGCTATACAGAGTGTTCCTGGTCTTGGATGGACAGGTACTGATACAAACAAAATGGAAGCTATTATGACTCAAAAATGGATTGCATTAACGGGAGTCAATCCGGAGCAATCATTCTTTGATTACACTAAAACGGGTTTCCCTGTTACACTTTCTGCAACCATTGCAACCAATCCAAAACCAAATAGATTAATGTATCCTCTTTCAGAATACATCGCCAATGCAAATAACGTTCCTGCAATAAGTAATGCTGATGTATTTTCAAAAAATCAGTATACTCCATTCTGGGCTAGAAACTAACATTGAGTTTATTATGCTTTAATATATTTAACCGCCTTCGGGCGGTTTTTTTTGTGTCTTTTACTTCTTTTAATATTGAAAATAATATGCGCAGCATTGTTTTTTGTTGTGGTTAATTTATTAAGTAAGGGTAAAAAAAGTTTTTTTATGTTGATTATTAGCTAGTTGTATGTATTCTTTTTTAAGAAATATAGATAATGTCGATGTTAACGATTGTTATTGTTTCTTAAAAAAAAGTAACGTTTTAATATTTTGGTTTTGTTAAAAATTGTTTTTTTAACTTAATTTATTGTTTTTTACTTAATTTTTGTTCGTAATTATTAAAAAAAGTATAAATTTTTTGTTTTTTTCTTTGTGTTGTTAAGAAAGTTTTACAAATTTGTAACAATACAAAATTAATTTGATTATGAAGAAACTAACAACAGGTCTTCTTGTTTTAGTATTGACTTCTTCTATAGCTGTTGCAAATGCCCAGCAAAAGAAAAGTGATACTGTTACAGAGACTAAGGAGATTGAGGGTGTAGTGGTGACTGCACTAGGTATTAAGAGAGAAAAGAAAGCTCTTGGATATGCTTCCCAGGAAGTAAAAGGTGAAATTCTTTCTGATGCTGGCCAAACTAATGCTGTAAGTGCATTATCTGGAAATGTTGCAGGAGTTCAGATTACAGCGCCAAGTACAATGGGAGGTTCTACCAGAATTACTATGAGAGGTATTAGTTCGATTACTGGTGAGAACCGACCATTGATTATTGTAGATGGTGTGCCTTTGGATAATTCAAATGTTAACAATATTGATACCCAAAGAGGAGCTGGAGGTAGAGATTATGGAGATGCTTCTTTTGATATTAACCCTGATGATATTGAGAGTGTAACTGTATTGAAAGGAGGACCTGCTGCTGCTCTATACGGTTCAAGAGCAGGAAATGGTGCTATATTATATACTACAAAATCGGCTAAAAAAGGTAGAACTGATATTCAGTTAAATACAGGAGTTTCCTTTGAAAATATATACATCAGACCCAGACTTCAAAATTTGTATGGAGGAGGCTCTCAGTTTACATTGCCGACTCAAACTATCAATGGTGTTACTTATAATATTCAGGAATATCAAACAGATGGATCATGGGGGCCGCGATACAATTCAAACTTGATGTATCTTCCTTGGTATGCATTTGATCCTGAATTTTCAAATGATTATTTAAAACCGGTTCCATGGGTAGCTCCGAACAAAGATGTTGATTCTTTCTTTAATACAGGAGTTACTTATACAAATAACTTGTCTGTTGCAAAATCTTTTGGGGATACAAATGTTAGATTATCATATACCAATACTAATATTAGCGGTATTATTCCAACATCGAAAATTAAAAAAGATAATTTTAGTATTAATTTGAATTCAAAATTATCGGAAAAATTAAAGGCTGAAGCTGTTATTAATTATGTTCATACAGAAGGATTTAATAGGCCGGAAGTTGGATATGGAGATAACTCTGTAGCTCAAAAATTCTATCAATTTGGACAAAGAAACCTTGATTTTGCTAAATTAAGAGATTATAAATTAGCAAATGGTGCACAAAGAACATGGAACAGAACCTCCTGGAGTAACGGAGCGCCTAAGTATTCAGATAACCCATATTGGACAATTAATGAAAATACTTCAGATGATAGCAGGAATAGATTCTTTGGTAATGCAGGGTTAACATATAATTTTAATAAGAATTTTTATATTGTTGGAAAAGTGTACGGTGATACCTATACTCAAAATATAAGTTCTAGAGTGGCAGTAGGTTCACAAGCAGTTTCAAATTATTCTATTGAGAAAAGGAATGTTTCTGAATTCAATTATGAAGGTAGGGCACATTATAATAATAATTGGGGCGATTTTAGTTTGAATGCTTTTGCCGGATTTAACATTAGAGATAATAAATTAAGCTGGTTAAGAGGTACAACGGTCGGTGGACTTATTATTCCAGGCTTATATAATTTGAATAATGGTAGGGAGAACTCCTTAGCAACTAATTATTCTGAACATTCATCAATAAAAAGTTTATTTGGATCAGTTTCTTTGGGATATAAAGATATGTTATTTTTAGAAGCAACAGGAAGAAATGACTGGTTCTCAATGCTAAATGATGATCAGTTTTATCCTTCTGTAACGGGTAGTTTTGTTTTTTCGAAAGTACTTCAAGCAGATTGGTTGTCTTTTGGTAAAATAAGGGCCGGTTGGTCAAGTATAGCTGCAGGAACAGCTCCTTATAGCAGGTTAACTTATACTGAAATCGGACTGCCTTTCAATGGATCACCACAATATTCGAACCCTAACACATCCAATGATCCAAACATTAAGCCGGAAGTTAAAACAACACAAGAACTCGGACTTGAGGCAAGTTTCTTTAAAAATAGATTGAGTGTTGATTTTACCTATTATGAAACTAAATCAAAAGATCTTATTATTGCACTTCCTGTAGATCCTGCAACCGGATTTTTATTTAAGAGAATAAATGCAGGGGAGATGACCAATAAAGGAATTGAAGCTATGGTGAATATTACACCAATTAAGAATGAAAACTTTTCATGGGATCTGACATGGAACTTTGCTAGAAACCGAAATAAATTAATGAACCTGTATCAGGACTTACAAAACTATGTACTTACAAATGCGCCATTTAGAGCTCAGTTGGTAGCACAGGTTGGACAAGCTTATGGGACGATTCTGGGAACAGACTATGTGTATGATAGTAATGGAAATAAAGTTGTAGATGAAAATGGCTTCTATAAGGCTTCTGAAATTAAATCTTTAGGATCTATCCTTCCTGATTATAATATGGGCTTTAGAAATACTATCAAGTATAAATCATTAAGTTTATCATTCTTAATTGACATTCAACAAGGTGGGAAATATTTCTCAACTACACATATGTGGGGAATGTATTCGGGTATGCTGGAAGAAACTGCATTAAATGGAAATAGAGAAGCTGGAGTTATTCTTCCTGGAGTAAAAGAAGATGGAACTCCAAATGATATTCTTCTGGATGCTCAAACTTGGGGTAGTACATATTATAATACGGTTGATGCTCAAAATGTTTTCGATGCAAGTTACATTAAATTAAGAGATATTACTATTGGCTATGATTTACCTAAGACGCTTATTGGTAATGCTTTCCAAGGGATCAGAATTTCTGCATTTGCTAGAAACTTATTTGCCTGGAATCTTGCTTTTAAAGGTGTTGACCCTGAGAATACATCTTATGGATCGGGTAATATTCAAGGTATGGAAGGTGGTTCGTTGCCATCAACAAGGACTTTTGGAGTCAATGTTAACTTTAAATTTTAATAAGAAATGAAAAAAATAATTTTAATACTATCTGTACTGACGATATCTGTTGTATCAAATAGCTGTTCAGATAAATTCGATGAAATTGATATAAATCCAAACTCGACAGATAAGCCACTGACATATGGAATATTTAACAGTGCTAATAAAGAGCTCATGGATAATACACGAGATGAATGGCAATCAGGTAGAATAACATTACCATGGGTGCAGTATTCTGCGCAGACTGGATATACTGAGGAAGATAGATATCAATACAGGTTATCAACAGGGGTCTCTCTATGGAGTTTTTCCTATAGAGTAGCTCAGGATTATAAGCAAATTATAGACTTGAATACGGATCCTGTTACAAAAGTACAGATGGCTAACTTTGGTCCAAATAATAATCAGATTGCTGCGGCAAGAGTCATGTTATCATATGTATTTCTTACTCTAGCGGATTCTTTTGGAGATATTCCATATTATTCATACGGAAATAAAGATGCTGATTTTCAGGCATTGAATATTGATGGAACTTTACAGCCAAAATTTGCAAGCCAACAAAAGGTGTATGCGGATATTTTAAAAGAGCTAAAAGAAGCATCTGAAATGGTAGATGTTAACTCACCTGTATTTACTTCTGGAGATAATTTATTTTCATATTTAGAAAATGGCGTAAGGGTAAGTAAAGGTATTAAGCTTAAGAAATTTGCCAATTCTTTGAGATTGAGAATCGCAACAAGAGTGAAGGGGATAGTTCCGGGAGCTGAAGCCCATATAACTGATGCTATTAATTCTGGTGTAATGACTTCTAATGCTGATAATGTTGGGCTTAAATATGAAGACAATCTTGTGAATCCATCTCCATTATTTGATAATTTCCGTACTAGAACTGATTTTGCAATTTCTAAGACTTTTGTACAGCTTCTAAAAGGGCAGACAGGAAATTATACATTGGATCCACGTTTATTTAAATTTGCAAGTCCTGTGGGAACCACTCAAAGTGATATTTTAGACGGAACATCTGTTGAATCTACAGACCCTGATGATTTTAATGGTATGCCGTATGGTATTCCTAGCTCACTAACAGCGAGTCAAACAGAAACAGCTAACTTCTTTAGCAAAAATATCCTAAAACCAGGATATACAGAAGTCTTAATGGAATATTCCGAAGTTGAGTTTTTACTAAGTGAAAAAAATGGTTGGTCGCAAGCAAATTATATAAATGGAGTAAAAGCTTCTATGGAAAAATGGGGTGTAGCTCCCGCGGATATCAATACATATGTTAGTGCCTTACCGGCTGCTTCTAAGGAAAATGTTCTTACGCAAAAATATATTGCTTTGTTTATGCAGCCTTATGAGGCCTGGGCGGAATATAGAAGAACGGGTTATCCAAATACTTTACTTAAGCCTGGGCAAACAGCTAATCTGAATGTTGCAACAACGGGCGGACAAACTACATATACATTTACATCATTAATTTCCGGGTTAACTGATTTACCTAATAGACTATATTATCCGACAAGTGTTCAAACATTAAATACAGCTAATTATCAGGCTGCATCAAATGCTATCGGAGGAGATAAGATGAATACCAAATTAATTTGGGATGTAAACTAAGACACATTTTTAATAACATTCATATATACCGCCTTCGGGCGGTTTTTTTATTATAAGGTGTTTTTTATGGATTTTCTGTTGTTAAAAAAATTAATATGCATAGCATTGTATTTATAGTTTGTTTTTAACCTGTTTTATACTTTTTAATTTCAATGTGTTGATTATTAGTTTATTGTTTTGTTGACTTATTTTTTTAATATAGACAATATCAATTTTAATAATCGTTATTATTTCTTGAAAAAAAATAATATTTATTTGCTTTATTTTTGTTAAAAAATATTTTTTTAACTTAATTTGTTATTTTTTATATATTATTTTTTCGTAATTATTGAATATGTTTCATTTTTTCTTAATTTTTCTTTGTGTTGTTGATAAAGTTTTACAAATTTGTACGGTACAAAATTAATTTAGATTAGATATGAAGAAACTAACAACAGGTCTTCTTGTTTTAGTAGTGTCTTCCTCCCTTGCTGTGGCGAATGCCCAGGAAAAGAAAGATACTCTTAAAACAAAAGAAATCGAAGGGGTAGTAGTAACTGCGCTTGGAATCAAGAGAGAGAAAAAATCTTTGGGATATGCTTCCCAGGAAATTAAAGGAGGTGCGCTTTCAGATGGGACGACAAATACCGGAAATATTGCCGCACAATTATCAGGTAAGGTAGCAGGGCTTAATGTTACGACTAATAATAATTTTGGAGGTTCTTCCAATTTGTTGATTAGAGGGATGAAAACGTTAGGAGGAGGAAACCCGTTAATCGTTATTGACGGATCACCTGTCAATAATTCCAATACTCAAGAAAAAAATATAGATTATGGTAATGCCCTTTCTGATATCAATCAGGATGACATTGAATCTATCAACGTACTGAAAGGAGCAGCAGCATCTGCCTTATACGGAGAAAGAGGTTTAAATGGGGTTATTGTAATCACCACTAAAAATGGAAAAGGAAAGGATGACGGGTCCTGGGGAGTGACCTTCTCGTCTGCCATTCAGGTAGGATTTATTGACAAATCAACCTTTCCTGAATACCAGACTAGATATGGGGCCGGTTATTCTCAAAAATTTGGAACACAGGCGTCTAACGGCTTAAACAATGCTAACTTTAATGCTGATGCATCTTGGGGACCAAAATTTGACCCTAATTTATTAGTTTATCAATGGGATTCATTTGATCCTTTTTCACCTAATTATGGAAAAGCAACTCCTTGGGTTGCTGCTAAAAACGGACCGATTAAGTTTTTCAATAATCCTGCAAGCTATATCAATAGTGTAACGTTGGAAAAAGGACAAAAAGGGAAAAATATTAGTTTTACTTACGAAAATATGATGTCTGATGGGTTAATCCCTAATTCTCATCTCAATAAAAATAATTTCTCTTTAAAGGTTAATTATGATCTGACCCCTAAGTTGCACTCTACTTTTTATTCTACAATGACTTTGCAGGACACAAGAGGCCGAAGCATCACGGGATATTCCAATAACCCGATGACAGGTTTCAGACAATGGTGGCAAACCAATGTAGATCTTAAAGATCTTGAGCAGGCATACCTTGCCAATATTAATCCTAATGTTGCCAGTGCAGCTAATAATTATGGTAACGTTACATGGAATAGAAAATCTGCTGCCAATGGGGCTGCAGCATATTGGAACAACCCATATTTTCAGGCTTACCAAAACTATACTTCAGATAGAAGGTTCAGAAACTTTACCTATGCTCAGGTAACCTACGATCTGTTAGATAATATCTCAGTTACCGGAAAAGTTTCTTATGATAGATCAAACCTTATGGCTGAGAACAGACTGGCTGTCGGATCCCTGCCACAGGCTTTCGGACAGTCAAATAATACCGTTGGTTCCGGTTATGCAAGACGTGATATACTAAGAACGGAGACGAACTATGACTTAATGGTGAATTATAAATTCGATATTACGGATAATATTAATATTTCCGGAGTTGTAGGAGGAAATATCAGAAGAAATTATTTTAATTCAATGTATGCTTCAACAGAAGGAGGATTAATAGTTCCTGGTATTTATGCACTATCAAATTCTAGAAAATCACCTTTGGCAACAGATGAAAATGAGTATACAACACAAACCAATTCCGGGTATGTTACTGCTTCATTAGATTTCTATAAAAAATTCTATTTAGATGCAACATGGAGAGTAGATCAAAGTTCAACGTTATTTGCGGGTAACAATGTGTATAATTACCCATCTGTAACAGGAGCATTAATTATGTCTGAAATTCTGAATACTAAAAGTTGGATGAATTTCTGGAAACTAAGAGCGAACTACGCAGAAGTTGGGGGAACGGCAGATCCTTATCAGTTGGTGAATAACTATAGAGCAGCAGGGATTTTAAATGGAGTGGGAATCTATAATTCAATTTTAACGGAACCTTTTCTTAATCTAAAACCTCAAAGAGCAAAAGAATTTGAAATAGGTACTGAAGTTCATTTCTTGAGAGATAGAATAACACTTGACTTTGCTTATTACAAAACAAAAACTATTAATCAGATTCTTTCGCCACTTCCTACATCAGCAGCTATAGGCTATACAGGTAAAGTGTTCAATGCAGGTAGAATTGATAATAGCGGAGTTGAAGTGCAATTAGGTTTGGTGCCGATAAAGTCAAAAGATTTTACATGGAATATCGATGTCAACTGGTCTAAAAATAAAAACCAGGTAGTAAATCTGTATCCGGGTATTACCAATCTTTTAGTAAATAGTTTTCAAGGAGGAGTTTCTTTAAATGCTAGAGAAGGTGAAGCTTGGGGAACATTAGTTGGTTCTGATTATACTTATTTAAACGGACAAAAAGTTATTGATCCAAACACCGGAAAATATTTGCAAAATCCTAATCAGGTAATTGGTAACACTACACCGGATTGGATTGGAGGTATCAGGAACAGTTTCAGTTATAAAGGTTTTTCTTTAAGTTTCTTAATCGATATGCGTAAAGGAGGGGATGTATTCTCAACAGATATGTATTATGGATTATCTACAGGTCTTTATAAAGAAACAGCTATAGGCGACTATAGAGATAAAGATGTTGTTCTGCCTGGTGTTCTTCCGAATGGAACTCCAAATAACATCGCATTATCCCAATTTGATAATAGCAGCTCTAGTGGATATAAAACACAGCCTTCAAGTGCATTTATCTATGATGGTTCATTCATTAAGTTAAGAGAAGCAAGTATTGGATATACGCTTCCTAAGTCTTTATTGGCAGGGACCAAAATTTATGATGCCAAAATTTCGATTGTAGGTAGAAACTTATGGATTATTCATAAAAATTTACCATATGCTGATCCGGAAGCTATGGTAGGTGGAGGACTTAATTCTTATGGATGGTCTATTGGTGCGATGCCAACAACAAGAGATCTTGGGATCAATGTAACATTTAAATTCTAATTACTTTAAAAATGAAAAATATTATAAAAATAAGTTTGATGGCTGCATGTGTTGGGCTAGGGTTAACTTCATGTCAAAGTGATTTGACTTCCCTTAATGATGATCCTAAACATCCGTCAATTCTTCCGTCTGAAAATTTATTAGCCACGGCTATGTATCAGTCGTCCTACTATATGGATAATCCTAGTGTGAACTTTAATAACTACAGGTTCTTTACGCAGCAATGGGCGGAAACTCAATATCCGGATGAAACCCAATATAATCTGGTAACCCGTAACCAGCCTCGTAATCATTTTAACAGAATGTATGTTTACAGTATTAATAATATTAAACAGGCAAAAGCTAATCTGAAGAATGAGGTAGAGACAGATGAAAATGTACGAACCAATAAATTGGCAACTTTAGAGATTGAAGAAATTTTTATTTGGGAAAATCTGGTAGATACCTATGGTGATGTTCCTTATTCTGAGGCATTTAAGCCTGATGAGAACTTAACACCTAAATATGATGATGCTAAAACTATTTATCTTGATCTGATCAAAAGAATTGATGCAGCTACTGCAATGATAAAACCTTCAGTTACCGGCTATGCTGATTTAGTGTACGGAGGTAATATGAATAAATGGAAAAAATTTGCTAATTCCATTAAACTAAGACTAGGAATGAATTTAGCAGATGCTGATCCTGCATTAGCACAATCTACGGTTGAATCTGCAATTGCAGGAGGAGTTATTTCTTCTGATGATGAAGCCTACAAATTTAAGTATGATGGAAATACATTCTCAAATCCTGTATTTGATAACTTAGTGGCTTCCAACAGAAATGACTTTATCCCTAGTGAGCTAACGATTAAAACAATGAGTACACTTGCAGATCCGAGAATGGAAGTTTGGTTTACAAAAGTGAAGGGAGTTTACAAAGGCGGAGTTTTTGGAGAATTAAATGATCCTTATTCTGATTTTTCGCATTTAGGGGATTATTTTAGATCTCCAACTACTGCATCTAATTTATTGAGCTATGCAGAAGTTGCATTCTTAAAAGCTGAAGCTGCTGCAAGAGGATATTCTGTAGGAGGTACTGCTGCTGATCTTTATATTGCTGCTGTAACAGAATCTATGAGAGAAAATGGAGTAAGCCCTGCTAATACGGCCACCTATCTAGCTGCTAATCCACTTAATATAACCAACTGGAAACAATCTATCGGTGTACAAGCATGGATTGCCATGTTCAACAAAGGATTTGCCAGCTGGAACTTTACAAGACGTTTGGATTATCCGATTCTTGTAAATCCACCAAAGTCCAATTTATCTTCTGTTCCGTACAGAATGCCGTATTCTGATCAGGAATATGTATTAAATGGAGATAATGTGAAAGCAGCAGCTGCTAAAATCGGAGGAGATAAAGCAACAACAAAACTTTTCTGGGATAAATTTTAACACATATTTTAATAACATTCATGTATACCGCCTTCGGGCGGTTTTTTTATTTCAGCAACCGTAGTTTTCATATTTTTTTGTTTCTTATGCCCAAACAATATATACTGTTTTAATCTCATATAAAGTAGTTACTTATAAAGTTATTGTTTTTCATTTTTTAGATACTTGTGTTTTTTCATAATATTTTAGTTTTCGATATATTTTTTTAATTATTTACTATTCAATTGTTTGTTTTATTGAGTATTTTATAATTTTTTACTTTTTTCTCTTTGACTTGTTAAGAAAGTTTAACAAATTTGTGCGGATACAAAAATTATTTTGATATGAAAAAACTAAAAACAAGTCTTCTTGTTTTGGTGTTGACTTCTTCTATAGCGGTCACAAATGCGCAACAGAAGAAAGATACCATGAAAACAAAAGAAATTGAGGGGGTTGTAGTGACTGCACTCGGAATTAAAAGGGAAGAAAAATCCCTTTCCTACGCTAATCAAACAGTAAAAGCTAAAGATTTAAACTTAACACAAAATGTTGATGTTAAAAATTCTATTGTAGGAAAAGTGGCTGGTGTACAACTAAACGGCCAGGCAGGTTCTAAACTTGGAGAAACAGGCAAGCTAAGATTAAGAGGCGCAGTAAGTTTACTGAATGACGCAGACCCTATTTATGTATTGGATGGGGTGATTGTTGATCCCAATACTATTGATATGGATATTGTTGAGTCTGTAAATGTTCTGAAAGGGCCTAACGCAACATCTTTATACGGGGTGAGAGCTCAATACGGAGTCATCGTTATGACTACAAAAAAAGGAAGTAAGAGCAGACTTAGTATAGAATTAAACTCTACAACTACTGTGGATATGGTTGCAAGAACAATGAAATTCCAAAATTTATATGGCCAGGGAGCAGCTGGAAATTCATCTTTTAAAACCTTTGTGTTTGATCCTGCAACAATGCCGGCAGAATGGGAAATATTTAATGGGAAGAGACATTTGGACGGTGATAATAATTATACTGATGAATCCTGGGGACCAAGAATGGATGGACAGGATTATATTCCCTGGTATGCATGGTGGAAAGATAGCCCCTATTTTGGAAAAACTGCAAAATATGAAGCACAGCCTAATAACGTAAAAGACTTTTATGATAAAGCTCTTACGTTTAAAAATACGGTCTCTGTTTCTGGTGGCAGTGATGCTTTCACTGCAAGATTGTCTTTTACTAATTTAAACCAAAATGGTATTACGCCCTATACTTCATTAAAAAGAAACTATCTGAATCTTAATGGTACCTATAAATTTAATGACCGTTTATCTGTTGATGCGATTGTTAACTTTTCTGATGGGAGAGTGACAGGGGATTTTAATGATGGCTATAGTAACCAGACATCAGGTTCTTTTAATCAATGGTTTGGTAGGGACCTGGATATGAAAAAATTGAAAGAGTTACAAAATTTACAAACTCCGGAAGGATATTCTGCCAGCTGGAACTGGTGGGGACCGGATGATTATTCCCCAACCGGTTATAAAGCCAAACCCGCATTTTGGATTAACCCTTATACCTGGATGAAACATTTCAGAAATTATACAGACAGAAATACTTTATTATTATCCGTCGCTCCATCGTACAGGATTGCTGACGGACTGACAGCCAGGGTATCTTTTTCAAGAACTCAGAACAAGTCTACAAATAGATATTTTATGCCTAATATATTGGCTAAAAATGGATCAGGAACAGGGTCATTAACGCCTGGAGGATATCTGACGTTACTTAATGGTTTTGGAGTAAGAGAAAATCAGTATACTGAGGATCAGTATGAAGGGCGTTTAACATATCAGAAGAAATTCGGTGAAATTGATCTTACAGCTATCGGTGGTGCTAATATTACTAACAGACGGTGGGATGGCAACTCCCAGGTAATGGATGTTACAGGAACAACACAATGGCTTTTAACCCCGGACGTCTTTAATTTTAAAAATACCAATATTCCTATTATAGCAAAGCCATATGATTATAAGCAGCAATACAAATCTTTATATGCATCGGCTTCAGTAGGTTTTAAAGATACTTATTTTGTTGAAGCATCGGTAAGAAATGATATCAATTCCGCATACTTGAATAGTGATAATTCATTTGTGAGCTATTCAGTGGGAGCCAGTTTATTATTGCATAATTTACTGCCGAAAAATGATATTGTAACCTATTTTAAGCTCAGAGCAGGTATTGCTCAAATTCCGGCTGATTTAACAGCTACCCTTACAAATCCTGAGTATAGAAACGGAAACCAGCCATTAGCTGTAGGGAATAATTTGTACCAGACAGCGTGGTTTCCTACCCGGATCATAGGTAAAGGATTGAAGCCTGCCCTTAACGACAATAAAGAAATAGGAGTAGATTTAAAATTTTTAAAAAACAGATTATCTTTTGGGGCCACCTACTATGATGAAACCAGAAAAAATGAGCCTATACCGGTAACATTAGCTTCTTCCAGCGGAAAATTGGATGTTTTAATAAATTCAGCCAACGCCAAAAGAAAAGGAGTTGAATTAGCCCTCTCAGGGGACATATTTAGAAGTGATAATGGATTTAGCTGGACAACCTCAATTAACTGGGCAAGGAATAAATCAACAATTTCAAAGGTAAATGAAAATCTTGAATCAATCCAGTACGGTGATTCCAATGCATTCAATTACGTGTCTATACTTCAGAAAGAAGGATTGGAATGGGGACAGCTTTATGGAACGGGAATTAAAAGAGATATAAATGGTAATCCCGTAATTAATTCCAGAGGTCTCTATGAATATGAACCTAATAAAGCTTTTGGAAGTATATTACCGGAATTTACAGGAGGATTTTATAATACATTTAGCTATAAAGGAATAAGTTTGGGCTTTACAATTGATTTCCAAAAAGGAGGTAAGTTCTTCTCACTTTCAGAACAATGGGGAAATTCGGGGGGCTTGCTGGAGGAGACTGCTGCTATGAATGACAGGGGACATAATGTAAGAGATGCAGTAGCTGATGGAGGAGGAGTTCGGGTAACGGGCGTAGATAATACAGGAGCGCCAGTAGATATGTATGTAGAAGCCAGTGATTATTTTAAACAATTTCACGCCAATAGAATTGCTGAGCCATTTATTCACAATGCCAGTTATATTAAACTCAGAGAAATTGCTGTAAATTATCAGTTACCGAGATCACTTTTTGCCAATACAGGAATTTCCAATATGTCTATTGGATTAACAGCAAGAAATCCATGGCTGATTTCTGTTTCAAAAGATAATAAACATAGACTTGACCCTTCTGAGCTTTCACAAAATTTTGGAGAAGATGGACAATTACCATCAACCAGAGGTTTTGGGGTTAATGTTAAAATCAATTTTTAAAAACAGGAAAATGAAAAAACAACTTTTAAATACACTAAATAAAATAGCCCTATATTCATTATTAATCGGTATTACTGCTTCTTGCAGCAATGAAAATTACGGTGATGACTTTAATAAAGATCAATACGGAATATACTCAGCGAATTATAAATCTTTACTAGCTGGTGCTATTATGAATTTCGGACAAAACGGAGGGGATCGTAGCAATGCTTACCAAATGATGCCTATACTATTTTCTCAATATCAATCGCAGGTTGTTTATACCACAGAACAGACTTATGGTGATACTCCGGGAGCGTGGGGAAGATTCTATGCTAATCAAATTATTAATTTGAATGAAATTATTTCTGCATATTCTAATAATCCTTCCCCGGAAATATTGCTTCAGGGAAGTGCAGAAAATATGATCGGAGTATCTAAAATTTTCAGAGCAATCATCATGAAAAGGCTTACCGATACCTATGGAGATGCCCCTTTTTCGGAAGCAACAAAAGCAACATCCGATATATTTCTCCCAAAATATGATACACAAAAAACGATATATGAAGGTATTATTTCAGATTTGAAAAGTGGAAGAGATATGTTAAATACTACATCAACACGTCCTGAGGGTGATATCCTATACTATGGAGACTTAAATAAATGGAAAAAACTGGCGAATTCAGTGTTGCTTCAGGCCACATTGCAGTTATCTAAAAAATATCCATCAGCAACGGGCTATGCTGCTACTGAATTTAATTCTGCCTTATCCAATTCAGCAGGGGTTATAGAGAAAGTATCGGATGAAGCATGGTTCACAATTTCTCCCGGAAACTCATACCCGAACCCTTTATCTGACTTTAGACCGGCTGATTATCGGATATCCAGAGAATTGGTGGAATCTATGAAAGGATCTGGTAATGCTTTTAACAGAACATCAAATCATACTCCTGATACACGCTTAACATTATATGCAAATTCCGGGACCATGTCTGCTGTTGGATTGCCATATGGTTATAATTCTAATGATTTGGCTGCCGCAGGATATTCAACAGCGGGGGTAACAACGATTAGCGTGAAGTTCAGAAGTAATAGCTCAGCTATTAACCTAATGACAGCAGGATATACCTACTTAAACAGAGCTGAAGCTGCAGCAAAAGGCTGGACCGGTGAAGCAGTCACAAATATGCTGACACAAGGAATTATACTGAATTATAATACTCTGGATACCCATTATGTTTTAAATACTGATGCCTACAGTTCCACCAATCCTTTTGGGGGAACTAAAATTACTCCCAATGCCGCAGCATATGCAAGCGCCAGAGCTGCTGATATAGCAACATTCGGTGCAGAAAGAGTAATAGGTGAAGAAAAATGGATTGCCTTATTTATGAACGGGTTTGATGCATGGGCTGAATTTAGAAGAACAGGCTACCCTGCCTTATTACCCGCACCAAGTGCTGTGAATGGAGGAGTAATTCCAAGAAGACTGAGATATCCGATAGAGGAGGTTAATTTTAATAATTCCAATTACCTGAAAGGAGTACAAGGCCTGATGCCGGCTGAGGATAAAAATACTTCAAAAGTTTGGTGGGATCAATAGACCATATTTTAATAACATTCATAAAGGCCGCCTTCGGGCGGTTTTTTTATTTCCGTATATTTGTACTTCAAAATTATGGAATAAAGTATTGAAAAATATTGTATTTCTGACCATTAAAATTGATTATAAGAACATGAATATTAAATATATTATTGAAGAAAAACTTTCAGAAATCATTTTAAATGTATATCAGTTAAAAGGCATTACACTGGAGGTTCAGGAAAATAAAACGGAGTTCGAAGGGGATTTTACGATTGTAACTTTCCCACTGGTAAAGCAATTAAAGAAAAATCCTGAAAGCATTGGCGTTGAACTGGGGGAAGCTTTAACAGAGCAGACTGATTTGTTCGAAAGTTTCAATGTAGTGAAAGGATTTCTTAATGTTAAAGTTAAAAATCAGTTGTTTGTAGATAATTTCAGATCTGTAAGCAAGGATTTTTCAATCATAGAAAAGAAGAATGCTACGGTAATGGTAGAGTACTCTTCACCGAATACCAATAAACCTCTACACTTAGGACATATCAGAAATAATTTATTAGGATTTTCTGTAGCTCAGATTTTAAAAGAGGCCGGATATGATGTGATCAGAACGCAGATTATCAACGACAGGGGAATCCATATCTGTAAATCTATGTTGGCGTGGGAGAAATTCGGAAACGGAGCAACTCCCGAAACAACGAATATAAAAGGAGATAAATTTGTAGGAAATTACTATGTGGAATTTGATAAAAACTACAAAAAAGAAATTGCAGCTCTTGTAGAGCAAGGAGTGGAAGAAGAGCAGGCAAAAAAAGAAGCCCCGGTGATGAAGGAAGCTCAAAAAATGCTTCTAGACTGGGAAAACGGAGATGAAACGGTAAGAAATCTTTGGTCAGAAATGAATTCCTGGGTTTATAAAGGATTTAATGAAACGTATAAAAGATTAGGAGTAGAGTTTGACCAGGTTCAATACGAAAGTAATACATACTTGTTAGGAAAAGATCTTATTCAGGAAGGATTGAATAAAGGTGTTTTGTACCAGAAAGAAGATGGTTCTGTTTGGTGCGATCTGACTGATGAAGGGCTGGATCAGAAATTATTATTACGTTCAGACGGTACTTCAGTTTACATGACTCAGGACCTGGGAACAGCTGTAGAACGTTTTAAACAAAATAATATTCAGAAGCTGATTTATACTGTAGGAAACGAGCAGGATTATCACTTCCAGGTTTTATTTAAAATTTTAAAGAAACTAGGGTATGAGTGGGCAGATCAATTGTATCACCTTTCTTACGGAATGGTAGAGCTTCCTGAAGGTAAAATGAAATCCCGTGAAGGAACTGTAGTGGATGCGGATGACCTGATGCAGGAAATGTATGAAACGGCAAAATCTAAAGCACAGGAACTTGGAAAACTGGAAAGCCTTTCAGAAGAAGATAAAGAAGCATCTTATGAAACTGTAGGATTGGGAGCGTTGAAATATTTCATGCTGAAAGTAGATCCTAAGAAAAAAATGCTTTTCAACCCGGCTGAGAGTATTGACTTTAATGGAAATACAGGACCTTTCATCCAATATACATATGCGCGTATTCAGTCTTTGCTATCTAAAGCAGGATATAAGGAACAGGAAACTGCTTCAATAATTTTAAATCAGTCTGAAAAAGAACTGATCATGCAGCTGGCCAACTTCAAAACGGTAGTAGCCAGGTCAGCGGAAACATTAAGCCCCGCTTTAGTAGCGAATTATGTATATGATCTTGTAAAAGCGTACAATTCTTTCTACCAGAATAATCCAATTCTTAATCAGGATGATGAAAATATAAAACAATTCCGGCTGAATATATCAGATCTCACAGGGAAAACGATTAAAAAATCGTTGGAATTACTGGGAATCGGAACTGTAAACAGAATGTAAAAAAAAGTGCCTCCTGAACCTCAGGGGGCGCTTTTGTATTATGCAAATGTAAGGATTTAATACTTCGGAACTGCCGTAAGTATTGATCACTTATTTGAATCATCATTGTTCTGATCTCCATGCATCTGTTTCAGGCTGTCGGCATACAGCTTGGAAGCACTCCATCTTGCATGCTTGGAAAGAATAACCGGGTAACCTTTCTTGTAGGTATAGACTTTGGTAAACTTGGCTCCGAAAAAGATCAACATACAGGAATAATTAATCCACATCATAATCAGAATCACCGTTCCGGCAGCCCCGAACGCTGAAGTAGGTTTTACCTGGTTGAAATAAAGACTTAATAAAAATTTTCCCAATGTAAATAACACTGTAGTTAAAAAAGCACCCCGCCAAACGGACTTCCAGGTAATCTGTATATCAGGAAGTACTTTAAACATCAGGGCAAATAAGAGCATGACAAGCCCGAATCCGATTGAGAAATTGACGACCTCAACAAGCATATAGGTTTCAAATCCAAAATACTGGGTGATGATTGTATTAAAAAGACTGATTAATGAAGATAAGATCATGGTAATCATCAGCAGGAATCCAAGAATCAGGATCATTCCAAGGGAATTGGCTCTGTCTAATAAAAATTTGACAAAAGCTTTTTTGGGAGCAGCTTCTACATCCCATAGTGCATTCAACGAATGCTGAAGCTGAAAGAAAAGGGTAGTGGAACCGAAGACCAATGCGCCCACACCTACAGCTTTCATAAAGATATTTTTTTTGTCAATGAGTGCTCCGGCAAGCATGCCTTCAATACTTTTTGCCACATCAGGCCCCATGATACCGCTGATCTGTGTACTGATCTGCCCGCGGATGGCTTCTTCTCCGAAAAAGTTTCCCAGTACCCAGATAATGATAATCAATAATCCGGGGATTGAAAAAATGGCATAATATGCTAAACTTGCCGAATCTTTTGATGCAGAAGAATTATTCCATTCCGTAAATGTATCTTTCAGAACTTCCCAGAAAAATTTAGCATTATTTATCATATCAAATCATATTAAAACGGATATCCGATAGCAATATTAAGAATGAGGTTGTCTTTTCGCCAGCCTGGATCCCCGAAATTAATCTTATCAAAGGTCCACCGGTCTCCTTTTTCATAATAAGGAACCCTCAATGGCATGGCCAAGTCTAACCTCAAAATCAGGATAGAAAAATCAAGTCTCAGACCAACTCCGGCCCCTACGGCAACTTCGCTTAAAAAATCTTTTGAAAATTGAGCTCCCGGCCTTTCTTTATCTTTATTAATGAGCCATATATTTCCGGCATCAACAAAAGCGGCAACGTTTAAAAATTTATACAGGTTAGCCCTATACTCAGCATTTAACTCCAGCTTGATATCCCCGGATTGATCAAAAAAACCTCCTTCCGGTAAAGTTCTAGGATCAAAGCTTCCAGGGCCTAATGTCCTTGCACGAAAAGCTCTGATACTGTTGCTACCTCCGGAAAAAAACTGTTTTGAGAAAGGGACATACTCTGAATTTCCATAGGGATAAGCAATGCCGGCAATCAGTCTTGTAGCAAAAGATGTTTTCTCTGTAAACTTGTGGTAGAACCTGAGGTCGTTTTCAATCTTCGCATATTGGCTGAAAGGTATCCCGAAGATTTCTTTTTCTTTCCCTTTTTTTGCATTGGCTCCCGTAACAAGCCCCGTAATATTTCCAGCCAGATCCAGAGTCCCTTTGTAGTAAAAGGTATTCTTTCTCGGCAGCATGGTATTGGTGTAAGTATAAGAATAAGTAGGCCCGAAAATAAGCTGTTCGGTAACGACCCTTCTCATAGCATCATTATTTATATATAATTTTTTATAGGTGTCAGTAACATTAGCGGGAGAAACTAATGTAATATCAATTACCTTCAGCTCATGCTCTTTTCTTATATTCTCTTTCCAGACATAGCCAAATGAACCTGTAAAGTTGTTAAGTGTGTAATATTGAGTACGGTTCTGGAATTCATATCCTAATGTAATATTCGTCCTCGGAACAAAGGCACTGGAGGAGTTAAAGCGGAATGGAGCCACAATTCTGGGAATAGAAAGCTGTACATTGGCACCGGCACGGAAAATATTATTAGCATCCTTGGGCCCGCCCATCTGGAAATCAAAAGCTCCGTAAATTGCGGCCTTGAATTGCTCGGCTCCCCTGAAGAAGTTTCTATGAGTCCAGTTCAGATTGAGCTCACCACCACCATAATTGGCAGAGTTTGTTCTCCCCAAAGCTTCAAGCCGTAATGACTGAATTTGTCTTGGAGTCAGTAAATAATAAGCATCAAATTTGTGGTTTAAAGAATCTGATGTGATAAATTCATTTTTTACAAACTTGAAAACGCCAAGGCTGATTAATCGGTTTAAGGTAAGATTATGATTGGAGCGGTTATAAAGATCTCCTTTTTTAAAATACAATGCTCTGTCAAAGATTTTCGGTTTAAATTTATGTTGTGGATCTATGACATAAATATCATCAAAAGCATATTTTGAAAGCGAATCCTTATCCATCGGGATACTGTATTTCCCGTCCTTTACATCCTGAATATTATAATTGGGAAATACAACAACTTTGTCAATACTGAATTGCTGGGTTGCCAGATCAGGAGTGTTATCTTTAAGCTTTACATTAAGCTCTACCTTATGATTTTTGCTTACAGTACTGTCTGCCTGCACAATGATATTATCCGGATGGAAATAATAAAAACCTCTTTCCTTTAAGCCATTATCAATTCTTTCCCTTTCTGCTTTGATCACATCCAGGTCAAATGGTTTTCCGTTTTTAAGAAGTGTTTTATGGGCTAAGCTCTGAATTTCCTGGTTCACAAGAGTAGAATCCTTCTGGAATTTTACTCCGTCGATAAGATATCTGGCGCCTGGCTTTACCGTATAAATGACCTGAGCTTTTTTATTTTTTGAAACCGTATCATAAGTTGCTCTTGCGTTGAAATATCCTTTATTTTCAGAATAATTCACAATGATATCTTTATTGAATTCCCGGTCTACATCACCTAATAAAACAGGCTTTTCCCCGATTTTGTATTTAAGCCAGTAATTAAAACCTTTATCTTTTTTGGGTTCTTTGGCTATATTGTAGAAATACAGCTTTGGACGCAATCCCAAAAATGTAGAATTAGGTTTTGGAGTAAGATTGGCTTCCAATGCAGACTGAAGCTCTTTCTTCTCGTTTTTCGAAATCGTGTCATTTTCAATCTTTACCTCGGCTCCGGTATAAAGCATTTGACCTTCTTTCAAAAATCTTGTATTGCTACAGGAGATTACTGCTGATACCAATCCGGAAGCCAACAGATATTTACAATATGTATGGAATTTTTTACTCATTATTTAAATTCTACCACTTGATTGTTTGGATTCTTTTTAGGTTTCTTCTCTCTGGTTTTTTGGAAAATCTCCCGGAATTTGTCGTAATCCAGGGTAATGATAAATCCAAGGCCGGTTTCTATAATCTGTCCCTGCAAAGCTACCTGGTATTCATCTTTACGGTAAGCTCGCAGCATATATCTTCCATCTTTAGAAAGACTGTAATCTACAGAAACATTTCCTGCGATATTCGTCATGTTTTCATTCTGACGGGCTTGTCCTTCCAGTCCGAAATTACTCCCTACAGTTACTTTCAGCCGGTCATTCAGTAATTTTTTGCTGATATCTACATTCAGGTCGGTTCTTGTATTTCTCTGTCCGGTAGAATAGTCCTCTGAAGAATCAAGTCCAAAATTAAGATCTACTCCTTTGATCAGTCCTGCAGCAAGATTATTCAGCTGTTGAGATAATATCTTACTTACACTCTGTCTGGCCATGGTTTCTGCAGACATCCCTGCACCACTTTCAAATGGATTTTCCCCGATGAAACGATTCAGGAGCAACAAAGCAAATACCTGCTTATTCATTTCAGACTCCTGGGTTCTGAGCTGGGCAAGCTTCTGATCGATCACATCCTTTACATTGGTTGATATCGAATTGTTCTTCTCTTCTGTGGTAATGTCAAAACTAAGCTGAGGTTTTAACAGCTCACCTTTCATTTTTAATAAAGTATTGAAAGGTATTCTCTGTTTGTACTGATTCATTTCTGAGGCGCTTTGTCCACTGATCTGCTGTTCCACAAGATCAATAGGAGGTGCTTCGGTTTTGTACACGGCGGTGATATCCATCATTGCCATGGTAGGTTCTCCTGTCCAGGTAATCGTGCTTCCTTTCTGGATATCAAATTTCCGTTTCAGAAAGCTTACCGTAAGGTCATAGCTTCCTTTATCAACTTCATACACGCCTACTAAAGTGGTCTTTCCGGAGGGATCAATTCCTCCCGTAAGCTCTGCCTCCCCCTGCAGTTGCACAAAATCTCCATTCGCTTTATCTATGATCAGGGAAAGCTTAGCTTCTTTACTTACCTCAATATTCACATTTACATCCATGCCTTTGATGCGGCTCTGTGTATTAAGGGAATCCGTTTTGATGGTTTTGTTTAAAACAACCTGGTCCTGATCGATAAACTCTACAATGCCGTCTCTTTCCTGTAACGAAGGAGTAGACTGAGGAAGAACAAAAGTGAAATCCGTGTTATCAGCAACACTCAGCCTTCCGTCTACCTTTGGCAAATCCAGATTACCCCGGACACGAAGTCCTGCATCAATAGCAAGAATACCATACATCATAGCATCATTTGATTTTTCGGAATTCACCACCTTGAAATCCTTCGCATTGACATTCAGATTAAATGCAAAGTCACGATAGGTTTGAGTAAGGACCTGTCCGTCTACAACAAGAGCATTTCCGTCTTTATCGTTAATCTTAAACTTATTGAATTCAATGCCGCGGCTTGTGAAATCAATCCCGTCATTCAGCTTTCTGAAATCACTTCCTGTTTTCGCAATTTCCAGCCCGGCATCATTGAATTTAATGTTGCCCAGAATATTAGGTTTTTCAGTACTTCCTGTAATTTTTAAGTTTCCGGAGAGATAACCTTCGGTATTGGTGATGGCATTCATTGAAAACCCTTGTATACTTTTCATCTGAAGCTGGTTAATTGCCATATTCAGATCGAATGTACCGGAAGAAGTATTGTAATCCCCAAGGATTTTTACATCATTATTATTTCCGGAAAGGGCAATATCTGCATTTAAAATTTTAGGTGATGAATTATTCACTTTTACAGCAAGATTTCCAACAGGACTGCCATAGACAATCAGATCTGAAATATTCAGGTCAGAAGTGAAGGTCATATCCTTCATCATATTCCGCAGCTGTGCTGTCCCATTGATAGTTCCTCTTGCAAGCACCGTATCTTTCTTAATGAGTTCAGTAATGGTTTCAATTTTGAAATCTTTCAACGAAACATTTAAAGGGCTATTAGGACTGTTGGTTTCCGACTGGAGAGAAATCTCACTGCCTCCGTTGGTCAGGATGAAGTTATCCGCGAGAATTCCTTTACTGCTGATCTGGATTTTATTGTTTTCAGCAACATTCCAATCGGTGTAGTTCAGCTTTAATCCATTAGGATTCAGGGATACCTCCGTAATGTCATTCAATGATTTTGCTTTTCCGGCAACAAGGAACCGGGTTGTATTCTTTTCATCTTTCGTGGTGATGTTGTAATTAATCGTGTTGTCGGCAACATCTCCATCGATACTGATTTTATTTAAGGAAAAGCTTGAGCTTTTTAAAGCAGCTACATTCAGATTGTATTGTAGTGCCTGATTTTCATTGGTTACTTTTAATACTCCCGTTTCTATGGTATTTTCACCATACAATAATTGTGGAATCTGTCCGTCAATTTCAATTTTCTGGGAATCGGCGTCATAATTTCCGGTTAAATTAATGGTTTCAAAGCTTTTCAGGTCAGGAACAAATTTTCTGATGATATCATCATTCTTGATTTTTGCGGTAAAGGCAAAATGCTGTCCCGGATCAATTTTCTGGCTTTTACTCGGCTTCTGGAACTGGTAATACTGGTTGACCGTCTGTGTCAAAGCTCCAAAAATCTGGGTAAGTTTATATTTTCCTTTCAATTCAAGATCAGCGACCTGAGAATTCAAAATAATCTGTGTAGAATCTATGGTGGATAAAGCTTTAAGGTTAACTTCCTGTACCGGATAAACCTCTTTGGTATCAGAAAATGCAAAATTCTTCAGATTTAAATATCCGTTCAAGTTATTCGGATCAAGACTCGTAAAATCACCGTCAATCTTGCCGGCAATGATCATCGGCTTTTCATAGAAACCAAGTTTGTTGACATCCAGTTTAATGACCTCTCCATTTATTTTTACAGTAGGGTTCTTTTCATTATACACCCCCGAAGCCGTGAGCTGTAAACTGGCATTAGGATCTTTTGAATCCAATATAACATGATAAGCTCCTTTTTTTATAGTACCGGTCAGATTCATATTCTGATACCGGTAACCTTTGTATACGGCGGAAGCTACATGTCCTTTCAGATCTGCATGGGCATTTTTAAAATCAAAACTCTCCCCTTTTGCAGCAATCTGTGCTGTAACCGGGCCGATGTCCTTATTCTGAATAATCTTTCCTACCTGGACACCCTGAAGATTAGCTTTTACATCATACAACTCATGATTTTTTCTGCGCATATCTACTTTGGCTATCACGGCTGCATTGCCCAAAGTAGAATAGAGGTTAAGATCAGTGTTGATAACCTTAGTAGTTCCTTTCGCATCTCCTTTAATGCTGAAATGGGTCGGCAGAGAGATATTGGAAGGGATTGTATTTTTAGGAACAAGGTTAAAAATGGTCTTAGCCTCAGAAGAAAACTCCCCGATTCTCAGATCATAGTACAGCTGATCAGGATTCATGGCATTTTTAACCTTCCCTGAAGCGAGCACTCTGAGCTGATCCAGACCTGATACTTTAAGATCCTGAATGAGCAGATCATTCACACTGCCTTTTACATTGGCGTTGACATTAAGAATTGCATTCGGATATTTGTTGAACGGAACCGTATTCCTTAAAGTAGGTACCAGATTGAGAATATCAGAAAAACTGATTTTGGAATCTTTAATATTGGCTGAAATCTTTACCGCTCCGGGATTGGAGCTCAGCTGATCTATGGAGTTGTAATTTAAAATAACTTCATTACGCAGTAAAGTTTTCGGTGTCTGAAGATAAAGATCTTTGAGGTAAGCCTCCTTTTCTGCATATACAAAATCTGTATTGAACTTTTGGATATCCAGTCCTCTTCCTTCTTGTATTTCTGCAGAATTAACCGTGCCTGCAAAAGTGTTGTTTTCCATTTTGAAACTTCTTACTTCCACATTCATTTTTGAAAAATTCAGGTGGTTGAAGTCTATCCCCTGTCTGGTGGGAGCAATCGCAGTATTGTTATAAGTGGCTTGTACATCATTAAGAACCAGCTTACCTAAAAGCAGCTTCATAGCCTTGTCCTGTTCTGAGGCTTTTGAAACTTCAGGTTCTTTGGCAGGATTGGCATTCCGGGCAGGAAGATAAAGATTGGCATTGATATCAGCTCCGGAAAGAAATAGGTTATCTACATTGTAAGCGTTGTTTTCAAGGTCCAGCTTGTTAACCCTGGTGCTTAATTCTTTGAATAAAACCTTGGCAAATGTTTTGGTATTTTCATCACCATAGTCAATGTTGAAATTGGTTAATTTGATTCCTCTCAGTCCAATACTCATAGGTTTTTTTTGGTTGAGAGAATCAACTTTCTTTTCAACTTTTTTGGAAACTTCTTCTACAATATCCTGCTTCAGTTTTAACTTTAACCCGTCCAGGTTAATATCATTAACAGCGTACGTGTTTTTATTGAGATCAAATTTTTTGACCCTGGTATCAAAAGACTTAAAATAGAGTTTAATATCATTCCGCGATTGCTGGTCGTTGAAAGTAACTCCGATATCTTTTAAATTAATTTTATCAAGAGAAATAATAAAAGGCTTGGAAGGACTTTCCTCTTTATCACTGGTAGCAAAGGCATCGATGATATAATCAAAATTGAATTTACCATCCGGCTTCCTTACCACGTTGGCCCTGGCACCCTCCATATTGACGGAGGTAATATCTGCTGTAGAGTTGATAAGCTTCAGCATATGTAAGCCTACGTCCAGCTTTTTGACCGCTAAAAGAGTATCTACATCCTGACCTTTGAGATACAGGTTTTCCATTACAAGACTGTTGGGAAATCCGATGTAAACTCTTTCAAGGCTTACCGGAGTTTTTATCTTTTTTTCAAGGTAAACAATGAGTCGGTCTTTGATGAAGTTCTGAACCACAGGAAGTCTTAAGCTCAGTATCAACAGGGTAAGAAGAACCAATATTGAAATAAAGGTTATTACAATACGCCTTAAAAGTTTTCTTTTGTTGATTCTTAGTTTCAAATGGAATGGGTTTGTAACAAAGATAATAATACTAATTTATTCGTTCTCTGTTGTAGTCCCTTTTGCGAATGCAAAAATCCTGCCTTGGCTGCCTTATTATGGAATTTAGTTTGTAGTTGTCAAGTGAATAGTTGATGAAGACAGGCCAAGGTGCGGATTTTATGTTTTAGAAAGCCCCCTTTGTATCATTTTTTAGTGTTGAAAAGGTTAGTTAGCAAAAATGAAAATTCAAATGTTAGTAAATGTAAAGGGGGCGTGGCATGGTTTATAAGATTAGATAATCAGCTTTATTGATTTCCGTTTTCCCATTTTACTTCCTCTCCCTGCGGAGCTGCTCCACCTTGGGCTTGGGTAACAGGAGGAGTTTCCTGGTTGATATGGTAAACATAGGCTGCAATTTTTTCGGCATCTCTTCCTGTAATGGTTCCTTCTTTGATGAAAGGCCTCATGGTAGGATTATTGGGAGAACCGTTTTCAAGCATCCAGAAAACATTCTTAAATAAACTTTTTTCTTTGATATTGATCCAGTGGGTATCGGTAAGGTTGGGACCTATACCTCCTTTTCCACCATCTCCATGGCAGGTTACACAATTGGTTTTAAAAAGCTCCTGGCCTTCAGCTATATTGTCTGCACTATATTTTGCACTTTCCAGATTGATCTGGGGAGCTGTTTTCTCATATTCCTGAATGGAAGCCAGCATAGTCTTTGTTTCTTTAGTGTATTCGGCATCAGGATGGGCGTAATCGGTAAAAGCAAAAGCTGTAAGATATACTGCACAGAAAATACATCCGAACCAGAATAATCCGATCCACCATTTGGGAAGAGAATTGTCAAGTTCTGTAATTCCATCAAAGCCGTGGTCGATCAGAATATCTTTTTCTTCCGTAGCAGATTGTTTTTTGAATGCAGAGTTCCATAGTTTCAGGTAGTAGGGAACATTTTTTTCTGCCAGATATTGTTTTTTCTCTTCTTCGGATAACCTGCTGAAACTTTCATTTTCAATAAGGTCTCCAATAGAATTCATAATGAGCAAAAGGATAATAGCAATCAATATCAATGCCCAGAAAAATGGTGAAGAAAAATAACCCGAATCACTGGCGAACATTTCAAAGGCCATGATCGTTAAGCCTATCGTTGTGATGATATATACTGAAATTGGTGTTCTCGTTTTCATTGTAATACAGTTTAAATGATTACTCTGTGCTTGCTGTTTGTATCTGTGTTGTTTTGATATCTGTACCCAATCTTTGCAGATAGGCAATCATCGCTACAATTTCTCTTTGCTCAAGAGGAATATAAGATGATCCTTTTGCTGTTTTCTCTTTGTTCATCTGATCTCTTACGTCAGTAGCTTCTTCGTAAATCCTTTTTACAATAGCTTTTGACTGGTTATCTGCCCATTGACCGGCAGAATCAATCTGAGCTTTTGTATAAGGTACAGCAAATGAATTTTTCATTAACTTCATTTTATCTGCCATTTGGGAACGATCCAGTTTATTGGTAATTAACCAGGGGAAACGTGGCATGATGGAACCAGCAGAAGTAATTCTCGGATTGTACATGTGCTTGAAGTGCCAGGAATCAGGATTTCTGCCTCCTTCTCTGTGAAGATCCGGCCCGGTTCTTTTAGACCCCCATAGGAAAGGCCTGTCATAAATAAACTCGCCTGCTTTAGAATATTGCCCGTTTTTTCCTTCAAATCTTACAACCTCATCACGGAAAGGTCTGATCATCTGGGAATGACAGGAGTTACATCCTTCACGGATATACAAGTCTCTTCCTTCCAGTTCCAGAGGAGTGTATGGTTTTACTGCAGTAATGGCAGGAACACTTTGTTTTAGTGATAAGGTAGGAATGATTTCTACAAGTCCACCTATAGCTACCGTAATGAAAGCTAATATTGAAAGCAGGGTAGGTGTTCTTTCCAGCCATAAGTGTACTCCTTCACCTTCTTTTCTGGCGGTACCGATGTTAGCTAATGCAGGGGCTTCTGCCGGAACTTCTTTCTGGAATGAGCCGGCTTTGATGGTTCTGATGACATTGATTACCATTAAAATAGCTCCTGACAGATAAAGGACACCTCCTAAGAATCTCATTTTAAAATAGGGAATAATCGCTGTAACGGTATCCAGCCAGTTTTTCCATAATAAGGTTCCGTCCGGGTTGAACTGTTTCCACATCAATCCTTGTGTGAATCCGGAAATATACATCGGAACAGCATAAAAGATTATTCCTAATGTTCCTAACCAGAAGTGCCAGTTGGCCAGTTTTTTTGACCAGAGTTTGGTTCTCCACATGATCGGAACCAGGTAATATACGACCCCGAACGCCATGAAACCATTCCATCCCAGAGCCCCCAAGTGTACGTGTCCGATCACCCAGTCGGTATAGTGCCCGATTTTATTTAAAGATTTGGTGGCCAACAAGGGACCTTCGAACGTGGCCATCCCATAACAGGTAACGGCTACCACAAAGAATTTAAGAATTGGATTTTCCCTTACTTTATCCCAGGCCCCTCTTAAGGTAAGAAGCCCGTTCAGCATTCCTCCCCATGATGGAGCGATAAGCATGATAGAAAAGCCTGTTCCCACAGCCTGGGCCCATGCCGGTAATGCTGTATATTGCAGGTGGTGGGGACCGGCCCAAAGGTATACGAAGATCAGCGACCAGAAGTGAATAATGGATAATTTGTATGAGAATACCGGTCGTTGTGCTGCTTTAGGCATAAAGTAGTACATCAGGCCTAGTACAGGGGTGGTTAATACAAATGCTACTGCATTGTGACCGTACCACCATTGTACCAATGCGTCTTTTACACCTGCATATACAGAATAAGATTTCCAGCTTGTGAATGATAAAGGAACTTCCAGGTTATTAAAGATGTGAAGCATGGCTACAGCAATCCAGGTAGCCATATAGAACCAGATGGCTACGTATAGATGTCTTACCCTTCTTCTGGCAATGGTTCCGAACATATTAATTCCGAATATAATCCAGGAAAATGCAATCAGGATGTCAATAGGCCATTCGTGTTCGGCATATTCCTTAGAAGTATTGATTCCCATTAAGAAAGTAATCACTACAGTAACAATCATAAACTGCCAGGACCAGAAATGTAACCATGAGAGGGTATCGCTGTACATTCTTGTTTTGAGTAACCTTTGCATACTGTAATAGGCCCCACAGAAAAAGGAATTACAAACAAAAGCAAAAATAACGGCACTCGTGTGAAGCATTCTGATCCTTCCGAAGCCCATAGCTCCCTGGGTATTGATCAGTCCCTGGATATTGCCCGAAGCTAAACTTTTAATCGTTGTATCATCTGTCCCGAATAAAAATTCAGGCAATTCAGGGTAAAAAAGCATCAGTGCGGCAGTAAGCCCCAACAGAAATCCGACGAGTCCGAATACGATTGTAGCATAGAGGAATGCCCTGACAATATTATTGTCATAATTAAATTTTTGCGTTTCCATAAATTCCAATAGTGTTTACCGAAGTGATATTTTCCTTGAAAAGGTTTATTTTCTGCCTTTTTCCATAGTGAAAATAAATATCATGTAACGTGTATAATGTTTTGCCAAAGGTATTTATTAACTTTGTTGGAGGCTAATAGATAATCTTCTAAAATATACCGAAAACTACTAAAACAGAAACGATGAAAGTATGTGGACAAAATATCAGGAAAATCCGTAGGAGCAAGGATCTTACACAGGAATACATGGCTTTCGAAATGGGAATTTCCCAAAAGGCATATTCTGACATCGAAAACTCCAAGGTAAAAATCAACCTGGAAATACTGACTAAAATCTCCGGCATTTTAGATATCAGGCCTTCAGATATCTGCAGTATTTCGCATAAGTGCGGAATGGATGAGTATCAGGATAAATACCATAATCTTGTGGAATATATGAAAAACAGCAATATTCCGATTCCGGAAGATCTTCTATAAATTGAATTCCTTTTCTTCCTACATTTCAGTTATAATAAAAATAATGACCTTCTATCATTACTAAAGGAGATAATATTTACAAACCTTGGGTTTCTAGCTATATGTCTGAGTATAAGGTAATAATGAGGGAGCATATATTGATCTGGTAAAGTTGTTATAATAGATAAAATAGTAATAAATAATTATGTAGAAAAAAAATCACATGATTGTGGATAAATATTTACAATAATTTTAATTTTCTATGATATATTTGTGATGAAAATAATGCCTGATCAATTAAATGAAGCTTCTGTCCTTTATTTTACTGTGGTTCTTTCTATCCAGCAACGGACAAAGCTATACTACCCAATGGTATAACATGGATAATGGGCTGCCACAAAACAGCATCAAAGATATTGTAAAGGATCAATACGGCTTTATATGGTTGTCTATGGAGGGACGTATTTTGCGTTATGATGGAAGCAATTTTGTACAATACAAAGATTTTAAGCTTAAAAATTTAAGTTTCGGTGATTTTTATGGGAACATAAAGAAAGACAGTATTGCCGTTTTCAATACTTCGGAAACGAAAGTTCTTTTGATTTCCTGCCGGAAGCCAGAGGTTATACCGGCTGATAATGAATTTGCGCCTGGTTCCGCAAAGGAAAAAAGGTATAAGAGGATTATTAAAAATAATATCACTACAAGATATGTTTCTCATTATATAGATTCCTATTTTGTTAGGCTGGATACAGGTTCTTATTATTTTGAAGATAACAGTATCGTGTATGTTGACCGGAAAAGTAAAAAGACAACAAAACTTGCTACAGATTTCCCATGGAGCAGGTTAAACAAGTTATTTGTTCATGGCGAATACATTTTTATCGGGGATCCCGCAAATAAGAGGATGTTGCAATTGTACAAAGGAAAGTTTTCGGTTGTTGAAGTTCCGTTGATGTATAACGATCCGGAAACAAAAATCTATTGGCAACAGATTACAGGACAGGTTTTTTTAATCAATCACGGAAAAATATACAGGAGCCACTTTTCAGAGGGAAATCTGCAGCTTACTTATCTTTTGGAATATAAAGAAATTGATAAAGAAATTTCCGGCGCCATGTTTTATGACGAGGCTTCCAATAAACTATACATTGGAAGTTCTATTAATGGGCTTAAAATTCTGAGCTTGTCTGATTTTTCCGTTTCCAGGAAGAATCTGCCCTATCAGGATGAAGTCTGTTATGCTGCAACTCCTTATGGAAGCAATTCTATTTTAACCCAGGAAGGGATAAGATATTATCATAATCAATCAAAAAGAATATACAAAGCCCCTCAATCCTATGACAAGCGGTACATTGTTCAGGATGATTCCGGAAATCTTATTTACAGAGAAAATAATTCGATCCATATAAGATATAAAAATACAGGGTTTACAAAATATGATTCCATTACTTTTAAAAGAAAGGAGATTGACGGATTGTATAAAAGCGGAGGCTTGTATATGGCATCCGCTTTAAGTGGAAAGCAGGCTTACCTGTATATTTTTAATCATGACCGGTTTGAGGAAATACAGAAGGTTATTCCCTGTAAAGACAATATAGATGCTGTTTTAAGGTATAATGAAGATCTTCTTTATCTGGGAAGCAGTAATGGAATCTATGTTTTTTCCTTCACTCAGAACAGAATGATAAAGCAGATCGGTAAAAACCTTCCGGTGAAACAGATCATCAGGACAAAGGATGGAAATATCTGGTTTACTACCTATAATAGAGGTATTTATTTGTTGAAAGATCAAAAGGCGGTTAAAGTCCCTACTGATAAAAATGATTTTTTAGCCAATGCCCATTATATACTGGAAGATAGTAATTCCAATTTATGGATTTCTTCTGATAACGGGCTGTTCATGATCAATAAAAATATGCTTTTACAGTATATGAAATGCCCTAAAGGAGCAATTACTTATTACCGGTATTCTAAAAAGAACGGATTTTTAAACAATGAGTTCAACGGAAGTGCTAATCCTTGTGCCCATGTATTAGAGGACGGGCAATTTGTTTTTCCTTCTATGGCGGGTTTTGTTTTCTTTTATCCTGAAAAAGTAAGAACTTATTATCCGGGCGCCCACGATGTATATCTGGAACGGGCAAAAATAAAAGGAAAGATGGTGGAACTAAAGGACCACCTTTTCCTGGAATGCGGATATAAAGACGCTGAACTCTATATAGATATCCCTTACTATGCTGATTGGGAGAATATTTATATTCAGGCAAAACTTTTAGACGGAAAATACAGCCAATGGGTTGATATTAAAAGTGATAAGATTTTCAGGCTGGCCAATGTGGAACCAGGTAAATATACTTTACTGGTAAGATTTTTATCTTCAGAAAATGGAAAGTTTGTTTATAAAAGTCTTCCTGTTGAGGTAGAAGCTTATTTTTATCAGACCCTGATCTTTAAAATTTTGATTGTTGGAGTAATTATTCTTATTCTTATCATCATTATACAGGCCAGGACTAATTTTTTAAGGGTAAAAAATAAAGTATTAAAAAATACCCTTATCCATAAAGATAAAGAGCTTCAGGAAACCAATACTAAGCTTAAAAATGAATCGGACTACCAAAAAAAGCTAGTGGAGAGCATCAGCCATGATATTACAACACCCGTTAAATTCATTGCTCTTCTTTCACAGGAACTTGCTCAATCAGGAGATATCAGAACACAGAAAAAATACTTTGACAGCATTTATAAGACTTCTGAACAACTCTATAAATTTACTTTAAGCCTTAAAGAATATACAGAGTTGTATAAACAGGAAAGCAGTACTGAAGAGGAGTATCTGATATATGATTTAATTGAAACCAAAAAACTGCTGTTTGAGGAAATTGCAGCTCAGAAAAATACTTTCATCTATAATTTTTGTGACCATCATTTAAAAACAAAGGTGAATAAAAATATCCTTCTGGTAGTTTTCCACAATATTATAGATAATGCAGTAAAAAATACTTCAGATGGGGATATTATTATCACATCAGCCTGTACCGGAACCTATCTTGAAATCTGTATTACTGATACCGGAAACGGGATGTCTGATGAGCAGAGGGAATATTATTCGGGACTCTTCAGGAAAAGGGAGCACGGGCATCTGATATTAAAAAACTATGGACTTGGCCTGCATATGGTGGTTCAGCTGGTGATGAAAATTAATTCCAAAATGACTTTTCATAAAAATACACCTAAAGGAACAATCATTAAAATCCTTATTAAATATGACAAGAAAAATATTAATTGCAGATGATCATCATGTGGTAAGAATCGGGACGGCCATGATTCTGGAGAAAAATTTTGATGATTTTGAGATTGATTTTGCAGAAACGTATCATGAAGTAAAACAAAAGGTGAAAACTGAGACATTTGACCTTGTCATTCTTGATATTGAGCTTCCGGGAAGTATTCTCAAGTCAATGGTCAAAGAGATTAAAAAAATTGATGAAAAAATACTGATCCTGATTTTCACCTCTCATACAGAAAATATTGCTATACAATACATTCAGGAAGGAGCTAATGGTTTCTTGAATAAGCTCAGTGATTCGGAAACATTTGTGAAAACAATTAACGCTATTTTTAAAGACGGTTATTATTATCCCCCTCAAGTTATGCATGAAATAGTGACAGGGATGAAAAAGAAAAAGCCGACAGAAACTTTATCAGAAAGGGAGCTTCAGGTTTTTAATCTTCTGGCTAAAGGAAATGGAAATCTTGAGATTGCAAATGTACTGGATATCCAGGAATCGACAGTCGGAACCTATAAAAGAAGAGTATACCAAAAATTAAAAATTACCAATCTGGTAGAATTGCTGAAGATTTACAACGAAATACATTAAAATTATTATAGGCCGTGTCATAATATAAGTACAGGTTTGTAGAAAAATGCGTACAAAATTCAGAACTTAAAAATTTTTTTTTGCTGTAAGTTGGCACTGTGAAAATAACCGTTGAATTAAATGAATGGTATATCGATGATTACAGATTCCTTAAGATTCTAAATACATTTTTGATTATGAGAAAAAGTTTATTTTTTGTTGCTTTATTGGCAGGGGTATATGGTATAAACGCCCAGACCGGTAATGTAGGTATTAATACACCAAGTCCTGCCAGCACCCTGACGGTGAATGGTTCATTTGCGGCAACGTACAAAACAGTGACCGCAAGCGGAACGGTAGGGGCTGATGATTATTATATGGCTTATAATGGAACCGGGATAGGAACTTTAACTTTACCGGCAGCGGTAAGTGGTGCAGGTAATTTTGCAGGGCGTACATATCACTTTAAAAATACAGGCCCCGGTATCCTTACCATAGCTGCCTCAGGAGGAGAGCTTATAGATAATCAGAACGGTCCCGGTGTTTCTTCTATAGATATTCCTTCCGGATATTACGCATTTCTGGTAAGTAAAGGAACGCTTTCCGGGACAACATGGGAGCTGGTATTGTTTTCAAGTTCAAACAGTATGCCTTCCGTTTCACAAACTTACCTTTTCTCTTCAGCACAGCAGAATGCCGTTAAACAGAATTGTATCGCTACAACCGGAAGTGCATGGGTAAAAACGGAAATCAAATATCCTCAGGGCATGTCTATTAATACAGCAAACGGAGTGGATCTTTCCACAGGGCGGTTTACTGCTCCTACGGAAGGCTATTATATGGTATATGGCTCTGCTCAGTTTGATAATTCAGAGGTTGCAGGACAACCAGCTTTTGCATGGTGTGTACTATATCTTGTGAAGAATTTTGCTACAACTCCGAATAATCAGCTTGTACAAAACTATCATACCAATCCGGGAATTTTTGCATCAGGCATCGTTTCCGCAGTTGTTCATCTGAATGCCGGAGAAACGGTAAGTATGGCTTCGGCAGCCCAATTGAATAACTTAGGTGCTCAGTACCAGGTGACAGCAACTTCTATTTATGGCTATAAAATAGCAAATTAGCTGGTTGCCGGATTCAATAACACAAGCCTTGACAAATTGTTGAGGCTTATTTTTATTCATTAAACCTTTAATTTGAAAAATTTTAGTGTAATTGTTTGGTAAAAAAATAATGATTAATAGAACCTTAGCAGATTACTAGGTTTTTTTATGTTTGATTCATTTCAAAATGTCAATTTGCCCCATGGAATGTGAATTTCTCTGAAAAGTTTTTATATATTTAGCGACCGAATAATTCATTCTATGGACAAAGAGAAGAAAACTGAAAAAAATGAAACTTTAGTTAGAGGATTAACGAATAGACATATACAATTAATTGCCCTTGGGGGTGCCATAGGAACAGGATTATTTCTGGGAATCGGACCTGCTGCAGTATTAGCCGGCCCCTCTGTTATTCTGGGGTATGCCCTGGCCGGGATAATTGCCTTTTTTATCATGCGCCAACTGGGAGAAATGGTAGTGCAGGAACCGGTATCGGGAAGTTTTAGTTACTTTGCTTATAAATATTGGGGAAATTTCCCGGGATTTGCTTCCGGATGGAATTACTGGATCCTCTATATTCTTGTAAGTATGGCTGAGCTTACAGCCATTGGTCACTATATTCATTTCTGGTGGCCGGAAATACCTCTCTGGGTTTCCAGTTTATTCTTTTTTATAGTGATCAATGCACTGAATCTGGCCTCTGTAAAAGTTTATGGTGAAACCGAATTCTGGTTTTCCATTATTAAAGTAGTTGCCATCATAGCGATGATTGTCTTTGGGGTGTACTTACTGATCAGTGGGACGGGAGGAGAAAAGGCGAGTATTACAAACTTATGGAATGATGGAGGATTTTTTCCGAAAGGTCTGTTTAATAAAACAGAACATGGTTATTCCGGATTATTTGCAGCAATGGCCATGATCATGTTTTCATTTGGTGGGCTGGAACTGATAGGAATAACTGCTGCAGAAGCAAAAAATCCGGAAAAAACAATTCCGCAGGCTACCAATCAGGTAATCTACAGGATTTTGATTTTCTATGTGGGGGCTTTGGTAATCTTATTTTCATTAAGCCCATGGAGAGACATTACAGAAGGATCAAGCCCGTTTGTAATGGTCTTTCAAAATCTAAACGGTCTGGAATTCAGTCTTTTTGGAAAAATAATCCAATTCAATACGTTGATTGCCAATGTTTTGAACTTAATTGTTTTAACGGCTGCTTTATCTGTTTATAATAGTAGTGTTTACAGCAATAGCAGGATGCTTTTCGGATTAGCCCAGCAAGGAAACGCACCGAAATTTTTAAAAAAATTAAATAAAAACTCTGTGCCTATTAATGCAATTATAGTGTCTTCATGCTTTGCAGGGATCTGTATTATCATCAATAAATTAGTGCCGGAAAAAGCATTTGAATACCTGATGGCACTTGTGGTTTCCACTTTGATTATTAACTGGCTGATGATATGTTATACTCATTTAAAATTTAAAAAATCGATCAGCAAATCCGGAGTTCAATCGAAATTTCCATCGATATTTTATCCGGTTTCCAATTACATTTGTATTGTATTTTTAGTCTTGATTCTAGGATTGATGAGCATTACAGGAATGGAAATACAGGTTATTTTAATACCGGTCTGGATAGGCTTTTTATTTGTTATGTATAAGCTTTATAAACCTGAATAATATTATATAAACAGTACATTATATGTCTGAAAGATGAAAGCTAGCTATTAGTTTTCATCTTTTTTATTTTCTTAAAGTAAATCCGGATATCATCAATAGAATTATTACTCTATTCTGAAACAAAATTTGGATATTTTTCGTACATTAGTAATGAAAATTATTTCCAATAAAAGGGAAAATTTTAATTTTTTCCTGTTGTTATTTCTTAAGGACACGCCGAACACCACTGTACAAAGTAGGCAAAACTAAAAAACACACACTTATGGCCAGTTTATTTCAGACTTTTACAAACAGCGTTAAGCATTGGTATATTCCATTGATATTTGGAATACTTTTTTTAATTTTTGGAATCTATGTATTTAGCGTACCTCTTGCGACATATGTGACACTATCTGTTTTTTTCAGTGTTTCATTTTTATTCTCAGGAATTACAGAAATATTTTTTTCTTTACAAAACAGTAAATCGCTGCAGGGTTGGGGTTGGTTCTTAGTTAGCGGGTTGTTGACAACTGCAATAGGGATTTATCTGATTGCTTATCCCCAAATTTCTATGACGATTCTTCCATTTGTTGTAGGTTTTACTTTATTGTTCCGTTCTTTTCAACTATTGGGATTTGCCTTTGACCTGAAAAGTATGAGGGTCATGAGCTGGGGAAATGCAGCACTGGCCAGTGTCGGGGGAATTATTTTTTCTTTGTTGTTAATATTCAATCCGGTATTTACTGGTATTTCCCTGGTTACATTAACAGGTGTTTCCTTTATTTTTTTGGGAATAGCTTCTATTTTTCTGGCACTTGATTTAAGAAAAGTAAAAAAAATCCCAGGCAGGATAAATCAGGAATTAAGAGACAAAATCAGATCCATAGAGGATGAGATTGATAATCTGAGGAAATAGTGAATCTATATAATGTAAAGGGCTTTTTAGTCCTTTTTTTATTGTGCACTGCTGAAGCAGGATTAATAATTTGTTACGTCAGCTGCTCAATGCTAAAAGTATTAAATCATGTTAATATGACTTAATATAAGAGAATAAAGTATTAAATTTGCGGTCTAAAAAAAACTAATTAATTATGAAAACAAAATTACTATCGTTAGCCATATTGGCCTCTTCTTTAGCTTCTGCTCAATTGTATACACCGGGAGGTAATGTTCAAAGCTCTTCAAATAATAATATAGGTATCGGAACTAATGTCCCGGAAGGAAGTCTTGATATTAAAGCTAATGAAAATATTCCGATTATTAGAGGTAATGGAGGATATATCCCGACCGGATTGAGGTTTATTGATGATTCATATACCCAGGCCGGGCAGGTAAAGGAATGGAGTATATGGAAAGGGAATACCTTTAATAAGGGACTGTCATTTATGAGGTATGACGCTGTCAATCGTTGTGCAGGAGGAATCTGTGATGCTCCTTTATTCCTGGCAGATAATGGAAATATAGGTATACATACAAGTGCACCTCAGGAGAAACTGGAAGTTAACGGAAATGCTAAGTTCAATGATTTTATTAGTGGGGGAAGCAATTCCTGGATTTTTCATACTCCGGATGATGGTAGAAAGTCTTTGTATATTGCGCCAAAAAATGCGGGCAATACAGACTGGGATTGGACGAAATCATTCACGATTAACGGTGAAAATGGAAATGCTTTACTTAATGGTAAATTTGAGGCGAAAGAAATTAAAGTAACCTCATCACCCACAGCAGATTTTGTATTCGAAGAAAACTATAATCTTCCAACCTTAGAAGACATTGAAAAGCACATCAAGGAGAAAAAGCATCTTCCTGAAATTGCCTCAGCAAAAGTGATGGAAAAAGAAGGAGTGAATGTCGGAGAATTTCAGATTAAGTTGTTACAGAAAATAGAAGAGCTTACCCTTTATTCCATTGAACAAAATAAACAGTTGAAATCTCAATCAGAACAACTGAAGCAACTTCAGGAAGAGAACAAAGATTTGATTTTACAGGTTGAAGAAATCAAAAAATTGAAAGAGAAGGTACAGCAACTTTTAGGTGCTGGGAACAAATAGTACATAAGAGAATCGAAAATAAAAATTTATAACTATTTCAATTTAATAAAGAACATCAATAAGAATTGAATGTTTTTTATTCTTCTGATCCAGATTTCCCGTAAAACTTTTTGCCATTACTTTATGTAATAATAAAAAAATACGTCAAGTTTTGTCGTAAGGCAGAAATATATTAGGCTATATTAAAATAATAACACACCAAAAAGTGTCAAAATTGGGAAAAGATTAAATTTGTACAAAAAAAGATATATGAAAAAAACTTTATCCATTATTGGATTAACTGTGTTTGGAATGCTTTTCTCCCAGGATATAGCTTTTAACAAATTATACGGAAATTCAGATCCTGCCAATTATTATCTGACTCATTATCCGGTACCGGGTTCAGATGGTTTAGATATCAAATGGTATGGAGGAATAAGGCTCCAGACAACAGGTTCAATATTACAGCTGCTGAATAACGGAAATGTAGGAATAGGAACTATTGAGCCTCAGACAAGATTCGAAGTTGCTAAAGAGAATAGTAATAATAAGAATGTAGTGATGGCCAGATTTTCAGCCTACGGTGCAACAGGAGGAAGTAATATGATCAGTATTGGATATCATAATACTGCTAACCTGGAATTGAATTCAGGATACACATCTTCAGGATTCAGGTATGGAGATTATGGAGATTTCAATATTGAAAATGATAATGAGTTTAATGCCAGTTTTGGAGCTATTAACTTTATTACCAATAAGAAAATACAACTGGCGATCAAACCTAACGGAAATGCCTTATTGAATGGAAAGTTTGAAGCAAAAGAAATTAAAGTAACTTCTTCACCTACTGCTGATTTTGTTTTTGACGAAAATTATGATCTTCCCAGGTTAGAAGATATTGAAAAGCACATTAAAGAAAAAAAGCACCTCCCCGAGATTGCTTCTGCAAAAATGATGGAAAAAGAAGGAGTAAATGTGGGCGAATTCCAAATTAAACTGTTGCAGAAAATAGAAGAACTCACTCTCTATTCAATTGAACAAAATAAACAGATTAAACAGCTTCAGGAAGAAAATAAAACTTTAAAATCCGAATCTGAAGAGATCAATAAAAAACTGCACCACATCCTGTCCATAACAAAATAAAATATATAGATATAAATTTACGAATTATAGCTTTAACATAAAAAATTTCTATTGTAAAGGCTATTTTTGTTGCCTAAAACTTAATAACTATGAAACAAACACTATTGATTGCCGCAATGGCATTCTCAGGTTTAATCTATGCTCAGAATGCACCTGGATTAACCGTTCATGACACCAGAAATACCAACGATTTACCCTCTGCTTACAATCATGAAGTGAAGGCTGAGTTTAAACTCAGGGATGCGGTAGGAGTTCCCGGAAAAGGTAGTTATTCAGGGATGTTAACGATTGCTCCCTGGTTTGATAATTCCGGAAATAAGCGCCACCAGCTGAACTTTAATGATGGAGGTATTTTTTACAGAAATGCATTGTCGGCAGACCCTCAATGGGGAAGCTGGAGCAGGCTATTAACCCAATCAAGTGAGGGAAAAGTGAGAATAGGGGCATATAATGATCCTGGTTCCAATTCTGCATCTCTGCTAAGGGTGTATGATACTAACGATGTTATGATGGAAGTCACCAATTCATATGGAACATTCCAGATTGCTAAGTCGGGGTGTAATGGCTGCTATGGTGGAATGCCTGGTGATACGGTTTTAAGAAATCTTGGAAGCTCCCATAATATTATTATTGCACAGCCTAATGATAACGATGATGGTAAAACTTTTGTAGGGTTCCAGGATGCTAAAAGAGGGATCTGGATCAAATTCCTGAATAATGGAATTGCCAAGTTTGACGGTAAAATCCACGCTAAAGAAGTTGAGGTAAAAGCTAATGTCTGGGCAGATTATGTTTTCAAAAAAGACTACCAGTTGAAATCGTTGGACGAAGTAGAAAAACATATTTCAGAAAAGGGCCATTTGCCTAATATTCCATCAGCTGATGAAGTATTGAAAAATGGAATTAATGTTGCTGAAATGAACGCTAAACTTCTTGAAAAAATTGAAGAGTTAACGCTCTACTCAATTCAGCAAAACAAACAGCTTCAGGAAGATCGTAAAGTCTTACAACATCAATCAGAAAGGATTGAACAGCTGGAGCAGCACATTCAGAAACTTTTATCAACTCAAAAATAATCAACCATGAAAAGAAAAATACTTTCCGTGTTTTCTCTGTTAATTGGTTTTCTGGGCTATTCGCAAACTGAAGTTTACTTCAAGTATGATGAAGCCGGAAACCAGCGATACAGAGGAACCGATGTGGCGGGAAAAAAGACCCAGGATATTGCCCTGAAAGAAGTTACAGTCCGGGAAGAGGCCAAAGTAGCCACAGTTACCCTGCAAGCGCCTGCTATTGATGAAAAAACATTCTGGAAACAGATCAGACTTTATCCTGTTCCGGTGAATGATTACTTAACCATCGACTGGACCGAAGAAGTAGACGGATTAATAGAATCTGTTTCACTTTACCAGCATAGTACGGTCCACTGGAAATTCCAGCAACAAAACTCACCGGATTTAGGGCGTAAGATAAAAATTAATATGACCGGGTATGACTGGGGTGTTTATATTCTTCGCTTTACCTTAAAAGATGGAAGAGTCTTTGGAAGAAATGTGACCAAAAGATAAAAAACAGGAATAATCTAAAGATCAAGCATTGAAGGATTAAAATATTCTTTCAAGATTATAGAACCATTTCAATTATTAAATTATTAAAAACTAATAAACAATGAAGTTTTTTTCATCATTGATGTTGTCCTTGTGTTCGGTATGGGGCTTTTCGCAGACCATACTGTATCAGGCAGAATCTACCTCGCGGACGGTACAGGATCCGCAGACGGTGATCATGGCACAGGGATTTCATGTCAAATCGGATGTTTCGAATCCGTTTGTGGCGAAAATAGGTCCAGCCACGGAAAATCCGGGTGGAGGACCAACAAATTCAAATGCAGGAGCGAATAATCCTAGTGGAACATCTTCACCTACAGGTCAAAGTTTCCATGATACCAAAGGAAAAATTGAAGTAAACGGGGGCGGGCAATTACAATTTACTTTACCCATTGCCTTACCACCGGGAGTGAAAACAGTTGCCCCTCAGTTAAATCTTGTATACACCAGTGGTTCCGGAAATGGAATGGCGGGATATGGCTGGACCTTAATGGGAATAACTTCTATTTCCAGAATGGGAAGAAATATTGATAAAGACAAAGAAGCTAGAGAGATCAAAATGGATTATTCCGACTACTATAGCTTCAATGGCCAGAGATTGATTTTAAAGTCAGGGGAATATGGAAAAGATGGAGCAGAATATGTCACTGAAAAATATTCAAATCTTAAAATAAAATCTCAGGGAACCCGCAATGGGGTTCAGGGTCCAATGCTTTTCCATGTGACCTTTGAAGATGGTTCCCAGGCTTGGTATGGTGACACAGTATCTAACGATCCCGCCCATGTAAGTGCAGCGAGAACGACTATGGAGTATAATCTGGTAAAATGGATGGATGCCCAGGGTAATTATATTACTTATGAATATGAAAGAAATACTGCTGTACCTACGCAGACTTCAACATCAGGAGAAGTAACCAAAATTAAAACTGTTAAATGGGGTGGTAATGAAAAATTAAACAAGCCTCATTTTAATGAAATTCAATTTAACTACGGTGTTGATAGAACTGTAAGAGAACTTTCGTATCATCAGGGATATTATTACAATCAGGATAAACTTTTAAGTGATATTGTTGTTAAAACCAATGCGACTGTTTTTAAGACGTATAAAATAGCATATACCAATAATAACACCAGTTATCAGTTTGTAGATACCATTACAGAAACCAATGCCAGCGGAGAATCTGCCAATCCTATTAAATTTGACAGGAAGATCGATAATACGACAATTAGGGGTGCAGAAATTTCCAATAATTTAAATTTAGATAATAAAAATATTTCTGATTTTGACGGAGACGGAAACCTGGACCTATTATTTTATCAACCGGCACGAGACGGATATTATGAGTGTCTGGATTATGATGATTATGGCCATTGTGATAGAGAAGGTGATTATATAGAGGGCACTGTTGCCGGTACTTATATTACCTACAATAATTTCTTTGGAGCCAATCCGGTAAGGGTTTCTGATCTTAATCTGACAGGTGCTTTAGCTATTAATGCTACATTAGCAAATAATAAAATGAGACCTGTAAAGTCTCTGTATACTCATAAAAAAGAAACCAATCAGATTAAATTTGATAAATATGTGCTTGATAATGGACAATATGTTCTGAACCAGACTAAAATTGTTCCTTCATCTTTGTATGACAAAACATATGTCCAGCCGAGAGAAAATCCAATGGACGGTTATTATGAGATAAGATCTTATGTTAAGGAATTCAGGGATTTAGATGTAAATGGAGATGGCCTTTCAGAAGTAATGTTTTCTGTAGAGAATATGACCACAATATACCCTTATACAGGCCCTATAATAGATCCGGTAACCGGTGAAATGGGGTTTCCCGATCCGAGTACTACTCAGCCACAATCCTCTAGCCAATTTGATTTTTATATCCTCAATCCGAATACTTCTGTAAATGATGCCTATTTGGTAGGCTCCGGGCCACGAGATCTTTTGAAAGAAGGTATAGCTATGGATTTTGATGGAGATGGTAAAGAAAATCTGGTAGAGGTTACAAAGAATTGGGTCAATAGTAATTTCTTTGTAATAAATGACGAGAATAAATATGTGATGCAGACCAATTATATTGGTTTTGACGGAGAAAAAGCAGGGATGGTTTTTGGAGATTTCAATGGGGATGGTAAAATGGACTTTATGGTTCCGCAGGGTACTGAAACATCCAATTGGAAACTATATATGAATCCGGGAAAAACACTTCCTGCCGGAAGTAGTGCACCAACCTTCAGGGTACAGGATTTTAATAATTTCTCCTATTATACTAAAGATCCTAAGATCGTTGATGAAACTTATAGTAGACAAGCAGCTATCTGGCATTTTGCCAAAGATTTAAATGGTGATGGTAAAAGTGATCTTGTTCGTTTTGAATCGCAGATCTTTAAAGCACACAAATGTTGTAAGGATATAGACTCAAGAAGAGGCTTTAAAATTATGGAATCAACAGGAGTTGATGCTAATGGAAATATTAAATTTGAAACCAAGTATGAAGAAGATTTATGGGGAATGTACTCCGAGATTGGTTCTCATTGGATCCCGATGAATGTATCACTTCGTATCAATAAAGAAGACAATATCTTTTTTGTAAAAGCAGAGAACCATTTGTACCGCTATAGTTACTATGATCTGAAAAGCAGAGAAAGAATTTATGCCATCAACCAGGGAGGAATAAAAACTGAAATCGTATATAATGAATTGGATGCCAATGATACCGCAACAGCACAGTTCTATAAGCCTACCACCATTCAGACATATCCATACGTACAGGTTGAGCATATGCCACAGAACTTTATTGTTACCCAACTTAAAGAAGAAGGTAGAAAACAAGATTTTAAATACAGGGATCTGATTATCAACTTACATGGCAAAGGAGTTATCGGGTACAGACAGGCAGCGCGTTCCACCTGGTATGCAGATGGTTTTGAAAATACCAAAATATGGTCTGGAGCAGAAATAGATCCTTTAAATGAAGGGGTAACCCTTAAAGAATGGTCTATTAAAACTAACGATGATAATAAGATATTCCCGGCAAATATTTCTGAAAACAACAACGAGCTTTTAAATTATAAATCGATAAGCTATCTGAAAGATGAGTTGTTGAACGGACAGGTCATTACAGGCAATAGTGGGGTAGACAAAGCCAAAATTGTCACGGCAAGGGTTCCTAAAACTACATTGACTAAAGAATTTTTGACAGGAGTAACCAATTCAAGTACGATTACTTATGGCGATTATTATCTGCCAGCACAGGTTGTTTCTAACATCAATAATAATTATGGAATAACAACTTCGAATTTTGAGTATGATCATAATCCATCAGGTACAGGCTCTGATTATTTCATTGGTCGTTCAAAATCTAAAACAGATAAGATCCAGGCGTATGGAGATATCAAGTCAGCAAAAGTTGAATATACATACAATGGAAACCTATTAAAATCATCTAAAACATGGAACAGGGATAATTCCGAATATGTCCTGAATACCTATGATTATGATGGCTTTGGTAATGTGGTCAAAAAGGTTGTTGGTAACAGTGTAGATGCGATCACACAGACTACAATGTCAGCATATGATCCCAAAGGAAGATTCGTTATCAAGAAAACTGATAACCTGGGATTAGAAACCAATATTGATTATAACAATTGGGGACAAATTACATTGCAAACTGATCCTCTTGGAAATACCCTTGAAAACACATATGATAATTGGGGGAAACTCTTAAAATCTAAAACCAATATCGGAGGCACTACCACCTACCAATATACAAGAGATACAAATTCCAATATTGCAATTATTCAATATGATGCTGATGGAAATATTTCAAAGAAATATACCAACAGACTGGGGCAGGAATATAAGAAAGTAACAAAAGCTTTTGGGGCCAATAAATACATTGCAGTATATACCGTATATGATAAATTAGGAAGAAAGATCCGCGAAACAGAACCTTATTTTGATCAGGAATCAGGAGAATTGCCAGCTAATATTCAATGGAATGTTAATACCTACGATGATACTGTTTATCCTACAAAGGTTACCACTACAGGATTAGCCAAGATTGATGGCCAGGGGCTTATTACTTCATTTACAGGAAAAAAAATGGAGTCTTATATCTCCGGAAATATTACTTCCGTAAAAGAAGTTAATGGGTATGGAAGAACCACTACCAAAACTATAGACGCATTAGGAAAAGTAGTTTCTACAACAGACAAAGGTGGAACTGTTATCTTCTCATACAATGCGGTAGGAGAACAAATAAAAGCACAATACGCTGAAAATATTGTCACTATAAAATATGACAATTGGGGACGTAAGTCAGAACTTAATGATCCTTCAAACGGAGTATATAAATATGAATACAACGGATTTGGGCAGACAAAGAAAACAATCAGCCCTAAAGGAACTAAAGAATTTACTTACAATAACTTCGGACAGCTTATTACACAAAAAGAAATCTCTACCGTGGATGGAGGTCAGGCTACCGATAAAACAATTACGTATACCTATGATAATAAAGGAAGAGTAATTTCCAAAAATGGAACTTCTAAAGGGAAAGCGTATGGTTCTACAGCAACATATGACCCACAAGGGAGACTTTTGGCTACATCAGAAAGCAGTAATGATAAGTATTTTATCCAGAAAGGAATTACTTATGATGAAAAAGACAGAATTGTTTCTTACGAAAAAAGCTTATACTCTTCCGGAGTCCTGACTAAAGTAAATGTTGAAAACGTTTATAATGACTGGAACGGAGAATTGTATCAGATTAAGGATAAAAATTCGGGAAAGATCTTATGGGAATTGAAAGATGCCAATGAAAAAGGGCAGATTCTTAGTGCTAAACTGGGGGCAGCCACTATCAGTAACACTTATGATACCAATGGATTCTTAACAAAAGTGAATCATTCTTCACAAGTTAAATCCGGAATTCTTGATATAGGATATACTTTTGACGGCGTTAAAAATGAGCTGAAAAGCAGACGGACCACAGGTGACTTTAACATTATAGAATCATTCGATTATGATGATAATAACAGGCTGGTAAGCTGGACAGATCCCGTAACCGGGGCTAAGCCAAATAACCGGAATGTGTATGACGCTAAAGGAAGAATTCTGGAAAATGATCAGGTAGGTACCATAAAATATGGAAATACTGCCAAGATCTATCAGCCAACGGGAATGACATTAAATGCAGCAGGAACTCAGAATTATAATAATGACCTGATTCAAACCGTTATTTACAATGAAAACAATGATCCTGTATTTATTGATGGTGAAAAAGGAGATGTAGCATTCCAGTATGGTCTTACAAAAATGAGACAACGAGTTACCTTCGGAGGAAATTTCAATGCAGACAGCGATGGGAAGTTTACGAAGTTCTACAGTGAAGACGGAAGCTTTGAAGTGGTAAAAGATAACACCACCGGTAAAGAGAAACATGTTCTTTATATTGGGGGAACACCTTATGAAAGTAACATTGTTTATTTGAAAAACTACAATGAAACCGCAGGTTCGTATAAATTCTTGCATAAGGATTATCTTGGGAGTATCTTAGCCATCAGTGATGAGGTAGGAAATAAACTGGAGCAGAGACATTTCGACGCTTGGGGTAACTTTACTCATTTGCAAATAGGATCAGGAGCTATTATCACTAATAAAAATGTTATCAACGCTGCTTCCTTATTATTAGAAAGAGGCTACACTAGTCATGAACATTTTGGAGAGATAGGAATTATTCATATGAACGGAAGATTATATGATCCGTTATTAAGAAGGTTCTTAAATGCAGATGAAAATATTCAGGATCCGACCAATACACAGAACTATAACAAATATGGATATGTATTAAACAATCCTTTAATGTTTAATGATCCTACAGGAGAAGAGCTTGTGACGCTATTTGCAATCTCTATGGCAGCTATTGTAAAAGCTATTATCATTGGAGCAGCTGTCGGGCTGGCAGCGTATACATTAAGTCTTGCCGTAACAGGTAACTTTGATCAATGGAACTTACTAGGAGCCTTTAAAGCCACCTTTACAGGTGCCGTCTCCGGAGCTGTTACATTTGGGATAGGAAGTTTATTCTCCGGCGCAGGCGGATGTATTACAGCGGCCGCGCAAATGATCAAAGAAACTGTTGGACAAATTGGTTTTGTGATGATTCAGGCGGGAACGCACGCTATTGCACAAGGGATCTTAAGCTCTGTACAGGGAGAAAACTTCTTGGCTTCAGCAGCATCAGGTTTCTTAGGAAGCTTAGGCGCAGCAGCATTTGGAGCTATAGCGAAAGATTTTGCACAAAAAGCAGCTGGTCAGATATTATTTGGAGCCATCTCCGGTGGAATAGGATCGGAGCTTGCTGGCGGAAACTTCTGGCAGGGTGCTATAATTGGTGGAATTGTTGCAGGATTAAATCATACCATGCATGATCAGAATCCATTTGGCTTTGGCGATGATGACGATGATGATAAAATTATCAGCAAATTAACTCCGGCTCAAAGAAAGCAGTTAGAACAAATTAAATCCGGTACTTCATTAACAAAAGATATACTTGAAGAAACAGGATTAGCTAAAATTTTAGATAACTGGGTAGAAAAAACGCCTCTCGGAAAAAATCTAAAAATAGGTGTCCTTGATTATTTAGAAATGGGTGGTACCATTATTTATGATCACAAATTGTCTCAGTTTAACGGAATCACTAAAAATGAACTTAAATTCAGATTTGTTAAAACCACTTCTAAAGGTCTTATTACAGCACATTTTGGTAGCTTGGCAGCAACAGCTGCTACTGCCAAATATGGTGCTACAGTAGGAGGCTGGGTTGGATTTGCTGTTGGAGTAGGAATCGGATTTTATATGGATCAAACGTATTTTAGAGCTATTAAATATTTTGATAACTTTATGACTCGTTTTGGTGGTTACATACAGAGGCAAGCTGTTTATAATATGTATAGAGGATTTTAAAATGGAAGTTAAAAAAGAAGTATTAAGAAAATTACCTACATCCGGGTTATTACAATACGTAAATAAAGATAGTAAGTATGTGTCTCTAGCCGTAAAGTATGCTTATGAGATATTGAAAACTGAAAGAAATGTGCAGTTTTCAGATGAAGAGATAAAAAGAATAGAAGAACTGATCGCTTACAAAGAGCGTCAGGAAAATGATCACTTTAAAGTAGATCAGAATATTTTGGAGAATAGTGCTGAAACTGAAAAATATCCTATTCTTTTCTCTAAAAATGATATCATATTGGCTTCAACTGTTATTAACCCGATAGTTGGCGGAGTTTTATTTTTTGTTAATTTGAACAAAGTAAATCAGGTAAAGCCAAAAAGTATCTTTTTAACCATCGGATATCTTATTGCCGCTTTTATAGCTATTTTATTGTATAATACTTACGTCTCAGATCTTATAAGTAATTTTATTATTGAAAGTCTGAGTGGTTATTCAAAAAACAGATACTCGGAATTAACATTTAAAATAGCCTTTAAAATGCTTATTAATTTTTTATTGATAAGTTTTTTATGGGATAAGATTTTTGATAAACAAATGAAGTATAGAATATATAGTGCAACAATTGGTATTATCATTTTTGCTGTCATATATTTATTTATTATTCCTATGTTTTTACATTAAATCAATATGTTAATCATGGATAAAATTTATGTAATTAAATAATATTTCTTATACCTTAACACTTAGAAGCTATCCACCGTAAAGGGGATAGCTTCTTTGTATATTTAAAACCAAATAAAAAATATGTTGGTACTTATCAGAAATAATCAAACCCACCTCATAATGAGATGGGGCCCTTATTTTTTAAAGGAAAAATGATTTGTATTAGTCCCATTAATATGATTTTATTAAATTGCACTCTGAAAAACTAATCAAAAACCTATGAGAACAAAATTATTAATAATCCCCCTGAAATTATAGCGAACAGCAGATACTAATGCAGCATAATATACCTTTTTCAAAAGATTAAGGCTCTTTCTCTTATGGATATATTTCTAATAAGAAGCTCCGGAATTAATAGAAAGAAAAGAAAGCTATTAAATACAACAACTTTTAACATCAAAAAAAAACATGAAACAAAAATTATTAGCCATAGCTGTCTTGATTTCGTCATTGATGTTTTCACAAACAACATTTTCTGAAGTTACAGTACAAAGCTATTCACCTACATTGTATTTAAAAAGAAATACAGATATAGGTGGTTTTACAAGAGGTATTCAGACGCAGAGCCTCAATGGAGATAACGGGTGGTTTTTCGGAGACCTGCACGGTTCTCAATGGATAGTTTCTAAAGGAGATCATCAAAATCGCAAACTGGTAGTCAATGAGAATGGAGATGTTGGAATAGGAACATCCTCACCTTTAACCAGACTTGATGTCAATGGTAATGCCAGATTTTCGGATTTTATAAGTTCTGGAAGTAATTCCTGGATTTTCCATACGCCTGATGATACAAGAAGAACCCTTCATATTGCCCCAAGAAATACTGCTGATAATGATTGGGATTGGGGGAAATCTTTTGTTATGAACGGAGAGAATGGAAATGCTTTACTCAATGGAAAATTTGAGGTGAAAGAAATTAAAGTAACGCTAAGCCCAACAGCAGATTTTGTATTTGAAGACAATTATGATCTTCCCAAATTAGAAGATGTCGAAAAGCATATTAAACAAAAGAAACATCTTCCGGAAATTGCTTCAGCAAAAGTAATGGAAAAAGAAGGAGTAAATGTGGGCGAATTTCAGATTAAACTATTACAGAAAATAGAAGAACTTACCCTGTATTCCATTGAACAAAATAAAAAAATAAATCAGCTGCAGGAAGAGAACAAAACCCTGAAATCTCAGTCTGAAAAGATTAATCAATTAGAGAAACAGGTCCAGCAGCTATTGAACTTTCAAAAAAAATAACCATGAAAAAGAAATTACTATCCCTCTCTTCTCTTTTGATAGGCTTTTTGGGGTTTTCACAAACCGAAGTCTATTTCAAGTATGATGAAGCGGGAAACCAACGGTACAGAGGAACCGATGTGGCGGGAAAAAAGACTCAGGATATTGCCCCGAAAGAAGTTGCAGTCCGGGAGGAGGCTAAAGTAGCCACAGTTACCCTGCAAGCGCCTGCTATTGATGAAAAAACATTCTGGAAACAGATCAGACTTTATCCTGTTCCGGTGAATGATTACTTAACCATCGACTGGACCGAAGAAGTAGATGGATTAATAGAGTCTGTTTCACTTTACCAGCATAGTACGGTCCACTGGAAATTCCAGCAGCAGAATTCACCGGATTTAGGTCGTAAGATAAAGATCAACATGACCGGGTATGATTGGGGTGTTTATATTCTTCGCTTTACCTTAAAAGATGGAAGGGTCTTTGGAAGAAACGTAACTAAAAGGTAAAAACAGAATAATTTACAGATTAAAATTGAAAGATTAAATATTCTTTCAAGGTTATCGAACTATTTTTCAATTAATTATAAAAACTAATAACAATGAAATTTTTCTCATCATTGATGTTGTCTTTGTGTTCGGTATGGGGCTTTTCACAGACCATACTCTACCAGGCAGAATCTACCTCGCGGACGGTACAGGATCCGCAGACGGTGGTCATGGCACAGGGATTTCATGCCAAATCGGATGTTTCAAATCCGTTTGTGGCGAAAATAGGTCCAGCCACGGAAAATCCGGGCGGAGGGCCAACAAATTCAAATGCAGGATCTGGTAATCCAAACGGAACATCTGCTCCTGCGGGAAAGAGTTTTCATGATACAAAGGGAAACATAGAAGTTACCGGAACAGGACAATTAGAATTTACTTTGCCTATTGCCTTACCGCCGGGAGTGAAAAGTGTGGCTCCGCAAGTAAATTTGGTATATACCAGTGGTTCAGGAAATGGAATTGCGGGGTATGGCTGGAATATTTCCGGAATTACGGCAATTTCAAGAATATCAAAGAATATTGAAAGAGACGGAGCTAGCAAAGGAATTCAGCTGGATTATTCTGATGTTTATAGTTTTAACGGACAAAGGTTAATTTTAAAATCCGGTGAATATGGAAAAGATGGAGCAGAATATTATACAGAAAAATATTCTAATGCTAAAATCAGATCTGTAGGAAATACGTTGGGAATATCCGGACCGGATTATTGGGAAGTGACTTTTGAAGACGGTTCGCAAGCCAAATACGAAAGAACATTCTCAGACGGATTTATAGGTGGAGGATCTACTCCAACTTTAGATTATAATATTACCAAATGGAAGGATGCACAAGGAAATTATATTACCTATAATTATGAATATAATGGTAGTAATGGGGGCTTTAGAGAAGTAACAGGCGGCGTATCGAGAATATCCTATATTGCTTGGGGAGGAAATGAAATCTTGAATAAACCTCATTATAACGGAATTCAATTCAATTATAGTGACAGAGGATTTACTGAAGTGAATTACCTTCAGGGTTATAAATATAACCAGAATAAGATATTAAAAGAGATTATTGTCACTTCTAATGGAAACCCATTTAAAAAATATGGAGTAGAGTATACTGATAATGGTACAAGCTATCAGTTCGTTAATAAAATTACTGAATATAATGCAGCTGATGAAGCTGCTAATCCTGTAGAAATTGTGTATGAACCGGCAGCTGCTGGAAATGAAGAAAATAGCAGAGAAAGTGATGTAGCCACCACAAATACAAAAAAATACGGGGATTTTAATATGGATGGGATTACTGATTATTTAGAATTTTTACCCAATCCGGGATCTACGCCATCAGGACCGGTAGGATCATTGATTTTTAGAAGTTCTGTATATAAATCTGTCCCTCCGGTTCCATTACAGTATCCATTGGGAAGTTTTACCGAAGCTGAATTTGCTAAAGGAGCACCTATTGTTTTTAAGAAAAATAATATGGTGAAAAACAGTGTTGGAATTGTAATTCCTCATAAACTAAATACTCCAAGTGCGGCTAAGTCTGATTATGAGTTGCAGGTGTATTCTGTGGATCTTCAAAACTATAAATTCAATCTTGAGTATACCAAGCGTCTTTCTTATGACCAATATACAATGAATGATGGTGACGAAGATGATCCGGGATATTGGTGTACCTATTCAGGAATTATGATGCCTGAATTTACAAGCTATGATTATAATGGAGATGGAATATCAGAATTACTGATTAGTTTTTCGAGATCAAAAACATGTACAGACCCTGATATACTTAATCCTGTAGATCCTACTGTTCCACTAAAAACAGGGGGTACTTTAACAGAAGAACCGGCTCCTCATATTTTAGAGCCGTCTATCGATTCTACGAATACAGAATTTACAGGTAGTGTTCAATCGGAGAATACTGAAAATGTGAAGATCATAAACCCGGGAGGAATTACCACGACGCAATATGGTTCTTCTATTTTATTTGATCTTGATGAGAATTTAAGTTCAGATCAAAGTATCTATAAGTATGAAGAAAGGTATGGTACAGCGAATAGAAAAGTACAATTTGCTGATCTTAATGGAGATGGGATACAGGATATCATCTGGCTAAATTTATCAACTGGAGAAATGACCAGGGTGTTCAATATTCAAAAAACAGAAACTGGAGGCTATACAACAGTCAATGTTGCCAACTTTACAGGTCAGACATTAAGCGGGTTTTTCCATGGTGCTTTATATGGAGACTTCAACGGGGATAGTAAAGTGGATATATTGGTTCCGCAAGCTAATAAATCCTACAATTGGAATTTATTTATTTCCGATGGAAAGCAGCTGAAGCAATCTTATATTAATAATTTTATTTTCTACTATTCAGGAACAGAAACAATTAGTAAAGATACGCATAATACCTGGTTTGAGAAAAGCTGTACCAGCGGAGTCAACAGATACTTCCAATACAATACGGCTGACTTGGATGGAGATGGTAAATCTGAAGTGTTGGTTTCTAACGTTCTTATCAATGATCATCAATGGAATGCACATCATGACCAGGAATGGACTAAAACTCATGTCACAGTATATTCAGTAAATAAACTACCGGGAGCATCCAACAAGGGAATTGTTTATAATCCTCCTGTGGGAACAAGCTGGCCCTGGAACTCAATTCCTTCTAATGATAACATAGAGAATACTGCTATAATTGAAACAAACAGTAATATTAATTTTTACAGAACCAGAGACTGGAAGAAAAATTTCAATGAAAAAGTAATTCCGTTTAGTAATCTCTCATTAAACAGGGATAATCAACAGATTATCTTAATGGGAAGACCAGATGACTGTGCTGGTGTAGTAGGATGTCCTTATAATCATGTTATCCAGTATAATTATCCTTATGTCCCGGCTCTTGCCAGAGTTAAAAATATCAAGCAAGGAGGAGTCATTACAGAGTTGGTTTATCAGGAATTGAATTCAAAAACTGATGCTAATTTCTATAAACCTATCAAAAAAGAGTTATATCCTTATTATGAATTGGAGCAAATGCCATTATCTTTGGCTGTATCCCAGTTAAAGCAATACACCTATGCAGGAACATTAATCCAGGATTTCAGATACAGGGGATTTTTAACTCATTTTACAGGAAAAGGAATTGTCGGATTCCGACAGTCAGCCCGTTCTTCTTTGTACGCGATCGGTAAAGAAAATACAAAAATCTGGACCGGACAGGAAATGGATCCGCTTAACGATGGAGTGCCTGTAAAAGAATGGTCGATAAGAACTAATGATGATTCAAAAGTATTCCCGGATGATCTTTCTGAGAATAATACCCAATTGTTAAGCTTTAAGTCTACAGTATATAAAACGGATAAGCTAATCAATAATCAGGTAGTTGCTAATATTCCTGCAGCCGATCAATCCAAGGTAGTAACGGCTACTGTACCTGTTGCGACAAAGATTAAAGACTTTTTAACCAATGTGTTGACTACCAATACAATTTCCTATGGAAATTACTACCTGGCTTCACAAACCGTATCGAGTATCAATAACGGTTTTGCAACAAAAACAACACAAATTGAATATGCACATAACCCGAATGGAACAGGAAAAGACTATTATATTGGCCGTTTATCTAAAAAGACAGAGGAAAATGCAGCTTATTCCAGTACCGCTAAGAATATTGAGCAATATACTTATGAAGATAATAAGCTGAAGACTTTAAAGACAAGTGTTGGAAACGATTCCAATAATTATATGCTGGAAGATTATGTCTATGATGGTTTTGGGAACGTGGTAGGAAAAACGATTACATCGAATGACGGCCAAACTCAGACTAACAAAACCCAATATGATGCTTTAGGAAGATTTGTAATAAAGAAAACAGACAACTTAGGTTTAGAAACCAATATTACTTATAACGATTGGGGACAAATCCTTACCCAAACAGACGCACTTGGAAATACATCAGTAAATACTTATGACAAATGGGGTAAAATACTGACTGCAAAAACAAACTTGGATGGGATAACCAATTATCAGTATACCATGGATGATTATGGAAATGCAACGGTTATTCAATATGATCCTAATGGAAATATCTCAAAGAAGACTACCAATAAGTTGGGACAGGAGTTTAAGATTGTAACAAAAGCTTTTGGACAAGGGCAGTATGTTGCTAAAGATATTCAATATGATATCCTTGGAAGAAAGGTAGTAGAAACTGAACCCTATTTTGAAGATCAGTCTCCGTCTCAATGGAATACTATAGAATACGATGATTCCGTATTTCCCGCCAAGACAACACTCACTTCATTCACTGGTAAAAAGGTAATCAGTACTGTAGCAGGTCTGACAACAACTGTTAAAGAAGATAATGGTTATGGAAGAGCGACAACGAAAACATTAGATGCTTTAGGAAATGTAATTTCGACCTCTGATAAAGGTGGAGTTATTAACTTTACTTATAATGCAGCCGGAAAGCAGATTAAAGCCCAGTATGCAGAAAATATTGTAACGACAAAGTATGATGATTGGGGTAGAAAAATAGAATTCAGTGATCCATCTAATGGAATTTATAAATATGAATATAATGGTTTTGGTCAAATTAAAAAAATTATTAGTCCTAAAGGAACCAAAGAGTATGTTTATAACAATTTAGGTCAGCTTATTTCTCAGAAAGAAATTTCTACCGTAGATGGTGGGCAGGCTACCAATAAAACAATTGCTTTTACTTATGATGACAAAGGAAGGATGATTTCAAAGTCAGGAACCTCCAAAGGCAAAGCATACAGCTCAAATATAGCTTATGATCCTCAGGGAAGAGTTCTTTCAACATCAGAAAGCAGCAATGAAAAATATTTCATTCAGAAAGGGATAACTTATGATGATAAAGGAAGAATAATGTCTTATGAAAAACAATTGTATTCTTCCGGAGTCCTTACAAAGGTAAATCTTGAAAATGTTTATAGTGCCTGGAGTGGAGATTTATACCAAGTAAAAGATAAGAATTCTGGGAAAGTATTATGGGAGCTGAAGAGCGCTAATGCAAAAGGGCAGGTTCTTCAATCCAGATTGGGAGCGGCAGACGTTAACAATATGTATGATAATAATGGGTTCTTAACAAGTGTTAATCATTCTTCACAGGTTAAACAAAACATTTTACAACTAACCTATTCATTTGATGCTATTAAAAATGAATTAAAAAGCAGGGTTACCGGAGGAGACTTTAATATTACAGAATCATTTGACTATGATGACAACAACAGGCTGGTTAACTGGACGAATCCTGTAACAGGAGTTAAGACGCAAAATGCATTGCTAAATGTTTATGATGCCAAAGGGAGAATCCTTGAAAACGATCAGGTTGGAAAAATTAAATTTGAAAATTCTGCGAAGATATATCAACCGACAGGAATGACCCTTAATGCTGCAGGAATTCAGAATTATACTAATGATCTGATCCAAAGTATTGTTTATAACGAAAATAATGATCCTGTATTTATTGATGGAGAAAAAGGAGATGTAGCGTTTCAGTATGGATTAACATCAATGAGACAAAGAGTTACTTATGGAGGCAACTTTAGTACTGATGCAGATGGTAAATTCACCAAATTCTACAATGAAGACGGAAGTTTTGAAGTAGTAAGAGATAATGCAACAGGTAAAGAAAAACATATTCTTTATATTGGTGGAACACCCTATGAAAGTAGTATTATTTTTGTCAAGAACTATACAGAAAGCAATGGCTCTTATAAATTCTTACACAAAGATTATTTAGGAAGCATCTTAGCGATCAGTGATGAAACAGGAAATAAGTTAGAACAGAGACACTTTGATGCATGGGGGAACTTCACTCATCTTCAGATAGGAAACGGACCAATAGAGACCGATGCTAATAGAATTAAAGAGATTGCTAATACCGGAGGGTTATTATTGGAAAGAGGGTATACTTCGCATGAGCACTTCATGGAAGTAGGAATTATCCATATGAATGGAAGGTTATATGATCCTTTATTGAGAAGATTTTTAAATGCAGACGAGAATATTCAGGATCCTTATAATACTCAAAATTATAATAAGTATGGATATGTAATGAACAATCCTTTATTATATAATGATCCTAGTGGTGAAATTTTCGGGTTAGTTCCGTTATTGTCAGCTGTGATTATTGGTGCGTTTATAGGAACAGTGGCTTATATTGTAAGTTCTTTGATTACAGGTCAAAGTATTACTTTGCTGGGAATTTTTAAATCTACTATATTTGGAGCCATATCAGGAGCTGTAACTTTTGGAATAGGAAGCATATTCTCCGTTGTCAAAGAAGGAGTGCAGGTTGCTACTGCATTAGCGGATAGTCTAGGAAAGGTAGGTACCGTATTTGTACAGGCTGCTGCCCATGGTATTGCACAGGGAACATTATCATTGATGCAGGGAGGATCTTTCCACCAGGCACTTATTTCTGGGGCATTAGGAAGCTTAGGAGCTAGCGCATTTGGAGCTGTTGCAAAAGGTGTGGCAAACTCTGCATTAGGAAAAATTGCTTTTGGAGCAGTAGCTGGAGGTATTGGTTCTGAACTGACCGGAGGAAACTTCTGGCAGGGAGCTGTGATTGGAGGAATTGTTGCAGGATTAAATCATGGATTGCATGAGATAGAGGAAAACAATAAGATTAGAAATGCCTTATCCGATCCTGATGGCGTTCCTGAAGCAAATATGGATTCAGTAAATTCCATTAAAGGGGAAGTGCATGACTTGTTTACTTCCGATATGAAAAAATATGAAGGTAAGGCTGCTGTAGATATAGATTTAACTACCAATTCTGAGTTTGCAGCGGAAACCAAACCTATTGGAGGAATAGGGGCAGATACAGGAAAGATCGGAAAAGTTGGAATAACTTTTTTCAAACAAGCATTTCAATCTAATTATGCTTTAGGGAAAGCCATTTTACACGAATACTATCATGTTGCTGATTATTACTCGGGAAGGGCAACCAGTTATTTTTTGAACTATCGAAAAAATAATAAGGCATTACCAAGTGTTAATTTAATGAAATATAAGCTCGAAGAAAGAGCCTATAAGTTCATTTACGATTTGGGAGATCCAACAAGCGTATTTAAAAATTTTAAAAAAAGCTATGGGTATTAAGTTTGTTATTATTATAATGTTATTATTTCCTTTGCTAATACCATCTCAAATAAATAATGGTATTAAGATTTTTGCAAAATCAAAAGCACCAGGCATGGTAAATTTAGACATTATAAATACTACTTCAGATGAAAAAGTTATATATATAGATACAGAGGCAATACATTTTGCCTGCTCCAAAGAAGATATATGGACAAATACTTTTCTGAGGCCTAATTTGTGTGTTGAACTACCTGAAAAATATTATACAGATGAATTAATTGGTATTTGCCAAGATTGCTCGGGGGGATATGGTTTTTATGGAAATATCAAATTGGATAACTATATAAAACCATTTAAAACGAAATTGAAACCCCATGAAAAGAGACAATTTTCATTCAATTTACAGAAAACTTATCATGTAGAAAAAAAATCAAAATTATTTTCATTAAAATCAAAAATCATTTTATACGATTTTGATAAAATTGGTGATTCCGTTAGGTTGAAAAACCCTATTGAATCTAATACTTTTTTTATTCAGATAAGTTTAATGAGGAAATAGATGAAGGTTGAATCATAATTAAATAAGCATGAAAAAACTGTTTTTAATTTTAATAGCAGCTATTTTCGTCTCCTGCAAAAAAATAATTTTGAGGTTAAGTGGATCAATATCTGTTGCTGATTCTGTGAAAATTGAGCTTAAAAATAATACGAATGAAAACTATTTGTTTTTATTTTAAAAAGTAATCAAGGCTTAATTAAGTTAGGTCCTTACACAGAGTTCTGTATTTTTTAATCTACTAAAATTGTTTAAGGAAAACTAAAATCTAATACAGTATTTTTGAAACTTTAAAGAAGTTCCCCGCATTTGTGGGGAACTTTTCATGTAAATAAAATGTTCTTTCCATAAAAATCTTCAGAAGCGATTAAAAATCGATTCATTTTAAAATAAGAGTAATTAAAAAGAAACCTTTGCGTGAATTTTAAAAATTAAATAGATCTAAATATTATAAGACCACAACTTTTGCGCTTGATCCATTATTCTATTCCAATCCTCAAATTTTTACCTGATCCTAAGCAACTCTGATTTAACAAAAAAACCACCCTTAAAAAAGGATGGTTTGTAGACCCACAGGGATTCGAACCCCAGATGACTGAACCAAAATCAGTAGTGTTACCGCTACACCATGGGTCTCTGTTTGTTTTAGTGGTGCAAATTTAAAGCTTTTTTCTTTATTTACAAGAACTTTTTGAAATTTTTTTTAAATTTACTGTAGAATTTATTCATGGAAAACATGCTGATAGACTTCAATAATCTCAATATTAATCAATTATCTTTCAATACCGGATTTGAAAAAAAAGTGGAGGCATTCCTGGAAGAATGGTACTCTGATGGAAATACGGTAAAAGTACAGACCTCAGGCTCTACCGGAACTCCTAAAATTTTTGAGATTGAGAAAAACAAAATGATCAATTCAGCAGTGATGACCTGCAATTTCTTGGACTTAAAAAAAGAAGATACAGCATTATTATGTTTGCCGGTAGAATATATTTCAGGGAAAATGATGATCGTGCGATCTATTGAACGGAAATTAAGATTATTTATTTCAGAACCCTCTTTACGGCCTTTGGAAAACTTGAAAGATGAAATAGACTTTTGTGCCATGACACCTCTCCAGGTGGAAAATTCCCTGGACAAGCTCTATCTGGTCAAAAACCTGATTATTGGAGGAGCGGCCGTTTCTGAAAGCCTGAAAAATAAAATTCATCAAATGAAGCTTAGCACCTCCAATCGTATTTTTGAAACGTATGGAATGTCAGAGACCCTTTCTCATATTGCTCTAAAACAATTGATGCCGGAACCGGAAGAATATTTTACAGCTTTTGAAAATGTATCTGTTTCTTTAGATGAAAGAGATTGTTTAAAAATATTTGCCCCCAATGTAAATGCCGAAGTTCTTCATACTAATGATTTAGTTGAAATTAAAAATAATAATCAATTCAGGTTTTTAGGACGAATAGATAACGTGATCAACTCAGGTGGAGCGAAAATTTTTCCGGAAGAACTTGAAGCTCTGGCAAAAAGAGAAATTTCAAATGAAGTTGTTTTTGTTGGAGTAAAAGATGAGAGTTTGGGACAGAAATTGCTGGTGGTCATAGAAGGAAGTGAATCAGAGTCTGTCAGAAAAATTATTTCTGAACTTCCATTTGAAAAAAAATTTCATAGGCCAAAAGAAATTATTTTTATCAATGAAATGCCAAGAACTCCTAATGGGAAAGTCAACAGAATTGAACTCCATAAAATTATTAATGAAAACAGATAATTTCATTTAAACCACTGAATTCAAAATCTGATACAATGAAAAACTTTTCAAAAGAACTTAGTTTTAAAACTTCCAGAAGCAGTGGAGCAGGAGGGCAAAACGTCAACAAAGTGGAGACCGCTGTTACCGTTCTTTGGAATGTCGGAGCATCTGAATTTTTCAATGAAGAAGAAAAACTATTAATTCAGCATAAACTTAAAAACAGGATCAATGCAGAAGGCTTTTTATTCCTGAACGTTTCTGAAAGCAGAACCCAGCTGATGAATAAAAATAAAGCGATTGATAAGATAATCGAACTGGTTAATAAAGCATTGGTTATTCCTAAAAAAAGAACCGCTACAAAACCTTCAAAAGCCCAAAAACAAAAAAGATTGGATAACAAAAAAAAGCTTTCTGATAAAAAGGAAAACAGAAGATTTAAATTGTAGTAAACTGTTAATAGAAAATCTTATTTTTGTCGAAATTTTCAAAATGATAAAAAAACTACTTCTATCAGGAGCTATTTCGACTTCTTTATTTTCTTTTGCTCAACAAAAATTTTCATTCATCCCATCAGTAGGATATGGATGGAGAATTGCAGAAACTCCTTCCGGACTTTCAAGAGAAGAAAGAAATTATATTAAAGGGTTAAAAAGTGGTCTTCATATTGATCTTTCTGCTTATTATCACCTTAGAAATATTGGAATCGGATTAAAATTTTCCAACTACAGTGCTTCAAGCAATGGAATATTATCTGCACGCAATTCCCAGGGATATTATGTTTCTGTTCCGGTGAGTACAAATGATAATATTACATTCTTCGGGCCTTCCATCATGTATTCCAACTATAATGAACCTACCAATCATAAATTGTTTTTTGATGTAGCATTAGGGGTTATTTCCTATACTACAAAAACCGGAAATGTAAAAGGTACTGGCTCTAATCTTGGCCTGGATGCCGGTTTTGGTTACCAATATGCACTTTCAAAAAATATTTTTATAGGACCAAAACTGAGTGTAACGGCAGGAACATTAAATAAAATGACGATTAACGGGACAACCGTAAACTTTGGTGATAAGGAAAAAGAGGGATTAACCCGTGTTTCCTTAAGCGGAGTCGCTACATTCCATTTTTAAGTTCTATATTTGTTAGAATTAAAATAACAATATCATGACAGCAACAATCTTTTTTTCGGCAGAACGCAGAGGAACGGGGTTGTTGCTGTCATTGCTCTATTTACACACAGATTCTTTCCTGAAAAGTTCTAAAGACTTTATCAATTAAGCCCTGTCAGGATCCAAGGCAGGGAATCATTCCGGATTTTTTATTTATCATTTTGCGGTTTTCCAGAGAAGGAGGTTATTAATGCCTGGCTTCTACATTGGATCATCGGAAATATTCGCATCCTCATTTAAAAACTGAACAAATGTCAGATCATATTATTGTAACTACCGGGATTTACGATGCTATTAAGGATACATTAAGAAGGAAAAAAGTTAGCATTGAAGAAGAAAAAAGACTTACAGAAGAATTAAGGAAAGCCAGGCAGGTACTGAGAAGGGAACTGCCTGAAGATATCGTTACAGTTAACAGAAAAGTAACTTTAAAAGACCATACCCTGGGCCAGGAGCACGAATATATTTTTGTACCGTCTACCAAAGAAAAGCTTAAGAAAAATAAACACTCTATCCTTTCCAATATTGCACTGGCAGTAGTGGGATATAAAGTAGGGGATATTATCAATTGGCCTTTTAAAGATGGCGAGAGAAAAATTGAAATTGTAAAAGTAGAAACCTGGGAAGGATAAAACTTTCCTGAATGCTACATATAGGTTGAATTTATGAGAAAACGTAGTCCATTTGGACTGCGTTTTCTGTTTCCGGGATACGTATAAATATTGAAAAATGAGTAAAGATTTCAGATATGAAGATCATTTAAGAACACAATATTTTCTCCTTGATAAAATTGAGCGCATAATATATTTTATCATATCTGTTTAATCTGTATCTGGGAAAAATAAATTAATATCGTTATGTTCCATTTTATTGGTCTTAGCCTCGTCTCATTTAACAAATGATAAAAAATAACTCCTCTGTGAGACTTTCTGCAAGTGCATAAGCCGCAATCCATTTTTAAGTTTTATCTTTGCAAAAATTAAAAAAATGAACAAACCAATTTCTGAATTTATAGAGAAATATTACCTGCATTTCAATGCAGCAGCGTTGGTAGATGCTTCAAAAGGATATGTAGCACACCTTAAAGATGGTGGAAAAATGATGATCACTCTGGCAGGGGCAATGTCTACTGCTGAGTTAGGTAAAATTCTTGCAGAAATGATCCGTCAGGGTAAAGTAGACTTTATCTCTTGTACAGGAGCTAACCTTGAAGAAGACCTGATGAACCTTGTGGCTCATTCACATTATGAAAGAGTTCCTCATTACAGAGACCTTACTCCGCAAGAAGAATGGGATCTGTTGGAAAGAGGACTAAACAGAGTTACAGATACCTGTATCCCTGAAGAAGAAGCATTCAGAAGATTACAAAAACATATCGTTGAAATCTGGAAGGATGCCGAAGCAAAAGGAGAAAGATATTTTCCACACGAATATATGTACAAAATGATCCTTTCCGGAGTTTTAGAGCAGTATTATGAAATTCCGAGAGAAAACTCCTGGATGATTGCTGCTGCCGAGGCTAATTTACCAATCGTAGTTCCGGGATGGGAAGATTCTACCATGGGTAATATTTTCGCTTCTTACTGTATCAAAGGAGAGCTTAAGCCTTCTACCATGAAATCAGGTATTGAGTACATGACTTACCTTGCAGATTGGTATACTAAAAACTCAGGAGGTAAAGGTGTTGGATTCTTCCAAATCGGAGGAGGTATCGCAGGAGATTTCCCTATCTGTGTAGTGCCAATGCTATATCAGGATATGGAAATGCATGATATTCCTTTCTGGTCTTATTTCTGCCAGATTTCTGATTCTACAACATCTTACGGTTCATACTCAGGGGCGGTTCCAAACGAGAAAATTACTTGGGGTAAACTGGATATCACTACACCGAAATTTATCGTTGAAAGTGATGCAACCATCTGTGCTCCATTGATGTTCTCTTACATCCTGGAGAATTCTTAAGAAGAGACTCTTTGCGAGACTATAATAATAGCGTTTCCATTTCTGGGAGCGCTTTTTTATTTCCAGACTTTCAGTTTTTTATCTCTCGCAAATTTTACAGATTAGGCAGATTCTGTGATAAGGTATAGAGGGTTGGAAATCGCAAAGGCGCCAATTCTTTTACATGCATAATGTTTTAAGGCGCAAGGATTTTATCTTCGATAAAATTGCATACCGCTGAATAATATTGCCATGCATACACAAATACATTATAGATGTTTATTTGTGTGTAAAAAATGTTATTCGTGCATTAGTGTCAATATGCATGATATTGGTCGAAGCTCTTTGCGCTTTTATGATTTCCAGCAAATCTGTGTAATCAGCAAGATCTGCGAGCAAATATTTAAGCGTCATTCGGATCTGTAAAAACCTATGTCATCGGCGGAAAAATAAAATCAATCCAATGAATTAACCAGTACAAAATAACGGTAGGCCAGAATTCCTTTTTCTATCTTTGTCAGCTTATTGGGATCTTTCTTACTCAGCTTCGGAAGAACCTTTTTATTCACAGCATTAAGCAATCGGAAAAATGATTTTTTCATATCTTTATTCTTTTAATGAAACATCATTGAATAGATGAGAGTCCAAAAATGATGCAACATTTATTAACAATAACTTGATATAATTCCTAAAAGCATGGATGAAATTTTCAAACAACAGGTTTATGAGGTAACAAGGCTTATTCCCAAGGGCAGGGTTTCTACGTATGGCGCTATAGCCAAAGCGGTAGGTTATCCTAATCATTCACGGCATGTAGGGAAAGCAATGGGCGGTTGTCCTGAAGATGTACCTGCCCACCGTGTCATTTCCAGCTCAGGGACATTGTCTGTTCCGGAATTCCAGAAGAGACTGGAAACTGAAGGAATCACTGTGGAAAATCTAAGGATTAAGAATTTTAAAAAGCTGTTCTGGGATCCGATGAATGAACTATAAAATTTTTTCATTAACCATTAGCCAGCATATCGGCATAAATTTGTATACTAGTAGCAAAAATGGAGTGTTTTTGTAAACACAAAGTTCTTTAGTATTATCAATAAGAATATATAAAAAAATCACTCATACCATTGATATAAGTGATAATATTTCAGAGTCTGAAAATATATTATTTCTTAGTTCTTGAAGGGATTTGAGAACCTTTCAATTCCTCTTTCAGTTTTTCATTTTCTTCTTTTAATAAAGCGATATAGCCCTGAAGGTTCTCAATAATTGATCCGGGAATATTATTAAACTGATTAAAGTTTCCATTTCCTCCTGAAGAACTGTCATTAAATACTGGATGATCATTATTAACAACAACCTTAGGTTCCTCTTCTTCATAAATTTCCTCTAGAGGCACATCCAAAAAACGGGCAATTTTCTCCCATTCATCAGGGATGATCCTTACATCACCACTTTCTTTTCTGCTGTAGTTTGACACATCTGTCGCAATAAAATCAGCAACCTGCTGTTGCGTATATCCTTTTTGCTTTCTGATGAAACGTAATTTTTCTTTTTGCATGACCGACATTTTATACAAAAATGGCAAAAAAGCATAATCTATACAATAAAAAATAGAAAAAATATCTTTATAGGGCTAACTGTTAAATAGATGCACGGGAAAAATTCATAATATTAATGCTTCATGTAATATTATTGAATATTTTCCACGTTTTACACCAGTCCAAAAAGCGCATCATACAAAGTTATAAATAACCCAGTCCAGATAAACAATGTGATTTGTTTTCCAATTTTCTCACCATAAAAAAAGACTGCTTCGAATGAGGCAGTCTTTAATAATTATTTTTCAAGTTGCTTGTAACTTCTCTGTATAAAATCAGTAAGGTCTTTTCCTTTCAACAGATTCTGAGAAAGTTTCGCAAGGTCCAGCGCATATTTGATCAGGCTTTCTTTCTCTTCGGCATTTTCAGTTTTTAAAATCTGATTGGAAAGTTCACTGTTGGAGTTCACCACAAGATTGTACATCTCCGGGAAACCTCCCATTCCAAACATGCCACCTCCGCCTGTTGCCTGCATTTCTTTCATCCTTCTCATAAATTCAGGCTGGGTAATGGTAAACGGCGCATCATTACTGTCTAAATCTTCAAGTTGTACAGTGAATTTAGTATCCTTAATGGCTTCTTCCACATTCTTTTTCAAAGATTCTTTTTCAGTTTCAGTCAATTTTGAAATAACCGGTTCATCTTTTTTGATCAGGTTATTGATATGATCTGCATCTACTCTTGCAAATGAAATATTTTCCTTTGAAGTTTCCAGTTTCTGGATAACGTGTGAAATAATCGGAGAATCTAACAACAAAACTTCATATCCTTTATCCTTGGCAGACTGAATGTAGCTGTGTTGTTCATCCGCATTCGTAGCGTACAGGATAACCAGTTTATTATCTTTATCCGTTTGTACAGGCTTGATTTTTTCAACCAATTCATCCCAAAGGAAATATTTTCCGTCTGTCGTAGGGTATAATGTGAACTTATCCGCTTTTTCCGCAAATTTCTCTTCCGTTACAATACCGTACTCGATAACTACTTTGATGTCGTTCCATTTCTTCTCATAATCTTCACGGTTTTCATTGATCAGAGAAGACATTTTGTCGGCTACTTTTTTAGTGATATAGGAAGAAATCTTTTTTACAGCACCATCTGCCTGAAGATAAGAACGGGACACATTCAACGGGATATCCGGAGAATCAATTACTCCTCGCAGAAGCATTAAGAAGTCAGGAACGATACCTTTTACTTCATCCGTTACAAATACCTGGTTTTGGTAAAGCTGGATTTTATCCTTATCAATATTTAAGTTGTTACTTAATTTCGGGAAGAATAAAACTCCGGTAAGATTGAACGGATAATCAACATTCAGGTGAATATGGAATAGAGGCTCTTCAAACTGCATCGGATACAGTTCGTGATAGAACTTCATATAATCTTCATTCGTAAGCTCACTTGGTGCGATAGTCCATGCCGGAGTCGGATTGTTGATAATATTATCTACTTCCTCAGTTTCAGCAACGGCACCTTCCGGAGCATCTTCCGGTAATGGTAACGTATGTGTTCTTGTTCCGAATTTGATTGGAACAGGCATGAATTTGTTATATTTTAAAAGCAACTCACGGATTCTTCCTTCTTCTAAGAATTCTACAGAATCTTCTGCGATGTGAAGGATGATTTCCGTACCTCTGTCAGTTTTGTCGGTTGTTTCTTCAAGAGTAAATTCAGGACTTCCGTCGCAGATCCATCTTACTGCCGGCTCATCTTTATAAGATTTTGTCAGGATTTCCACTTTTTCCGCTACCATAAATGCAGAGTAGAATCCAAGTCCAAAGTGTCCGATAATCCCGGAATCCTTTGCTGAGTCTTTATATTTTTCCAAAAATTCTTCAGCCCCGGAGAAAGCAACCTGGTTGATGTATTTTTCAACTTCTTCACCAGTCATCCCGATACCCTGATCGATGATACGTAATGTTTTTTGCTCTTTATCAATTTTAACTTCAAGTTTCGGGTTTCCGTATTCAACTTTTGCTTCGCCGATACTTGTTAAATGTTTCAATTTTAAAGTAGCATCCGTAGCATTGGAAATTAATTCTCTTAAGAATATTTCATGGTCACTGTAAAGAAATTTTTTAATAAGCGGGAAAATATTTTCCACAGATACATTAATATTTCCTTTAGTCATAATATTTTAGATTTTTATTTTTCAAATCTTTCTCAAAAAAAATACCATGGAAAATAAAGTGACAGAATGGCATTTTTTTGTGTATAGAGAAACAGGGATATCATATGAAAATTGTCAAAGAAATATCTTACTTTTAATTCTTAAAATTTTTTAGAAATGAAGTTGAAATGTACAATTTTTATTCTGCTCATCATAACCTGCTGGATGTATGGGCAGAAAAAGCCTTTAGACCATTCTGTCTATGACAGTTGGCAAAATATAGGCACAAGAAAAATCTCAAATGATGGGAAATGGATTGCCTATTCTGTAGATGTTCAGGAAGGAAATTCTAATCTTTTTTTATATTCCGTTAAGAATAAAACTTCAAAGAAATTTGCAAGAGGAACAAAAGTAGATTTTACGAATGATTCCAGGTTTGCTGTTTTTCAAATCCGTCCTTTGTATAAAGATTTAAAAGCAGTAAAAGACAAAAAGCTCAAAAAAAGTAAACTAACAAAAGACAGCCTTGCAATCGTTGATTTTTTGAATGGTCAAACAGAGAAAATTCCCAATGTAAAAACATTTAAAATTCCTGAAAAAGCAGGATCTTACGTTGCTTATCTTCTGGAAAATCTAAAAGATAAATCTTCAGACGATTCTGATAAAGAAGATGGAGAAGAAAATAAAGATGAAGACAAAAATGCAAGGCCATTGCAGTTGGTTGTGCGGAATCTTTTGGACGGGAAAAGTACAACCTATGATAATGTAATCCGCTATGAATTCAGTAAAAATGGAAAGCAGCTTGCTTTTATTACTAAAAAACCTGAAGAGAAAGCCAAGGATAAAAAAACGGAAAAAGATGCTGACGATGAAAAATCAGCGGATAAAAAAGATAACGACAAATCAAAACCAAAGAAATATAGCCTTCAAACCGTACAATTGGTTGATCTGCAAAAAGGAACTGTAACTAAAATCTCGGAAATGGAAGGAGATTTTTCACAGCTGTCTTTTGATGAAGAAGGAAATCAGTTGGCATTTGTGGGAACTTCTTCTGCACAGAATGATCTGGTAAAGCTATATCAGCTGTATTACTTTAATTGTAAAACGAACAAAAAGGAAATCATAACCAATGAAAATGCCCAAATGAAGAAAGATTGGGTAATCTCCGAAAACCGTTTACCTCTGTTCAGTAAAAACGGGAAGCAGTTGTATTTTGGGGTTGCTCCCAAACCGATTGCCAAAGATACTACCATGATTGCCAATGATCATGCTGTTTTAGATATCTGGAATTACAAAGATGATTATCTGCAAACAGTACAACTAAAGGAATTGAAAAATGATCTGAAAAAATCATATGCGGCAGTAATGCAAACGGAAAAACCCGATTTCTTTAGAAATATTGATGGGGAAGACCTGGATACTTTACGATTGGTGAATGAAGGAAATGCCGGATTTGCATTAGGCATTACCAGTTTGAACAACCGTATTTCCTCGCAGTGGGAAGGTTCAACAAAGAAAACCTATTTTCTTATCGATAATAAAACAGGAGAAAGAACGGAAATCGTTAAAAATCTGAACGGCTCGGTTGCTGTATCCCCGCTTGGGAAATTTGTCGTGATTTTCGACAGGGAAAAAGGAGTATGGCTAAGTTATAATGTTAAAACGAAGCAAACATTTCCACTCAGCACAGGACTGCCTGTTTCTTTCGTGGACGAAGAGTTTGATATGCCGGATTTCCCAAATTCTTACGGTATAGCATCCTGGACGGATAATGATGAATCAGTAATTATTAAAGACCGTTTCGATCTCTGGGAGTTTTTCCTGAACAGTTCAAAAAAAACAAGAAATATCACGAATGGCTATGGACGTAAACATAAAATAACATTCGATACTTACGACCTGGATAAAGATATTAAAAGTTTAAACCGAAAATCTCCTATTTATTTATCAGCGTTTGATAATACAACCAAGGCGAACGGGATTTTTAAAACATCTGTTCATTCAAATGCTGATCCTGTAAAAATTCAAATGGAAAATGTCTGGGGATACCGCAGTATTCAAAAAGCAAAAAATGCAGAAGAATATATGGTAATAAAAGAATCCTATACAGATTCTCCCAATATTTTTTCGACATCAGATTTTTCAAAACAACAAAAGCTGAGTGATACTAATCCACAACAAAAGCTTTACAATTGGGGAACGAACGAATTGGTGCATTGGACTACGCCAAAAGGGAATACTTCTACAGGAGTTTTATATAAGCCGGAAGATTTCAACCCCAATAAGAAATATCCTATGATTGTCTATTTCTATGAAAAGCTTTCAGATAATCTGAACCGCTATGTAGCACCGGCTCCCACGCCCTCAAGATTAAATATTTCTTATTTTGTAAGCAACGGTTATCTGGTCTTCACACCTGATATTTCGTATACAGACGGTTCTCCCGGAGAATCTGCAATGGAATATATCAATTCCGGGGTTGAAAAGCTAAAACAAAATTCCTGGGTAGATGGTACTAAAATCGGGATCCAGGGACAAAGCTGGGGAGGGTACCAGGTAGCCTATCTGATTGCCCATACCAATATGTATGCAGCAGCCTGGAGTGGTGCTCCTGTTGTCAATATGACTTCCGCCTATGGAGGAATCCGATGGACTTCAGGAATGAACAGACAATTTCAGTATGAAAAATCACAAAGCAGACTGGGGAAAAACTTATGGGAAGCACCGGATCTTTATATTAAAAATTCACCACTTTTTACGATTGATAAGGTAAATACTCCGGTTGTCATTATGAGTAACGATAAAGATGGAGCAGTGCCCTGGTATCAGGGAATTGAAATGTTCACAGCATTGCGCCGCCTCGGAAAACCCGCATGGCTTTTGAATTATAATGGCGATGATCACAATCTCATGAAACGCCAGAACAGGAAAGATATCCAAATCCGGGAACAGCAGTTTTTTGATTATTACCTTAAGGGAGCTAAAGCTCCGGTCTGGATGACAAAAGGTATTCCGGCCACCCAAAAAGGAAAAGACTGGGGATTTGAGCTGACAGATGATAAACCTTAATATTAAAACCCCGGCGGAGCCTATGGCTCCGCCGGGGTTTGTTTTAAAATAACTCTTTAAAAAAAATCAGAAAATGTCAACTGACACAATGGCATTTTTTTTATGATGGGCCTATTCATCGCTTTTATTATATTTACCGCCAATTATCATAACAATATGGGAATCTTTGATTTTTTTACCAAAAAGATTATTTTAAACCCAATAGGTTCATAAAGAGTAGTTTACAAGATTTGGAAATACTATCGGTAACGACTTAGTAATGGTGCTTACTGCACTTGCTTTCATTTAATTACCTTGTAAATCACAACCACAAATTTAATAAATAAAGGGTAATATGTTAATGGTTATTATCCTTTTATTCTGTCAGAAATTTCAAAAAATCTTTCCACACTGTGGTACATCTGTGGGAAAGGTTTTGAAATAATTTCAAAGCTTTGTTTTATATACCGTACTCTTATCCAGAGGCAAATTATGAGAAACCCCAAAAAGATGAAGCTATGGAAATCGTATTGAGTAAAATAATATCCGATATCAAGCGAATGGAAGATAAGTTATCTTCTAAGATGCTAAAAACAGTTGATGAAGCTTATCAGATGCTCCTGTATTTGCAGGAATTATTATATACCGTGAAAACAAAGGTCTTGCAGACCGGATTTGTGAACGGTGCTCAGGAGATTGATTTTTTCAAGAATATCAAGCCGCAGATCATGGGCAAGCTCATCTATTACAACAAGGTATTTCGTATCGAAATTGCCTGTCCGGTAAGTAATGGTAAATTGTATAATAGCTACTATGAAAGCCAATTGAGAAAACTCAAATCAGAATACATCGAAACGATATGCCACGAAGATTTTTACAGGTATTACCGTGCAGGAAGGTCTGACCGCGACGAGGTTTTTTTCAGGCTTGGTCAAATCAATTACCATGACGGATTAAAGAGCGGGGTGTTTGAAATAGACCTTAGTTTTTCGACCTATTATGATAACAAAATTGCACGCATTATTGCCAATGAACTACTTTACACCTATCTCGTTACCAAAATTAACCCTGAAAACAGCCCGGATTCAATAATCGTAGACAAAAATGCTACTAAAGACATTTCGTGGACAAATAGCCAAAATGCACTCATAGAATTGATCTATGCAATTTATGCATCCGCATCCGTATCCCATGGCGAAATAAGCATACGAAAATTAGCATTGATTTTCCAGGTATTGTTCAAAATCCCGCTAAACGATATTCACCATGCATTCCACCGTATGAAGACGAGGGCAGGTTCAAGAACCGCATTTTTGGACCAGCTTAAAGCCGCACTGGAAGAATATATGGACAAAGACCTATCCTACTGAAGACCTTAAAATTGTAAGGACTGCTTTTTCATATCCCAAATTTCATACTCTGCCCATATCTGCCAATTGGCAAAAGCTGCTCATTACAATGCAAATTCCAACGTGGGTTCAACAAATCTATTAATTCATAAGTGGTTATATAAATTGTAAAAATTTTCAAAAAACTGCTGAACCAATGGGTAAGCATTGGCGGACAAATTCTATTACCATTGGGAATTTTGCATTGTAAACATAAAGGAGCAATGCGATGAAAATAATCACAATTGAAGAAGAAGCGTGGAAACAGCTCAACAGCCGTATCAATACCATTTCCAACCATCTAAAAAAGTTGGAAGACACAAGCTACGATGACCTGTGGCTTAACAACCACGAGGTATGCCAGTACCTGCACATCAGCGAAAAGACATTGTGGCGTATGCGTACCAAAGGAGAAATCACCTACTCCAAGATTTACGGACAATATTTCTACACCATCGGGGCCATCAAAGAAATGCTAAATGCCAATGCCGTGCAAAGCAATAATGAATTTTTGCAAGAATTAATGGCAAAAGGCAAAAGCTATATCGAGAAAGGCAGAAGGCTTAATTCCCGTAACTCACAAAACAGGACGCTATGAATATAGACAGAATGGAATTTTTGGCGTGGATGGGTCGTATCATGACTCGCTTCGATATTCTCAGCGACAATATAGACGATATGAGAAAAAAGAGAAACAGTATAGACGGCGAAGAATTGTTGGACAATCAGGATGTGTTACAGATGCTGAAAATCAGCAACCGTTCCCTGCAACGGTATCGCTCTATTGGCAAGCTGCCCTATTATACAATAAGTGGAAAGCTATATTATAAACTGTCCGACGTGCATCAATTCATAAGGGAGAGCTTTAACCCACCACCAAAGAAATGAATGCCAATGAACGCCAAACACTGCCTTTGAGTGCCACATCATACAGGGTGGTGAACGCTTCTTTTACTTTCGGCGGTAAACTTTAAATTTTTAAGATCATGAGCGAAGAAACAACAAACAAACAGGAAATGCCCGAACAGCTTTCGGACATATTGCTAGTGCTGGATAAAGAAAAAAAGAAAATCCAGGCAGTAAAAAGCATTGATGAAAACGGCAAAATGGAAACCGTTGACCCCACCAAGAGAAACGAAAACCTGTTCATGCGTGTGGACAAACACGGTGATTTCATTTCCAATTTTCTATCCAATTTTTGGAGACAGCTGAAAGATCCCACGCAGTTCTCATTTTTCAAGGTTTCGGCTGACGAAGCCGTAAATAAAGCAAAGGAATTTCAGAAGCATGTAGCTAATCCTACTTCCGAAGGTGAAAAAGTGATGAAAGAACACGAGGTAAAACCGGAAACCCCGCAAGAAAAAAAACAAGAAAACAAAAAAGATATGGAAACAACACAGACCACACCGGAAAATAGCGAATACCGCTTCAGGCCGGAACAGATTGATTGGGAAACAATGAACAATCTTGGGTTAAACAAGGAGTACCTGGAAAAAAGAAACCTGCTCGACCCTTTATTGAGGGGGTACAAAACCAATGAGCTTGTGCCTATCGGTGTAAACCTTGACACTGCCATTGTCCGTACCGATGCACGATTATCATTACAGCTTGCCGAAGACGGTAAGGTCGTGGCGGCAATACACGGTGTACGCAGGGAGCCTAACCTGAATATGGAATTTTTCGGACACAAGTTTACCGATGAGGATAAGAAAAACCTGCTCCAAACAGGCAATATGGGACGTGTTGTCGATTTGAAAAATACCAAAACGGGGGAAATGATGCCGTCCATTGTCAGCGTAGACAGGCTTACCAATGAGCTGATTGCATTAAAGACAGATTTCATCAAGATTCCCAATGAGATTAAGGGCATAAAGCTGAATGACCAGCAAAAGCAGATCTTGATGGAGGGTAAACCGCTCTATTTGAAGGGTATGACTTCCACGAAAGGAAATGAATTTTCCGCAACTGTACAATTCAATGCGGATAAACGCTATGTAGAGTTCCTGTTTGACAGGAGCAACAATAATCGGCAGTCGCAAAGCAACCAAAAAAATAACCAGCAAAGCCAATCCAATGAAATTCCGAGAACTTTCAGGGGCAAGGAACTCAACGATGAACAATACGATAAGTTCAAAGCCGGGCAAACCGTCTATGTTGATGGTTTGGTAGATAAGAAAGGGCAGAAATACCAGGGCTACATCACGCTCAACAAGGATACCAATAGAACGGAGTTCTCCTTTCAAAATCCGAACAAACTCAAAGAGCAGGCGAAACCTACCGAAGCCAACAAAACGCAGACCGCCGTCAATTCGGAGGGTAAAACCAACGAAGCGACCAAGAACATCAAAGAGCCTTTGAAGACTGGTCAGCAAACCCCGAAAGACAAAAAGCAGCAGGAACAACAGGAAAAGCCCCGAACCCCTGCAAAATCAAGAGGCGTAAAAAGATAAAGTATGAAAACAATCATTGCAGAAAAACCAAGCGTAGCAAGGGAAATAGCCCGCCTGTTGGGAGCATCCGATAAAAAGGACGGCTACCTGACGGGCAACGGCTATTTTGTTACCTGGGCATTTGGTCATTTAATCGGATTAGGAATGCCAGAAGATTACGGCATATCGGGATTTAATAAATCAGCCCTGCCAATATTGCCCAACCCGTTTTTGCTGACCGTCCGCAAGGTTAAAAAAGACAAAGGCTATACTGCTGATGCAGGTGCATTAAAACAACTAAAGGTCATCAAAGAACTATTCCATAAAAGCGATAGCATTATTGTAGCGACCGATGCCGGACGTGAGGGTGAACTCATTTTCAGATACATTTACGAACACCTGAAATGCAGCAAACCGTTTGAACGTCTTTGGATAAGCTCACTTACCGAAAAAGCCATCAAGCAGGGATTTGACAATCTGAAAGAAGGAAAGGAATTTGACGGATTGTACCAGGCTGCACAAGGCAGAAGCCGAGCCGATTGGCTCGTAGGCATTAATGCTACACAGGCACTCTCCATTGCCGCCGGAAATGGTATTTATTCACTCGGCAGAGTACAAACACCTACACTCGCTTTGATTTGCAAACGCTATCTGGAAAACAAAAACTTCTCGATAAAACAATATTGGCAGATACAGCTATTGCATAACAAAGAGTTCATTGATTTTAAAAGCCTTTCCAAAACCAAATGGGACGACCAAAGGCAGGCAGAAGATGCGCTCAGGTGTATTGAAAGGAACGGGAATACGATTATCGTTACCTCGGTAGAAACCAAAAGCGTTACAGAGCAACCACCTTTATTATTTGACCTGACAGGACTACAAAAAGAAGCCAACAAAAAGCTCAACCTTTCCGCTGAAGAAACGCTCAACATTGCCCAAAACCTGTATGAAAAGAAATTTATTACTTATCCACGCACCGGGAGCAAATACATTCCCGAAGATATGTGGGCGGAAATTCCGAACCTTGTAAGGGCTTTGCAGGGCAGGGAAACCTGTAAGCAAGCCGTATCAAAAATAAAATGGGGTCGTTTCAACAAACGTATAATAAACGATTTACGAGTTACCGACCATCACGGTTTGTTGATTACGGATAAAATACCTTCAGCTCTGAACGCAAAGGAAAATGCGGTTTATGATATGATTGCCTTTCGGTTGCTCGAAGCCCTTTCTGGGGCCTGCATCAAAGAGATTACCGATGTGGAGTTACAGGCATTGTATTACGATTTTACGGCAAAAGGCTGTAAGGTTATGGAACCGGGCTGGCGCACCATTAAAGGCAGTTTTACGGACGATTATACCGAACCTATACAGGATTTGCCCGAACTGAAAAAGGGCGATGAACTCAGAATCAAGGAAGCTGCCGTTTTGGAAAAGAAAACAAAACCGCCAGTGCTTTATACCGAAGCCGGACTTTTGTCGGCAATGGAAACCGCCGGAAAGGAAATCGAAAACGAGGAAGAACGAAAAGTCCTGCAAAACATCGGCATCGGTACTCCGGCTACAAGAGCTTCAATCATTGAAACCCTCTTTACCCGCAATTATATCAAAAGGGAAAAGAAATCCTTAATCCCAACCGAAAAAGGTTTACAGGTGTATGAGTTGGTCAAAGACCGAAAAATTGCAGACGTGGCGATGACTGCCGAATGGGAACTCGCTTTGCAGAAAATCGAGAATAACGAAGCTGATGCAGGTGCGTTTCAAAAGGAAATGGAAACGTATGCTTCAACAATCACTAACGAACTGTTGCAAACCACCATTGCCCAGAGTAACCTGCCGAAACTTACCTGCCCGAAGTGCAAAAAGCAACAACTGATAGTCCGTGATAAACTTGCCAAATGCCCCGATGAGGTTTGTAATTGGGTACAGTTCCGCAATGTGTGCGGTGTTCAAATCGGTATAGCCGATATAGAAAATCTTGTCAATAAGGGCAAAACTTCACTTATCAAAGGAATGAAAAGCAAAGCAGGAAAGAAATTCGATGCTTATATCGTATTGAATGAGCAAGCCGAAAGCTCCTTTGAGTTTGAGAAAAACAAAAGCTACAAACGCAATGGAAAATAAACCGACTATTGTACCCAAAGAAATCAGAAACCTGATTTATACCATACGTGGCAAACAAGTGATGTTGGACAGCGACCTCGCTTCCTTATACCAAGTGGAAACAAAGAACCTTAATAAAGCCGTAAAACGGAATATTGAGCGGTTTCCCGAAAAATTCTGTTTTCAACTGACCGATGAGGAAGCGTATTCTTTAAGGTTCCAAATTGGAACCTTAAACACAGGAAGAGGACAACACCGAAAGTATCTTCCCTACGTTTTCGGCGAACAAGGAATAGCGATGCTCTCGGCTGTCCTACGGTCAGAAATAGCCGTAAAGGTCAGTATTGAGATTATGGATGCTTTTGTAGAAATGCGAAAAATGCTTATCAGCAATGCTTCGCTGTTTCATCGGTTGGACAATATAGAACTGAAACAATTACAAACCGACCAAAAATTTGAGGAGATTTTTAAGGCGTTGGAAAGCGACAAGCTCCACGCTGAAAAAGGCATTTTCTACAATGGGCAGGTATTTGATGCCTATACCTTTGTTGCAGATATTATCCGAAGTGCCGAAAGCTCCATTATCCTGCTTGATAATTATGTGGATGATACCGTGCTTACCTTATTGGGGAAACGCAAAGACAATGTAACCGCTACTATCCTTACCAAAAACATCAACAACCAATTACGGCTGGATGTACAACGGTACAACAGCCAATATCCTCCGATTGAAATTGAGGTTTTTTCCGATGCACACGACCGCTTTTTAATCATAGACCAAACGGAACTTTACCACATCGGGGCATCACTCAAAGACCTGGGCAAAAAATGGTTTGCCTTTTCACGAATGGATATTGAAGTCGGTAGGATGCTCCAAATATTGAATACTCCATAAAACAAAGCCCTCTAAAAATTCGGAGGGTTTTATTTTAGCCTTTTGATGCTTCCAAAGATGCTTTTCTAAACTCTTTTAAAAGTTTTTCCAATTCAAGAGAAGATTTGCGGGCTCTTGTACCTGCCGTTTTATTTCCTTTTTCTGCCTGTAATTCGGCATCCGCTTTTAAAGCTTCAAAAGAAACGTTGAGTTTCTCGATTAGTTCTTTCATTGTGATAGTGAATTAAATATTTAACGCTATAAAAATAGAGAAAATAATTTCATTGTTTTACAATCTTGTTCGTATAGTTCAACTATAACATAACCAACATTTTATTGTTTCAAGAGGTCTATTATTTCTTTTGCTAAAGTTTCAGGGTGTTCTTCTTGTGGAAAATGTCCACTTGTTTCCAACTTTACTGTCGCGGAATTTGTGAAACCTCTATGAAACTTATCAAGGTAATGCGGTTTGATAATGGGGTCTTTCATTCCCCAAATGAATAATGTAGGTTTGTTTGAAATGCTTTGTCGTTTGTTCCAAAGCTCTTCAAACCAATCTTGGTCATTAAGCAATGATTTGGCAAATGCCAATGCACCGTTTCGTTGGGTTTTGTCGGCAAAAGGTTTGGTGTATTGCTTTAATAGTTGCTTCGAAATTTTGTGGTCGCCAAACGATTTCGGCAAAATGAACTTTGGCGAAAAGTTGAGATAGCGATACAAGAAAGGCAACAACGGACTTTTCAAAATCTTACTTAACTTAATAAAGTCAGGGTCGGTTTTGCTGCTCCACAACTAGGAATTGAGAACAACCAAACGCTTTATTTTTTCGGGGTGTTGGATAGCAAAGTTCAATCCGATGGGACCGCCAAAATCGTGAACCACAAGTGTAATGTTGTCCAACCGTTTTTCAAGCACAAATTTCTCCAGTGTCTTGCTGTGGTTTTGCGTTGAGTAGTCGTATTCCTCGGGTTTGTCCGAAAGTCCGAATCCTATGTGGTCAATAGCAACACACCTGTAATTTTCCTTCAGTTTTTTAATAGCGTTGCGATAATCAAAACTCCACGAAGGCGTTCCGTGAACGAACAAAATGGTTTCGCCTTTTCCTTCGTCAATATAGTGCAACTTTTGTCCGTTGATGTCAAAATAGTTTGCTATAAACGGATATGCTGATTTGTCAAGCCAATGATTTGCCATACTTTTTGAAATTTATATGGCAAAGGTCTAAACGGTTTGGAAAACGAATGTTGGTATAGACCAACATTAGAATTTTACGGTGTTAAATAGCTTGCTGAAATTGGTCGGGTCAATTCCCAAATACGAAGCAATGTATTTGTGTGGCACAAGTTGAAGCAAATGCGAACTGCGTTGGCAGAAGGATTTGTAACGTTCTTCAATCGTCATACTGTGCAGTTCAATGTGTCGGTTAATGATACCTGCTAAAACCGCTTCTGTCATTCGTCTGAAAAGTCGCTCAATCTGTTGCGATTGGTCAAATAGTTTTTGCAATTCGTCAAAAGTAATATAGTCCAATTCACTGTCTGTAAGGCAAGTTAAAAAGTATTTTGACGGAGTTTGAAACTGAAATGATTCGGGAATGGCACACAAGTTTGGCGGATAAGTAAAAGCCATAACGTGCGTTTTGCTGTCTGTGTCAAAGTAAGACATTTGAACACCGGTTTTTACAAAGTAAAGTTCTCGTTGTGTTTGCCCTGCAAGGGTGATGAAGTCGCCTTTTTTAAAGGTTTTTGTTTTCAGGTTTCGGGTCAGCAAGTCATGGTCAGCCGTGCCGATGTCGTGAAAAAGTTTGAAGTATTCGAGGCGTTCCATTCTATTAATGCGGGGCGTTTAAGGAAATTATAGGTAATAAATCGGGGCTTTGGCTGTTTCTAAACTACACTCCGATATTAAATATTTACAATGCTTTTTCAGACATCTGCGTTTCTATGGTTTTTTAATCCGTCCACATTCAGGTCATCTTGCTCTCTTGATTTCGCCCAAAGTTCTTCATCTGTCAGGGTGGTTTCAACCAGCTCTACCGGCATTCCTCCATCATCAATAACAGCTACTTTATAATTGGGGATAGGTTCGTAAGGCCCTAAAATTACCTTTTCATTTTTAATGGCTTCCGTTAGGCATTCAACCTGGAAAGCAATGTGCGGTTTTTCTTTTATTATGGGATGTAATGGGCTGTCGTCATCAAAACGATGAAATTGGATACGGAATTTGCCATTATTATCCGAAGTGTACATTTTAAAATTTTCACTGTAATGTTCGTTCTTGCCAACTTCGGATGTTGGAATACCTATGTGATGAAATTTGTATTTAGAATTCATTGCTTTTTATTTAAACATACATCTAATCCTTGACCGAAAGATAAATATCAACCTCTGCATTTTCCCAGTTATGGCTTCTTTCGTCATAAACCTCAAAATCAAATCCAAATTTCCGGTTGAGCTCTGAACGCCAAATCTTCTCCCAGACCTCGGTAATGCAGCCGGTCATCTGGCCTTTGGCTGTTTCTTTATGATAGGTTTGTTCAGGAATGATGAGTTCGTCCAGGTTAGCAGGCTTAACCGTGGTGTCCTCTACTTTGCAGCCTATGAAATAAGAAAACAGTCCTTTTTCGTCACTTTCATAATTGTAATAAACCGCATAAACAGCATCCGATAATTTATTGGGAACCTGTTCTGCTATCTTTTCAGTTTCAAATTTTTGCCACAATTCACCGCAGTCTTTTCCGGATTGCCCGTTTTCGTTTTTGGTTTTTCCTTGCAGTTTAAGTCCGATAAGTTTAAATGATTTCATTTTACAGAGATTGTTTCATTAATGAACAAAAATACAAATTAATCCCTCTTGTCTTTTTATTAATACGCCAAATCCTGCCTCTCAACGCCAAACCCTGCCACATTTTCAAAGGCACTTATCTACCGCTATAATTTTAGGGTTCAAGTGAAATTCTAAACAAAATTATAGTATGAGTACACAGCAGAAAGACCTATCGTATTTCAGGTTACGATTGCAGGAATTGCTAAACAGTAGCTTCCCCGAAAAGGCTCACGACCATAAATTTATCGACCAGCGTTCCTCGTGGGCTTCCAATGCTTATGAGGGTGCGTTCCGTTCGGGAAACCCGATTGAGCAATGCAACGAGATAGCCAACTACATACTATTTGAGGGCTTGCATTTCTCCAAGTTTGACACGGTTTTCCAAGTGGTCTGCAATGAGTTTGATACCCTAATGGCAGACGAGGAACTGCGACCATTCGCCCTTACAATGTTCCCTGTTTGTGAGCCTGTTTTTGCACAATATGAGCTAACTGATGATTTCGCATACGGTTATGAGTTTGACCTGCTCTACACCGAACTGACTGGAATAATCGCCATTTGGATAGAGGAAAATGGGCTTCAGTAAAAAGCAACACCTCCAACAGAATATTGATGCATTACGGATTGCTTTTACATTGGAAAAGGAGAAACGACAAGCCACCGTAAGCGAAAGACTGTCATTGATGCAATATAGCGGATTTGGCGGTCTTAAATTCGTGCTGAACCCCATAGCGGACGATATAGACATCAACCATTGGCGGAAAAACGACCACGATTTATTCCCGATTACACAGGAACTCCACCAATTATTAAAGGAAAATTCCGAAGACGATAAGCAATACCGCAGGTATGTGGATAGTATGAAAAGCTCAGTACTAACGGCTTTTTATACTCCGCCACAGGTCATTGATGCCATTTCATCAGCCTTGCGTGAAAGCGGTGTAAATATTCAGAAATTCCTCGAACCCTCCGCAGGTATCGGCTCGTTCATTCAATCCTTTTCCGACAACCAACAAGCCAAAGTTACTGCCTATGAAAAGGATTTGCTGACAGGCAAAGTTTTAAAACAGCTTTATCCCGAAAGTACAATACGTGTAAGCGGTTTTGAAGAAATTCCCGAAAAAGAACAGAACAGCTATGATGTTATCGCAAGCAATATTCCGTTTGGCGATACCTCCGTATTCGATTTATCTTTTTCCCGAAGTAAAGACAGTGCAAAAGTTCAGGCTGCGAGAAGTATTCACAACTACTTCTTTCTGAAAGGAAATGATATGCTCCGTGAGGGTGGTTTACAGGCGTTCATTACTTCGCAAGGCGTTTTGAACAGTCCGAAGAATGAGCCGATACGTAGGGCGTTAATGGAAAGCAATAATTTGGTTTCGGTTGTCCGATTGCCCAACGACCTGTTTACGGAATATGCAGGTACAGAAGTCGGGAGTGATTTGATAATCCTGCAAAAAAATACGGCAAAACAAGGTTTGACCGAAACGGAAGAACTGTTTTGCCAAAGCAAACAGACCAAATACAATACACCAAGCAATGCGTTTTTTCAGAACGGTACAAGGGTCATCCATACCGACCGAAAAATTGATACAGACCCATACGGAAAACCTGCAATCATCTATACCCATAAAGACGGAGCTGAGGGCATTGCCAAAGATTTGAAGCAAATGCTTTCCGAAGATTTTGGAAAGCACCTGAATTTGGATTTATACAACGGTGGTATGGACGATGAGCCAGTCCTCCAAATTCCAAGTGAACCAAAGGTAACACCTCCGATTAGTGAGCCTATCCCCATTCAACCGAAACCTCAACCTGCACCAACTCCGGTCATTCATCGGGAAAGCCCGCAGGAACTAAAACAGTTGAGCATTTTTGACCTGTTTGAAAATGCGGGCGAACCTGTAATGGTAGTTGCTCCGCCCAAAAGAACCACGCAAGCCAAAAGGCAAACCGCTAAAAAAAGACGGGGTACAATAGGTCGTCAAACTGACCTGTTCGGTGGTGCGATGCGACAACCTTATACACCGCCAAAACCTAACGGAACTACGAACGGAACAACTCAAATAAACGGTAAAAAACAGGAAGTCATTGGCGATTTGTTTTCACAGGCAAACGGGAATGGCCAAGCGGAAACGCCAGCCGTTCCCGACATTGCAATCAACACCATTCCCGAGCCTGCTCCGTACAGTGGTGAACTGCAACCGTTCCACCGTAACGACTGCCTTGTAGTGGATAACGGTTGGGTCGGTCATCTGCAAGACGTAGATACCGCAGACGGTACGGCTGTTTTCCACCCTTTGCAACTGCCGTCCTTGCAAAAAGCAAGAGCCGAAGCGTATATCGGGGTGCGTGATATTTACCAACAGCTTTATATCAAAGAAGCGGAACTACACACCGAACACAAAGGAGAAAGGGAAACACTTAACCGCCTTTATGATGCCTTTGTCAAAAGGTACGGAAACCTCAACGGTGCGGACAATATAAAGCTCATCAAGACGGATAGTGCGGGTAAGGAAATGCCTTATCTGGAGCGTGTGGTTGGTGGCGTGGTACACAAGGCAGATATATTCAGCCGCCCTGTAAGTTTCTCTACCATAACCATAGCAACGGACAATCCCGAAGAGGCATTGGCGGCATCGCTGAACAAATACGGAAGCGTTGATTTGGGCTATATGTCCGAAATCAGCGGTATGACCGATGATGCGTTGAAACAAGCGTTACACGGTCGTATTTTTTATAACCCACTTCAAAAGGAATACGAAATATCCGAACGTTGGATTTCGGGGAACGTTGTAGAAAAAGCCCAAGACGTAAGAACCTATATTGAGAACAACCCTGATGATGCCGAAGCCAAAGCGAGTCTTACCGTATTGGAAGAAGCCCGACCAAGACGTATCGAATTTGAGGAACTCGATTTTAATTTGGGCGAACGGTGGATACCCACCGGTATTTATGCCCGTTTTGCTTCGTACCTTTTCGATACTGAAGTAAACATTCATTATTCAGAAAGCTCCGATGATTTTTCCGTTAAATGCGACCAGAAGAATGTGCATATATGGGACAAATACGCCGTCAAAGCCGAAAGCCGGACGTTTGACGGGATTGCCCTGCTCAAACACGCCCTTGTCAATACCGTACCGGATATTACCAAGAAAATCACGATTGACGATAAGGAAGTTAAGGTGCGGGATATGGAAGCCATACAAATGGCGAATACCAAGATTGACGAAATCCGTACCGCCTTTACCGAATGGCTTCATGCCCAAAACGACGAGTTCAAAACCAGGCTGACCGACCAATACAACGATACCTTTAACTGCTTCGTCCGCCCGAATTATGACGGAACGCACCAGGAATTTCCGGGCTTAGACCGTAAGGCATTGGGCATTGAAGATTTGTATTCCAGCCAAAAGGACGCCGTTTGGATGATAAAGCTGAACAATGGTGCAATCTGCGACCATGAAGTGGGTGCGGGGAAAACTTTGGTGATGTGTACGGCGGCACAGGAAATGAAACGTTTGGGGTTGGCACACAAACCAATGATTATCGGGCTGAAAAGCAATGTCCACGAAATAGCGGAAGCCTATCGCACCGCCTACCCACACGCAAAAATCCTGTTTCCGGGCAAAGAGGATTTTACGCCACAAAAACGCCAGCGGATTTTCGGGGATATTAAAAACAACGATTGGGATTGCGTGATATTGACACACGACCAATTCGGAATGATACCCCAAAGTCCCGAAATTCAAAAGGAAATTCTCGAAATAGAACTGGACAGCGTAGAGCGTAATCTCGATGCTCTGCAATCGCAAGGCAAGGAAGTGACCAGGGGAATGCTTGCCGGGGTAGTCAAGCGGAAAGAAAACCTTGAAGTAAAGCTCAAGACGCTGCAACACGATATTGAGAACCGCAAGGATGATGTCGTGGATTTTAAGATGATGGGCATAGACCACTTATTTGTGGACGAAAGCCACCAGTTCAAGAACCTGATGTTCAATACAAGGCATACACGGGTTGCCGGGTTGGGGAATGTGGATGGCAGCCAAAAGGCCATAAACCTTTTGTTTGCTATCCGTACCATTCAGGAACGTACCCAAGCGGATATGGGCGCAACTTTTCTTTCGGGAACAACCATCAGTAATTCATTAACGGAATTGTACCTCCTGTTCAAATACCTGCGACCACGGGCAATGGAAAAGCAGGGCATTCATTCTTTTGATGCCTGGGCAGCCATCTATGCGAAGAAAACAACCGATTATGAATTTTCGGTGGCTAACAATATCGTGGCAAAAGAGCGTTTCCGCTACTTTATCAAAGTGCCGGAATTGGCTCAATTCTATTCCGAAATTACGGATTACCGCACTGCGAAAGACATAGGCATAGACCGCCCCGATAAAAACGAAATTCTTTATAACATACCGCCTACGCCCGACCAAGAAGTGTTTATCCAAAAACTAATGGAGTTTGCCAGAACGGGCAACGCTACCTTGCTCGGCAGACAGCCTTTATCGCAAAGCGAAGAAAAAGCAAAAATGCTCATCGCTACGGATTACGCCCGTAAGATGTCGCTCGATATGCGTATGGTTAGCAGCAGGTACGGGGACCACCCCGACAACAAGGCTTCGCATTGTGCCAATAATATCGCCAAGTATTATCATAAGTTCAACGCACAGAAAGGTACACAATTCGTTTTCTCGGATTTGGGAACATACAAGCCGAACGAATGGAATATTTACTCCGAAATCAAACGCAAGCTCGTGGAAGATCACGGTATTCCGGCTCATGAAATCCGTTTTATTCAGGAAGCAAATACCGACAAAAAGCGTAAAGAACTTATCAAGGGAATGAATGAGGGTAAAATCCGTGTGCTGTTCGGTTCTACAAGTATGTTGGGTACAGGTGTCAATGCACAAAAAAGAGCCGTTGCCGTTCATCATCTCGATACGCCGTGGCGACCGTCCGACCTTGCTCAACGGGACGGTCGGGCAATCCGTAAGGGCAATGAAATAGCCAAATTCTTTGCCGATAATAAAGTTGATGTGATTATCTATGCCGTAGAAAAATCATTGGATAGTTACAAGTTCAACCTGTTGTATAATAAACAACTGTTTATAGACCAGTTAAAGACCAACAATCTCGGCAAACGAACCATTGACGAGGGCAGTATGGACGAAAAATCGGGAATGAATTTTTCAGAATATGTGGCTATTCTTTCGGGAAATGCGGATTTGTTGGACAAAGCGAAATTGGAAAAGCAGATTGCCGGATTGGAAAGTGAAAAACAGGCTTTCAACCGTTCTAAATTCAGTGCTAAATATAAATTGGAAGACTATACCACAGAACTGGAAAAGGCTCAATCCCGATTTGAACGAATGAGCCTTGATTGGAACAACCTGCAAGGGCGTATCCAAAAACGTTCTGACGGTACGATTGCCAATCCTATTCAGTTGGACGGGTTGCCGCCCAATGCTGATATAAAACAAATCGGTGCAAAGCTCAATCAGCTTGCGGACAAAGTCAGCACTGGTGGGGATTATGAAGAAATCGGTAGCCTCTATGGTTTTCAGCTGTTGGTAAAAACGGAAATGTCGCAAAAAGAGGGCGTGGATATTCGGGTAAACCGTTTTTTTGCACAGGGCGAGGGCAATATCAAATACACCTATAACAATGGTCTGATTGCCAAAGACGAAAAGCTGGCTGCTATGAATTTCCTTAATGCACTAGAAAAGTTGCCCGGCTATATCGAGCAGGAACAAAAGAAAATTGCGGAGATTCAAAAAGACCTGCCCATTCTACAGGAAGTGGTAAACAGTACGTGGTCTAAAGAATGTAGATTGAGCGAATTGAAAACGGAATTGGCTTCCGTTGAGCGGAAGATACAACTATCTATCACGCTCGAAACCAAGGAAGAATCTACGGAACAAATGGAAAAACCGGAAGAAGCTCCACAGATTTCAGAGAGTATTGTACAGACGAAAGGTGTTCATCTTCCACGCGGTATATTGTAATCACAATAGTTATTGCCCATCCTGTTCGTCCATTTTTCTGATTAGTGCATCACGCAAGCTGTCAATGAATTTGGTGCGGTTTATCTTTCGAAATTTCAGTTCCATAAAGATGTGGTAGAAATCCCCTAAATCAATATTGAACATGGATTCGAATACTTTAGCGATAACTTTTATGTCGGCATTTCCATTATTGAAAACACCATTTGCATATAATGCATAAATCAGTTCGGTTAATGCCGTTTTACTCCCAGTCCATTTTAAAGAATCATTGTCATATTTTTTTTGATTGCTAATACTTAATTGATCTTCGAGATAGACTTGTATCATATCATTGGCAAGAATCTTTGCTACTTTGTAATCATGAGAAGTGGAAAAGCTATGGTCAGCTTCAAAATAAAAAGTGTCTAAGCTCAATTTGATATCGTGTTTACCCCGAACAAAATATTTATGGTCTAAATAAGTGCTATTTGTCCTGTAATATTTATAAAATTCTAGATTATTGTCAAAAAAACGTTTTAGCTTCTCCAATTCTTTATTCAGGTATTTCCTGAGAGTTTTCTCACCTCCAAATGGTCTTTTTGTTTCAATTTTAAAAATGGTATTATAATAAATAAGTTTAGAAACCATTTGGGGTTTTAAATGTTTAAAAAAATATATTTCTTCTTCATCACTTTTAAATTCTCTTTCCAAAATAAATTTCTTCAATTCTGCTAGGCAACCAAGAATCATCTTGATAGCTATTTCAGACAAATAAATTGAATCGTCAACCTCAAATGATAATTCATTCAATTTTTCCTCCAATTGAAAAAAAATCTCATTGCAATATTTTTTCATTCAGCGGACAATATTATTATACACTTAAATTTTATCGTTTATCAATTTTTCGCAGGATTTTGTAGTCAATATAGAATGTCCCGAATGGAACGAAACAAGCAACAAGTACTTTCCAAGTTGTTTCTCTAAATTTCCATTGTTGTTCAATGCCTACACGCAAAGCGTTAAACACGAATAACAAAAATAAGGCGCCGTGGATGGGGCCAAGATTTTTTGACAGTGTTTGGTAGCCGAAATAATGTTTTAATGGAGCGGCTATAAAAACTAAAACAAGTAACGAAATGCCCTCTAAAAAGGCAAGAAGCCGTAATCGTCCAATCGGTGTGGTGAAATATTTTTTCATCTGTTTATTTCTTATTTTTTTATTGTCAGATGGAATTCGCCAAAATAATTATCTCTTTGGGTATGAAATATTCTTATGGTTCATTTCATCATTAAAATATTCTGAAATTAGGTCTGCCTGATAAGGGTGAAAACGGCCAGGGAATGGCTACGAAAATGAGGATTAAGCCAATGGTAAACCAAACAAGCATTGTCTTAAATTTCTTCTTGTCCGTTTGCTGTCGCTTTGCCTTTGCCGAGCCGATAGTTACCAGCACAATAGCCGTTAGCATTAAAATAATATGAATTAAACCATAAAAAGTCAGCTCTAAGTTTTGAAAACTACTTTCCTTTTCCTTCCAAAAATATTTGACTATCGGACTCTGCGTATAAAGGATGATGCCAATCATTAGTTGAATATGGGCAACCGTAGCCGTCCAGTGGCGAAAAGCATTGTCCGTTTTGGAAAAAGGCTTGTCGTTCAAATAACCAACAAATGCTCTGTAAATAGAATACAACAAAAAGGCTACAACAAGCCAGCGAATTAAAGAGTGAAAGACTAATAAAGTTGAATACATTTTATGCCGTAATTGTTTTTTGTTTTCTGAATACGTTCCAAATGGTAGGTGCACCAAAGAAAAACCAAATGGCTAAAACAGCGTCGCACACGGCACAACCGGCAGACGAAAGTGGTGCAAAGTGAATGATGGGATCACCGTATAGATGATGCATAATGTCCCAGCCTGTATGCATTAGCCAACCAATACCTATGAAATAGTAATGCTTGAGGGCTTTGAAAGCAACAAATAGCATGGCTGCACCAAATACATATTCCCAGACGCCTAATCCGCCGCTCCAGTAAACTCCGCCTGCACCGGCAATGATGATGGCGTTGATCTTTTGTCGGGAGGGTTCTTTCACAAACGACATGATGATGATAAATACCAAACCAATCAACGCTGCAACGAATGCATTGGTGATTGTAAATTCCGGAATGATGTGATGATGTGTATGCATATTTCTTGTTTTTATGTTTGAATACAAAGATAAAAAAAACATACTAATTAGTATGTTTTTTGATTAAAAAATATTTTAGGGCGTTTAGTTGATTTGTAATTTTCCTTTAATGTGTAATAACTAACACTTAATCTGACAGGTAGGGTTTTCCTAGGCATTTACAATGAAAATGAATTTATAAAATCGGATGCGGGTTTAGCATCCGATTTTTCATTTCCACCGGTCAGACTATCCCTGACGGGTTGCTCCCCAGCAGAGCCCGTTTCCGTTTGTTCTGACACGTTAAAGTTAGGATTTTGTCCGAACTGTAAGTCTATGTTTTTCTCTTTTGCCAAAGATTTGCTGTCCATCCAGGTCTGCATGGGTGTTTTGCCATAGCAGTACCTCCCGCTGTGGGTTCTTTCCTGATTGTAAAAAGTGGTCCACAGGTCTACGTCTGTCTGCATTTCCGCGATGCTCCTGTATATTTTCTTACGGAAAGCAATGGCATAGAACTCTTCCTGCATGGTTCTGTGGAAACGCTCGCATATGCCGTTTGTCTGGGGACTTTTGGCCTTCGTCCTAGTATGGTCTATGTCTTCGATATTGAGGTATAGTTGGTATTCATGGTGTTCCCTGGCCCCGCAGTATTCCGTACCCCTGTCCGTCATGATCCGCAGCAGGTCTATGTTCTGTTCCTGATAAAAAGGAAGGACTTTGTCATTGAGCATGTCTGCCGCCACCAGGGCATTTTTCCGGTCGTACAGCTTGGCAAATGCCACTCTGCTGTAAGTGTCTATAAAGGTTTGCTGATAGATTTTGCCTACTCCTTTGATGTATCCTACATAATAGGTGTCCTGGCAACCCAGATAACCGGGATGGTATGTTTCTATTTCCCCGCGGTTTTCCTCTTCCTGTTTTTTCCTTTCCATCGCAGCAACCTGGCTGGCTGTCAGGATCAGACCGTCCTGGGCAACTTTGGCGTCCAATGCTTTCAGCCTTTTCTGGAACGTTTCAAGATCATGCCTCAGCCATACTTGCCGTACGGTAGAGGGAGCTATACTGTTTCCTCTTTTGCTAAGCTCATTGGCAGCCCTTAACTGGCCGTGGGCCGGTTGCTCAACCGCATATGCCACTACCACGCTCTCCAAGGAGGGATCTATCCGGTTTTTCAGGATAGGTTTGCTTCTGCTGATTTCTTTTAAGGCCAACTCACCGCCTTCTTCATAAAGCTTCTGAAATCGATAAAAACTGTCACGGCTGTAGCCCATCACTTTGCAGGCTTCACTCACATTACCCAATTTCTCCGCTAACTTCAATAGTCCCATTTTGGGCTGGATCAACTTTTGTGTCTGATTCATAATCTGACTTTTTTGGAGATTAATAATTTAACATATTATGTCAGATTAAGTTTTGGCTAATACATTTAATGAGATAGATGTTTTTTTTTATCAGAAGTAATCAAAAGTACATAGATATGTGCAAACCAACCGCTGCGCATTTGTCAACAGGGGTTGAAGCCTTTGTGACTTCCTTTGGGTAAGTGATAACGCTGCACTAAGTTACGATGAAGCTTCGTGATGTTTGAGTTTTATAGGTTGAGGTCGGCAGTATTGTTACACGAACTTCATAGGATATCTTGTTTTTATTTGTCCTCGGGCTATTTTTTTGAGTTTCCCTTCCAACAGTTTTTTGGTCAGCGGTTTCAGGTAGTCAAGATATAATATCCCTTCTGTGTGGTCGTATTCGTGTTGTATCATTCTTGCGGTAGTTCCGCTGAATGTCTTTCTCTGCGGTTCAAAATCTTTATTGTAATATGCTATCGTAATAGTCCAAGGCCTTTTTACTTTTTGTGATAATTCCGGAATACTCAAACAGCCTTCTTCGTCTTCCCAAAGCTCTGCCGAACGTTCAATGATTTTTGCATTGATGAATGTTTCCTTTATTCCGCTATCATTTTTCTCAAAATAGATTTCTTGGTCTTGTTCATCGAGATTTTCAAAAGTCGTTTTACTGTCCACGATAAATAGTCTTATGGGAAGTCCTATCTGTGGTGATGCCAATCCGCAACCATTGGCATTTTCCATAGTTTCCCACATATCGGCAATTAATTTATCCAATTCAGGATAATCCTTTTCGATGTAGTTGCATTTCTGTTTTAAGATATGGTGTCCGTATGCTAAGATGGATCGTTTCATTATTCTTTGGATTTTTCAACAAATTTCTAAAGAATAAACATGGTAGGCAATGAACCTATGTTAAGTATTTGCGCACGGATTCCGTTGATTTTCAACGATGTTCGTGATTGCTATGCAATTTGCCTGCGTATCCGGCTCAAAGCCTGTGGTGTTATCCCGATATAGGAAGCAACGTATTTTAATGGAATAAATTTTAAAATATCGGGTTGTTCATTGAACAGGTTTAGATACCTTTCTTTTGCCGTATGTTTTAAAAGCGATAATTCTCTTTTGCTTTTTTGCAAAAACAGTTTCTCCGACACAAAACGCCCTAAATAGTTTCCTGCTTTGGTCTCTGCATATACTTTTTGCAAATCATCATAAGATATTTGCCAAACCACGGTTTCCGTCAATGCCTGCAATTCGTATTCAGATGGTGTCTGGGTCAGGAATGAATTGTAAGCACAGGTAAATTCTTTATCAAAACAGAAATTAAAAGTCAGTTCGTTTTCATCATCTGGAATATAAAATCGAACGATGCCTGTTTCTACAAAGGAAAGGTATTTTTCTGTTTCGCCCTGTCGTGTGATGGTTTCGTTTTTGGCAAAAACCCTCCTGTCAAAGTGGGAAGCTATAAATTCCCATTCTGTTTCCTGCAATTTTAGTATCCGCTCGTAGTATTCTCTGATGTGCCCCATAAAAATAATCTCTTTTCAGTTCCTTTCTTGAAAAAGAAAATACAAATTTAATGTTTTTATAAAAAACCGTTTTTTGTGTGGATATCTCATAACGTGCCACCTATTGCCAATACGGTGTTATGTGCATACCTTTTTGGCAAGTCGTTTAGTGTCGCATACTAAACAATTTAATACACAACGGAATAAGTCCGATTGAAACAGCTATGAAAATGGCAACTCTCACATAGTTGAGTGTCTGCCAAAGTGATGTTCTGCTGATTAAGTCTTTGGCTAATGACGGATTTTCTGCTACTTTTTGAAAGTCAATGATGTTGGGTGCAAAATAGGAAAGTGTCCAAACCCTCGCTGCAAAATGAACGGCAAACAAAATCAATAACCAATTTCTTACAGGGTCAATTTTCCAACAAAAAATAATGGCAAGTATGAAAGTTAATTCGTGTAGTGAATGGAAAACTATCCAAAAAAATTTCAAACTTGCTCCTTGTCCGTCTAACAAAAATTTAAAGTTACCGGGTGGTGAAGCCGTCCATTTCGGAACAAAAACAAGAGTTTCAAAAATCTGTGCCCCATTCATTAAAAAATAAATGAGGGTCGTAATGCAAAGCCATAGTTCGGCTCTTGTTAAGTATGTTGCTGTTATATTTTCCATTTTTCCCATTTTATTTATTGTTTAAATTATCTGTTGTTTCATTCATTATGGTGGTTGCTTCTACAAAGTATCGTTCAATGATATGGATTTCTTTTTCAGAAAACGAATTGATAAGAGCTGTCGTTCTTTGTTGCAGTTCATTGAAAATCGGTTGTAAAAGTTTCATACTATTTTCAACATTCGGAATGATAATTACCTTTCGCCTGTCGTCTTTTGTAAACTGTCTTTTCAATAACTTTTTCTTTTCCAAACGGTCAATTAAACCTGTAACCGCACCTGTTGTAAGTCCTGTCAGTTTAGCAATTTCGCCTGCGGTTAATTCTTTGTGTTGAAGTATTAGTCCTAAATACTTGTGGTCTGCTCCTGATAAACCTGCCTTTCGTGCAATGGCTTCGTGCATAAAAATGGAAGCATCAGAATACTGTCGGCTTGCAGTTCTGAATTTTTCAATTATGCTGTTTGGTTGCTTTTCTCTCATATTCTAAATATCTTAGTTACAAAGATAAATAGTTTCTAAACAATAATCCAAGTGTTTTGAACAGACTTTTTAGAAATGTTGGAAAATGTTGGTCGGTTGAAGGTCTGTGCGGTGGTTGATCAAGGTTGCACATAACTTTGTTAATCTACGGTAAAACACCAGCAAAAACATTGCTTTCAGCCATTTTATATCACTATATCACGGTTGCAAGGAAGTATTCTCTTTCGTATTTTTCAGGTCTTTGCTACTAAAAAAAATTCTCCGCTTGCTGGTAGAAGGTCGTCGGTTCTGTTCTTAAAGTATTTTTCCGTCATATCTTTTGTGGAGATTGTCTGTATTTCTTTTAAACCTACTTTTTCAGCGAGTTTTACAGTTTCTTCAACCGAAAAAAAACTTACAAAAGGAGTACCTGAAGCTGCCGCTCCTTTTATCGACATTTCCATTAATGGCTTGTCCTCTTCATCAAGTAATTCCAATGGCAGATAAAAGGCCATTGCAATAGTAGAACCAGGTGCAAGCAAAGTCATTTTTTTCAGTGTGTCGGTAATCGCTTCTTTGGTAAGATAAAGCGTAACACCGATACAAGACACAAAAGCCCTCTGTTTAACATTAAAACCTTTATTTAATAGCTCATCCCACCAAGATGAGATTTCAAAATCGACAGGTACAAAGTGGAGATTGCCGGGGATTTTATAGCCGTTTTCAATCAGCTTTTCTTCTTTCCACGTTAATGTGTCGGGTTGGTCAATTTCATAAATATCAACTTGCGAACTGATTTCCGTATTTCGTTGGGCAAAACTATCCAATCCTGCACCAAGTAAAACGTAAATTGTCATCCCAAAGATTTTTAGAATGATAGACCAAACTATTCCGCCATTTGAGGCTTCCAACCTACCTTTTCCGACCATAATTCTGCACCACTCATAATAACATCAAAGACTGGGTCTTTAATATCGTAATAAGCATCAATATCATTTTGAAAATGTTTGGCCAGTTGTTTCTTTATTTCTTCATAGGCTTTCGCAGCATAGGGGTGCGCCCTTAAATAATCTCTGCACAAAAGAGCATACCGCTGATTGAAGGAATGTTGCAGTCTTACATGTAAATTTACAGCAGGCTCGTTGGAGATGAAGAACCATTTTGATAGTTGTTTTTCCGATAAATGGTCATATCCTTGGGGTCTATGGTCAGATAATATGTGATGTAATCGTTTATAGCCGATTCTATTCAACCCTCGCTCTATTTCGTTAGTGAATTCAGCAACGGTAACTTGAATGTCAATTATATTTTTTGCGGCTAAATGAGGAACACTTGTGGATCCAATATGGTGCACCGCAAGTGCGTTGCCTTCCAAAGCGTTTTGTATCTTCTCCTTTTGCTGTAAAAAGTCCTTTGCCCATAATGCGTTATAAGCTACAATTTCAATCATAATTAATTTTTCTATTTATACGATACCCGAGAATTTTGCATTGTTTGAGTATTACCATTAATACCATCTATTAAGCGAAATTTCAATAAGAGTCAATATCCATCAAATGGTAGTCTTTTGTCCACTTGTCATCTACCACAATACACTTCGTATTTCAGAATGGTTTCAAGTCCTGATGGGTTACATATTATACATACCTTCAAGCCATTTTTCTATTTCTTTCATTTTATCGGTATTTAAGTTGTAATATATTTCCCTTCCTTTTGGTTGCTGAATTAGCAGGTCGCATTCAGCCAAAATTTGCAAGTGCTTAGAAACAGCCTGCCGGCTTGTATGAAAATGTTCTGCAAGGGCGTTTGGTGTCATTGCACTTGTTGTTAGCAGGAGTATAATCCCTCTCCTTGTCGGGTCGGCAATAGCTTGAAATATGTCTCTACGTGTTTCCATTTTTAATTTGCTACCAAGTGATTGTAAATATAAATGCAAATACTTGTTGCGCAAATTATTTTTGGATTTTTTTGATATGCCATTATTGCACCAAATGGCGTAAATAGGGGTCGTTCTGAATGCGTTTCATTTCACTTACAACAATATGCAGGATATCGGATTTTATACGTTTATAATTACTTTCAATTTCCTGCTTCATTTTATCCTCGCCCTGCTCATCAACAAAAGAAAGGATTTGTGGTATCTTCTGATAAACTTGAGCCTCGGTGGCTACCTTTTCATTATCCACTACAATTTCAGCGTGGAAGATTTTCTGCTCGATACGCTCATCATAGTTATCCGATACAGAACCGACAAACATACCCTGTGTGAGCGTTGCGATTTTGGAAGCCGGAATAAGGCTGTCTAATTGTGTAGATATAGAAGTTGATTTATCATTTCGGTTAATAGTCATACTTTGGCGTTTCTGCAATACCTTACCAAAACGTTCTGAAAGGCTTTTTGCCGTTTCGCCAACCACTTGACCACTGAATATATTACCAACCGTGTTCTGTATTACTTTGCTCTCTTTGTCGCCGTAATGTTCATGTTAGCGGTTCGTTGTTTTCTGTCGTCCATTCGATTTTAGTGTTTATGTTTTTATGTCTTCGCAACCAAGAAAAATTCTCCACTTGCAGGAACAAGATTGTCGGTTCGGTCTTTAAAATATTTTTCTGTCATATCTTTTGTTGAAACGGTTTGGATTTCTTTCAAGCCTATTTCGTCTGCAAGTTTTGTGATTTCTTCAACGCTGAAAAAACTTACAAATGGCGTTCCCGAAGCTGCCGCTCCTTTTATCGACATTTCCATTAATGGCTTGTCTTCTTCATCAAGTAATTCCAATGGCAGATAAAAGGCCATTGCAATAGTAGAACCAGGTGCAAGCGAAGTCATTTTTTTTAATGTGTCCGTAATGGCTTCTTTTGTCAAATAAAGTGTTACACCTGTGCAGGAAACAACGGCTTTTTTGTTAGTGTCAAAACCTTTGTTTAAAAGTTCAGTCCACCAAGATGAAGTTTCAAAGTCCACGGGAACGAAATGTAAATTGTTGGAAATTTTGTAGCCGTTTTCAATTAATTTTTCTTCTTTCCAAGCCAACGTGTCGGGTTGGTCAATTTCATAAATGTCAACTTGCGAACTGATTTCTGTATTTCGTTGAGCAAAACTGTCAAGTCCTGCACCAAGTAAAACGTATTGTTTTATTCCGTTGGCAATTTCTGTTTTTGCAACATCTTCAACAAATCGGGCACGAGCAACGATAGAAGCACGAAGTCGTTTGGTGTATTTCATATCAGGACGTTCTTGCCAATCATCATCAGGTGCAATTAACTTGAATCCTATTTCATCTTCAAATACATGAGGTTTTGCATCTGTCTGAACGTGTAATGCTCTCCATAATGAGGTTCTTACTGCGGTATTATCCGGCTTTATGACTTTATCTATTCCCATTTCCTTATTTTATAATTAATATCAAACGTAATTACAATGAAGCTATTTTTTAGCATGTAATCCAATCATATTCCCCTCTGTATCTTCTATTAAAGCAATAGAACCAAAATCCCCCACGTTCAACTTTCGACGAATAACTTTTCCGCCGGCAGCTTCAACACGGTTTAATGCTGTATTGATTTCTTCGGTTGCAAAATAAATTAAAACACCGCCAATACCGGGTTTTGCTTCATCCATTCTAACAAGCGCACCGCCAATCTCTTGCTTGTTTTCACTGCTTTCAAAAATGGCATACCTCATTCGGCTGTGTCTTTCGTTGTTCACTGTCGTTTCATTAAATCCGCAGTCAAATACTGTTGTGTAAAATTTCTTTGCCCTGTCAAAATCGGATGTATAAATTTCAAACCAATCAATTGCTCTTTTCATTTTAAACTGTTTTTGATTAATTCAACAAAGTTAAAGTCCCCCGTTTTTTGAAAATTGGATAAAACCGACAGTACTAAAACTTCAATTCCGGAAAATTGGGCAATTGTTCGTTTGCATTAAGAAGAAATGACTTTGGAGTCGTGCCTGTAAAATATTTAAAATCTCTGATAAAATGAGATTGGTCAAAATAATTCTCTAAATAGGCTATTTCCGTAAGAGCATTAAAGTTAGCCGTTCTTAGCGTTTTTAAAGCTGACTGAAAGCGACAGATTCTTGAATACAACTTTGGGGAAATGCCTATATATGATTTAAACAGACGTTCTAACGAGCGTTCTGATATTCTCAAATCGGCTTGCACCTGTTTTAATTCCTGACCTTTTTGAAACTGGTTTAACGCAAATTTTACTTTATCATTTTCACCTTTACAGTCTGTTGTTTGTTGTAAGAAAAAATGTTCTAAAACCGCTATTTTTTGTTCTAATGTTTGTGTATTTAGAAGTTGGTCATTTATAGTGGTTTTAACTAAATCATTGATGTCAGTGTGTCGTTGCGTTAATTCAATTGCTTCGATTCTGAAAACAGATCTTAAAGCTGCGGGTTGGAAACTGACACCAATATTTCGAAAACTACCCGTTGCCGTAAGTTGTGAGTACTGAGTAGCTTGCCCAAATAAGAAAGATTGGGGTAATGTTTGCTTGTCTTTATCGTAAAAGACCGTGGGATTTTCCTGAAAAATCATACCCGGTACGCCCTCGGGAATTATTTTGAATTTTCCAATAAAAGCAGTGCTCGTATTTTCCATTATAAAGAAAAAACGAATATGTTTTCGGAGGGGTGGTACAGGCTGTATTATTTTGATATCCATCATGATGTTTTCTAACAAATTTAGCAAAATTAAGTACAATCATCCCAACCCCTCCGTGTTTATATAGATACAATTTCAAGTTGATTTTCTTTTTGGCGAATTTAATTTTTCAATTCCAAATTCCATTCATTTCAGTTAGAATCATCGGTTTACCGTCTGTAACGACGATGGTATGTTCGTGTTGCGCCATAAAACCGCCTTTGTTTCCCACCATTGTCCAACCATCATTTAATTCTGTTGCATAGGTTGAAGTTGTGGTAATAAACGTTTCAATGGCAACCACTGAATTTTTTCTAAACCGTCTTTGGTCAAATCGGTTTTTGTAGTTCATTATTTCATCGGGTTGTTCGTGCAAACCCCTTCCGATGCCGTGTCCACCCAAATTTTTAACGACCTTGAAACCTCTTTTCTTGGCTTCGGTTTCCATGATGTGCCCGACTTCTGAAATTTTTACGCCACCCTTAATATTAACGATGGCTTTTTGTAGGATTTCTTTGGATGCATCCACCAATTTTTGATGTTGGTTGATGTCTTCTCCAAGTACAAATGAACCACCATTGTCCGACCAAAAGCCGTTAAGTTCGGCAGAAACGTCAATGTTTACCAAATCGCCCTCTTTTAATATTCTTTTCTCGGACGGGATGCCGTGGCAAAATTCATTGTTCACACTTATGCAAGTCCATCCCGGAAAGCCATAAGTCAAATAAGGTGCGGATTTTGCACCGAAATCCGAAAGTATTTTCGCACCAAAGTCGTCTAGTTGTTTTGTAGTGATACCGGGTCTTGCATAGTTCCGCATTTCTTTCAAAGTGTAAGCAACTGCCTCGCTTACTTTCTGCATTCCTATTAATTCTTCGTGTTTTGTTATGGACATCTTTATTTAGATGGTTGCTTTTACATTGCAAATTTAATAAATATTAACCTTTATAATCCTTTTTTGCCTTCTAACCAATAGCCATGCAGATATACTTTGCTCTTCGTTGTATCTTTTATAACTTTTCTAAAGGTTTGAGCTGATTTTACATTTCCTGTGAGGATAAACTTGATATGAGCTTCATTTTGAAGAGGAAATACGGGCAATTGCTTTATCCAATCCTCGTTTTTAAATAATCCTGTTTTGGGATAAACAATAACCGACTCCAGTCCCAAGATTTCAGGAATTTTTAGATTTTCCTCGTCTAATTCAAAAATAAACTGAAATATATGCTTGTTTTGCTTTAATACAGGAGCAAATGATTGTGCCAATCCCAAAGAAGACTCATCTCCAAAAATAATGTATTGCTGAAAGGATGAATCATAATATTTTATCATCGTACTGGGTTTATTTAAAGATAGTACGTCGCCCGGTTGCAAGGCGTTCATGTAATCAGCGCCACAACCTTTGCCATGAAGGTGAACGATAAACTCCATACTTTGTGTTTCCTTATCAAAATTTGAAACAGTGTAGCGTCTAACTTCGGTTTCTGTTACTCTGAAATCAATATATGCACCAACAGTCAATTTTACTTTGTCAAAGACTCCGGACATCCGAATTTTCTTTACTGATGGTGATAAGAAAACGGTTTCATCTACTGTTACGTCGGGAAGTTTTGTCGTAAGTAAATCAACGGTATCAAATAACCATTTGGGAGCTCTTGGCATAATGTTATTTATTTTAGTTATGCAAATAACTGAAGAATTGATAAACCGAGAAAGTATACAATAGAGGTAAGTATTGGACTAAACGTGGTTTTTGTTCTTGAATGTCGAAGCAGTCATTCCGGCAACTTTAGAGAACAATCTCGAAAAATACGGGTAATCATCATAGCCCAATTCGTTTGCAATTTCTTTTACGGATTTGTCGGCATAGTACAGCAGGCGCTTGGCTTCTAAGACAACCCTCTGTTGAATGTGATAAGAAACGGTAAAACCAGTTACTGTTTTTACACATTCATTAAGGTAGGCTACTGAGATGTTTAATTTTTGAGCATAATCGGAAGGGCGTTTCCAAACTTTGAATTGTACTTCCAGCAGTTTTAGAAAGTCATAGTGTATTCGTTCAAATCTGGAAAGCTGTTCTTGTGACTGCAACGATTTTAGGTAAAAAGAAAGATATAGGCCGATGAGGGCATTAGAAGCATTCTTTAATGAATGGAAATAGAATTTATCCTCCTTTTTATCATGAAGATTAGCACATAATAAGAAAGCCTGTTCTAAAATATTCATTTCATCAGATCTTAGGTGCAGGGGATGTGGCGTAATGATTCCCTGGAGATATTTATGGAGGTTTTTATCAATAAGTTCTTGCTCCATTACCAATAAGAACATTTCTATTTCATCGATATTCAGTATTCTATGCACCTGATTGGGAGACTGATACAAAACGGACGGATGTTTTATTTGGTACTGTTTAAAATCCAGTTCCACAAGAGATATTCCTTTTAAATGCAATCCCAAAACATGGCTGTTATGCCGATGTGCTTGACCCGATTCAACATTTTCATCAAAGGTTTCCGAAGTTATTTTGGTTACAAATATTCCGGAATTCTCCTCCATATTAAAAGAATGTGTGGGAATGTTACTTATGGGAGTTTCCATTTTATTGACAGGAGTTATTTGTTGTTATTATAACTTGAATATGGGGAATGGCTGTGGTTAGGTAGCGAAGAGCATTGTCCATTTCGGACAATTCTCCTGTTCGTTTATATACAATATGATGTGAAATATGAACCCTATCAACGCTGTACCCAATGTATTGGTTACTGTATTTTAAGAATGATGTTTGCATATTTTATCTGACTTGCAAATTTGAATCTTAAAAATACCATTCGGTATGTTTTTTGAGAAAAATTATTTCAAACTATCCAAATAGATTTTAAGTTGTTTTAAATAAGATACATACACTTTTTTGCTGTTCTCTAATTTTCCCAAATTCCGGATGCCCCAATAGCCCGACATAACAAAGATAGTTACCTGTTTCGCATTTACGTCCTTACGGATCGTACCGCTTTTCTTGCCTCTTTCGATGGTAGCGGTTATTGCTTTTGTCCATTCTTGAGTTAATTCATTCAAAGCCTTATTAAATTCCGAATTCCACGGGGTCATTTCTTGCGTAAAATTGGATGCGGGACAACCGTATTCCACTTTCAGAAAATCATTTTTCATTAAAAGATTGTCCATTAGGTTATAAATTGCATCTAATGGATTCTCTTCGGTTTGAAGTGGCTCAATAAAACTATTTGTAAGTGTCGGCTTTAGGATTTCGTTGATGATGGCAAGTCCCATTTCGTCTTTGGTTTTGAAATGGTAGTAAAAAGCCCCTTTGGTAACTTTTGTCGTGGCAATAATGTCGTCAATGCTTGTCGTCTGATAACCTTTAACATAAATCAGTTCAAACGCTTTCTGTAAAATCATCAACCGTGTTGCTTCCGCCTTTTTCATAATAGATACTGCTTAGTATTTATGCAAAGGAACGAAAAAAATATCGGATGATTTTCGGAATTCTAACTCTTATTATTTTGAGGTGAATTACTTTTGAATAATCGGGTTTATTTTTCTTCTATCAAATAAGTCATACGTGTCTCTTTAATTTCTCATTTCGTTTGCTTGTTGATTCATTTTTTCTTTGTTATCCAACCCATATAAATTGACGATTAAAAAAAGCGAAGTGGAATTATAGCCAATCTAAGAGTTCATATAGGGATGCTCTACTGGCTTGGCATTACTCATGTGTTTTCTGAATCGCCTGACGTACAAAATATAATAAAAATTGAATGCTTAACAAAAATATTAAATATGCTAAACCCAATGTCCATTGATCACTAATCGTAATGAGATGTACCACAAGATAGCTAGTTATGGAAAATACGATAAAAGACCCACCTCCGGCTAACCCACCTGCGGTAGCGGAAAATTTGGGCTGACTTGTGATAGCGTACGTGAAATAAGTATTATAAGTAAACCCTTGCCAAAAATGAATCAAAAACACAAAAAGCATCATAATGTACAATTGGTGAAAAATGCTTGCTGTAAATAGCATCACTGCTACAATGAGTAATTGAGAAATGTTCGCTAATTGTAGCTTGTTATAGAGGGGTTTGTTGACCAACTTTTTACTCAAAAATCCTCCCCCAAAAATAGCCAATCCCGATATTAAAGCACAATAACCGGAGTACAATGCAGAAAGATGATATTCATGCTCCACAATAAATGGAATACTCATCCCAAAAACCATTACCATGCTATAACTTAATCCCAATACAATAATTCCAAGACTGAAATCAGTCGCGTTCATCAAACGATCGTACATGGAAAAAATATACCTCAGTTTAAAGGGATGTTTTTCACGGATGGTTTCACCACTGTATATCCATTCCAAAACAAGCATAATACTTGCATATAAGGCCAGAAAATAAAAATTGGCACGCCATCCAAAACTTTCTTGTAAAAAGCCTCCCAGAAATGGTGCGAGTATTGGTGCAGCTGACCATACAACGGTTACCAGACTAGTGTAGTGCTTTCGTTTATCTCCAGTATATACGTCCACAAAAAAAGAACGTTTACATACCGCAATAAAAGAAATGGCTATACCCTGTATAAAACGCATCCCAAGGATAAAGGTTAAGTCGCTGCTAAGTGCTATCCCTAATGAGGACAAAATCAAAACAATCAGAGATATGATGTTAATCTTGTATCTGCCAAAGCTGTCAGAAATACTTCCAACAAACAATTGCGATATACCATAACTAACTATAAATAAAGTTAATGTCAATTTAATATTAGATTCGCTAGTCTGTAGGTCATATGCCATGTGAGGAAATGACGGAATGTAAACGTCCATAGCAAAACCAGACAGTGGGACAAGTGCAAATGCCAAAACAGTACTGATACCTTCATTTTTCTTTTTAAGTCTTCTCATCTTACTTTATCTCATTTTTAAACAAGCAAAATTAGAAAGCGATTGAAGGGGATTTATTAAAAGATTCAAACAAGGTTTTACGAAAATCAAATATTATTCATTTCTTTCAATCTGAATTCTGTGGGAGAAATGCCAATCTTTTTCTTAAAGAACAGGGTAAAATGCTGTACATATTCAAATCCTAAAGCTTCAGCTATTTCAGAAATGTTCCAGTCAGAATATTGTAGCAAACCTTTAGCCTCAGCAGTAATTCTTTCGTTTATCAGCTGTGTAGTAGATTTACCTGTTTGCGACTTCAAACAGTGATTTAAGTGATTGACATGGACGTGGAGTAAATTAGCAAAATCGGAGGGCGTTTTTAGCCGAATAGGATTCAGAGGAGAGTCAACCGGAAATTGGCTTTGCAACGCATTGACAAACTCATTGACAATCCTGCTTTTTGCGTCTTGTTTTAACTCTACCGGATTATTTATAGACTGTGTCCAAATAACCTGATAAGCAATGAGCTGAAGCCACTTTTGTACAACTTCTTTTCTGTACTCAAAATCACTGTGGTAGGCATTGTAGAGTTGTTCAAAATAAAAGAATAGCAAACGATAAGTGTCTTGTTCTAAAAGCAAGAAAGAGGTCTGACTTGCATTTAAAGTACGAGTCAATAGTTCGAAGATTGGCTTTAAATCATATGTTAGGTATTCGTCATTAAATAAGCAAATAAATCCTGTTTGCTCTTCATCTAATAATTTCCAGCCATATTCCATATTAGGTCGGGAAAAGAAAATGCAAGGTTTATTGATGATAACATTTCCTTGTTTTGTTATTAACTCTGCACGGTTATCAAATAAGGTAATTTTCCAGTAATCACGTCGGGCAAAAGGCAAACCACCTACACAACATTTTTCTTTCTTCCTCAGAATATTAAAATGTATAGGACACCTACTTTGAATTAGTAAGTCTTCAGGTACTTTTTTCTTCGTTATTTGGTAATATTCTTTTAATGATTCTATATTTTCCATATTTACACAATTCAAATATAATGTGCTACTGACAAACATTCATTTGATATTAAGGGACTAAATCATCATAAAGTATAATATTCAAATTTATCAGTATTAGACATAGGAAGAGAGCTTATTACATTTCAAGGTGCATTTAACGGCTTTTTTTTGGGGGGGCGAAGACGGGGATTTTTAGCACGTACTTTCTTGCGAAGCACGGAGGAGCTACAGATATAGCGAAAACTTTCATATGAGGATGTTCTTCCCGGCTCTTGTAAAACCGATGTTGCCAGCGCGGGCTTTTGTATTATCGGTTTGTCGTAATTTTCTTTCTATGTTTTTGTCCCCAGTCGGCTAATGCAGAAACAACGTCTTTGAGTGTTGAGGCGTATTCTGTTGGACGATACTCTACAACAACAGGCGTTTTATCTGCGTGAACTACCCTCTTTACTAAGCCATTCATTTCCAACTGTTTCAATTCGTTTGAAAGCACCCTTGCCGAAATGCCTTTGATTACCCGTTGTAGTTCATTAAAACGGCAATGTCCGCTTTCCAATGCGATGACTATCCGTAGTTTCCATTTTCCGCCCAATACATATAGAGCGTCCTCAACGGCATCTATATTTTTTGCACAAGCCGTGTGCGAATACACTATTTTTTGCCCCATACTTTTCTTTGCAGTAACCTATATATTACTACTAACCTTTAGTTTACTACTAATAATTTATTAGCAAATGTAAGTAAATTAGCAACATCAAAACAATAAAAAAATGAAAGCAACAAAAATCACGTATTACATTACGACAGGGCTTATCTCAATCAATATGCTTTTTTCATCCTACGCCTACCTGACAAATCCTCAACTAAAATGGGCATTTGAGCATTTAGGTTTTCCCGATTATTTCAGAATAGAATTGGCTATCGCCAAATTTCTTGCTGCAATTGCCATTTGGTTGCCTTTCCGTTTGGTGCGAGAAGCGTCTTACATCGGCTTGGCAATCAGTTTTGTTTCGGCAATTATTGCTCACATCGTTGTTGGCGATGATGCTTTCCATACGATTGCACCTATTGTGGTTTTGGTAATACTTGTTGTGTCGTATGTAACATATCACAAGTTGCCCAAAACTGTTGTCGGAAAGTCTGAATGATTGTCTGTCGGCGCAGTGAACAGTCTTTCGTTGTTTTTTTCAAGTGTCGGACTGTACGGTCGTTTAGTCTTGCTGGTAACTTTAGTTTAAGCTTCCTTTTACTCTATTTCAGATTATCGCTTTCCCGTTACATAAGCTACATTTGCTTAATGCATAGAACAATTTTTACAAATACCCACTATGATACAGTTCATTCGTTGTACCGTATAACCATTTGGGACTGAAAAATCTATTAATGTTGGCAGACACTCGATAGTCTCGCATTTTACACAACGAAAATGAAAATGATTCGCAGGAATCTTATCATTATCACAGCTCACGCACATAGCAAAATACTGTTTGCCATCATCAGCTATTATTTTATGAACTATTTCGTCTTCACAAAGACGATTTAATATACGGTAAACAGTTGCTCTATCTGCTTTAACCCCCATTTGTTGTATTATAGTATCTTGGCTCATTGCCCTTCTTTTTCTTGTCAATACCGATAGAACAGCACCTTTTGCCTCTGTATTCCTTCGTTTAAACATTGTACAAAAATATTCTAAAAATTATCGCTATAAAATTACAAAAAATTAATGCGACAATGTCGCATTAAAAGAAATTTATCTAATTTTGTAAAGGGAAAAATATGAGCTGAAAACATGAGCAATACATTCACAAGACGTGAAATCATCAAACAAGGCGGGCTTGCATTAACCGCATTAGCATTGCCTTTTCCATTAACAATATTTTCAAAATTTAACAGTATGACAGACAATAATCAATTCGATGTAATCATCATCGGCGGAAGCTATGCAGGACTATCTGCGGCAATGGCCTTAGGTCGTTCGTTACGTAACGTGTTAATCATTGACAGTGGAAAACCTTGCAATCGCTATACGCCGCATTCGCACAATTTCATTACACAGGACGGGGCTGTTCCCGGAGAGATTGCGGCAAAAGCCAAAGAACAAGTATTGCAATACGATACCGTGAAATTCTCTGAAGGCTATGCTACGAAAGGCAAGAAAGCTGAAAATGGTTTTGAAATCACTATACAATCCGGAGAACAATTTTCTGCGAAAAAGCTAGTTTTTGCAACCGGAATAAAAGATGTCTTTCCCGATATAAAAGGTTTTGAAGAATGTTGGGGCAAGACCGTCATTCATTGTCCGTACTGCCACGGCTATGAATTTAAAGGAACCCAAACCGCTATTATCGCTAATGGGGACAGGGCTTTTCACCTTGCATCGTTAGTCCATAACCTGACCGATAAAATCACGATTGTTACCGGAGGTAAAGCCGATTTTAAAGATGCACAATTTGCCAAACTGAAAAATCATCAAATCAAAATCGTTGAAAAAGCCGTGAAAGCAATCCGCCACCAAAACGGAAATATGACAGCATTGATTTTTGAAGACGGAACGAAAGAAAACTTTGGTGCAGCCTATGCGGCCATTCCGTTTGAACAACATTGCAAAATTCCGATAGATTTAGGTTGTGAGGTCACAGAAACGGGACATATAAAAGTGGATATGTTTCAACAAACAACGGTTCCGGGTATCTATGCTTGTGGCGATAACACCAATCCTTTGCGTTCGGTGGCTAATGCGGTTTCAACTGGAAATATTGCAGGTGCGGCTATAAACAACGAATTGACCGAAGAAGAATTTTTATAGAAATCAACTTATACCTATATCTTGCTCTCAATTACAGACTGTAAAACCTAAAATTAGTTTGTAAATATGAAAACATTTTTCATAGTGTTGTTTTAATAAAAGTGCCTGTATTTCATGTCTTTCCTAAGGCATGAAGAATTGCATATTTGATTGTGCGAGCGCCTATTTACTATATAAAGAGAGGCTATCTTGGGGTTTTTAGATAGTCCCTCTTTATTCAGCAACAATGGTAATTAAATATTTTTCATTCCGTAGAATTTACATCACAAAGAATTAAAACCGCTATTGCTATAATAGCGATTCCATTTTGAGGAGGCTACTGACAGAAAGTACTTATCAGCTCCGCCACTTTTTCAGGAGTCTGAAGCATCATAAGATGTCCGACATTAGGAATAATGACCATTTCAGCATTTGGTATTTTTTGCAAAACCTCTTGTCTTAAACGATCCGGAGAATCAACAATGTCATTTTCTCCGGCAATCACCAATGTAGGAATTTGAATATTTGGTAAACATTCGGAAACATCTTCGCCTAAAGCTGACTCAGGCCAGCTACGCCTGGACGCCGTACTATGGTGCAGCATATCTTCAGTTACTTGCTGTTTGCTCTCTGATGATAAATCATTAGCTTTAAAGACTTGTTCAATGGTTTCGGTGATGTTTTCCAATGAAGTATATGCGGTTGTCATTTTTTGTTTCATTTCTTTAGGCAGTATTGTTGGTGTAGCAGGCGATGGAGCGACAAGAATTAACTTTCTAAGTCCTTTAGGGTTACTACCAGCTATTACTTGTGCAATTTTTCCGCCCATAGAATGTCCAACCAAAATATAATCATCAAGGCCCATGATTGCTACCAATGCTAATACATCTTCGGCTAAAGACCGAATATCATAGCCGGACTTTGGTTTATCAGATCTGCCCCATCCCCGTTGGTCGAACCTGACACAACGGTATTTTGTGTACAGTATATCTGTTACCGGTTTCCATGTTCTTGATGAACCTCCCCAAAAATGGATAAATAATAATGTAGGGGTTTTGTCTCCCTCATCGGCTACGAATAATTGAACGTCGTTTACTTGATAAAACATGATTTTTTGTTTTTGAATTTTAAGACAAAGGTCTGCCCTATACAGAAGTTAGGAAAGGTGAAAATGTGCCGTATGATGATAATTTACATCCCCATTGTCTGACGATAATATGCACGGAAGGCAAGAGGTGTCTTACCTGTATGCTTTCTGAAGAACTTAATAAAATTTGTAGGTTCTGTAAAACCAAGAGAATAACCAATTTCTTTTCCTGCACTTATATCATACATTAGCAACCGTTTTGCTTCCAGTAGCATCCTTTCATCCAAAATACGTTTGGGCGTTTTACCTGTGAGTTGTCGGGTAGCTCTGGAGAGAACCTTTGGAGATACATATAATTGCTCTGAATAATAAGAAACTGGCTTTTGCTCTTTAAAGTGCTCTTCTACCAACTTATTAAAATCAAAGAATATTTCCTTGTAAATTTCGTTGGTTGATGGGGAGCTTATACCATCTCCAATTGCCCTTTCTGCTTGCAACAAAAAACTCTCAAGGTAATTTCGTAAAAGGATTGGCTTAAATCTGTCATGTGGAGTTTTATCCTCTTGCTCCATGAATGTCCAAAGTGTTTTCAATTCTTCAGAAACACTCAACGTGCAGTGCTGGGAACTGCCGAATGTCTGGAATAAAGGAGTCCTGTTCAAATACTTTACATCATCATCATTTCTACAGAAAAATGCATCAGTAAAAAGTAACACTTTAGCCTTGAAGTTTTTTCCCTGATCAAAAAACTGTACGCTGTCTTTTCCTACAAAAAGCAAACTTTCTGGTTGCACTTTTATCGGCGTAAAATCTACCTGATGTGTTGGATTTCCTTCCTGAAACCACAAGACGCAGTAAAAAGAAGCTCTGTGAGCTGTTGTCAGGTTGGCACTTTTGGCTACATAGTCCCTATCTATCGGTATAATTTCCATACCGATGGAAATTTTATCATCGAATTGAAGACTCTTTATTTTTTGAGAAAGCATGACTATAGACTATACAACGATATGCCGAAAATAGTAATTTTGATAAAGTAAATTGATCCTTTTAAATTGGATTTGTAAAATATGTTGCCCATGAGGACACATACAGGAATAAAAAGATACTGTCTCAAAAATCCGAAACAGCATCTTTTTTTTCGATAAGGCGGACGATGGAGAATAAAATCAAACATGCAATTCTCAGGTACCTCGAAAACCTTTTTGTGGAAACAACATCATCTTCAGTATAGCCGACAATTCCTTTCATATCATTTTCAGCAGTTTGCTTTACGGCATTTTATATTCTTCATAGGAATGCAGGATGCCTCAGTCGGAATATTATTCAATCCCTAAAAAAGGAAAGGAGAATATTTAATAAGGCTTCGGGCTGTTCTTCCGGAACGAAATGACCACAATCCTTAACATTCTCAAACCGTGGGCTGTCAGATAAGGCAACAGCAACATCCTTCATCTTATCACCCACCGCAAATTCTCCACCAATCGCTAGCACGGGCAAAGACAGTTTTTGCAGCAAACTTCTATTTGTTTTAACACTTTCCGTATAACTCCGATAATAGCCTAATCCCTCCGATATCCTGTCTTGATATAGTTGCGCATAATATGTAATATCATCTTCCGTTATAGCGGCTTTTACAAAGCTTTTATTATTGAAAAACCAGGTGATATATTCCTTCACATGTCCTTGGATAAGGAATTCCGGCAAATCGGGTACCGCATGGAAATAAAAATGCCATGATTTTTTATAGTTGTCGAATGAGAAAAAAGAATCTGGCAGGATACCGGGAATTCCGGCATCGATTAAAACCAGAGATATCAGGTCTTCCGGATATTTTAGGGCATAGGTAGACGCTACCCAACTTCCGATATCATGGGAAACAAGATTAAAGTGCGAAATATCCAAAGACGTTAAGATTTTACGAATCCAACTGGCAACAGTATCTGTATCATAGTTATCTAATCCGTCACTTTCGCCAAGTCCGGGCAAATCAATCGCCAGCACATAATAATTAACCTCTAATGCTGAAATGATTTTTCCCCATATTTTTGATGTTTCAGGCCATCCATGTAATAACACGATTGCAGGGTTATGTTTTTGACCTGCTGAATAATAAGCGAACCTTTTCCCTTCAAGTTCCAAATACTTCATTTTTATATTCATTGCTTCTTCTTTTTTTATGTAAAAGTCGGCTGTTAAACAACATAAATCATTGTAGATTTATTTCTTTTTTTTGTAGGTTTGTTTTTTCAAGTCTATCTAAAGATGAAACTTGTTCAGTTTTTACCGCTGGTTATTGAAGATTACGAGGATGACATTCAACATTTTCCCAAGCACAGCCATAATTATTATGAAATTGTCTATATTTTTAACGGCACAGGTGTCCATATTCTGAACGAAAAGCGATTGTATTACGAACCGAGGGATGTCTATTTAATTTCGCCGACCGATCATCACGTCTTTGAACCGGCAACGATCACGCATTTTACAATTTTGAAATTCAGCCTTAATTACATCACGCTGCATCCAGCTTTTAATGGTGATTTGAAAGTAGTTGACCAAATAAAACACCTCATGCACAATCTTTGGATAAAAGAAAATAAAATTCAAATAACCCCACCTTATGATCAGATTATTGAACGCACGTTTACGAATATGGTAGATGCCAGCAATGTAACACAACAAATCAATTCAGTTTGGCTATACCATCAGTTTCTATCCATAATGAATATCCTTCGTACTAATATTTACCATTCATTAGGTCGACAGCCTCTCTCTGGTAATATTGATAATCTCTTAGATTATATCCACGAGCATATTTATCAACCTAAAATGCTACATATAAGAAATATAGCAAGTCGTTTTCACATTTCAGAAAGCTACTTTAGTAATTATTTTCGGAAAACCTATGGTCACTCGTATAGGGATTATATCCAGCGCTATAAACTGAATCTGATTGAAAGTCGATTAATGACTTCCAATGTCAACATGAAAAAAATAGCCGAAGAATTCGGATTTCATGATGTCAGTCATTTTTACCAATATTACAAGACTATGAGAAACGACAGTCCCATCAACTTCAGAAAGAAATCTTTACTTAATCAAACTCAAAAAGATTAAATAAAACCAACATTTCAGACCTTTATATATAGTCCATTAGCGGCATTAGTCGCTAAAGCACAGTACTGTTGTAATCACCTTGATTTGTTGACTTTGGTTTTAGGCACGAATGCCTTTGTATATATAGCAATCTCTTTATCATCCAAGTTTACAGAAAGGATTTCATTGTAACATCAATATAAAAGAGAATATATGCGTTTAGCGGAAATGATGTAAAATAAACCACGATCTTTTCTTGTGTATGCCAAGGAACTTCATCCCTTTTGGTTTTCTCAAGTTTCACATATTTATGCAATAATGACGGCAAATTGTCATTATTGATCATTTTTCACTCTATTATATCAATTTTAACGAACAAAGGAAGCCAAAGGCTTTCCCTTTGGCTCTATTTATAGTTTTTCATTTGCTTTAATTAATCAACTAAACCAATGAACATTTTAGATAGTTTTTTCGGGGCGGTTAGCATGGCATCATGTCCTGTAGCAATTTCCAGATATTGCCATTTTAGATTTTTATCGGCCAAAACTTTTTCGCTCATCTCTTTCATAATTGGCAATTGCGGATCTGTACAAGCGATAAAAACCAAAGGCAATCCGTTTCCATAAACATGATCTAAATGCAATACTTGTGCAAACGTCCCAAAAGGTTGTGGTGTAATGCGCTCTTCTACCCATTTAACCAGATTAGGTTCTGTAACGCCAAATAATGCTACGTCAAAAGGTTCAAAATGTTCTTTATTACGAATGTTTTCCATCTGAATTTCACGAACAGGTTCGGGCTGCATCGAAATAGGGCTCATACCATTTTCAACAATCATCGCATCCAAGAAAATCAACTTATGTAGACGCTCGGGAATTTGGTCTGCCACACCTGCAATTACAGCACCTGCATAACTATGCCCCACCAAATATACATCGTGTAGATCCTCCATTTCAATCAAATTCACGATGTCCCGAATATGCGTACTGATATCTATATCATCATTAATCAAATGTTTTCTGTCACCCAATCCCGTAAGCGAAGGAGAGTACACATTGTAGTGTTTTTGGGCTAGCTCCTTTTCTACTTCTTGCCAACACCAACCGCCATGCCACGCACCATGTACCAAGACAAATGTGGGTTCGTTTTTATGTGGTTGTGCTTGCGTAAATGTAAAGCTGCTTATCATTAAAAGCAGCATGAATAATACTTTAAATTGTTTCATTTTTTATAAATTTGTATAATTAAATTAAACAAGGCAAAAGTAAAAACATGCTTTTTTGAAGGCAATAACTCATCCTGAAGTGAGTCGATAGCAAATGATTTATTTCAACATGGCAACCCCAAGAAAAGAATCTTCTACCAATACCGAAAACCTGCAAACACTAGCTGAAGCTTGTGATGTTAATGAAGTTTTGGCTCAGATTTCCTTACGTTGGAAGATGCAAGTTTTGTATTGCATAGCCGAAGGTATTTCGCAGTTCAGTACCTTGAAAAAAGCTTTTCCTACGATGTCGGATCAAACATTGAGCATCCGGTTGAAAGAGTTAAAAGAAGAGTTTTTGGTTATCGCAGAACCCGTTGAAAACACCACACCACCACAGATTAGGTACATCCCAACCGAGAAAGGCACACAATTGTTGAAAATTATTCTTGACCTCCATCATTGGGGACTCAAATGGAAAATGGTAGGTACTAATTATTGTACCATGAATTTGCCAAGACTGATGGAAGAAGACAGAAAAGAGAAGTGACGTTTTTAGCTATCCATAAAAAACGTATCAGTTTTCGAGAGAGTACTGAAGATAATTGAACCCCTCATTTGCATTATCCAAAAGATACAGAGTTAGCTATGTGAACTTTATTGTCTCAGGTATTCGTCCACAATGCTTGCAAAAGCCGTTTATCTATTTTTTTTTTAATCTTTTTGGATCAAATGCTGCAAATTGGGATCATTTTTGATACGTTCCATTTCGCTTTCAACAATATGCACAATGTCTGCTTTTATCAGACGGTAGTTGCTTTCGATTTCCTGTTTCATATAATCAACTCCGTTTTCATCAACAAAAGATAAAATCTGTGGTATCTTTTGGTAGGCTTTGATTTCGGCTGCAACCATTTTATTGTCCACCACAATTTCAGCGTGGAAAATCTTTTGGTCGATACGTTCATCGAAGTTATCCGATACAGAGCCTACGAACATACCTTGTGTCAAAGTTGAAATTTTGGAAGCCGGAATAAGGCTGTCTAATTGGGTAGAAATAGAAGTTGATTTATCATTACGGTTTATCGTCATACTTTGCCGTTTTTGCAACACTTTCCCAAAGCGTTCCGAAAGGCTTTTTGCCGTTTCGCCCACAACCTGCCCACTGAAAATATTACCTACCGTATTTTGAATAACCTTGGCTTCTTTATCTCCATAATCACGTATGAGCTGTGAGAAATCCTGAAAGCCCAAGCAAACTGCTACCTTATTACTTCTCGCCGTTGCAATCAAATTATCCAATCCCCTGAAATAAATTGTGGGCAATTCATCTATGATAACCGAACTCTTTAATTGCCCTTTTTTGTTGATGAGCTTTACAATTCTTGAATTGTACAAACCCAATGCAGCCGAATAAATATTTTGGCGGTCAGGGTTGTTACCCACGCACAAAATCTTTGGCTCGTTCGGGTTGTTGATGTCGAGTGAAAAATCATCTCCGGTCATTACCCAATACAAGCTCGGCGAAATCATTCTTGACAAAGGAATTTTAGCCGATGCAATTTGTCCCTGTAATTGGTCTTGTGCTCCGCCTTGCCACGCATCCATAAAAGGCGACAAGTAATTTTCCAAATCGGGATATGAAGTAAGTATCGTAAATACGTCTGAATACTTTTTATTCAGCAATTCGATAGCGTGTGGGAATGTACAATATTTACCGTTATCGTATATTTTCAGATACCAAATTATTGCTGCCAACAAGATAATAGGACTTTCCACGAAAAAATCCCCTTGCTTCTGTATCCACGACCTGTTGAGGTTTAGCATAATGGTATAAGCCGCTTCGTAGGCATCAGAAATGTCCGTCATAAAGTCGGGATTGAGCGGATTACAGCGGTGGCTCTTTCGTGGGTCGTCAAAGTTTATCACATAAAATTTCGGTTGAACTTTGTACTTATCCCTGTTTTTCAGTAAGTGGTTGTAAGCAATCGTTGAAAGGTCGTCAAACTTAAAATCGTAGATATACATACTAAACCCTTTCTCTATCTGCTGCTTGATGTAGTTGTTTACAATGGCGTAGGATTTACCGGAACCGGGGGTTCCGAGTACAATCGTTGCCCGAAAAGGGTTTACAATATTTATCCATCCGTCATTCCATTTATTTTTGTAGTAAAATTTAGTGGGCAGATTAACCGAGTATTCATTTTGCATTAATTTGGTTTCCTGCTGAAAACTCTCGTTTTCATTGTTGAATACGTCGTCCATTAAATTGCTACGAAGCAAACGGCTCATCCAAACTCCTGCAACCATTAAAGCGATATAGCCTAAACCCGTCGTTAGGATATACAGAAATGTAGCGGTGTTTAGTGATAGCTTTAGCAATGGAAAGTTTAAAAAGAACAGGGCGAAGCCGATACCCAAAGCCAAGTATATTTTGCCCCAAGTAATCTTTTTGTCCTTAACGCCTTTCGTACCCAAACAGCTCAAAGCCAACAATACCAAAGCGAAGACTTTGGTATATAAAGTGTGTTCAAACAGTCCTGCCGTTCGGTTGAAATTCCCTAAAATCTTATTGATGATTTCCAATGTCCAGCCACGATGTATAAAGAACCCGTAACAGAACCAATACAAGTGCATCAATACTATAATGATGCTTACTGCCCGCATAAAAGCCATAATCTTTGCAAGCCCTCTGATGTCGTCTTCTCCCTGCATTTCTATAAATTTTAAATGTTCGGGCGTGAATTTATAGGCTGTATAGCGTGGCTATAAGATTGTGGCAGTCAAAGGCAGTAGGTGGCGGTGTTTGGCTGAATACTACTGCTGACCTCTTTTGCGTTTCCGCTTTTTCTTCATCTTGTTAGCAAAGTCCTGCTCCTCATAATCCTCGCCCTGTGCTTCAGGAATAAAAAAACCGCCAAAGGCTTCAATCAGACCGTCGTCTTTCTTATTGGTATTATCAAATTCAAACATTGGGTGCGGTTTTTCGGCTGGTAAATCTTCCTTGTCCTGTGAACGGGATATTTTTTCTTTTGGCTTGTCAGGCTCTTTGATGTCGGGCTTGATGTTATTGTTCCAATAATCATTAAAAACATTTGCGGAAAGCTCCTTGCCTAAACGTGAACCGTTCCAAACGGTTTTGGAATTGTGGTCGATGAACGTCATACCGTAAATACGTCCGGTGTCGTTCCTCCGTACCACTACATTAATACCTTGCTCGCCCAACTGTTTTTTAAAGCTCAATTCATCAGCAGTAGATTGCAGGGCAATGGTAACGGCTGCTTTTAAAGTCGGTTTGGTAGGGTGGTTTTTTAACTTCGTATCGCATATCTCGATATGCGATTTCAATGCCGGAAGCCCTGCGTTTTTCCCGAACAGAGAAGCCTTGAACGGGTGTCCGGCTTTTTCGCCCTGTTCATTCAACGGAATATATAATAATCCCTCACGGTGCTGTCCTTGCAATTCGCCCTCCACTTTCTCTGTCGTAATATTGAACAGGGATAGCAAAGCATTGTATTCTCCCAAAGTCTGAAATTGATAATAGTTAGGTAAATGCCGAACTACGGAAGCAATCTGACTTTTTACGTCGCCTGCTTTATAATCCACAGGCTTAAAAATCTTATCGCTCTGCTGACGTTCCTTGTCCGTAGCTGGTATTAAATGGTGTTGCTTTTCGAGTTCACGGCAAATATTCATCGACCGCATTTTTTCAAACTTGTCAGAGATTTTTTTACCGTTCTCGTCCACGCAGACCGATACGATATGAATATGGGAACGGTCAATGTCCGTATGTTTGAATACCACAAAAGGCTGTTCGCCGTAGCCCATTTCTCGCATATACTGCTGTGCCATTTCCCGATATTTATCATCGCTGACGTTATCTTTCGGGTCGGGATTGAGCGAAATATGCAACGTATGTTTTTGGGTATTGAGATTTGCCAACAGATAAGGTGCAAAAGATTGTGCTAATTGTGCAACGGAATATTGCCCGTCTGACGTTTCAATTATCTTGTTGGCAAACAGGATTTGCCCGTTTTCCTTTTCCACTTTCAGATTATTGTACGCCAATGCTCCGTATAAATTTTCACTTCTTCCGATTTTTGCAATCATTATTAAGGCTGTTTTTTGAGGTATTTTTTATCAAATTCCTCCGTTATCTGTACCACTTCTTTGAACAATCCGACCATTTCTGCCGTCTGCTTTTCCAATTTATACAGGTAAGCCGATGCCTTTTTCTCCGAAAAATTCTTGTACAACAGCTTTACCACCTGATTATAATTAACCCCGATAGAGCGGAATTGACTGTGAAACGAAGTCAATCGCATATAAAAATCAACCGTTCCTTTGTCAATCTTTACGGATTTTATCGTCTTGTCGAAGATGCAGGATGTTATAAAATGTGCCTTTACCTGCATACCCGATTGGTCAAACAGGGCAAGAAAACGGGCGTGTTCTTCCTCGTTAAAGGAAATCGTGTACCGAATTTTCGCAGGGTCGTTTTTTAGCGGACGACCTGTCTTTTTTAACTGCTTTTTGCTGTTCTCGTTCATCACTAATCCATTTTTAATTTATACAAAATGCCGACTTCGGAGGACGTTTTCTGCCCCCTGCAAGGGCAAGTTGTTTTGAGCATCGGAAATCGTTTCGAGATGCTCAAAACACAACTTGCCGTGTTCCGGTGAACACAAAAATCCGCCCTGCGGGACGGATTAAATGTAACAGGGAAAAACGACCCGATGCCGTCCTGTTTCGTGTCCATTTTCTCAAGATGCTTTTGCATAAATCCGTTAATTAAATTCATTACACAAAGTAATGACCTCTTCCAGAGAGTATTGCAAGGCAATACCCGGACAAACACTGCCTTTGAACGCCAAACACTGCCATACTTCAATCATCAGGTCAATCATTCGCTTTATTTGCCTTACGGTTTTAGGGCAGGCAGGAAAAAATGTATTTAAACAAAGAAGAAATCAGGATTTGCATGCAGGTAGTTTGGAATAAAAGCATAAGGTTTTAAAAGCATAAAACTATAAAAGTGTAAAAGCATAAAAGCGGTAAAGCATTTTGCCTTTTGTGAAATTTACCATTTGCCCAAAAACATACCTGCCAAGACTGTAAGAAAAGCAAAAAGATATACAGGCTTATTCCTGTAAAACAACGCAGGAATATTGGAACAAAGGAATATTCAAATACAGGAATATTTAAACCTGCTAAACAAATAAAGTGTGTAACAATAAATTTTTAAATAATGGAAACAAGAAAGAAAACCTTAAAAATCAGTTTCTCCACCCAAAAGGGCGGTGTGGGAAAATCAACGATGACTACCTTGCTGGCAAGTGTGCTCCACTACCGGTTAGGCTTTAATGTCCTCGTATTGGATTGCGACTTTCCGCAACACAGCCTTACCAATATGCGTGAACGGGATAAGAAGACCTTAATGCAGAATGAGTATCATAAAAAGGCTGCAATGAAGCAGTTCCAGACCATTAACAAAAAGGCATACCCGATTATCAAAAGCAAAGCCGAATATGCTTTGGAAAAAGCATCAGAGTATATCGGACAGTCGGCTATTGTCCCCGATGTTATTTTCTTTGACCTGCCTGGAACTGCCAATACCAAAGGTGTACTGACTACCTTGAAAATGATGGATTTTATCTTTTCGCCCATAACCGCCGACCGCTTAGTGGTGGAAAGCACATTGGGCTTTACCAAAGCCTTTCTTGAACTTCCGAAAACCATTGAGGGTAATGATGAGCAAGAGTTATGGCTGTTCTGGAACCAGGTGGACGGCAGGGAAAAAACGGGATTATATGAGGCTTATCAAAGTGTCATCAAACAACTCAACCTGCCCATAATGGAAACCAGGATAATGGATAGTAAGCGTTTCCGAAAGGAAACGGACGATACCGAAAATTATGTGTTCAGGTCAAGTTTGCTGCCAGCCGAACCGCAATTGTTGAAAGCAACGAAAATGGATTTGTTTATGGAGGAATTTTTAAAAATCACTCATCTATAAAAGCGATAACTATGAGTACAGATAACAAGAACAACGATTTTAAAAAGCCTGATGTCGATGAGGATTATTTAATGAATATCATCAGTGGCGATGAGCCTGTTGTTCCAATCCAAAATAATCAGCAAGAGCCAGAGCCAAAGGAAACCAAGACAAAGCCCAAAGAAAAAATCAGAAGTAGCACATCAAAGAAAGCGGACTACGAGGAAACATTTCTGGTCAATCGGTTTCCGTCCGGTCGAAGTGGCAAGGTCGTTTACATTCGTCCGGAATACCACGAACGGTTGCTCCGCATCGTACAATTGACAAGGGAGGAAAAAACAACCCTCTACTCATACATTGATAACATCCTTGAACACCACTTCAGGGAGTTTGGCGATGATATTACAGATTATTTCAACGAACGTTTTAAACCCATTTTATAAAATATCCGATTATGAAAAATGCAAAGCAAAAGCCGGAAAAAGCATTACGCACGGCTCAATACAAATCCAAATTTCTTGCTCCGACAACATTTTTAGCACGGAACGGAAAAACAGTATATATCAGCAAAGAATTTCATCAGAAACTAAGCCAGCTCGTGTTTATGCTCGGTGGCAGAAAGCTCACGCTTGCGGATTATATACATAACCTGCTACAACATCATTTTGATGATTTCGGGGCTGAAATGAGAGAAGTCTATAACAATTCAGAGAAGCTAAATTTTTAGGCTATGGAAATACTAATCGTGATATGCCTGCTGATAGTCATAGCCCTGCTGTTGCAGGACAAGATTGTCATTAATAAAAGGTCGGAACAAAAGCCCAAACAGGAAAAAGTCAATCCGAAACTGCCCGATATTATGGGGCAGCCCAAGCCTGTAATACGACTTTCGCCGCCAAACACTGCCAATGAACGCCAAATAGAGGAACAGGCGTTCGACCCCGCTAATTTAGACATCGAATACGACGAAAATGAAAACGTCGGTATTCAAATTCCGCAGGAAGAGCTGGACGAAGTTTTCAGTAATATGCCTGATTTTGAGGAAGAGGAAGAAGAATGGAACAGGTACGGAACATCCGGGGGCGATGACGGTTTTGCCCAGGGGGTTACCTTTGAAGAACTAAGCTCCGTGGGGGTGTTGCTCCAAAAAGAAAAATTGGAAACAACCCAAAAGGAAACAGCGGTAGCCATAGTTCAAAGATTACAGGGAACCGAATTATTCAGCCTGCTGGAAAATTCCATTGAGGGTGCTTCCAGAAAAATTGCCGAGCTTTTGGACAGCACACTCTCTACTGAAACGGAAGCCGGTTCTTCCACTTTGCGGAAAAATGATTTGAATGATTTTGATATCGGGGAGTTTGTGTGAGGCTCCTCTTAAAACAAAATAGAATTTATCTCATCATATTCAATCGCTTCTTTGTCCAATCGTTGTTTTAGCTTTAGGATATTGATGTCAATTAATTTATCGCCTTCAATTTTTAAGCAATCTTTGAAATTTTTAAATAGATAATCAGCCGAATGTCGGGATAATCCATAATTCTGCAATGCGATTACAATAGAATTTTGAGTCCCATATTCAAGGAATGTCGCCCAGTTTACTCCTGCATTCTCTTCTCCTAAAATTGCAACTAACATTGCATAATAATTGTTGAAATACTTCTCTAACAAAAAACGTAAAACATACTCAATATCATCAATGATATTTCCAATAAGAACATTAATATGTTGCTTGCTCCCATTAAATGTTGGATAATACGGCTTTCCATTAACATAACCAATTTGTATTGTCCTTTTATGTTCACTATAATATGAAACAGACTGACTAATTATTTGATTCAGTGAAACGCCATTCATCCATTGGTTCATTAGCATAGCATAATAATCAAGCTGGGCTTTTGATTTAAACTTCTTTTCTTCTGTATGCCATTTGAATAAATCATAAAGTCTATGCAGCCATTCTTTGCAAACTTCATAATCAACCTTTGCAGGTAATTTTATAGTTGCAGGATTGCCTTTTTGCTTTTGTAAAGCGATAAATACTTCGTTTTGTATTTTTAATTTGATAGAATTGTTTGTACTAAGCACCGATGACGGAACTTCAATTTTACCGTTTTTCTTTTTTGCTAAATCAATTATTTCCTGTTTGTTATCCTGAATAAGTTTATTGATGATTTCGCTTTTGTAATTTGACCTTTCAATTTCAAGCGTGTCAATGCTGATAATATTAGCTATGTATCGTAATATCTCTTTTATAGTTTCAGTTTCGCCTTTTATATCAGGGTTGTCATTCAGTAGCTGTTCTATCTTTTTTAGCTTTTTGTCAATGTAATTTTCAACAGACGGATTTAAAGAAATATCTGTTTTATTTTCCAAAAGATTTTCAGGTGTTTTCCAAACCTTGTCATTTTCTTTTAGACAAATTATGTTCCCCGATAGTTCATATCTCAATCTGCCTGCTCGACCTGCAAGATTCCAAAAGTCAATAGGCTGAAAAGGGTTACTTCCGTTCTTATTGTTAAGAATGAATACATTCTTTGCCGGCATATTTACGCCTTCCAAAAGTGTGGAAGTACAAAATACATAACCAATTTCTCTTTCCTTGAACAATGCTTCAACCTTATTTCTGATAATCTGTGGAAGATTGCCAAAATGATATGCAACGCCTTTATTTAGAAAATCGGCTAAATAATAATCTTTATGAATATACCCTTTAATCTGTCGGATAACCTTTTTTACATTGCTTGATTTTGTCGCTTCTTGTTGATTAAAATAGTCAAACATTTTTTCTGCTTTATCAACCGCTTCAAACCTTGAACTACAATACACAATATTATTTGTATTACTACCTAATGAAGAAAGAATATCAAAAATACTTTCTGATTTTTTGACAATATCAGGTTCAAAATGATACTGTTCTGTGTCCAAATAATGTATTGCCTTTTTTCGTGTCATATCAACAAAAAAAAGGTTTTGTGATACAGGTGTTTCTTTGGTTTTATAGTTTAGGGTTTCGTCTTTTTTGAATAGCTTCAAAAAAACTTCGGGATTAGAAACGTTTGGCGAAGCAAAATACAAATTGAGATTTTTGTTTTGCTTCAATGACTTTGAAATAGCTGAATATGCAGTAACTGCTCTTGTATCTTTGTCGGCTGCAAGTTTGTGTGCTTCATCAACAAATAAATAAGCAAAAGACGGATTGTTTTTTTGAGACAGGTAGCTCAACAATCTTTCAGGTGTTAATACGAAAATATATCGTTGCTGGCTTTCTGAGGGTGATTCAGGAACATTACTATTTGTTACAACTTTGTAATTATAATGTTCCAAAATCACTTTCAGTTCTTTATTCAGGTCAATAGAAAACTGATTTATCAAAGCTCTTGTCGGAACCATTATCACAATGTTTTCAGGCGGTTTATTACCAACGACTTTTCTGATAAATGATTTGATAATAAACGATTTTCCCATTGAAGTTGGTCCCGAAAAACTAAAATGTTTTGAATTGCTGATTTTAGTGTAAAGTTCAAACTGCGAATCCGTAAAAATTAAATCTTCTGTATCGGGAACAGCCTGAATAAATTCTTTTACTTTCTTTTCAATATCTCTTTCAAATGGTAATTCCGAAATATTTTCATCTTCATTTTTCAGGTATTCAATTGCTGGAAAGTTCCCCAATTTGGCTAAAACTGAATGAGAGAAAGTTTTATAGTAAGGATTAGTTTTATGTTTTTGGTTTAATAGTGTAATTATCTGATACGCTTTGTTTCTTGATGTCGGATTTTTTGAATTTGATAGAATATCCGCAAATCGAAGCAAGTCGTTTAATTCTTTTTCATTAAAATCTTGTTCGGATTCAGCTGCTGAAAAAAAGTTATTAACAAACAGTTTCGCAGCTTTAGTATATAAAGCTGTGAAATATGTGTCCTGCAAAACATCTGCTGCTAATCTTTCAATCATTATTCTGCCAATGTGATTTTCTTAATAATATCTTTTCGTGTTTCGTCTAACTTCATAAAAGGAAATACATACACATAAAAGGAATATCCGTGTAAGCTATACTCCTCAATTTTCTTTTTAATATGCTCCATTTTTCCTTCAACTTCCTTCTTAATCTGCTCTTTTATCGTTTTTAAAAAATCAGAATTGCTTAATTTCCTTTCATCATCAGTTGGACTAATTTCAAATCCCGCAAAAATCGCAAAAGCATTATTTTTTGTGATAGGCTCTTCTGCATTGACTTTTGGCATTATGACAGATTTAAGGAACTGATAAAGGTCTTCATCGAATGCTTCTTTACAAAGTTGAGAATTGATTAAACCAATTTCGTCATTAATATTGTTGCTTGTTCTTGTAAGAAAATCCTGTATAGATTCAAATGCTTTTGTTATGGAAGTCGTAAGACTTTGATACAGTTTCGATTCACCAAAAATCAACTGATAGTCTTTGTCCGCAACTTTCAGTAAATGAACTCCGTCAGAACCTTTTGCGTAATCTTTTGAAGATAACTTTATTTCCAATTTCGTCAGAATTTTAGGTGCTTTTAAGTGAGATTCAAGAAAGCAGAATAGTAATAATTCTCCTGCTTCTCCGTCATTCACATTGTAATCGCGAAATTTTGAAGCGGCTTTTGCATATAATTCTCCATATCTCTTGTCCTTCTCAAAATCTTGAATTTCTTTTCTTGAAAGAGAAAAAGATATAAAGTGGTTTCTTAAATGGTTAACTAATTCAGGATAACAAAATTCATTGTTCTCAATTTTCAGAATATGCAAATTGAGTTTAGAATGCGTGTCGGGAACATCACATTCAATCTCATTGTAAAAGAGTTCTAAAAATGTTTCGTTTATAGTTGATTCTAATTTCAATTTTTACTCTATTAATCATAACACGGCTAATTTAGCAATTTTTTCCTTAGACGCAAAGCCACTGACAGCCAAACACTTCCTTTGACTGCCAGTTTGTAAGTCTGCCTCTATTTCTGAAACACCTTTGTTCCGAAAAGCCCGCAAGGTGTGGGCTGACTTAACAAATTAATGTGTTTCAATTATGGAAAAACAAAGAAAAAAGGTTTTGCTGACGTTAGGTGCAATGCTGTCGGCAATGGGTACTTTCGCACAGGGAAACGGCTCGGCAGGTATCAACGAAGCTACCCAAATGGTAACAAGCTACTTCGACCCTGCTACCCAATTAATCTACGCCATCGGTGCGGTCGTGGGGTTAATCGGAGGCGTTAAGGTGTACAACAAATTCAGTTCCGGTGACCCAGATACATCGAAGACGGCGGCTTCGTGGTTTGGGGCGTGTATCTTCTTGATTGTGGCGGCTACTATCCTGCGTTCATTCTTCCTTTAATCCCTTGCCTTATGAATTACAATATCAATAAAGGCATTGGAAGAACGGTGGAGTTCAAGGGGCTGAAAGCACAATACCTGTTCATTTTCGCTGGTGGGCTGCTCGGAACGCTTATCCTCGTGATGATACTGTATATGGCTGGCGTGAACTCTTACACCTGCTTGCTGCTCGGTGCTGGCGGTGCTTCGCTCATTGTGTGGCAGACCTTTTCGCTGAACAGGAAGTACGGCGAATACGGTCTGATGAAAGTAGGTGCGAGAAAAAGACATCCCCGCTACATCATCTGCCGCAAGCCGGTACACCGCTATTTAAAATTCACGCCTAAACAGAACGCCCTATGAGAAATGTATCTAAAACCACTACGCTGGAAAGTAAATTTCCATTGCTGGCAGTAGAGAACAACTGCATCCTTTCCAAAGATGCGGACATTACCGCCTGTTTTGAAGTGCGTTTACCGGAACTGTTCACAGTGGCATCGGCAGAATACGAAGCCATTCACTCCGCCTGGCACAAGGCTATCAAGACCTTGCCCGATTTTACGGTCATCCATAAGCAAGATTGGTACATCAAGGAAAGCTATGCCCCCGATTTGGCAAAGGAAGATCAGAGCTTTTTGGCTAAGTCCTACCAACGCCATTTCAACGAGCGACCGTTTCTGAACCACTATTGCTACCTGTTCCTGACCAAGACTACCAAAGAGCGGATGCGTATGCAAAGCAATTTCAGTTCGCTTTGCAAAGGTACTTTGATACCAAAGGAAATCAGGAACAAGGAAACGATACACCGATTTATGGAAGCGGTGGCACAGTTTGAGCGTATTGTGAACGATAGCGGCTTTGTAAGCCTGCAACGCCTGACCGAAGATGACATCATCGGAACGGACAGCAAACAGGGATTGCTGGAGCAATACCTTACGCTATCTCGTGAAGCCGGAACACCAATGCAGGACATCGGGTTGGGAGCTGAAGAAGTCCGTATCGGAAACAAAAGGTTGTCATTGCATACCTTGTCCGATACGGACGATTTGCCTGGAACGGTTTCGGCAGATACCCGTTTTGAAAAGTTGTCCACGGATCGGAGCGACTGCCGTCTGTCGTTCGCTGCTCCTGTTGGGTTGTTGTTAAGCTGTAACCATATCTACAATCAGTACTTGTTTTTGGATAACAGCGAGGACAACCTGCAAAAGTTTGAGAAGTCCGCAAGGAATATGCACTCTTTGGCAAGGTACAGCCGTGCCAACCAAATCAATAAAGAATGGATAGAAAAGTACCTGAACGAAGCACATTCTTTAGGTCTTTCATCTATACGGGCACACTTCAACATCATAGCCTGGTCAGAGGATCCAGCGGAACTGAAACAGCTAAAGAACGATTGCGGTAGTGCCTTGGCACTAATGGAATGTAAGCCACGCCACAATACTACGGACGTAGCCACATTGTATTGGGCAGGTATGCCGGGCAATGCGGGCGATTTTCCGAGTGAAGAAAGTTTTTACACATTCATTGAACCTGCCTTGTGCTTCTTCACGGAAGAAACCAACTACCACAATTCGCCCTCACCGTTCGGTATCAAGATGGCTGACAGGCTTACCGGAAAGCCCATTCATTTGGACATATCGGATTTGCCGATGAAGCGTGGGATTATCACGAACCGGAACAAATTCATATTGGGTCCGTCAGGAAGCGGGAAATCTTTTTTTACCAACCACATGGTTCGACAGTACTATGAACAAGGTGCTCACGTATTGCTCGTGGATACAGGGAACTCTTATCAGGGATTATGCGAACTCATTAAAGGGAAAACCAAAGGCGAAGACGGTGTTTATTTCACTTATACCGAAGACAACCCGATTGCCTTTAACCCTTTCTATACGGACGACGGCGTGTTCGACATCGAAAAGCGGGAAAGTATCAAGACTTTGATACTCACGCTTTGGAAACGTGATGACGAGCCGCCCACAAGGTCGGAAGAAGTAGCATTGTCCAATGCAGTAAGTGGTTATATCGAACGTATCAAAACGAAAGATGTATTCCCCTCATTCAACGGTTTTTACGAGTATGTGCAGGGCGATTACCGAAAGGTACTCGAAGAAAAACAGGTAAGGGAAAAAGACTTTGACATTGCCAATTTTCTCAACGTACTCGAACCCTATTACAAAGGTGGCGAATATGATTACCTGTTGAACTCGGACAAGCAGTTAGACCTGCTTTCCAAACGCTTTATTGTATTTGAAATTGATGCAATAAAGGACCACAAAATCCTCTTTCCCATCGTCACGATCATCATTATGGAGGTGTTCATCAACAAGATGCGGAGGCTGAAAGGTATCCGAAAGCTCATCCTGATTGAAGAAGCGTGGAAAGCGATTGCCAAAGAGGGAATGGCAGAATACATAAAATATTTGTTTAAAACCGTCAGAAAATTCTTCGGAGAAGCCATTGTTGTAACGCAAGAAGTCGATGATATTATCCAGTCGCCCATTGTGAAAGAATCAATCATCAACAATTCCGACTGCAAAATCCTCTTAGACCAACGCAAGTATATGAACAAATTCGATGATATACAGGCGATGCTGGGGCTGACCGACAAGGAGAAAGGACAAGTACTTTCCATCAATATGAACAACGACCCAAGCCGATTGTACAAAGAGGTTTGGATCGGCTTAGGTGGTACGCACTCGGCAGTTTATGCCACCGAAGTGAGTTTGGAGGAATACCTCGCCTACACAACCGAAGAAACCGAAAAAATGGAAGTGATGCAGCTCGCATCCGAACTGGACGGCAATGTCGAACTCGCCATTAAGCATATCGCAATGCAAAGGCGGGATAAGGCAAATCAATAATTATTAATCATTTAAAAATTCAGAACAATGAAAAAAATCCTTTTTATGGTGTGTACGGCACTGCTATTTGCTGTATCACCGTCCGCAAAAGCTCAGTGGGTGGTTGTTGACCCGTCAAACCTTGCATCGGGTATTATCAACAGTGCGAACGAAATCGTTCAGACTTCCTCGACCGTAAGCAATGTAATTAAGAACTTCAAGGAAGTAGAAAAGATGTACAAGCAAGGCAAGGAGTATTACGACAAGCTGAAAGCCGTCAATAACCTTGTGAAAGATGCCCGTAAAGTACAGCAAACGGTTCTGTTGGTAGGTGACGTGTCCGAAATGTATGTACAGAATTTCGGCAAGATGATGAACGACCCGAATTTCTCCCCGCAGGAACTGGCGGCAATCGCCAATGGTTACTCGGCACTCTTAAATGAGAGTACTGAACTGCTGAAAGAACTGAAGCAGATTGTAACCTCATCCAGCCTTTCGCTGAACGACAAGGAGCGTATGGATATTATTGACCGTGTATATAAAGAGGTAAAGGAATACCACAGCCTTGTACGCTACTACACCAATAAAAACATCTCCGTGAGCATCCTGCGGGCAAAAAAACAGAACAATACCAAAAGAGTGCTTGAACTCTACGGAACGCCAAACCAAAAATACTGGTAGTTATGGAATTTAGTAATCTTCACGAAGTCCTACGCTCATTATATGATGAGATGATGCCACTGTCCGCTGATATGGCGGCAGTGGCTAAAGGGGTAGCGGGCTTGGGAGCATTGTTCTATGTTGCCATAAAAGTATGGCAGGCTTTGAGCCGGGCAGAACCGATTGATATGTATCCCTTGCTCCGTCCTTTCGCTTTGGGTATCTGTATTATGTTCTTCCCGACCATCGTATTAGGCACCATCAATGCGGTACTAAGTCCGGTGGTACAGGGTACACATGCCATTCTCGAAGACCAGGTACTTGACCTTAACGATTTGCAGGCTAAAAAAGACCTGCTGGAACGGGAAGCAATGCTCAGAAATCCGGAAACTGCCTACCTCGTATCCAATGAGGAATTTGATAAGAAACTCGAAGAGTTGGGCTGGTCGCCAAGCGACCTGATTACGATGTCAGGAATGTATATGGACAGGTTCGCCTACCAAACGGAGCAGGCGGTCAAAAATTGGTTCCGCAATCTGTTGGAGGTACTTTTTCAGGCTGCGGCACTCGTCGTGGATACTATACGAACGTTTTTCCTTATCGTACTTTCCATATTGGGGCCGATAGCCTTTGCAATAAGTGTATGGGACGGTTTTCAGTCCACGCTCACGCAATGGCTGACCCGGTATGTCAGCGTTTACCTATGGCTACCCGTAGCCGATCTGTTCAGTTCCATGCTCGCCAAAATACAATCCCTCATTATTGAAAAGGATATAGCAATGCTTGCAGACCCCACCTACATACCCGATACGGGCAACACCGTGTACATCGTGTTTATGATAATCGGTATTGTGGGTTATTTCACGATCCCGACCGTAACGGGCTGGATTATTCAGGCTGGAGGAGCAGGAAACTTTACCCGTAATGTAAACCAGACCGCAATGAAAGCCGGAAACATCGCAAGTGCCGGGGTTGGCTCAACAGCCGGAAACATCGGTGGCAAATTAATGGGAAAATAAAAACAATTAAATGATTTAAAAATGGAATTTAAAACGCTAAGAAATATCGAAAACAGCTTTAGGCAGATCCGTTTGTATGCCATTGTGTTTGCTGTTCTCTGCATCGGCGTGGTAGGATATGCCGTATGGCAATCCTACCGCTTCGCAGAAGAACAACGCCAGAAAATCTATGTGTTGGATAATGGCAAATCACTGATGCTTGCCTTATCGCAGGATGCCAGCATCAACCGACCTGTGGAAGCAAGGGAACACGTCAGACGTTTTCACGAGCTTTTTTTTACGCTTGCTCCCGATAAGAATGCCATTGAAAGCAATATGAAACGGGCATTTAACCTTGCCGACAAATCAGCTTTTGATTATTACAAAGACCTGTCGGAAAAGGGCTATTACAACCGTATCATATCCGGTAATGTGCAGCAACGCATAGAGGTGGATAGTGTCGTGTGCAACTTCGACAACTATCCGTATTCGGTGCGAACCTATGCCAAACAGTTCATTATCCGGTCAAGCAACGTGACCAGGCGAAATCTGATTACTTCCTGCTATCTCGTGAATTCCGTCCGTTCGGACAACAATCCGCAAGGATTTAACATCGAAAAGTTCGCGGTAATAGAAAACAGGGATATCGAAGTTATAAACCGCTAAAACTAGGGATATGAAACAGTTACTTGATTTAAGCACATTCGCAAAAACACTGACTGATAAAGGATATGATGGGTATTTCCAAACGGAGGGAGCTTACCCCGATAAAATTAAAGACAGTATCAGCCAGTTCTTGGAGGCTTGCAAGAATGGTACGGACAAACCTCTGCGGCCCGATAGCTTTTCGTTAAGGACTTACATCGAATGGAATGGCGATGACAAACCCAAAGTTGATTGCTATATGCGGGTACGGTACGAAGACGGCAAATTCGATGTACAGAAAATGGACATTACAAGGAAAGACCAATACGGGCATTTAATGAAGAAGTCGGAACTGACAAACCTATCCACAGGTACAGTGCCGACCCGAAAAGAAGCCATTGCATTGGTGTCCGAACCACCTAAACAAAAGCTGTCTTCACAGGTCAGACGGCTCAGAATGTAATAACCGATAATCATTAAGGTATGAAAAAAATCAGAGCAAATATGGACAGGTACTTTGACAAGCTGGACGACCGCTGGCAGACTTTGCCCATCAGGAAACAACACCAATATACCCTGTACTTTTTTGTGGGGTATCTGCTGTTGACCGCAGGGGTCATTTTCAAAGTATGGTACGACACGGCAAAGTCCGGTAACGACATGCACATCGAGCATATCGAAAACCCTGTCCTCAAAAAGAAAGAAAGTCCGGCAACCTTGCAGGACACCATAACAACAATTTTAAAAAATAGAATTTATGAAAGATAAGGAGAACAAAAAATCGGTTGTCCGGGTAACGGAAGGAAACCCGTCGGTAACCGCTGATGTGCTGCAAGACAGCACAGAGAGCAAAGCCGAAAAGCTCAAAAAGCCACTTATATTCGGCTTGATGGGAATTGTCTTCGTGGGTTGTATGTACCTCATATTTAAACCATCCGAAGATAAAAAGGCAATGGAAAACATCGGGCTGAACGATGCCGTACCACAGGCTACGGATGCAGGGCTACCCGATGATAAAGGGAAAGCATACGAGCAGGAAATGCTTCAGCAAAAAGACCAGGAAAAACGCAACGCACTTACCACGCTTTCCGATTATTGGAACACGGAAGACAGTACACAGGACAATGAAGAAGCGTTTACCGAAGAGGAAGAAGCCTACGGATACGGCGGTGGCAGAACTTCTGGAAGAAACGGCAATCCTGCATTGAGCAGCTACCGCAATATGCAAAGCACATTGGGTTCATTCTATCAGGATGATAATGCGGAAACAACTGAACTCCGCAGGCAATTGGAGGAACTGAAGGAACAATTGGCCGAGAAAGATGTACCGCCTGTCGCCACCGTAGATGACCAACTGAAGCTAATGGAGAAATCCTATGAAATGGCGGCAAAATATCTTCCGAAGAATACGAATACAGAAAATGCTGCACTTGATAACAATGTTACTCCGGCGGTTTCGTCTGCCAACCAAAAAGAGCATTTTGTGGCGTTTACACCTGCAAGAAAAAACACCGTTTCTGCCCTGTACCGTGAGCCTACGGATAGTGCTTTCTTAGCCAATTGGAGCGAAACGAGAAATCGTGGCTTTTATACCGCAGGTTCCATTGAGCAGGTGGTACAACCCAAAAACAGTATAAAGGCAAGTGTACACGAAACACAAACGATAGTAGGCGAAACAGGTGTACGTCTTCGTTTATTGGAGCCAGCTCAAACACCACAACGAACCATTCCAAAAGGAACGATTGTAACAGCTAATGCCAAATTTCAGGGAGGGCGATTACAGCTAAAGATTACTTCAATAGAACTGGAGGGCAATATCATACCGGTAGATATAACCATTTATGACATAGACGGACAGCAAGGTTTGTATGTTCCGTATTCGCCCGAAATGAATGCCCTTACCGAAATGGCAGGCAATATGAGCCAGACTTCGGGAACCAGCGTGATGCTCACGCAGTCCGCCGGACAGCAGGTTGCCGCAGACCTTAGCCGTGGCGTGGTACAGGGCATTTCTGGCTATTTCGCCAAAAAGGTGCGCACACCCAAAGTAACCCTAAAGGCAGGCCATCAGGTCTTCCTTGTTTCCAAACAATGATGTTGAACTCAAATATTTTAAACAATGAAAAATCATTTTAAAACCTTTTGGGCTTTGGCCCTGATACTCGGCTTTGCCGTACAGTCCTACGCACAGGACAGCATCAAAGCACCGCTTGCCCTGGGCAAAATAGAACCGTACCGCATGGAAGTTACCTACGATAAAACTTCGCATTTGATTTTCCCTACCGCCATACGCTATGTGGATTTGGGAAGCGAATACCTGATTGCAGGTAAGGCGGAAGATGCAGAAAACGTACTGCGTGTAAAAGCATCGGTAAGGGATTTTGAACCCGAAACTAATTTTTCGGTCATTACCAATGACGGACGTTTTTACAGCTTCAATGTGTATTACAGTGGGTATCCCGATGCGTTGAGCTATGACCTTTTGACCATGCAGAAAGCGGTGGATAAGGCCAACAGTAATGATGTTCTTTTTGAAGAATTGGGCAACAATTCCCCGTCATTGGCGGGTTTGCTTCTGGAAACCATTTACAAGAAAGACAAACGTATTGTAAAGCATATCGGATCTAAGAGCTTCGGTATTCAGTTTATCCTGAAAGGCATTTACATCCACAACGGTAAATACTATTTCCATACGGAATTGAGAAACCGTAGCAATGTGCCTTTTCAGATTGATTTTGTCAATTTCAAAGTGGTAGATAAAAAGGTAGCCAAACGCACTGTTGTACAGGAACGCCCGTTGATACCGCTTCGTACCTACAAGCCACTCACAGAAATTTCAGGACAAACCACCGAACAGAATGTATTTCTGTTAGACCAATTCACCATTGCCGATGACAAGGTACTGTTGATTGAGATTTTCGAGAAGAATGGTGGCAGACAGCAAACGCTTCAGGTGGAAAATTCGGATTTGATAAAAGCCCGATTGATTAACGATATGCACCTGAAATTTTAGTAACCTTTAAAAGCAATTACAATGAAAAAGTATATCTATACCGTGCTGCTACTCTTTGTGGCCATCACGGTTACACAGGCACAAAGAATGCTGCCTAAACAGAAAGGATTAGAAATAAGTGCAGGTGTATTATCCGAAGATAAAATCGGTAACGATTATTATATCAGTCTTGGTATGACTGTAAACGGTAAAAACGGCAATTACCAGCTTTGGGCATTGGAATACACCCACCAATACCACGACTATAAAGACTTACGCATACCGCAGGAAACCTATACCGCAGAGGGCGGCTACAGTTTCTTCCTGTTAGGCGATGCCCGAAAGAATATCACGCTGAATTTCGGAATAACGGGTGTGGTCGGGTACGAAACCATCAACCGTGGTGAAACGATGTTGTATGACGGGGCGAAGATACTGAGCGAGGATAATTTCATCTATGGTGCTGGCGGACGGCTCACATTTGAAACCTACCTGTCAGACCGTTTTGTATTAGTTCTGCAAGGGCGTACAAAGGTTTTGTGGGGTACAGATCTCGAACAGTTCCGTCCGTCGGCAGGTGTGGGATTAAGGTTTAACTTTTAAAACGTAAAACAATGACAGCAATATTCAATAAATTCAGAATAGGATTACTGCCTATATATGTGCTTTTGGCAACCCTTACAACTTCGGTTACACTGGTATCTTGCAGCAAAGATGACGAACTCGAAATACAGAACGATTTTCCTTTTGAGGTCAATGTAATGCCAGTACCCAAAGATATTGCCAACGGGCAGACCGTAGAGATACGCATTACCATACAGCGTATCGGAAATTATACAGGAACGCAATACTATCTCCGGTATTTTCAGTTTGACGGTCAGGGTACATTGCGGTATTTCGATGAACCGCCGTACCTGCCCAATGATTTGTACCCACTGCCAACGGAGCAGTTCAGGTTGTATTACACTTCCACATCTGCCGTATCACAGTCCTTTGAGGTTTGGATTTCGGATAGCTTTGGCAATGAGAAACAGATAAGTTTTCAATTCAATAGTAGTGATTAAGAACAAGATAAATGAAGCTGAAAAACCGACTTTAACAGGTCGGTTTTTGCTTTTCGGCTTTCGATGTAAGATGTTTTTGTTTAATTTTACTTGATATAATTTTTAGGAATATGGATACGGTTACGGCTCAATTAGTGTTTGGTATTATTGTTATCGTTGTTGGTATAGGGCTTATCTATTTTATCAACCGCAGGAAGTTTTACAGACGTAGTGTGGCAGGTGTCGAAATGTTTTCAAGGTATTCTACTGCCGTATTTGTGCGTTTTTTGGAACGTGTCGGCAAATGGATTGCTTACGCTTTGATTATTCTCGGTGTGGTCTGTATCTGGACTTACAGCCAAATGAAAAAGGATAAGGAAAAGCAACAAATGGAGGTGCAAAAGCCAAAATAATAATTATCAACCTCAATGACTTAAATATTGGTTGCGAGGTTTAAGCAATTAATTTTTATCTACCTTTGCAGAATGAAATTTATATCTTTAATATTAGCTGTCTATGTATTGCTGTTATCAGCAGTACCGACTTTTATTGAAGATAAATGTATGCAGGAGCATACAACCGAGCAAGGACAAAACGGACAAGACGACCAAGATTGTGATAATTGTTGTTCGCCTTTTTTTAGTTGCAATACCTGTACAGGTTTTGTAGTAACTACATTTCATTTTTCAATTATCCATACTGTAAAACAACCTGAAAAAAAGTTAAGTATAATTACTGTAACGCCTGTTTCTGATTTTCCTTTTTCCGTTTGGCATCCCCCACAGCTTGCTTAATGTGTAGTGCTTTCAGCACAGACTAATTGTAAGTGGTGTATCACACCACTATCATTCATTTATTCACATTAAGTATCATTTTTACAATGAAAAAAATTCTCATTGTGTCATTTTTTATGGCACTCAACCTTTGTGTATATGCACAAAATACATTCAAAGCTGTAATTAAGGACAGCGAAAAAAAAGAACCTATAATGGGCGTAACTGCACACGTTACAGGAACTACAATCGGAACAACTTCCGATGAAAACGGACAAGTTATATTAACAGGTATTCCAAACGGATTGCAGGAAATTCAGTTTAGTTTTATTGGTTTTGCCCAACATACCGACAGTTTTAATTTTCCGTTAGAAGATACAACCACGATTGAAATCCTACTTTCTGAACAATCGGAAGATTTGGAAGAAATCGTCATTTCATCTACGAGAAGCACAAGAACTATCCAAAATATCCCTACACGCATTGAGTTTATAGGAAGTGAGGAGTTAGACGAAAAAGGCAATATGAAAGCAGGGGATATTCGTATGCTTTTGAGTGAGAGTACAGGTATTCACGTACAAACCACATCGCCCACAAGTGCCAACGCAAGTATTCGTATTCAAGGGCTTGACGGACGATATACGCAAATCTTAAAAGACGGTTTTCCTATTTATTCGGGGGCTTCAAGTGGGTTAGGCTTGTTGCAAATTCCACCGCTTGACTTAAAGCAGGTTGAAGTTATTAAGGGTTCAACTTCTACGCTCTACGGTGGTGGAGCAATAGCAGGTTTGGTAAATCTGATTTCCAAGACACCAACGGAAGAAAGGGATTTGCGTTTTCACTTAAACGGAACATCGGGCAGAGGTTTGGACATCAACGGATTTTACGGACAGAAGTTCAAGAAAATCGGAACAACAATATTTGCTTCGCATAATCGCAACGGAGCTTATGACCCTGCACAAATCGGGCTTTCTGCCATTCCTAAATTTGAAAGGTATGTAGTGAACCCTAAATTATTTGTTTACTTCAATGATAAAACAAAAATGAACTTCGGTATTAACACCACCATTGAAAATCGTTTGGGTGGCGATATGCTTTACATCAAAGACAAAGGCGATAACACACACCAATATTTTGAAGAAAACAAAACACAACGATATTCCACCCAATTTGTTTTTGACCATACGGTAAACGAAAACAGTTTTGTACAGATAAAGAACAGCGTAAGTTATTTTAACCGCAATACAGCCATTCCCAATTACGAGTTTGAGGGAACGCAAACAGCCACTTTTACCGAAGCAAGCTATACCCACAGCAAAGAAAAATCAGAATGGGTAACAGGCGTTAATGTTTGGACGGACAATTTTAAAGAAAAACAGATTACCGCATTTCCGTTAAGAGATTACAACCAAACTACATTCGGGGCTTTCGTTCAAAATTCTTTTAAGGCTACGGATTGGCTTCAATTAGAAACAGGTTTAAGAACGGATTACGTGATAGATTACGGAGCTGTTTTTTTACCAAGAGTATCAGCATTGTTTCAGATTGCAAACGGATTGACTTCACGTATCGGGGGCGGATTTGGGTATAAAACACCCACCATTTTTACGGAAGAAAGCGAACGCATACAATATCAAAACGTACTGCCCATTGATGATAACACCAATAAATTAGAAAGAAGCTACGGAGCAAATGCAGACATCAACTACCGCACTAATATGGGCGATGATTGGACATTTAGCATAAATCATTTGTTCTTTTACACTTATTTGGATAATCCGTTATTGCTTCAAAATACATCTGCAAACGTTTATCAGTTCATCAACTCATCGGGCTACATTCATACCAAAGGAACAGAAACAAATATCAAAATCGGTTACGATGATTTTAAATTGTTTTTGGGCTACACCTTTACCGATACCCGATTGATTGAAAACGGAACAAATACCGAAAATCCATTGACCCCAAAACACCGCATTAACTCTGTACTTATGTATGAAATAGAGGATAAATGGAAGATTGGTTTAGAAGCCTATTATTTCAGTCCGCAAAAACTGAATGACGGAACAACAGGAAAAGACTATGTGATGTGTGGCTTTATGGCTGAAAAGATTTGGGAACGGTTTTCCTTGTACATCAACTTTGAAAACTTCCTTGATACAAGACAAACACGTTTTGACAACATTTATACAGGAACAATAACCAACCCTGTTTTTAAAGACATCTATGCACCATTAGACGGATTTATAATTAACGGTGGGATAAAATTTAAACTTTAAAAGATGAACAAAACCATATTCCATATTACGAAAATGGATTGCCCAAGTGAGGAGCAGTTAATCCGTATGAAGTTGCAAAACTTTGATACGGTAAAATCATTGGAATTTGATATTCCAAACAGAAAATTGAATGTTTATCACAGTGGAAACCCAGAGCCGATTTTATCGGCTTTGGAAACCTTGAATTTGAATACAACATTGATTTCAACCGAAGAAAGTAATGCGGTTATTGAAACAGATACAAGCAATAATCAATGGAAACTTCTTTGGACGGTTTTGATAATCAATTTTCTGTTTTTCGGGATAGAAATACTTTTTGGTTTCTTTTCTAACTCAATGGGTTTGGTAGCTGATAGTTTGGATATGCTTGCGGACAGCATTGTTTATGCTTTGGCTTTATTCGCTGTGGGTGGAACAATAGCCCGAAAAAACAACATTGCCAAATTTGCAGGGTATTTTCAAATCCTGTTAGCTGTTATTGGTTTTGTGGAAGTCGTTAGACGGTTTTTAGGCTTTGAAAAAATGCCCGATTTTCAAACGATGATTGTTGTTTCTGTTTTGGCACTTATCGCAAATGTATTTTGTCTTTATCTGTTACAAAAGAACAAAAGCAAAGAAGCCCATATACAGGCAAGTATGATTTTTACATCAAACGATGTTATTATCAATTCGGGTGTTATAGTTGCAGGGCTTTTGGTTCATTGGCTCAATTCAAGCTATCCCGATTTGATTATCGGAGCAATTGTATTTATGATTGTAGCGAGGGGGGCGTATAGAATATTGAAACTTGCTAAATAAACAACTTACTTAAAACAAAAAATCGGATAGCTCAAAAGGTTATCCGATTTTCGTTTATGGCAAATGTAAAACGCCAAACACTGCCTTTCAACGCCAACGGGTGCAACATTCCTCAACCCTGTAACAAGCCTTTATAAATTCGACTTCCACAGAAAAATTGAGCAAACTATGGAAGTTATCGCAATACAAAAATCCGCATTTGACGGAATGACAAATGAGCTAAAGGCACTTTTGGAACTGACCGAAAGTGCCACACGAAAATATACCCCGATTTTCAAAGAAGAAAAATGGCTGGATAACCAGGAAGTGTGTTTGATGATGAACATTACCAAACGGACTTTGCAGACCTATAAAGACAAGGGGCTATTGCCATACTCCAAATTAAACCGTAAAAATTATTACAAACTTTCGGACGTACTGACTTTACTTAAAGCCGGGTATCCCTACAATATCAACGACAATGGATCTACTGACGAATGAAGCCGAAGAAATCATCGCCCATCAGGAGATGATAACTCTATTGAGAAAGCGTATCGAAGAGATACTGAAAAACTACCGCCCTGTAATGAACGGGGAAATTTACCTATCCGGCGAAGACGTGTGCAAGCTGATACACATCAGCAAACGCACACTCCAGCAATACCGTGATGATAATATCCTGCCGTTTATACAGATTGGGGGCAAGATCATCTATAAAGAAACGGATATACTGAGCATATTGGAGCAAAACTATATCAGCCACAAACCCTAAACACTTCTTGGATCTGGTTTAATGGGCATCATCGCACAACGGTGTACTTCTATTGCTGGGCAATCATAGTCTACCGTTGCTTTGCCCTCGATCAGATAAAGTCCTTTGCCACGTAAGGGGGATTTTTGCAGGCTTTGTGTGAAATGCACCGTATCTATAAAGTCGCCGTTGTGATCAATAAAAGTACCGAACTTCATCAATGAGCCGTTTTTTGTCCTCACTGTTTTTGAAGCGACCAAATGAGCAACCACTCTGACAATCTTCCCATTAGATGATGCCAATGTTTTTGCATCGGCATTGCCCCTATAATCGGATTTAGCAAGGTCGAAAATACTACCCGATACCGGAAATCCCATCAGTTCAATTTCATCGTAGAGGTTTTCCAATTCATCCGTAACGAATACGGGAAGCTGCGGTTTTTCAGCATTAGTGGAAAACAACTGACCGACTTGCAAATGAGTATTCCTGTTTTTATTCAGCAACAAATGAGCTTCCCAAAGCAATTCCTTTTTGCCAGCACCCAAAAATCGGAATGCTCCCGAGCGTATAAGGATAATCATCTGTTCCAATCCTGCACCTGTACGCAGGTGGAAATTTTCCAAACTCGAATAATCTCCGTTGCGTTTCCGTTCTTCGGAGATAAGCTGTGCCAGCTTGTTTTCAAGATTTAAAAGGCAATCGAAGCCCAGATAAATATCGTTGCCCTCGATACTCGTGTCGTACACACTTTTGTTTACGCAAGGCAAACAGATATTTCCGCCTGCCTTCCTTGCTTCATTGATATAAACTTCACGGGAATAAAAGCCACCGTAATTATTCAACACACTGACCATAAATTCCAATGGATAGTACGTTTTCAGAAACAAACTCTGATAGCTTTCTACGGCAAAGGAAGCACTGTGAGCCTTATTGAAACTGTAGCCTGCAAACGACTGCATCTGTCGCCATACTTCTTTGGCAATGTGTTCGGGATAACCTTTCTCACGGCAGTTGCTGTGGTATCTGTCCTCAATCTCGGCAAGGTGGTTGACGTTTCGGTATTTACCGCTCATCATCCGCCTCAATACATCGGCTTCCGCCAAATCCAGTCCCCCGAAATGATGCCCGATTTTCATCACATCTTCCTGATAGACCATTATACCATAAGTGTCCTCTAATTGTTCTTTGAATGCGGGGTGGATATATTCAACCTTTTCGGGGTTCAAATGGCGTTCGATATATGCCTGCATCATTCCTGATGAAGCTACACCCGGACGAATGATAGAGCTGGCAGCGACCAATGTGAGGTAGTTATCGCACCGTAATTTACTAATCAGTTGTCGCATTGCCGGACTTTCGATATAAAAGCAACCGACTGTATTTGCCGAACGCAGTTGCTCCGCAATAATAGGGTCGGTAAAGAACCGTTTGGGGGTTGAAGTATCTATCGTCACCCCCTTATTAATGCGGATAAGCTCCCTGCAATCCTTGATGTGTCCGATACCTCTTTGGGAAAGAATATCGAACTTTTCAAAGCCAATATCCTCTGCTACATACATATCGAACTGTACCGTAGGCAATCCCTTTGGGGGATAATCCAATGCGGAATAACAAGTGAGTGGATTGTCAGAAATCAAAACGCCCGAAGCGTGTATCGTCCGTTGGTTTGGAAAATCTGCCATTTGGTTATAAACGGACAATATAGTATGGGTTACTTCATTTTTGTTGAGCATATTATCAGGCTCTTGTATGAGTCTGTCTATTTCGCTTTTGGGCAATCCGTAAACCTTACCCAACTCACGGATAATACTGCGGTCACGAAACGTACCCATTGCACCCATCAGGGCGGTATGTTCACTCTGGTATCGGTTGAAAATGTAAGCATACATTTCGTCCCTGTCCCTCCAGGAGAAATCAATGTCAAAATCGGGCGGACTTTTCCTTTTTGGATTTAGAAAACGTTCAAAATACAGGTTCAGCTCAATGGGACAAACATCGGTAATGCCCAAACAATAGGCTACAATACTGTTCGCCCCGCTACCTCTGCCCACATAGTGGAAATCCCGGCTTCTTGCATATCGGCAAATGTCATCGGTAATCAAGAAGTAGCTTGAAAAGTTGAGGTTATCGATAATATCCAGTTCTTTCAGCACACGCTCTTTTGCCCGTTTATCGTCTGCTCCATATCTTCTGCCAAATCCGTCCATTGCGTATTTGTACAATAACTGTTTGTCATCGTAACGGTTCCCTGTAAAGGTCTTACGGTTCTTACTGGTTTTGAAATCGAAGTTGAAATTACACTCCGACAACAAATGTTGGGTATTCTCGATGAGTTTGGGTACAGGACTGTATGTTTTGTTGAGTTCTGTCAGGCTCATAAAAACCTCATCCTCACGGGCTACCTGCATTTGTTCCAATTGGGATATAAGGATATTGTTGTCGATAGCCCTTAACTGCTTGTGCAGTTGAAAATCCTGTCTTTTAAATGATACAGGTTGCAGGATGATATAGCGTTCCAAATATTTCTTTGGAGCTACTATGAATTTATTGACCTCGTGGGGTCGTATGCCGATGTATTCATTATCCTTTAAATTCGTTTCTGAAATAGAGCCAAAGGGATAAATGACAAAAACGTTTTTAAATTCCGGAGCAATGGCAGGCAAAGCCGATTTGTAGCGGTTGGCAAAGGTCATCAGGTCGTTGAGTTCCTTAAAGCCCATTTCGTTTTTGGCAATGCCCACGTACAACAATTGATTGTCGTTTCTAAATTCCATTCCTGCCAAACCCCGTATCCCAGCATCTGTACAAAGCCGTATGAAATCCAAGGTGGCAGATGAATTGTTGATATCGGTCAGCACGGCCGTATCATACCCATTGGTACGGATATGTTCAATGAGTTCCGTAAGGCTCATTGTTCCGTACCGCAGACTATAATAACTGTGCAGATTGAGTAACATAGCAAATCAGGAATTTAAAAGTGCAAAACCCCTTACTACCGAATGGTGTCCGTAACGCAATCTAATCTTGTCCATTGCTTTGGAAAGGTTGATGTCTTCGAGCGTATCATCAAATAGATCCGCCTGATAGCTGCCTGCTATCAGGTTGCTGAATTTGACACCAATCAGTCTTATCAACATTCGTCTGCTGTACAGCTTATGGAACAGTTGAAGCACTTTTTCAGATATAGTCCTTTCGGACGAAGTGAAAGCCAGTTTGGCCTGTGTGGTATGCGTATCGAAATTGCTGTAACGGATTTTGACCGTTACACAGGAAGTGAGCCTGCCGTCTTTCCGCAGGTCGAAAGCCAGCTCATCCACCATAGAAAGCATTACCCTCCTCAACAATTCCATATCAATGGTATCCTGTTCAAATGTATGCTCCTTGCTCATACTTTTTTGCTGATGAAAAGGTATGACCGCATTATTGTCAATGCCATTGGCTTTGTTCCAGATACTCACTCCGTTTTCGCCCAAGACCTGTTTCATTGTAAACACATTCATCTGCTGTAAAGTATAAATATGGGATATACCCATATTGCGGAGCAAAGGATAAGTCTTGTCGCCAATGCCCGGAATTTTGCGGATGGAAAGGGGAGCTAAAAATGGCTTTTCCGTTCCACCGTCCACCTTGCGTTCGCCACAAGGCTTAGCTTCTCCGGTAGCTATCTTGCTCACGGTCTTATTGGTAGATAGACCGAACGAGATAGGCAGACCTGTTTCCTTGATGATACGCTTACGAAGTTCCTGTGTGAGTTTCCACGTACCGAAAAACTTATCCATTCCGCTCATATCGAGGTAATGCTCATCTATACTCGCTTTTTCAACGACAGGTATTTTTTCTTCGATGATTTCCGTTACGATATTGGAATACTTGCTGTACAGGTCGTGGTCGCCACGCACCAATATGGCTTCGGGGCAGAGCTGTCTCGCCAACCGCATAGGCATAGCGGAATGCACCCCGAATTTACGGGCTTCATAACTGCACGAGGCCACCACGCCACGGTCGGAGCTACCGCCGATTAGGACTGGTTTTCCAACAAGGTTGCTGTTCAATAAACGTTCTACTGACACAAAAAAGGTGTCTAAATCACAATGGACGATCGTTCTTTCCATAACACACAAAATCTATTGTTTAAAATTACTAAGTTTTGTAGCAAAATATTTTACCTTTGTTGCTACAAATTGGAGCAATGTCATTATTATCAGAAAACATAAGGTATCTACGCAACCAGCTTGGGTATTCGCAACAAAAAGTAGCGGATGACCTGATTATTACCCGTGGTCGTTATGGTAAATATGAAGACGGAGCGACAGAGCCACCGATTGAGATATTGCTTAGAATTTCTCATTATTATCACGTGAGCATTGATTTGTTGGTTTCGGTCGATTTACGAAAAATCCCGCTAAAAGAAATTTTAGAACTGCCCGATAACCGTATTCTGCTTCCCATCAAAGTGGATAATGCAGGCGAAAACAAAATCGAAATCATTCCCCACAAAGCATCAATGGGCTACCTGAACGGCTATGCAGATCCCGAATATATCGAAAGCCTGCAAACCATTTCATTACCGTTTCTGAAAGGTGGAAAATACAGGGCTTTTCCTGCGGACGGTGCTTCCATGCCTCCGCACAAAGACAATTCGTTCATCATCGGAAAATATGTAGAAAACCTTGCTGATATAAGAACTGGCAAGACGTATGTATTCTTAACACGAAGCGAAGGAATTACCTATAAACGCCTGCTGAAAGTAAATAAAGACAGTTTGGAAGTTTCTGCCGACAATGTGTTTTACAAATCATACGAAATACACCTTTCAGATATTTTGGAGATATGGCAATATGCCAGCAGCATCGCTACACAGGAATTTTCAAAGGATGATTTTCAATTGGACAATATTGCCATTATCAGAATGTTACAAGAACTGAAAGATGAGGTACGGAAATTAAAGGGCAATTCTGCTGTCTCGGGTAACAATTAATCAATTAGAAAGATGATTTGTGCTGAATGATGTTGCTCATCATTTATAGCTTTGCTATCTTTGTTTTGAAAATATAGAAATGCTTAAAGTGTTTTTACTTTAAGTTCCGCATTAAAAACTGGTAATTTTTATGACCCCGGAACAGATAAGTAAGAACGCTCACGTCATAGGCGTGGGCGCTCGCTTATTTGGGGGTCAGGCGTACCAGTGCCTTAATGCCAATGAGTGTGGCTGCCTACGCTTTCTTTTTGTGGTGTCCTCACTTGTATATTTTGTTAAGACTATGAACTGTAAAACATATACAATGAAATTGGCACTAATTGATGATAATGCACGGCTTCGTGATATTACCAAAAAACAACTTGAAGATAGCGGGTACACACTGTTTTTCCAATCCGAAAACGAACAGGAAGCTATCCAAAAAATAGAAGAAAGCAACACATTACCCGATGTTTGCATCATAGAGGAAAATTTTGGTGCAGCCAATGCCCTGCTCGGAAAGTTCCCCGATTTAAAAGTGCTTATCTCCAGCACCAATGACGACAAAAAAAGCGTTACCGATATGTTGGAAATCGGAGTTTGGGGATATATACTGAAATACGCTGACCCCGATGAGCTTTTGACTGCTGTTGAGGCATTAAGTAAAGGTAAGAAATATTTTAGCTTGGGCGTGAGTGATATAGCTACGGAATATTATAGGAACAATTAATCCTCAAACTTACCCAATAGTCATCATTACAGTTAGCAATTAGCAACGTTCTTTTGCTTATTTTTTAATCGCTGTGTGAAAAGAAGAAATTATTATAAACCTATAACAAGTTACTACTTTCCTGTTTCTTCCTTTTCAATTTGTTTGTCTGCCCAATTTTTTAAGTGTTGGATAAATGGTATAAGTTCCTTGCCTGTTTCCGTTAATGTATATTCCACTTTGGGTGGGACTTCGTGATATACTTTTCTGTTAATCAAATTATCGGCTTCCAGTTCCCTTAACGTTTGGGTCAGCATTTTGGTCGTAATGTCAGGCATTGTTCGGGTTAGTTCGCCGTATCGCAAAATTTGATGTTCGTGCAAATACCATAAAATTCTACCTTTATATTTACCTCCGATGCGTCTGAAAGCGTAATCAACAGAGCATGTTGTTTCCTCGGGGCAAATTTTTTCTTTCTTTTTCATTTTTTATATCATTGATTATCAATTATACATTACTATTGGTATGTAGCATACAAAAATGTACATACTTGTGGCAAAGATACATATAATATAATTTTGTTGCTCAATTAAATACTAAATAAGAAATGAGTTTAAAACAAGAAAGTAATATATCCGCTGTTATGAAAGCGGTAAGACAACACGAATTTGGCGGACCGGAAGTGCTTCGTTATGAAGATGCACCTATTCCTGAGGTAAAAAAAGGAGAAGTATTGGTAAAAGTAAAAGCAATCGGGTTAAATCCTCCTGATTGGTATCTACGTGACGGATATTCGATGCTACCTCCCGAATGGCAACCCAAAGTGCCGTTTCCTATTATTCTGGGTACGGATATATCGGGTGAAATTGTCGCATTGGGTGAAGATGTAACGGAATTTTCCGTTGGCGATGAAGTGTATGCGATGGTACGATTTCCGAGTTACGGAGATAGCCAGGCGTATGCGGAATATGTAAGTGTAGCTGTTTCAGAATTGGCTTTGAAACCTAAAAATATTGATTTTATTAAAGCTGCCGCTGCACCGATGTCATTGCTTACGGCTTGGCAGTTTTTGATTGAACTTGGACATAACGAACCTAATCCGCTACAACCGAACCGACACGAACCTATACCGCTTGCAGGGAAGAAAGTGCTTATAAATGGTGCAGCAGGCGGAGTGGGTCATTTTGTAGTGCAGTTGGCAAAGTGGAAAGGGGCATACGTGATTGCAGTAGCTTCAGGCAAACAGGAAAGCATTTTGCGTGAATTGGGTGCGGACGAATTTATTGACTATACGAAACATAATGCAGATGAGATTTTCTCTGATATAGACTTGGTTGTTGATTGTGTTGGCGGTTCTTCGGCAGGACGTTTTCTGAAAACACTTAAAAAGGGCGGTTCGTTATTCCCGATTTTTCCGTTAGGTTTTTCCGGTGCTGAGGAAGCCCAAAAATTAGGAGTTAAAGTGTCTGCCACGCAAGTACGTTCCAATGGTACACAACTTTCGGAACTTGCCCGTTTGCTTGATGATGGAACAATCAAAGTGGTTATTGATAGTATTATCCCATTGGCTGATGCCCGTAAAGCACACGAAAGAGCCGCAAAGGGGCATATACAGGGTAAAATTGCATTAACTGTTTAATGTGAGATGAAATTATGAATGCAACTGAATTAGAAGACAAAATTGCCCTAAAAGAACTCGTTGATAAAATTGCAATTCTTGGAGATAAAAAGGACTTTGAAAATCAGGTACAGTTATTTTCAGAAAATGCCGTATCCGAAACAATAGCGAAGGGAAAAACCATTTTAAAACTTCGGGGCAGAAAAGAAATGCTTGATGCATTCAATGAATTTCATCAAGAAATTGAAACGGCTTACCACTTTAATGGTCAGCAAATCGTTACCATAAACGGAAATTCCACAAGCGGTATCTGCTATTGTTTGATTACGCTGATAAGCAATGAAAATGGTAAAAAATTAAAGACCACCATTGGAGCTATTTATGAAGATGAGTACATTCGTGTGGATAGCCAATGGCTGGTTTCCAAAAGAATAGGCTATTTTAATTGGCAGGATAAAACGGAAATTAAATCCTGAAAAATTAAAAGTGCCGTTCCTCGTGTACGGCACTTTTGTTTTATACTCCTTTTTTACACTTTATGATGTAAAAAGGGTAGTTCTCCTTAATTTCCGAAAATTCAAAAAGTCCTGCTTTCCCAAATTCTTCAGCTATGGTTTCCCTATCGTAAAAGAACATTTTTACTCCGCCAAACATTTCAAACCTGTCTTTGCTGATGTAGGTTCCTTGACCGTAAGTTTTGGCATCTTTTGTAATAGTGGTGAATATCATATAACCATTTTCGGTCAGTTGGTTATAACAGTCCGTGATTAGTTTTATTCGTTCGGTTTTGTCTAATAAGTGAATTAAGGCATAACAAAATATGCCGTCATACAATTTAGTATCAAAAGGCATTTCGGTTACTGAACCGTGATAAATTTCTAAATCATTACCGAAATGTTTTTTTGCTATGCCGATTGCGGTTTCGGAAATTTCAATTCCGGTTACAGTCATTCCGCTTTGTATAAACACATTGGCATTTCGTCCATAGCCCACACCGGGAATTAAAACGTTTTTCACATTATTGGCAATAAAAAAATCATTTGTCACTATCGCAGATTTTGCAGGTTCTAAGCCCCACATTTCCTGTTTGTCCTTAAATGCTTCTTCCCAAAACTCTGCCATTTTTTTTGTTGTAATGCATAAATTTTGTCGTCCAAAATTTCACAGTTAAATCTCGATTTGCTTACAGTAGCAATTACTTCATCGAATTTGATTGTATCACTTTCAACTCGTAAAACAGTATGTCCGCTTCTTTAACAGCGAATTTAAAGAAATAAAAACACACTTTGACAAGCATTCAGTTAAAATCCCTCATCAATAAAGCGACGTTCTTTTGCTTCTTTTCTTTGGTCGCTATGTGAAAAGAAAAGAAGTCATTACCAAAAAAACGAAAGGGATACCGAATATCCCACGAGATGATGTCGCAACCTCTTTGGTGAAATGTGAAGTGAGGGAATTGTGTGGCGGTGCATTTTGGCAAAGGGGTTGCACCGCTTTGATGCAAAAAGACTGCCCCGACCATCGGGAGGGAGTGTCTTTTTGCCGCCCGATTTTTCGGGTCAGGCGACTTTTATCGGGTGGGTGCGGTAATCTTTCAGATTGTGAAAAAATCCCCTGTATTCGGTCATTCCGTAGCGGAACACCCCCCAAAGCAAATCACAGCCCATTTGAGCCAATGAGCCATTGATAAACAAATCCTGCTTTTGCAATGCTTCCTCCAATGAGCAACTTGGCGTGTTATCATCCTTTTCGGATTGCTTCAGCAATTCGCCATACTCATCTGTAACCATTGGCAGGCTCGCCACCGTTTGGTACTTTTCTGAATTGGGTTGTTTGATAGTTCCTATTGTAGATAGTAGGACTTGCCCTGTGTGTTGGCTGTTACCGAAGTCCAACCAATACTTTGGGTCGTCTTGGTAGTGTCTGCGGTGGCTTGTTTCTTTCAGGATTTCAGCCACTCCAAACCTCGCCTGTACATTGTCCACACAGGTAATGGTTAGGATTGCCCTTGCGTTTTCGGGCAACCTGCCGAATTTGTCCTTTTCAAACTTTACCGTTTCGGCTTTCCAATTCGTACCGATACACCTATTGACACGGTTGATTAACGCAACGGATTTGTACAATCCTGTTTCGCTTTCAAAAAAACGCTGTCTGCCTAAATTTGCGGTTGTGATAATATCATCGTCCCATAAACGCACCTGTAATCCTGCGTGCCCTAACGCTAAAAGGCTCTCGTTTATTTCCAATAAGGCGGTCAATACCTTTGAGCCTGTGCCACCTGCACCGATTAGGTTTACCGAAATCGGGTTGGTAGGATTGAGCAAATAGTTGTCCGTAAAATGTACGGCTGTTTTTGTTGTTTCCTGTGTATTCATTACAATAGATTTTTAAGGGTTCTGTTGTTCTTTTTCAATACCTCTTTTGGAAAGGGTTTATCTGTTCCGATTAAGTCTTTCCATACGGTTACGCAATTTCCTTTTATGGGGCTGTGCCGTCCCAATAAGTGGCTGAAATAGCTGTTGAAAAAATAGCTTTCCCAAGCCTGTATAAATTCTTCCACCGAAGCGGAATTTTTAATATCAATGCTTACCGTACCCATACATACTTTGCCGTCTTCATAGATGTTAAAAAACGGAGCGTAATGCAAGGGCGTTTTTTCTGTCGGTCTTCTGTCTGTTGTAAGTGCAAAGACGGCAAGGCTGTTTTTATTGGCGTACCATAGCATTGGCGGTACTTGTGCCTTTCCGCTCGGTATATTCAAGCTATCAACAAAATACATTTGCCGTTGCTGTGTTTTGGTGTACCATAGCACCGTACCTTTTTCAGCATTAGGATTGATATGCAGAATATTGGTCGGCAAAATTCCCTTTGGCTTTAAAAAGGCTTGGTTCTTTTCTTCATCAGTCTGTAAGGACTTTGCCAATACTTTGGCTTCCTTTACGGTCAATGGGTGGGCGTTGATTGGGTTGCCATTTTTATCCATATCAAAATGCTCCACATACACATCTGAATTTTCGCCTTTGGTTTCATAGAAAACCAAAGCGGATTTCGGGTGGTATAGTGTTCCGAAATTCTCTGTTATGTTATTTTCGTCGTTCATTTTGCTGTGCTTTTATAGGCATACAATAGGGTGCAGATGTCGTCCAATAGGGCAAACAGACGGTTTTCAAAGTCAAGATTGTTTGCTTCTATTTTATTGCCGTCAAAGGATTTGCAAATGGTCGGTTCTTCCAATATGCCGTATTCGTTAAACTCGTTGTTGATACTGTCTTTAAGGCTTTCATACAACCAACCTTTGGTATCGGCAATAAATGAAATATACTTTTCCATTGTGATTGCTTCGTTATCGTAATCATCGTTATAGGGGTCTTGTTCGGGCATTGGTGCGTTTCTGAAAATGGTGGCGTTCGGATATTCCGTATAAAGGGCAAAGGCATTACACGCCACCTGCCAACATTCCCTGTCGAATGTATCACGGCTTTTGAAACGGCTCAAACGCTTTTCAAATAAGGTCAGATTGATACGGTTAAACAGTTTTTGTTCAATGTTGTCGCCAATCCACTCGGCTCGCTTTATTTCATTTCTGTAACATTCGGTTTCGTCCGTTTCATCGTCCTGTTCCACCCAATCTTTATGTGTTTCATATAGCCAATACAGATAGCTGTCTTGTTGCCTGTAATACGGAATATTGGCGATATGGTACAGATAACTGCAAACCGATAAGAGTAAATGTGCATTGTGTTTTCGCCCTTTATCGTGCAACATTCTGAAAAGTGGTACAATCGGAATATAATACAGGGTTGTACCTGTGTTGTACCGTTCCTCGCTTACCAAAAAAGTTTTCTTACTGTCCTGTAACAATTTAAAACTATCCCAATTGATGTTGGTGCGGTTTACTTTGGCTTCCATATCCCACATACCCAATGCGATATTGTAGGGAAAACCAAAATCTTTGGTCTGCATTGGCTCAATGCCGTAATGCTCGGCAAGTTTGGAAAGGGACTTGTAAAAATCCCTCTCCGTTTTTGCTGTTCCCTTACAAGCCTGTACGGATTGTGCCGTTTTCAGTTTAGGCAGAAAGGTACATTTCAGAATACCATTGGTAGCATTGCTATCGGTACGGATTTCTGTTTGTCCTTTTGCACTTGGTTTGCGTCCTTTGGTCTTTGTAGCCAATTGGCGAACTCGCCCAACTGTCGGTGCAACTGCCGTTGCCGTTTCTGTTCGGGTATGCTGATAACTCCCGATATGATGTTGCGTTGCATAATTCATCGTTTTTGATTTTTGGATTAACCTTTTGTTCCCATTACGCTCTCAAATTTGTACTCGACTGCATCGTCTTTGATTTGTGGTGCAGATACTTTTGCCGTTGTCAGTATCGGGTACATATTGGCGTAAAAATTCATTACGGCTTTCACGCCCCAACGTGGTTCGGGGTCGGTCAGTCTGATGTCCTGTCCTTTATCTTTGAGTATAAAAACTCGCTCTAATTGCGTTGCTAATAACATACTATTCGTTTTTAATGGTTAATACTCGTTTTCTTCTTCCTCCGTTTCGTCTATGGGATAGTCGGCTGTAACTTCTTCCGCTTGTGGCGGTTCGGGCGTTGCTTCTTCCATTGCCCCGAAAAGGCTCGGAGAGGCGAATTTGTCGGACAATGAAGTTTTGCGTTTGCGTATCTCGTCCGCTTTTTCGGGGAACTCGGTAATGTCGGGAACTTTCATCCACGCTTCACGGTGTTTGCCCTCTTTTTCTAACTCGTCCACCTTTGCCATACTTTCTTTGTACTTCTTGTCTTTGGCTTCTTTTTCCTTTTTGGCTTTCTCGGCTTTTTCTTTCTCCATTGCGGATTGTTTTTTGACTTCTTCCATTTGTTTTAGGAATTTTTCCATATCCACCATTACACCCGAAATGGTTTGTATAGGCGTGGTTATCTGCTCAAAAAATCCCTCGTCAAACTCCTGTGGTGTGGCGTTAAATGTCAATGGGGGAATAAGTTTTTTGGCGTTATCTCCGCATTGCTCGTTATTGAGCAATACCGATACGATTAGGTTATTTTCTGCTCCTTTTGAAATGTTCAGTTGCAATACGCCTGTAAAGTCCAACTGCTGTATCTGATTGAAAAAATTCGTGTTCATCGTTCTGAAATTTTAATTGTTAATGATTGTTTTTTGAGTGCCGTCAGTTTTTCGTACATATCCGTCCAATACGCATTTTGCCGTTTGTCGAACTCGGAAAAACTTTTCTCTTTGTGCCTGTATTCCTTGTAATCCGCTGTTATTCTGATTGCTTCATCAAGGTCGGTTACTTCAATAGGGCAACCGTTTAAATCTGTTACTTTCATCGCTTTTCATCTTTTAGGATTACCATAGTATTGTAGTCAAAAGCATAGTCAAACGCACCGTTTGAAACCCTTTGCCGTCTTTGCAGTTCCACGCCCTCGTCATCCCAACCAAAGTCGGGCAGACCGTTTACCCTTGCCACAAGCTGTGCATTGCTAAGGTGCTGAAAACGCTCCCTGCAAAACCTTTCCAGCTCCGTTTCTTCGGTGGTGGGATTGCACAGAATATTGAGGTCAAATTCTTCCGTCCAAAATTCCTCGCTTGTGTGCTTTCCGTATGCTTTGTATATGGCGTTGCCACTACGGTACACGACAAGCCTGTAACAGTCCAACCGATTTTCGGGAACGGTAAATGTTTCCTGTTCCTCGTTTTCAAGTTCCACAAATACCCATTCCTTACCTGCAAGCAATTCCTCAATGTCGGGTTGGTCGTCTTCGCTCGTTCTGTAAAAATCTACTGCGGTATCATAGTAGTTAAGGGATTGGAAATTGTAATCCTCTGCAAAAGGCTTAACGGCTTCCAATCGTTTTGCCTGTTCCTTTTTCCATTCTTCGGAAAGGTGGATTATTGCAAAATCGCAATTATCCCATTCGCTGTTGGTATTGGCTTTTACCAATAGGTGTGCTGTTGCTTTATTTGATAGTTTCATCTTTAATTGCTTTTACTGTTATTTACTGATTTCTGCTATTTGGTCAATCCTGCCGTAAACAATGCTTCTAAGGCTTGTTTTATCGGGGGCATTGTATTCCTGCCAACTTCCGTATTGCTTTACGATATAGGTTTTTAAAACATCTTCAAACCCAAACCGATAGCCCTGCAAGGGAACGGCTCTTTTGAAGAAAACATTTCGGTTTACGGCTTCTGCAAGCCAATTCTTTTCGGCTCGGTTCAGCTTGTCGCCTTTGTTCAGTTTTTCCCTTAACTGATAGACCTTTGAAAATTTCAGCGTTTCCAATTCGGGAACTTCGTGGCGGACAAACTTTGTGGCTATTGCTATTCCTTTCGTTTCCATTGTCCTCGCTTTTAAGGTTGATGATTTTCAATTTTCCGTTCCAACAATATTTCCAAGATTTCGTAATCACTTTCGTAGGTTTCGTTCTCGAAATACCACACGGAATTTTCTTCGTCATACTCGTATTTATCAAAATCCTCATCGTCCAAATAAATATCCGTGAGTAGCCTGTCAGAAAATGTTGCCCTGCCAAATACCAAGCACCCCAATTCTTCATAGTCCTGTGTAAAATCCACCTTGTAGTGTTCTGCTATCTTTTGCAATACTTCCGTATTGGGCGACCATTTTGTTTCATATTGAAAGGTGTCCGTATTGTCATAGTCTTGATAAATGCCGAAGAAATAACCTCCGTTGCTGTCTGCTACAAAGTCGGGCAGTTGTCCGCAACCCTCTTTCTGTTCCTGTTCTGCCATTTCTTTGAATAGCCGTTGTATCTGTCTGATTGCTTCGGGATTTCCCTCGAAAGCAACCGTATTGTTGCACCAATTCGCCATATTTTTTGTTTTTAGTAGGCTACCACCGATTAAGGCGGTAGCCTGTGGTTATTTAATTAAGGTTTAGGATTTCCGCACCGTCCAATGCAAATGCGGTACACAATTCAAATGCTTTCTGTGATTTGAGTTGGGCAGTACCGCCCAATACAATGCTCTGTAACTTGGCTTCATCGTTCTTGTAACTTCTTACATTTTGGTAGTAGCCTGTAACCGCATTGTATACTCCAAACAAAGTGCCTTTTGTGGTCTGCATTTGTTGCGTGTCGCTTATCATAGCGTATGCAAATGCGTCCTCTACGGTGTTTTTGAACACGGTGGAAATTTCATCTTCCGCACCTTTCTTGATAAGGTCAAGCGTTTCCTTGTTCGGGCAAAGTGCCAATTGGATTAACTTTCTTACCTCTCGGTCTGTTACCTTTACTTTTGCCCATTCGTTGAAAATGCCCTCCAATTGGTTGCTCAAAGTATTGGCAAGCCCCATAATCTTATGAGCGTTCTCGATACGCTGTTTTGCTCCCGAAGTGTGTTTGATACGCACCACATTGGTCATATTGCGGAGTGAAGCGTTAAGGGTATTTTGGCAGACGATACGGATAGGCGTAAACGCTGCGGTAATACTTCCGCTACCATCGTGCGAAGTGGTTAGGAAGATATATTTTTCCGTTACGTCATCGCCATTGCCTACACGGATATAGTCGGGCAGTTTGGCTGTGATAAAAATGCGTTCTCCGTTGCCCAATGCTCCTGCGGTTTCATAGAGAATACCCTCGCCACCGCCTACAATGCTGTCAAAGAAATTAAAGGCTTCACGATTTTGTACAATGTGGTAATCCTTACCGACTACGCCCAATACTGCATTGTTGTCGGTGCGTATGTTGGCGAAATAATTGGGTACTTCCAATTCGTTACTGCCTATCTCTATGCCGTTGGCGGTTTCGAGAATGCCCGAACCTTTGGTAAACAGTGGGGATTTTACGACTTCGTAATCCAATCCTGCGTATTTGATTGCTTCCTCGCTTGTCGGGTATTGCTCCACGATTTGCCCCAGACCGTGCCACGCTTTTTGCTGTACTGAAAAGAAACTATACTTTCCTGTCCGCTCGTTGAAATTGATGTTATGTGCCATTTTGATAAAATTTTGATGTTAAAAAATGATTGAATACTTGTTGTTAGAATGGTAGGTCGTCCTCCGTGCCTTGTCCTACTGTACTGTTACTCACGGCTTGTTCAGTAGCCTGTACGGTTTCGGCTCTCCTGCTACCTCCGTGCAGTTTGATTTGTGAGGTATGGAAATTCAGCCCTGCCTTTGCTTCGCCGTCTTTGCCTGTCCACGCTCTTGTGCTTACCCGTCCTGTGAGTTCTACCAACGTGCCTTTTGTCAGTAGCCTTGCCACATTCGGGGTTATCCAATAGGCACAATCGAAGTAGGTTGTTTGCTCCACCCGTTCGCCCTGTTTGTTTCGGTAGCCGTCATTTACCGCTACGGAAAAGTTTACTACCTGTCTGTTGTTTGACGTTGTGCGTACTTCCGCATCTCTTGTCAGTCTTCCTGTGATGTTCATATCGCTTGATTTTTGATTTGATTTTTGATTTGATTTTTTTGATTTATTCGGTAATGAGAGGAGGTGCTGTTTCGTTTCACTCTGATACCATTTCCAATTCTGTTATTTTTCATTTCTGACATTTTTTTTATTCGTCTAAAGAGCCGGAGTATGCTTGTTTTCGTTTCGAGAGCGATAAAAGGTTCGTGTTTAGCAGCCACAAGGTTTTGGGAAACAAATACTACCCAAGGGGTGGAGATTTTTTACCAAATCCGGGGACTTGACCTTGTGGATGCGTTAAGAACACGGAAATACCTTTGCTCTCTGAAATGGGAACAAACCGCATACTGGCTACTTTGATAAAAACCGAATGGGAAGAAAGGAAAACAGCAATCTGTAATTGTCCAGGAAGTGATTAGAATAAGCACTTCCGCAACCGGAAACACGATTGTGTTTTAATAAAGAATGCCGTGGTTCCGGCATTGATGTAAGTGGGGTAAAATAAAAAAAGCAGGACTTTTATATCCTGCTTCTATTTGATTGATAAAGGCTACGTTTTAAACCATCACTTCTTCGGTATCGTAAAATTCAATTGTAGCTTCATTCAACAATTCTACTTCTTCGCTTTCCATTTGGATTAGAAAAGCATCTTCCATTGCCTTGAATTTAGGAGCTACCAAATCCATATCCTTACTGATTTTCTGGCTGGTAATCTTGGCATAAATCTGTGTGGTAGAAATATTTTTATGCCCCATCATTTTGCTAAGGCTTTCAAGCGGTACGCCCTCGGTCAAAAACATTGTGGCAAATGTATGACGAGCCGTGTGAAATGTAACTTTCTGTTCGGTAACAATCCCCGCTTCCTCAATAAGTTTACTGATGTGCTTATTGCAGGTCGCATTTGAAGGCATCGTAAAAACAAAATCATTTCTCGTAACTCCACGATACTTCTCAATAATTCGTTTAGGAATTTCCAAAAGACGGACGTTGGAAGCAACATCAGATTTTTTCCTCCGGCTGATAATCCATTGGTGTCCGTCAAAGAATGATTGAATATTACTCCATTTCAGCTTCTTAATGTCAATGTAAGAAAGACCTGTGAAGCAACTGAAAATAAAGAGGTCTTTTACAAGCTCGTATCTTGGGTTGGATGGTTTCAGTAGCATTAAGGTTTCCACATCCTCTTTTAAAAGGTAGCTGCGGTCGGTTTCCTCCATACTGATTTCATAATCCTCAAAAGGATTATCCCGTATCAAGCCCTTTTTGATAGCCAATTCAGCCAGAGCAATAACAGGCATTGTGTAAACCCAAACCGTATTGTGGGTACATTCTTTATCAAAGCGGAGAAAGAAGTCAAACTCCCGAATAAAATCAGAAGTGAGTTCCCGGAAAGCCATATCCTCCCGATGATAACGTTCCTTTATAAATTCGCTTAGGTGGTTGTAAACAGTGTTATACTTGCTATAAGTGCTTTCAGAGCGTTTCCCCTTATCGACCAACCTTTTAAATTCTTTGTTTTGGTCGCTGAAAACCTTTAAAATGGCATCGTCCATTACGCCTACGCCGAGAAATTTAATCTTTACTTTCTGTGCAGTTGCAAAGCCCTCGTGCTTCAGCATATCCTCGTAAATCTTGTCGATACGCCCACGTATGTTGTCTAATTTTTGATTAATGCTTAATGCTTTGGCACTCTTGCCCTCAACTCTTCCGAACTTCAAATCCCAAATATTGGGGTCAATTTCTAACTTTGTACCCATCGTTTTGGGTGTTCCGTCAATGGTAATACGTGCCATAATTGGTACATTACCGTTCTTTTTCGGTTCGTTCTTTTTCAGGTAGAAAAGGAGTTTGTACGTTGATTTTTTTGTCTGCTCCATAACTCAAATGTTTAATGTTTAAAATTAAATTACATTGAGTTACAAGGGAATAGAGAAAGCGGTGCAAAACACTGAAATATAAACAGTTAAGCTATATCGTTGCCTGTGTCAATCGGTAACGAATTAGTAACCTAACGTTGTCAATTTAAGCCCAAAACCCATCCGACACCGAGTTCCATACCAAGACTACTGTTTTGCAAAGCGTTGTATAGCAAAGGGTTTATCCGTTTTGCTTATTTTTGCTTTTTACTAATCTTTTTTTACCAAAAAAAGTAGCGGACAGGAGAAGAGCAGTACCCCGGTTCAACAGTATGGAGCAACAAATGTAGAGATTGCAGAACCAGAAATAGAAGAGACAGTAGAAGAAGTTATAGAAACAGTGCAGGAAGTTTCCCTCCAACCTGCAGAAGAGAAAAAAATAAATGAGCAGTTTGAAAAAATCAGGATTTATAAAGATTATATCGTATATTCTATTGCGCTTCAGCTAAGAGGGGAGTATATGCCTCTGGCGGCTTTTGAAAAAGGGGATGGAATCGTTGAGGGATTTGCATATACGGTAACTGAAGATGCCTATGCATTTTCTCCACAAGATGCGGTAGGGAAGATGGAAGAAAAGTTTGAAAACGAACTTCAGGAAGAGAAAATAAAATCTTATGTAATTCTGTATCATTCTCAGTTTAACGATAACGGTAATCATACTCCGGCAATAAAAGAAGGAGAATTTAAAGCGATCTCACTTTCTTATCATTTTAAAGGGAATGGCAAGAAACAAATCGGACTTCCGTATATTTTCGAAAACGGGAATATTACCTATAAAGGTTTTGCTGGGTTTTCTCACGAAGAAAATAATGAAATCATGAATCATCAGCTGATAGATGGTAAAGAGTATTTTCCCAATACAGAAGGAATTACAGCTCCTGAGACAACTAATGAAGCGGGAATTATCATAAGAAAGTCAAATGTTCATAACCTTGTGAATACATGGAGTGGTATTTTTGGCCATGAGAATTTTCAGACTAAAGATTACGGACAATACCTGACAAACGTTTTAATGCAGTCTGCAGTCCCTGATCCTTCCGGAGAAAGTAATCATAAGACGGAATTTGAAGATGTAAGATTTAAAACCATCTTTACAGAAGAAATGAGTACAATAATCCCGGAAGTAAAAACTGATTATACTTTAGATTTTGAAACAAGATCGATCAGGGAATGGGAAAATGCATTGAATCTGAATGCGATTGTAGCCGGCCCGGCCCGGGATACTTTCGGAGTTTGGTTCTTTGCAACCGATTATGCCGAAAATAGGAATACATATCTGACACAACCTCATCTGAAGGTGAATGTGAGCGGAATTGTTTTCATTCTTGATGTTCATACGAATACGGATTTACCTGATGGTACCAAAATGAATGAAGATTTCACAACGTATGTACCAAGCCAGGATCTTCCTAATTATGCATGTTTTGACTTCATTGCCCAGCTTGTAGACTTTAAAGAAACGACATTGCTTGAAGACAGAAGCATTAAAGGATATATCCTGAAGCTGAAACTGATCACCCATGAAGAAAATGAAGATTTCTTCACTATTGATGCTTTTGTGAATAAAGAGAATATGAGATTCGATACGTTAACAAAAGGAATGAAGGTTACTGGAGCTTTACAGCTACAAGGTAAAATTGCAGAATAATATCAAAAACATAAAAATAAAACGAGACTGTTCCAAAAGAGCAGTCTCGTTTTAATATATTCCTTTATTTTTAAAATCTGTTTAACCGCTCCATAGGAACAATATGTTCATAGAATTTATACATTGTTGAAGAGAAGCTCCGTAGGAGCGACCTGTTAATCAATCTTAAAATTTGTTGAAAAATTACGGATTTATAAAAATAAAAAAGGCAATCCTAAGACTGCCTTTCCATTATTTTTTGAAAACTTATTTGTTGTTTTTCAGTTCTTCCTTGATTTTGTTTTCCAATTCTTCGGCAAGATCAGGATTGTCTCTTAAGACGTCTTTTACAGCATCACGCCCCTGTCCTAATTTAGTCTCTTCGTAGCTGAACCAGGAACCGCTTTTCTTCACAATTCCCATATCTACTGCCGTATCAAGAATTTCTCCAACTTTAGAAACCCCTTCACCATACATAATATCAAATTCTGCCTGTTTGAAAGGTGGAGCTACTTTGTTTTTCACAATTTTCACTTTCACACGGCTTCCGATGGCTTCATCACCTTGCTTGATTGGTGCACTTGCTTTTCTGATATCAATTCTTACAGAAGCATAGAATTTAAGAGCATTACCTCCGGTAGTGGTTTCAGGGTTACCGAACATAACACCGATTTTTTCTCTTAACTGGTTGATGAAAATTACCGTACACTTCGTTCTTGAAATGGTAGCAGTCAGTTTTCTTAATGCCTGAGACATTAACCTTGCATGAAGACCCATTTTGGAATCTCCCATTTCACCTTCAATCTCCGCTTTTGGAGTAAGTGCTGCTACAGAGTCGATAACTACGATGTCAATTGCTCCTGAACGGATAAGATTATCCGCAATTTCCAGCGCTTGCTCACCGTTGTCCGGCTGGGAAATGATAAGGTTTTCCAAATCAATTCCTAACTTAGCAGCATAAGTTCTGTCGAAAGCGTGCTCAGCATCGATGAATGCAGCAATACCACCTGCTTTCTGGGCTTCAGCAATAGCGTGAAGCGTTAAAGTTGTTTTACCTGAAGATTCAGGACCATATATTTCAATGATTCTTCCTTTTGGATATCCTCCTATACCTAATGCGATATCTAATCCTAAAGAACCGGAAGGAATTACCTCTACAGTATTGTCTATAGATTCGTCACCTAAAGTCATTACCGTTCCTTTTCCGTATGTTTTATCTAATTTGTCAAGCACTAATGCGAGTGCTTTTTTCTTATCATCAATGTTACTCATCTCTATTAAAATAATTTCTCAAAAATACACAATTTATTGATCAAAAACTAATATTATTTGCCCTTAAAACTGGTTTTTAGAGTTAAAAAATGATAAAGTTTTAGAGCAGATGTGATTCATAACGAAGCAGATGCAAAACATAGTATGGGTGGCGGAAAAAAAATAATATCTGTTGATTAGGATAGATGCTGAAAGCTGGAAGAAGGAAGTTATTGAAGCCTGTAAATGTATTGTACTTAATTTTATTACTCTTGCTAAGTGAGGTGTATCATCCAACAGAAACTTTACTGCCTACCCTAATGAAAATTTGAATTTTTAGTGATATTCAGGTAGTCTCCCAATACTTTCATCTGATCTTTGTTTCCTCTTTTTATTCTGGAGTCCCGGCTTACTAATTTGTCATAAATTTTGTTGAACAATATTTTAGACTTTGGGAATAGTTTTTTATTGGAAACTTCAGGGATCTGAAGCCTTTTACAAACTTCATCATCCAATAAGAACCACGTACAGCAGATATGAAGATACCTTAAGCTCTTCCTTTGGACCTTAAATTTTAAAATAGGATTCTCCAATGATTCGTTGAGAAGGGAATGAGCCAGAAGAACAGAGTCTTTATCAGAAGGCGGTTGAACGGAGGTCCATAAATAAAAATATTCTGTAGCCTGTTTTTTATTGTCAGGAAGAAGCTGTTCCGGTATACCCAACAAGTATCCGACGTATTTCCATAAGTGAAAAATCCCATGTTCTTCTTCAATCGAAAAAGTGTTTCCCAGTTTTTGAAGGCTATGAAGGAAAACAAGGCTGAAACCAATATAGGTGGCCATCATATCCCAGGAATTGATGGGCTCTCCCCAGTTTTCAGTGTCCCAGTTTTTATAATGCTTTTTGATGGAAAGCCTTGCATAGGAATGGATGAGACGGGTTTTTATGGCAAATTCATATCCTTTGGCATGAAGTTCCAGGGCACTATAACGGGTAACATTTACCCAAAAGTCTAAGGTCTCGGCAAGACGTTTTACAGCTCCTTTTTTCAGAGCTTCGGTAACGATGAGCGGTTTGTTGAGGTAAGCATAATCATACCCTCCGATCAGGCAGTAATCCCTTAAAGAAATTAAAGAATCAAGATTGCTGCGCATACAAAGCTCAGCGCCGCTTTTCAGTAAATTGTCATCAAGCCATTCAGGAACTTTTTGTGTTTGGGCAAACAATTTTTTTACACTCTCAGGAACGGAATCTGTTTCTGAAACACCTTTCCGGATATATCCTTCGATTTCCCGGAACGCTTCATGAAACTTTTTTGTAAAATAAACTTCTTTTACAACATTATCTCCGGCTTCATCAATATGATAAAAGAAGGGGGCAAATTTTTCAAAGTCTTTACAACTCACTTCAGCACCGGAAAAATCAATCAGTTGTCTTCCGTTACCATTCTCCCAAAAGTTTTTGAAATGAGGAGCATCTTTAAACCGGGGCTGTATCATTGTTCATTCCTTTGTATATAAAAATACAAGTTTTGCACCGGAATTCACTGGTGAGATTTATCAGTTATCCATATAATTTCTACAGTAGTCTGAAAAATACCACAAACGGGTAATTTTTTTGTGTCGTTTAATTTCCAACCTTTGTTCTAAGCAAGTACAACCCTTAAAAACTATTGTCATGAAAAAATTATCAATTATTACTTTTTTAACACTATTTATCATGTGTTCAGCTCAAAAGGATTATGAAGTAAAACCTTATACAGCTTATTTGTCTGAGTATAAACCATATTATACGATGATGTATTCAGAAATCCAGGAAATGAATATTCCCTTGTCTGAAAAATTAAAACTATTGAATGATGGTCTTCTTAATTTAAAAACAAAATTTAAAAAAGATAGAAAAAGTGAATTTGAAAGCAAATCCGTAGAGCTGGCTGTTACAAATTGGTGTACCAGCAAAAGTTCCGGAGGTAAAAAGAATTGTGGCTATTCCTATGTTTCTGCTCCTTCACCTGCTTTTTATACAACCAACGGATGGATTAGAGTAGTCGGCACAAACAAAGGGACATCAGTTGCTGCTGATGGAAGTTCTGCCGGATTAAAAATGACTGTAGCAGGCAAGGGTAAAAATAAAGGAACACTATATGCTGTTTTTAAATACAGACCAGATTACACTGTTAAAGCGGTAGAAGACGACACAGACAAATTATTTAGTCTTATCATTAATTAAAAGGATTAAATTTTAAAGACTCATTTTCCTGAAAGTAACTAAAAGTAAAAGCCTCCCCATCGGGAAGGCTTTTGTATTACTCATTGCTGATTATTTATTATAAAGAAGCAGCGTGTACAAGCATATCTACCAACTTGTTGGAATAACCCATTTCGTTGTCATACCAGGAAACAAGTTTCACGAAGTTAGGAGAAAGCATGATACCAGCATCTTTGTCGAAGATAGAAGTTCTCTTATCTCCTACGAAGTCCTGAGATACTACTGCATCCTCAGTGTATCCAAGGATACCTTTCAATTCACCTTCTGAAGCTTCTTTGATCGCTGCACAGATTTCATCATAAGAAGTTGCTTTTTCTAATCTTACTGTAAGGTCAACTACAGAAACATCTACAGTAGGTACTCTGAAAGACATACCTGTTAATTTTCCGTTTAATGAAGGAATTACTTTTCCTACTGCCTTAGCAGCACCTGTAGAAGAAGGGATGATATTGTTCAAAGCAGCTCTACCACCTCTCCAGTCTTTCATTGAAGGACCGTCAACTGTTTTCTGAGTTGCCGTTGTAGCGTGTACAGTAGTCATTAAACCTTCTACGATTCCGAATTTATCGTGGATAACTTTAGCTAAAGGCGCTAAACAGTTTGTTGTACAAGAAGCGTTTGATAAAATTTTGATATCATCTGTAAGTTCCTTGTGGTTTACTCCCATTACAAACATTGGAGTATCATCTTTAGAAGGAGCAGAAAGGATTACTTTTTTTGCACCTGCATTGATGTGAGCCTGAGCTGAATCTTTAGATAAGAAAAGACCTGTAGATTCTACGATATAGTCAGCTCCGATTTCATTCCACTTTAGGTTATTTGGATCTTTCTCAGCAGTTACTCTGATTCTTTTTCCGTTTACCACAAGATCGTTTCCTTCTACAGAAACTTCACCCGGGAAAATTCCGTGTACAGAGTCATATTTTAACATGTAAGCCATGTATTCTGCATTGATCAGGTCATTGATTCCTACAACTTCAATGTTGTCTCTTTCAGTCATTGCTCTGAAAACAAGACGTCCAATTCTACCAAAACCGTTGATACCTACTTTGATTGTTGACATAATAGTTTGTTTTTATTAGATTTATAAAAATAATTAGATTGCTAAAATTTCTGAAATCAACATCAGATCTTTGTTGATTTCGTTATGTTTTTTAATGGCTTCTTCGATAGGCGTATATACCAGGTCATTGGAACGCATCCCTGCCATTACATTACTTTGTCCTTCCATTAATCCTACTACTGCACCAAATCCGAGTCTGCTCGCTAATACTCTGTCTGCACAGCTTGGTGATCCTCCTCTCTGGATGTGACCTAAAACCGTTACCCGGATATCATATTCCGGGAATTCTTCTTTAGTCTTGTTGGCAAGATCATAAATGCTTCCTAATTTTTCACCTTCTGCCACCACTACAATACTGGATGCTTTTCCTGTTTTTTCAGCTTTTCTGAAGTTTGCGAAAAGGTCATCCATGCTGTCTTTTTTCTCAGGGATCAGGATATCTAAAGCTCCGGTAGCCAATCCGCTGTTTAAAGCAATAAATCCGGCATCTCGCCCCATTACTTCTACAAAGAAAACCCTGTTGTGGGAAGTTGCAGTGTCACGGATTTTATCAATAGCTTCCATAGCAGTATTCAGTGCCGTATCATATCCGATGGTATTATCGGTTCCGAAAATATCATTGTCAATAGTCCCCGGTATTCCGATCACTCTGATCCCAAATTCTTCATTAAAGATTTTGGCTCCGGTAAAAGTACCGTCTCCCCCGATACATACCAAACCGTCAATACCAAGCTTTACACAGTTGTCATAAGCTTTCTGGCGGCCTTCTTTCGTTCTGAACTCGGTGGATCTGGCAGACTTTAGAATCGTTCCGCCCTGGTTGATTATATTTTTTACGGAACGAGGGCCCATTTTCAGAAAATCACCGTTGATGAGTCCGTTGTAACCTTCTCTAACTCCGTAGCATTCGATATTATAGTAATTGGCGGTTCTTACTACCGCTCTTAATGCAGCATTCATACCTGGAGAATCTCCTCCTGAAGTAAGAACTGCAATCTTTTTTACAGCACTCTCTTTCATCTAGTAAAAAATTTCGAACACAAATTTACAAAAACAAGTTCAGATTATTGCAGTAACTTTTCAATAGTTTTGAATATATAGAATTAAAAGCTTCTGAGATTTGTCGGTTTGAAAATATACCGTGCTGTTTTGGTTTCCTGAGCATGGATATCAAGATCATACCATGGCGAAATATTTTTATTAAAAGGATTGGACAGTAAGTGTACAGACTGTGCCGGAGTAAAGCCTTCGCCCAATAAAAACAATCTTTTTCCTTGTTTATTCTTACATACTCCTGCAATAAATACTACATGTCCCGGACTTCCAGGAGTAATCAGAATATCCCCGGTTTTTATATCTGGATTTTGTGCAACCGGTTTTGTTTCCTTATTTAATGAAATGGTTCCTGCATAATTAAAGATGAGGTCCAGGTAATTCCTGAAGTTTTGATAAGAATCATCAAAATTGGCCGTTTTTCTGAAACTTACGGAATTACCACTGACAAAAGCTCTGGTTCCATTTTTATAATCATTCCAGCTCAGCAGATCACCGCTTGTAAAATGGAATCTGATTTCATCATACTTTTTTGCTTTATAGAGATATTCGGCTCTCAGACGGATAACAGCATCTGCGCATTGTTGTAAATCTTTATTTCCCGTATCGATATCAAATACGGCTTCGTGAAGATGTTGAGTGGAAACTGGTGTTCCATCATATTTTAGAACCGGACTTCCATAAGATTTAAGTTTAAAATTTTCAATGAAGTATCCGAAAGAATCTGATTTTTCATCGACCCATTTATAATCCTTAGGAGGAGAAAATCTTTCTTTAATGGTAATTTTATGTTGATTGATCTTCAACAGACTTTCAGCAGCCTTATCTTTTGTATTCTGAGAGTTTCGGTTTGATGATGGAGTTTTATCATGAGTACAGCTTAAAAGAAGCATAGCAATAATCAGTCCTGAGCTAATTCTTTTCATATTCATTTGATTGGGTTACAAATATGGGATTTTTTGTGAAATTTGAAGTATTGAAGCAAAGCTATTCGTCAAAAAAAACTCTACGAACAATCCGGAAATAAAAGTTATCCACAATGTGATAGCGTAAATTGTATTTTGTATTGTAAGATTTTGATAATGAATATGTTTGTTTTATCCTTTGTACAGGGCATTTATGTTAATTTATCTTGCCCGTCGTATATGAAAAAGTTATCCACAATATGGAAGTGTGAGTTGCACTTACAAGGTAATGGTATGATAATTAATTTATTATGTATGGCCTTTGTATAGCGTATTCATGTTATTTTAATCTTGAAAAAGTTATCCACAATATGAGTTTTGTCGATGAAACAGTCACCATAAAAGACATACAAGTTTTTACTGCTTCAATTATTTTTTAGCTAAAACATAAAAACTCGAAAAACACTTACGTCAAAAATCAAATACTTTCTGCAGTATTGGCATAATCTGCGGGTAAGATCAACATTTGTGTCCATTTTTATTATGTCTTGAAAAAGTTATCCACAATATGGGAATGGGAATTGTGATTTTTATGTAAGTGAATGGTAATTAATCTATTGTGTAATCCTTTTGTAGAGCTGTTTCACAAGGGTTTTCACGAGCGATAATTCATAAAAAAGTTATCCACAAAGTGAAATTGTTGATTGTGATTATGCTGGGAATTAGTGATAAACAATTAGTTATGGGTAATCCTTGTATAGGGGATTTGGATTCAACCATGCTATAAAAAAATTATCCGTAAACATCTGTGGATATCTGTGTCATCAGTGGTTACAATTAAAACCACAAAAGTCACAAAAGTTTTTAGACACTTTAGTTTTTTAAAGTTAACAGTATAATGTTGAGAAGCGCGCAGAAGTTAAAATCTGCGTGCCTAAAATCAGGCGAATATTTATAGTTAATAAAGAAGTTATCCACAAATAAATATGTATAGCAACCTATTTATTTTCCATATATTTAAATGCCTTTATAGGAAAAATAAAAAGTTATCAACAAACTAACAATCACAGATAAAACTATAAACAGTTCTCACCACTTCTCGGTCAGATATTTCCAGTATCTTTTGGGAACATGTTGTACATGGAGTTTCAGATTCTTTCTTTCCACAATATTGGTTTTGGTAAAATACCGTTGCCAAAGTGTTTGATAGTTCCTTTCCTCATCATGAAACTTTTCCTGATAATTTTTACCATCTAATTTTTCTTCCGGATAAAAGAAATCAGAAGTTTCCAGATCATAAAAGATCCCATAATTTCTTCGCAGATCATAGATCATCCATTTTTGATCCTGGTAACGGTCGCTGAAATGTTTTCTGATTAAAGGAAGAACATTGAAGTCAGGATCTATTTTTGAAAAGAAAATACCATCCTGCATTTTCTCAAAACGGACGAATGCTGTCATCCTGTGACTTTCTCTATCTACAGATTTACAGATTTTGGATATTTTCATGATATCAGAGTCGGCATAATTTTCCAGAATATTTTGTTGAGGATTCTTTACAGATTGTTTTACTGCTGATAGTGTTACTTTTTCCAATTCAGGATCTTCAGATAAAAAGACTTTTAAAAGCTTATATATTCCTTGTTTTCCCAGATTTTGTTCTAATTTTTTTAAGACTCGCTCAGATTTATCAGGCTGAGTAATCACTTCATGAATCTCTGCAAAAATATTTTCCTGATGAAACCTTTCCCTACTCACAATTTCCACATCTTTATAGCGATATTCAAAAATTTCGAATATTGCTGTGAAAAGTCCGTCAAAACTTCCGTCGTAGAGTAGAGTGGTCATCATTTAAAAATATAATAAAATTGACTTTTTTGTCATGTTTCCGGTTACTGATGTAGAAGAACCCTGAAAAAAATGTTTTATTTCTGATAATATATTAATTTTAACTCGTTTTAAAATAAACTCAGTTGTTGAGAAAATTGATTGTGAAATTTTGATGAACTTCCACCAACCAGCAATTTCCTAAGGTTTTTATCTGTCAAATATTTCAGATAAGCATTCCCGGCATTAAAATCAATAAAATATTTCGCGCGGTTTACAGCGGCTCCTAACTTTTTCAAATGATCCATATGTAAAATTTGAAACCGCCTTGCGCTCACAATTTTCTGAGCTGTTTTTACTCCAATTCCCGGGATTCTTAAAATCATTTGATAGTCAGCGGTCTGAAGATTGACGGGAAATTGGTCCAAGTGTCGCAATGCCCAACTTAACTTCGGATCCACTTCCAGATCAAGGAAAGGGATGTCAGGATCTAAAATTTCCTCTGCTTTAAAACCATAAAATCTCATCAACCAGTCAGACTGATATAGCCTGTTTTCACGAAGCATCGGAACTTCTGTAGTTAATGAAGGAAGTCTTTTATCCTCCAGCACCGGAACATATCCGGAATAATAAACCCTTTTCAGGTTGAAATTTTTATAAAAATGGTCAGCCACTTTAATGATTTGAAGATCATTTTCGTTGGTAGCACCTACAATCATCTGAGTAGATTGCCCTGCCGGGGCAAACTTGGGAACTTTCTTTAAGATTTTCTTCTCGTCCTGATACTGCGTAATCCCTTTTTGGATGTATCTCATCGGACTGATCATATCATGTCTGTTCTTTTCCGGAGCCAATAATTTTAAACCGCTTTCTGTTGGGATTTCAAGATTCACAGATAGTCTGTCTGCATATAAAGCTGCTTCCTGCATCAGTTCATCACTCGCCCCGGGAATAGATTTTAAATGAATATAGCCATTAAAATTTTCTTCCAGACGAAGTTTTTTAGCTACTCGTACCAATCGTTCCATCGTGGTATCTGCATTTTTGAAAATTCCTGAACTTAGAAATAGTCCCTCAATATAGTTTCTACGGTAAAAATTAATTGTTAAATCTACTACTTCTTCTACTGTAAATGCTGCCCTTTTAATGTCATTTGAACTTCTGGAAACGCAATAAGCGCAATCATAGATACAATGATTGGTCAGTAAAATTTTAAGCAATGAAACGCATCTTCCGTCTTCGGTATAGGTATGGCAGATGCCGCTTGCGGAGCTATCACCTAAAGCTCCTTTTTTATTTTTCCTTGTCCCTCCGCTGGATGAGCAGGAGACATCATACTTTGCTGCATCGGCAAGGATTTCAAGCTTTTCTTTAAGACGGTCAAAATTCATATTCTTAATAATTGATACATTTTGTATCGGATGTGTATTTAAACATTGTCCAAATTTAGTTCCAAAATTGATAAATGTCAACCTTTTTTCATGGAAGTTATCAACAAAAAAGAGTCTCAAAATCATTATATTTACGGCTCATTAAAGTTTCTATTATGAATCATAAACCGATTGAAGGTTTTTCCAAGCTTCCAAAGCAGGGGAAAATCGACTGGCTTGTAAACGAATACCTTGAAGGAAATCAGGAATATCAAAATATATTAAAACAATATTGGAACGAAGATGCCGACCTTCAGAAACTTCACGAAGAGTTTTCTGAAAATACGATTTCCAATTTTTATATGCCTTATGGAATTGCTCCAAATTTTCTGATTGACGGAAAACTATTGGCTCTGCCAATGGCTGTTGAAGAAAGTTCCGTAGTCGCTGCGGCCTCTAAAGCTGCAAAATTCTGGATTGATAAAGGTGGTTTTAAAACAACCATTATCAATACGGAAAAATTGGGGCATACCCATTTCATATTTAATGTAGAATCTCATAAATTATTACATTTCTTTAATTTTAGTCTAAAGAAAAAATTATTGGAGGCTACAGAAGATATCACTGCCAATATGAGAAAACGTGGTGGAGGAATCTTAAACATCAGCCTTGTGGATAAAACAGCAGAAATGCCAAATTATTACCAGCTGAAGGCAAGCTTTGACACGGTAGACTCGATGGGAGCCAACTTTATCAATTCATGTCTTGAGCAGTTTGGTAAAACACTAAGACAGGAAGTTGCCACGAGCGAGGACTTTACCCAGGATGAAAAAAACTCATTGCAAATCGTGATGAATATTCTTTCCAACTTTACTCCGGATTGTATCGTAAGAGCTGAGGTTTCCTGTAAAATGGAAGATTTAAAAGATGACAGCGGAATTTCTCCTGAGGAATTTGCATCCAAGTTTAAACAAGCTGTTACCATTGCTGAAATTGAACCTTACCGCGCAACTACTCATAATAAAGGAGTAATGAACGGAGTAGATGCAGTGGTGATTGCAACCGGAAACGACTTCAGGGCAACTGAAGCCTGTGCTCATGCCTATGCTGCAAGAGACGGAAAATACCGGTCTTTGACCCACTGTACTACCGATAACGGCGTTTTCAGGTTCTGGATCGATCTTCCGATTTCTGTAGGCGTTGTAGGAGGTCTTACCAATCTTCATCCATTGGTAAAATTCTCTCTGGCTTTACTGGGAAAACCTTCCGCACAGGAATTGATGAGTATTCTGGCTGTTTCTGGATTAGCCCAAAATTTTGCAGCTCTGCGTTCATTGGTAACAACAGGTATTCAGAAAGGTCACATGAAAATGCATTTATTGAATATTCTGAATCAATTAGGAGCTACAGAAGAGGAGAAACAACATTTTGTGACTTACTTTAAAGATAAAACGGTAAGCCATCACGAGGTAATCAATGAGTTTAACAGAATGAGAGGGAACTAATGCTACAGATTATCTTGCCCATCATATTTCTCATCTTTGGATTCTTTTTGAAGAAAACAACATCACCGGGATTCCAAAGTTCCAAGAGATTTGCCAATATGTTTATCATACTGGGCATTTCTACTTTGGTGGCTAAATTTATTTTAATGTACCTAAAATCGAAATAATGAAAAAAAGTGTTCTGCTTTTCTTATTGATTTCCGGTGTAAGTTTTTCACAACAGAAAAATTTAAAAATAAGCAATTTGCCACCAAAGATTGAAAACTTTGTGTTTCCTGTGATTTCTTATCCGGACCGTCCGGAAGTAGAAAATAAGATCAATACATTCCTGCAGGTAAAAGAACTGGAATACATCCCGGGGACAGGTGGAGACCCTTCCAAATTAGTCTCTACAGGAACGACTTCATACTCCAATTATATTTACTATTATGATTGGGAAAAGCTGGAGACACCTAAGGATATTCTAAGTATAGGAATACATGGAGAAGCTATCGGTGCATATCCTGAGGAATTTGCAGACTGGAAAAATTTCGATTTAAGGACAGGGAATTATATCAATGCTGAAGCTTTATTTCAAAAGAGTACTGCTAAAACAGTTGCAGGTTTGATTCAAAAAAGAATAAAAAAAAGAGTTGATGACTTTCTTGTTACATTAAAATCTGAAAAAAATCCTTCAGAAGAAATTCAGGATCAGATTGATTTATATGAAGGGTGTTTCATGGATTATACTTTGAACGGTATCAGGTATTTTTTTGGAAAGGACAAGCTGACTTTTGTAGCAGGCAGATGCTCCAATCATGCAATGCGGGCGCTGGATGATTTGGGAAGCCACGAACTTGAATTTACCTATAAAGAACTTGAAAAGTACTGGAGCCCTTATGGAAAGAATCTGATATCCGGTTCTGAAACAATTGGTCAAACCGGTCCGGGAAATAAATTGTATAAAGGCAAAATTAATGGAAAATACCCCATTACGGTTTTATTCAACGAAATTAATGAGGATAATTCTTTTTCAGCTGTGTACTGGTATGACAAGAATAAAAAGCTGATCCATTGGAGAGGAAAGTTTGTTCAGGATCATTTCTCTATCATAGAAGATGATTATCATAGTGAAGAATTGAAAGCATGGATACCAAGAGCTCTGGTGGAAGCCGATATAAAAGGAAATAAAATCATCGGGACATGGCAGGATTATAGAACAAAAAAATATTTAACCCTAGAATTAGAAGAGTTATAAAATGAAAACAATTACTTTAATTTTTGGAGCGGTGTATGGAATGCTGTCAGTAATACTCGGCGCATTCGGAGCACATGCCTTGAAGAAGATATTGTCCGTAGAAAGACTTGAAAGTTTTGAAACGGGAGTAAGATACCAGATGTATGCAGCTTTTTTTCTGCTGATTATCGGGTATATTTTAAAATTTGAAACATCAACGGAAAAATGGACGTCCATTTTAATGATTGCCGGAACGTTTTTATTCTCAGTAAGTATCTATTTCTTAAGTATGCAGGATTATTTAGGAGCTAATCTTAAATTTTTAGGACCTATTACCCCGCTAGGAGGTTTATTAATGATCCTAAGCTGGGGAATGCTGATTCTTTATTTTGCTAAAAATAAGATCTGAGAATGAAAATTAACAGGAGAAGACGGCTTATAAGAACCTTTAACTTATTGGACCAGCCGATAAGATTTAATCCTTTTGTGTTCAGCCGTACTTTTTTTATGTGGGCTTTTACCGGTTTGGTAGGCGGTATTATTGCCGGTGGATACTGGATCGTACTGGAGCATTTTACGGAGTTCCTTGCTGAATTTCAGGGATGGGAAGTAATTCCTACGATGGCGATCTGCGGATTGCTGGCAGGATTAGTGATCCATTTTATTGGTGATCCCGGGGAAATCCATCTGATTGTTAATAATATCAGATTTAATAAAGGAAAGCTGGAGCCAAAGAACAATCCATCCATGATTCTTTCGTCACTTTTTTGTGTGGCATCAGGGGGAAGCTTAGGTCCAGAAGCTCCTTTGGTACAGGTAACCGGATCTACAGGAACCTGGTTGGGGAAAATATTCAGGCTGAAAGGTGAAGAACTGCGTTCCTTAAGTATTGCCGGAATGGCTTCCGGATTTACAGCATTGTTCGGAGCTCCACTGGGAGGAAGTCTTTTCTCATTGGAAATCCTGCATCATAAACATGCTGTAGAATATTATAAAGCTATTATCCCTGCATTAGTAGCAAGCTGCTTCAGCTACCTGATGTTTGCTCTGATCATTCATTTGGGTATTGGAGCAACCTGGGATTTAAAGGCTTACCATTACACGGGAGTATATGATTTTTTATATGCCACATTATTTGGAGTTGTAGGAACATTCTTCGGATGGATTTTCATTTTTGTCGTGAAATTTTTTAAAAAACTTTTTGAATACAGAAATCTTCCCATCTATATTAAAACCTTGGTAGGAGGGATCATTTTAGGCGTTATTGCTTATAATTTCCCTATTACAAGATATTTTGGACATAACGAAATCAACCAGTTGATTGGTGGGAATTTCGGATTGAATTTTCTGATCCTTGTCCTTGTTTTTAAAATAGTAGCCATTGCCATTACCGTAACTTCAGGATGGAGAGGAGGCTTCATCATTCCCCTTTTCTTCGTGGGAACCACATTAGGATTAATTATCCACAATTTATTTCCCAATGTAGACACCACGCTTGCCATTGTAAGCTGTATGGCAGCAATCAATGCCTGTGTAACGAGAACTCCGATGAGTACAACGATCATTTTAGGAACATTAACAGGGTTTACTTATTTTGTGCCGATATTGTTCGCCAGTCTTACAGGATATTTCCTGGCACCAAAAATTCCGTTTATCGGATCACAATCAGAGAAATTGGCGGAAGAATAAGGGAAAATCAAATGATATGTTAAAAATCAAGTCAACAGGACTTTAAATTTTAAGTCAATAAACTTGAACTTCCGTGTCTTTTTAGTAAATTTGTCAACCTTTAAATATTTAAATAAAATAATAAAAATAATATGAATCTTCACGAGTATCAATCAAAAGAGATTTTATCAAAGTACGGAGTAGCTATCCAACGTGGTTTCGTAGCGAATAACGTAGATGAAGCTGTAGCTGCTGCAGAAAAACTAACTGCTGAAACCGGCGCTCAGGGATGGGTAGTAAAAGCACAGATCCACGCAGGAGGTCGTGGTAAAGGTGGTGGTGTAAAGTTCTCTCCAAACATGGATAAACTTAAAGAAAACGCTCAGAACATCATCGGAATGCAGTTGGTAACACCACAAACTTCTGCTGAGGGTAAAAAAGTAAATTCTGTTTTGGTTGCAGAGGATGTATATTATCCAGGTGAATCAGAAACTAAAGAATTTTATGTTTCTATCCTGTTAGACAGAGCTGAAGGTAAAAATACAGTTGTATATTCTACTGAAGGAGGTATGGATATCGAGCACGTTGCTGAAGTAACTCCTCACTTGATTCACAAAGAAATCATTGATCCAGCTTTAGGTCTTCAAGGGTTCCAGGCTAGAAAAATTGCTTTCAACCTAGGTCTTGAAGGAAATGCTTTCAAAGAATTTACTAAATTCATTACCTCTTTATATAACGCTTACGTTGGTATCGATGCATCGCTTTTCGAAATCAATCCTGTGTTGAAAACTTCTGATAACAAAATTATCGCTGTAGATGCTAAAGTAACTTTAGATGATAACTCATTATTCCGTCACAAAGACTTAGCGGAATTAAGAGATACAAGAGAAGAAGATCCAATGGATGTTGAAGCAGGTGAAGCGGGTCTTAACTTCGTAAAACTGGATGGTAACGTTGCTTGTATGGTAAACGGTGCCGGTCTTGCTATGGCAACTATGGATATCATCAAATTATCAGGTGGTAACCCTGCTAACTTCCTTGATGTAGGGGGTACTGCAGATGCTCAGAGAGTACAGACTGCTTTCGGAATCATCTTAAGAGATCCAAACGTAAAAGCAATCCTGATCAACATCTTCGGAGGTATTGTAAGATGTGACAGAGTTGCTCAAGGGGTTGTAGATGCTTACAAAGCTATGGGTAGCCTTCCGGTTCCATTGATCGTAAGATTACAGGGAACTAACGCTGTTGAAGCTAAAAAATTAATCGATGAGTCTGGTCTTCCGGTACACTCTGCAATTACTTTAGAAGAAGCTGCAAACAAAGTAAAAGAAGTTTTAGCGTAATCTAAAATTTTCAAATAAATAAGAAAACCGTTTCACACTTGTGGAGCGGTTTTTTGTTGGCCAATGCAAGGGCAAAATTTTGTTAATAATTTCAGCAAAGTTATTTAAACCTAACAGGTTTCAAAAACCTGTTAGGTTTCTCAAAAAAAGCTATAATGAAAAACCACCTTAGTTTTGAAGTGGCCTTTATTTTATAGACATTTATTATTTATCCTGATGACTTTCGGGTAAGCTGGAATCTCCATTCGTAATACTGATACTCGTTGGAGTTACAAGTTGAATTTTATCCTCATCAAAACGTTCTTTAATGTTTAAATAGGCCTTACTTCTCACCTGAGCCAGGTTAGCACCTACTTTAATCCAGAATTTGACCTGAAGGTTAAATGCCCCTTGTTTGAGGTCTGTAAAAATAACCTCTGCCGTATCCAGCTTATCCACATTGTCAAGATTTTTAATCACATTAAGAATACTTTTTTGTGCTTTGCTGATATCCTCATCTGCAGGAATTTCAAAGTTTAATATAATTCTTCGTTGTGGTGATGCTGTAATATTATAAAATGGTGCATTAAAAACTACCTGATTAGGAATATATGCTTTTTTGCCATCATCTGTAAGAATCTTTGTTGTTAAAAAACCGATTTCCTGTACGGTCCCGGAATGAGTTCCGATGGTAATATAATCTCCCACTTTAAAAGCCTTATCAATTCCGATCAGCATTCCCGAAAAGATACTCGATACAAGGTCTTTCAAGGCAACCCCGGCAATAACCCCCGCCACACCTAAACTTCCGATAAACTTCCAAAGAAAGCCGCTGAATCCCATTATTTCGAGGGAGATAAACGTTCCCATTAGCATAATTAGAAATCTGAATACTCCGATTAACGTAACCAGAGAGCTTTCTTTCTGGCTTTTCGGGAAAAATTTATGAAAAAGCTTTACTGCAATTATGCTCAGGTATTTGCTGGTAAGAAGAAAAAATGTGAATACCAGGATTCCGACAATCAGCTTTGGGGTAAGCTCGGCAAAAGTTACATACCAGTTTTCCAGGACTTTGTAAACAACATCAATATAACTGATTCCAGTTTTCTGCATGAATATTTTTTAGTTAAAGATATAAATTTTCAGCAAAAAATTTGTCAGTTTCAAAAAGTCTACTAAATTTGTAGACTATAAAACAAAATATTATGTCAATCAGATTAGGAGATACAGCACCCAACTTTCAGGCAGAATCATCTTCAGGCGTGATTAATTTCTATGATTATCTCGGAGATTCATGGGGGATTTTATTTTCACATCCGGCAGATTATACTCCGGTTTGCACTACGGAATTAGGATACACATCAAAATTACAGTCTGAATTTGAGAAAAGAGATACAAAAGTTATTGCCCTGAGTGTGGATGGGGTAGAGGACCACCAGAACTGGATTAAGGATATTAATGAAACCCAAAATACAGAGGTCCGGTTTCCGATTATTGCAGACAGAGATAAGAAAATCTCAGAACTGTATGATTTCATACATCCTAATGCTTCAACTACAGCTACCGTACGTTCTCTATTAATTATAGATCCTGCCAAAAAAGTAAGATTGATTATTACCTATCCCGCTTCTACAGGAAGAAATTTTAATGAAATATTGAGAGTATTAGACTCTTTGCAATTGGTAGATGCACATACAGTTGCCACTCCTGTGAATTGGCAGTACGGGGAAGACGTGATTGTTCCTCCATCTATTTCAACGGACTATGCAAGAAAGATATTTCCTAAGGGCGTTACAGAAATAAAACCCTATCTGAGATATACTCCACAACCGAATACATGATTTATTTGATTTTTTATAGTTTAGTTTTAATTTGTACGAAAAGCGCCCCGGAATAAATCCGGGGCGCTTTATTTTTTTATGAGTAGTAAGATTACTTAACCTCGTTGATAACTTGCTTAGCTTTAGAAGTTGGCAAATAAATACTAAATCCTAAATTAAAGGTAATGTTAGATGTTAAACCTTTATTGCCGAAACCTGTTACACCTGCATATTTTACTAAACCTTCCAGACCAATGTTTGGTGTGATAAAGTATGAATAACCTGGACCTACACCAAAGTCAAGACCTGTCGTAGAGTTACCTCCATTGCTGATAGAATAACCACCTACACCTAAGTTACCCTCGAAGAACCATCTACCGTGATGTAATAAGTTGTCCACACCTTTTTCTCCAGGAGAAAGATAATAACGTCCTAAAGCACCTACACCATAATCAAATCTTGTACTCGCCTCCTTAGAAGATTTACCGATACCTAATGTTACATATCCTCCAACGGCTAGATTATCTTCAATGAAATAAGCTCCTTTGGGTTGTATGTCAATTTGATATCCGCCACCTGTATTTAATCCGAAATTACTTGATATTAAACTGCTTCCTACCATCCAATTACCTTTTTGAATCTGAGCGTTTGCAGTTGCTGTTAAACCTGCTACAGCTAATATCCCTGTTAAAATAAGTTTTTTCATAATTTATTATTTTAATAATTAAATGTTTATTATTCACGAATTATAGAAAAAACAATAAATGTGCCAGAGTCTTAATTTTAGACAAATTTTCAAAAAAAGTGTTAAATTTCATGCAATGTACTTTTTAATTTTTTAACAATTCTCCTGATAATTTCGTAACTATAAAAATAAAAAACTGAGATTCACTAAGCATAATATGGAAGTCATTGAACTTCAAAAAGATGACTGTCTTCCGCTTTATTGATCTGATAAATCAAGCGGAAGACAGTCATTAATTATATAATCTGAATTAAGGTATTTAAATAAACAGAAGAATAATTGAAACAATCAGCCCTGCAATGGTAAACCTGATCCCACGTTTGAAGGCTTTGGTTTTAGGATTGAACATCCAGAAACTAGAAATAACAAAAAAGAAGAGTGCCACTCCGAAAAATACGCTTAAAGGGGCAATAGCATCCTTAGACTGTGATTTGTGAAGCGAAACCATTTTATCCAATACAAACGGCAGTTCCATTTTTGAATATTTGGCTACTCCGGTTGCAGAATCATAAGTTCCTTTTTTAAAGTGAAGAACGGTGCCTTCTGTTTTTTCCACTTCAAGGCCTTTCATCTTCAGCTCCTTTTTCAGTTCTTTTTCAGATAGGTTGGCAGATAAAGTCTTTTCATATTTTTTTTCACTTTTCAGGAAATCTGTGTCCCTGTAGACCAAAATAACTCCACTTACGGCATACACCGCCATAATACCCGCAAGGAAATATCCAAGATAACGGTGAGTGACTCTCATGAAACTTCTTGTGTCTTTAATCTTATCCATATCGTATTGTTTTGTTTTAAATTTCAAAAGTGGAAGCTGCAACAATGCAATTTCCACTTTAATAAGAGTAATTATATATTTAATTCTAAAGTCTGTATGTCAATGTAAAATAATAATTTCTTGGGGTAATCGGGTTTACTGAATAATTTTCGTGAACGTTGTAGTTTACAACATCAAACAGGTTACCCACTCTTCCCTGGATAGAGAACTTCTTCCACTCGTAACCAACTGATAGAGAAACAGTAGTATAATCTTTTAGATCAAACATTCTAGTTACATTGTTTCTGCTTACATTGGTAGATTTAGTATCATTCCATCCGGCGATTCTGTCTCCGATGTAATAAATTCCAGCTCCAATTTTTAATCCTTTTACATAGTTCGTAAATTTATAGAAAACGGAAACATTTGCTGTTGTAGCCGGTGTTCTTACCAGTCTTTGGTTTTCAACATATCCTTTTTCAGGAGTGTTAAGGTATACAGAATTATTATAAGAAAAACCTCCGATAATAGATAGGTTTTCTGTAGGATTTCCCGTAATGTCTAATTCCACACCACGGCTTCTCATATTTCCTGCAAATTCTTTAAGGTTGGTATCTGTTGAATTTACCGGTGCTGCATTAGGCGTAGTTGTAGGAATAAACCAATAAGTTTGATAATAATTGTTGTACATAATCTGGTAAGCCGTTAAGTTAACCGCTAACGCATTGTTCCAGAAGTTCTTTTTTACACCAATTTCGTATTGATCAACTGTTGATGGTTTTATGCTTTGTTTTGATAACCCGGTTAGCTGATTTTGAATTTGAGTTACAGTTTGATTGGTATTTACTGTACCAAACTGATCTGAAGTATATCCTGCATTTGAAGCAAATGAATTCGTGTACGTTGCAAATACCGAAAGATTTTCATTCGGAGCATAAACCAACCCCACTTTTGGAGAAAATGCATTATCAGATGTTGAAGAATTGGCTACTTCAAATTTCTCATTTGATGCAAAACGGGTTGTTAGTGTAGGCATATTTTCTATATAAGACCATCTTAATCCAGCAATTACTTTTAGTTGCTTCGTTAAGCTGATAAAATCTTGTGCATAGATTCCAATTCTTCTTGTATTGATTCTGTTTCTTGTATTAAGGGTAGAATTAGGCATGCCAATACTTCCCCATGTTGAAGGATCATCTAAATAGAGAAGATTTTTTGGATCTGTAACATTATATGCATAAGCATCTGCTTGGCTGTAATCCGCATCTGAACCAATTAATACCTTATGGTTGATTTTTCCGGTATTGAATTCACCATTGATGTTTACTTGTGCAGAAGTATAATTTTGTTCGTTATACGTTTTACCAAAAGGTCTTTTCCATGATAACCTGTTGGGATCTACAGTTTTATCTTTAGTGTCATAGATCCATTGTACTCTTTCAGAGGAAAAATAATCTTTCGTATAGTTTTGATAAGAAGCTGTAGCATTTAAAGACCATCTTTCGTTAAACTGATGATTGAAAGTTACATTCGTAGAAGTTTGCTGTACATTTTGATATTGCCAGTCAGTTCCGAAGAAAACGTTTCTGGAAAAACTATCATTCAATCTGTAGCTTTGGTCTTTTTCAGTAATAGACCCAAGTCCAAAATCCGGGGTAAAGTTATTTTTAAGATAATCTGCCTCAACAATTAATTGAGATCTATCACTTAAATTAAATAAGAATGACGGATTGAAATAATATTTTTCAGATTGTACAACATCTCTGAAACTTTCAGCATATTCGTATGCACCGTTTACTCTGAAAGCAATATTTTTAGATAAAGGGCCATAAACATCAATTGTAGGCTTATAGGAATTCCAGCTTCCGCCATTTAATCCTATGCTTCCCCCAAAATTGAATTTAGGTTTTTTTGTAATCATGTTGACAATACCACCGGCAGCAGTATTTCCGTAAAGCATTGCGTTTGCTCCCTTTAAAACTTCTACTCTTTCCAGACCACTTACTTCAGGGAAAACTCCACTGTTTATTCTTGATCCATTCTTGAAAATATTATCATTTCCTAAAATAAAACCACGCCCACCAAAGCTGTCCTGAGAATTTCCCCTGGATGAAGTTACATACATCCCGTTTACGTTTTGTAGAACATCACTCAATTGCTTGGCCTGTTGCTGCTCAATGATTTCATGGGTAACAATAGCAATCGGCTGCGGGTTTTCCATTACCGTAAGGTTTGACTTTGTAGATAAAGTTCTCGCCTGGTTAGGATTTCCCGTTTTATGAAGGTTGATATCCTCAATCGTTTGGGTTCTGATAGTATCTGCTTCAAAGTTTTTTAACTGCGCACTTAATGAAACAGCAGTAAATAGAAGACCTAGGGAAAGTAATTGTCTTTTCATTTTATTTTTATGTAGAACAGTTTTAAATAACGCGCAAATGTAAGTATTTGTTTAGAATAGATAAAAATAATTTCATGATTTTTGTCATGCTTTCAGGATGGGTAAATATTATTTCTATGGAATCCAGACAGACTATTATCCGGTTTTTATGAATATATTTGTTAAAAATTAAGATTATGCAATTGGTAAGAGCAGGATTGTGTGCTTTTGGAATGAGCGGAAAAGTGTTTCATGCGCCATTTTTAAAAGAACACCCCGGATTTTCTATTTCAGGAATAGTAGAGCGAAGCAAGGAGGAATCTAAAGAAAAATATCCTGAAGCAACGATATATCGCTCTGTAGAAGAAATGCTTCAAAATGCAGATATAGAACTGGTGATCATCAATACTCCGGTTCAAACGCATTATGAATATGCCAGGAAAGCTTTGGAGGCTGGGAAAAATATTATTGTTGAAAAGCCATTCACGGTGAACGTTGCAGAAGCTGAAGAACTGGTTAGCCTTGCAGAAGAAAAAGGACTGTTTTTAAGTGTATATCAAAACAGAAGATTCGACAGAGATTTTTTACAGGTTCAAAAGGTTTTAGCTGAAAAAAAACTGGGGATTATTAAAGAAGCGGAAATACGTTTTGACAGGTTCAGGACTGCCCCTAGTGGAAAACAACATAAAGAAAGTCCGGATCAGTCCGGATCAGGTTCACTTCACGATCTTGGCGCCCATCTTGTGGATCAGGCGGTACAATATTTCGGCTTCCCTGAGAAGCTTTTTGCAGATGTATTCTCTATGAAAGGTGAAGAATTTGCGAATGATTATTTTGAGATTTTACTGTTCTACAAAAACAACCTGAGGGTAAGACTGAAGTCTTCAGTTTTTACCAAAGAAGACCATTATGCTTATAAAATCCATGGAGACAGGGGGAGCTTTTTACAGGAAAGAACCGATAATCAGGAAAGTGAACTGGTAGCAGGTGCTATTCCGGTATACGGTAAAGAGTGGATGCTACCCCTAAAAGAAGCTGATGGCATTCTGAACTTTTTAAATGAAAACTCCGAAACGGAAAGAATTCTGACTTTCAGTGACGCGGGTAATTATATGCACTACTATCAGCAAATCTATGAACATATTGTTTTCGGACACACCTTACCTTCTCCGGGAAATGAAATTATCCTGAACATGAAAATCATCGATGCTTCATTGAAAAGTGCCCAAGAAGGAAAGATAGTATCGTTATAAAATTATAGTGAGTTATGAATGAGCTAAGGAAGGTTGAAGCTTAATGGTGGCAGAAGTACACTTTCTGCCCTTTATCCTAAAGCCCCAAGTCTCATTCATCACTCATTTTTACATGATTTCCTGAAGCTCAAGCCATCTCATTTCATGATTTTCCAGTTTTTCGGAAACGGCCTCCAATTCCGCTGAAAGCCTGGCTATTTTTTCATAATCTGCTTCATTATTGAGTAATTCCAGGATCTTTGCACGTTGCTCTTCCAGCTCCGGCATTTCTTTTTCTATAGTTTCCAGTTCTCTTTGTTCTTTGAATGTCAGTTTTCTTTTTTGAGAATTGGATGATGGTGTATTTTCTGTAGCAGCCATCGTTTCTTTTGCAGGCTCAGGTTTTATGGCTGTATTTTTTTCCAGAGCTTCTTCGCGGCTTTTAGCTTCACGGTATTCGGAGAAGTTTCCTACAAAATCCCTTATTTTTCCATCGCCTTCAAAAGCCAGAACATGGTCCACGATTCTATCCATAAAATATCGGTCGTGGGAAACAATAATTAAAGATCCCTGGAATTGTTGCAAAAAGTTCTCGAGAACCGTTAAAGTGGGAAGATCGAGATCATTGGTAGGCTCATCAAAAATCAGGAAATTAGGATTCTGGTATAAAATATACATCAGATGAAGTCTTCTTTTTTCACCACCTGAGAGTTTTGATATGGGAGAATACTGCGTCTGATCATCGAATAAGAATAACCTTAAAAACTGCGATGCAGACAGGCTTTTTCCATTGGCCAAAGGATAAAACTCTGCAATTTCCTTAATAAAATCTATAACACGCTCATCTTCTTTATAGGTAAGACCTTTTTGAGAGAAATAACCGAAAGAAATGGTTTCTCCTGTTTCTATTTCACCACGATCGGCTTTTTCAAATCCCTGGATGATATTCAGAAGGGTAGACTTTCCAGCTCCGTTTTTCCCGACAATCCCTACTTTCTCACCCCGCTGGAACTGGTAGCTGAAATCTTTTAGTAAAACTTTATTACCAAAACTTTTGTCAATATGTTTCAGTTCAAGAATTTTATTGCCCAGGCGCTTCATTTCAAAGTCCAGTTCAAGTCCGTCTTTTCTGGTGTCGGTCTTGGCTACTTTCTCCGTTTCATAAAAAGCATCAATTCTGCTTTTGGATTTTGTAGTTCTTGCTTTGGGCTGTCTTCGCATCCATTCAAGTTCTTTCCTGTAAAGGTTGTTTGCTTTATCAATGGTGGCATTCAGGTTTTCCTCACGGATCATCTTATTTTCAAGATAGGTGGCATAGGAGCCGTTATGGGTATAAAGAGCTCCGTCTTCCATCTCCCAGATAATGTCGCACACACTGTCCAGGAAATACCGGTCGTGGGTAACAAGCAACAGGGTTATTTTTGCTTTATTCAGATAGTTTTCAAGCCATTCTACCATGTCCACGTCCAGGTGGTTGGTAGGCTCATCCATAATCAGTAAAGTATGTCTGTGTTCTGCTCTGGTTTCTGTTAAAAGCTTTGCCAACGCTACACGCTTGATCTGACCTCCGGACAGGGTTCCCATTTTAGCGTCAAGATCGGTAATTTTAAGCTGGGAAAGGATTTGTTTCATTTCATTTTCCAGATCCCATGCTTTGTGCACTTCCATATCGGCTAATGCTTTTTCAATGAAATTATGATCAGTGGAATGTAGTGACTGATGGTAATTCTTCAAGGCAAGAATCGGTGCAGAATCCAGGGTCATCATAAATTCCTCAACACTGAGGTTGGGGTCATAATCAATCTCCTGGTCAAATAAAACCACCTGGATATCCTTATTAATGACTACACTGCCACTATCAGCAATTTCTTTTCCCATTAGTATTTTCAGAAGCGTAGATTTTCCACTTCCGTTTTTGGCGACAATAGCTATTTTGTCTCCTTCATTGATGTGAAAAGAAATGTTTTCGAACAACACTTTTATACCATAAGACTTGGTAAGGTTTTCAGCAGAAACGTAATTCATTAGAATTTAATGGTTTGTTTTGAATTGAATTGAGCGGCAAAAGTACGAAAATGTAACCATACAATTTCCCGGAACGTGCTTTATAAAAATGAATATTTATGATTTCTTAAAAAAGAGGATAATGTTAAGATTTTTAGGACTCATAGACTGGAACTTAATTTTTTAGTATAAATTTAACTAAAGAGCCATTAAATTTAATAATACCTTATGAATGTTGATAGTGATAAAGTAGATAAGTTTGCATCAAACTTTTACCATGAAAAAACTCAGCGTTTTATTCCTTATTCTTACAGTTTCAGCTTTCAATGCACAGGTGATTTCAGGAACCATTATTTCCAAAAATGAAAATCAGCCCGTTCCATATGTAAAGATTGGAGTGGAAAAGGAAACCAACGGAACCATCTCTGATGGGAAAGGGAACTTCGCAATAGATCTTACCGGCCTGAATCCACAGCAGAAAGTAAAAATAGAGGTTCCGGGATATGAGCTGTATGAAGAAGCTATACAGGATTTCAAAAAGCACGATCAGCAGAAGGTATTCTTAAATGAAAAAACTAAAACAATCAAAGAAATTGCTATTAAGCCTAAAAAACTGGTTGATAAAAATTGGGGGGTAACAACAAAAAGCAAAAGTGTCTTATATTTCGTTAATCCGGCGGGAGATAAAGCACGTTTTCTTGGTGAAACAGCTTTGGAGTTTAACACTAAGAAAAGATCCAAAATCAAGAATATTAATCTGAATATCGCCCGATATATTTCCACAGAACCGGTTCTTATGCGGTACAGTATTTACAGTGAAAAGGATGGTTACCCTGATAAAAATATTCTGAATGAAGAAATTACAGTAGAGCTTACTGAAGATATGATTAAAGACGGAACTTATAGGCTTGATGTTAATGACTATAATATTTGGGTGAAGGGAAAGTTTTTTGTTGGCATTCAATTTTTAAAAGCATTTAACGGGAGCATTAAAATCAGTGCAGCATTGTTTAAAACGGGATTTATCAGAGAATTCTATGGAGACTGGAAAAAAATGTCCATTGCAGCACCTGCCATTAATATTGATGTGAAAGTGGATAAAAGCGGAAAAGATATACAAGATGCTGGTGTGTATGCAGATGATGATATCTCTCAGAGTTGGATAACCGATAATTCAAAGAACATAGAGGAAGCCAATCAGTCTATATATGGTAAAAATGACTCTGCCGGAAAATATTTAAAGCTGAAAGATACTGATCTTTATTATGAAGTATATGGAGAAGGTAAACCTTTAGTATTACTTCACGGAAATTCAGGCAGTATCAAAGATTTTTACAAGCAAATTCCAGTTTTATCTAAGCAGTATAAGGTTATTGCGGTAGATACAAGGGGGCAGGGGAGAAGCAAAGATACCTCCAAAAAAGATTTTACCTATAAATTATTTGCAGATGATGTAAAAGCATTAGCAGACAACCTGAAGCTTGATAAAATTAATATTGTGGGATGGAGTGATGGTGGAAATACAGGACTTGAATTTGCACTGAAATATCCTGATCGTCTTAATAAATTGATAACCATCGGGGCGAACGCTTTTCCTGAAGGAGTGGAAGATAAACTTATTGAACGTTTTACCAATCAGATGAAACAGCTGAATGACATAGCAGCTAAAGAAACTTTGGGAGAACGCAGGCTTTTAAAGATCATGCTTACGGAGCCTAATATCAGTAAAAATGATCTAAATAAAATAAAAAGTCCGGTTTTGGTTATTGCGGGAGACAGGGATGTTATCAAGCCGGATCATACAGAATTTATTTCCCAGCAAATTCCCAATGCTGAAAAGAAAATTTATAATGATACTACTCACATGGTTCCTTATGAAAAACCAGATCAACTTAATGCCGATATACTGAGTTTTCTTGAAAAGAGTAAATAGGAAGATAGAGGCTCGAAGTTATAGATTGCTTCTTTTAATTTCAACTTTGAATTAAAAGAAGCATTTTTTTTAAATCACTAATAATCATTAAAATAAACTTATAATTACTATCGGGAGCTTAGAAACCTTCCTGCTATTAATCCAACGTCAACCTTTTCAGAGACCAGGAATTACCATTGTAAATATCAAGATCTACTTTAGTATTAATTCCGTGAACAATCCCATTTTCTGTAAACTGCCAGAAATCCCACTGGTCATCCGGAGATGGTGACGGAACATCATTGTAATTGGCGAGCCAAAGCGGATAACCGTCAAATTCACCTTTCAGGAAATCTTTATAATAATGATAATAAGTATAAATAATAGGCTTTTCACCATAAGTTTCCTCCACGATTTTACACCATATTTTTAAATCTTCAATAAGCTTTTTGTTGGTTTTGCGTTTAGGAATTTTTTCAATATCTAAAATAGGAGGAAGATCTCCACTTTCCAGTTTTACATTAGCTAAAAAATTATTAGCCTGAATAACAGGATCTTCATCGGCCCTGTAAAAATGGTAAGCTCCGCGGATAAGATCATGTTTTTTGGCTTTTTCCCAGAATTCATCAAAATGTTTGTCAGCACTACGGTTTCCCATAGTAGCCCGCATTACAACAAATTCCAGCGGTATCGTTTTATTTCCGATGCTGAGACTGTCCCATTTGATATCTTCCTTATTCTGATAATGGGAAACATCAAAGCCATAGGTTTTATCAAGATTGCTTGCCAGTATCCGTTGAATCCTTGAAGCTTCCTTTTCACTGTTATGAAGTTTTTTATGAACAAACTTATTAAAGTATAAGGCATAATAATAGCTGACAGATTGTTTTAAATAAAATCCGGTCCCTATTAACGCAATTATTAATATCGCCAATAGCATCCATCTCCGGAAAAAATACTTCTTCCGTCTCTTCCTGTGGATTTGTTTGGCAGTTTTTTTGGTGTACTTTTTAGGTGTCATAAAGTTTTGCAAAACTAACTTTTTTCACTGCTAAATGCTAAATAAAATCAGTAAATTTGTGTACTATGGAAACACGCGAAAAAATCATCATTATAGGAGGAGGATTTGCGGGGCTACAGCTTGCAAAAACATTAAATAACAAGAATAAAAAAGTAATTGTTTTAGACCGGATGAATCATCATATGTTTCAGCCGCTTTTTTATCAGGTAGCCTCAGGAAGGATAGAACCTTCTAATATTTCTTTTCCTTTCAGAAAGATTTTCCAGCAATCCAGAAATACACAGTTCCGGATGACAGAGGTGAAAGAAATTGATCCCGCACACAATAAAGTGATTACTGATGAAGCGGAATTTACCTATGATAAACTAATCATCGCAACCGGCTGTAAAACTAATTTTTTCGGTAATAAAGAACTCGAAGGAAAGGCATTTGGAATGAAAAATACCCAGGAAGCCATCAGTATCAGGAATCATGTTTTGATGACATTTGAAAAACTGATCCTTGAAAAGAGCAGAAGCGATGATGGAAACTGGAATATTGTTATTGTAGGGAGCGGACCCACCGGAGTAGAACTGGCAGGTGCTTTTGCAGAAATGAAGAAAGATATCCTTCCCAGAGATTATCCCTATATGAATTTTGACCAGCTGAAAATTATTCTCGTAAGCTCTACCGATAAGCCACTTGCCGTAATGAGTACTGAAGCACAGGATAAATCTGAAAAATACCTTAAAGATCTTGGGGTAACCTTTCTGAGTGGGGAAGTGGTTACCGATTATGATGGCGATAAAGTTCATTTGAAAAGCGGGCAGACAATACCTTCCAATAATGTGATCTGGGCAGCCGGAGTTACAGGGAATGTTGTAGGCGGCTTCCCGGAGGAAAAATTGGTTAAAAACCGATATATAGTAGACCGGTATAATAAAATAAAAGGATACGATAATATATATGCCATTGGTGATATTGCCTATATGGAAACCCCTAAATATCCGCATGGCCATCCGCAGGTTGCCAATGTCGCTATTAATCAGGCGAAAAATCTGGGGAAAAACCTGCTGAAAAAACGCACTGCAGAATGGAAAGAATATGAATATGATGATAAGGGTTCTCTGGCAACAATAGGAAAGCACAGAGCAGTAGTAGATTTGCCATTTATAAAATTTCAGGGATTTTTAGCCTGGTATTTCTGGATGTTTCTCCATTTAATGTTAATTTTGAGCGTTCGGAATAAATTGGCCATATTCTTCAACTGGATGTGGAGTTATATCAACAAAGATTCTTCCCTACGATTAATTATTATACCTACAAAGAAAAACGGAACATTACAATGAGAATTGATATAATAAGCGTGCTTCCTGAATTGATGGAAAGTCCGTTCAAAACTTCTATTCTAAGAAGAGCAATGGATAAAGGGCTGGCAGAAGTACATTTTCATCACCTGAGAGACTGGGCCATCAACAAGCACAGGCAGATAGATGATGAGCCTTATGGAGGCGGGGCCGGAATGGTTATGATGGTAGAGCCATTGGATAAATGCATTTCTGAACTTAAAGCCCAGAGAGACTATGATGAAATTATTTATCTGACACCTGATGGAGTGACGCTGAACCAAAAAATAGCCAATACCCTTTCTATTAAAAACAACCTGATTTTTCTGTGTGGTCATTATAAAGGCATCGATCAGAGGGTAAGGGATCTCCATATTACCAAAGAGATTTCTATCGGAGATTATGTCCTTACCGGCGGGGAACTGGCAGCATGTGTATTGGCCGACTCTGTTATCCGTTTGCTTCCCGGAGTTTTAAACGATGAACAAAGTGCGCTGACAGACAGTTTCCAGGATGATCTGCTGTCTCCTCCCATCTATACCAGACCCGAAGTTTACAAAGGATTGGAAGTTCCTAAAGTTTTATTAAGCGGGAATTTTGCAAAAATTGAAGAATGGCGTCATGATGAAGCGGTAAGAATTACCAAGGAAAAACGTCCGGACCTGCTTTAGAAACTGCAGAGACTTAATTTTACTGTTCTTTTTTTCATCTGTTTCATTGATTATCTATTGAAATGGAATAATATTTGTTATTAGTGTAAGCAAGAAGGAAAAAGTAAATTCTTTTTGTTGAAAATTAAAATTTTATTCTCATTATTTTGAATTTCACATATTGATTTTATTCTGATTTATGGGGTGATAACTTTAAATAATTGAAAAATTAATTCACTATGGGTCGGATTATTGATATTTTTTGTTATATTTGAAATATTTCTTAGTTGAAATTGATTTGAAAATATTACAGAAAAATCAATAAATTTGGAAAAAAATAATAAATTTACATTTGAAAAAAGGACACAATACATATAAAGAACGAATTTTATGCTGATGGAATTGTTTTCTTTTTACAATGTTGAAAATTTATTTTTACCTGATCCCAAGCCAATCCATAAATTGGATCCAACGCAATCAGGTTTAAGAAACTGGGATGAAAAGAGATATAAAAACAAGCTTTTTAAAATCTCGCACGTATTTCAATTGATGAAGGAGGAAAATGGTGTAATGCCATTCATAATCGGATTATCTGAAGTTTCCGGAAGGAAAGTTTTGGAAGATCTAGTGAAGATGGAACCTTTTAATTCAGAATACGGAATTGTACATTACAATTCTATGGATGAAAGAAAGGTAGATGTAGCAATGTTATATGACAAAAATAAAGTAGAGGTTATTGATTCTGAAACCATTACTTTCTTTTTTGAAATATTGAATAAAAACACAGGAAATTACGATACAACCAGGGACGTACTTTTTTCAAAAATAAAATATGAAGGAGAATTGATTAATGTCTTTATCGCGCATCTTCCCTCTAAGCGGGAAAAAGACATCAACCAACCCAAAAGAACCTTTATATTGAACGAGATCCGGGAACGGATCATGAAAATTGTGAATGCTGAAAAGGAACATGTCATATTGTGTGGTGATTTTAACGAAAACCCGGATGATGAAAATTTAGTAAAAATTCTCTATAACAATGATCATGAGAAGGTTTTGATGAACCCTTTTCTTGAATTGTTTTCTACAAGAAATTATTCTACTTTTCATTATAAGTCTGGCTTACTGTATGATCAGATTATTATGTCGAGATCATTTCTCAACAATAATACGCTGGTTTTTCAGGATGCTCATGTGTTTAATTCTGAGAAAATCAGAAGCAGAACCAGGAAATTTGAAGACAGACCTTTTCGAACTTATGCCGGAACACGGTATTTAGGTGGGTATAGTGATCACTTTCCTGTTTTTGTAAAATTTAAAAGACTACCATAAAAAACATAAATAATAAAAAAAGTAGAAAATGAAAAATTCGAGCAACACAAGCTACCATTTAGATTCGATCGACAAAGAAATCATCTACATGTTGATGGATAATGCTAAAACTTCTTTAGCCCACATTTCGAAAAATGTCGGGATTTCCACAACAGCAGTACATCAAAGAATCAAAAAACTTGAACACGCAGGCGTTATTGAAAATTCGATTTCATTTCTTAATCCTAAAAAAATTGGATATAAAGTGATTTCGTATATCGGAGTATTCCTGGACCAGCCCAGTCATTATCCGGAAGTGGTGAAATCCCTGCATGACATTAATGAAGTGGTGGAAGCCCACTATACAACAGGAAATTATACCATCTTTCTTAAAGTCCTTTGTAAAGATAATGACCACTTGATGCAGATTCTTAGTAAACTTCAGAAGCTAAAAGGAGTGACAAGAACAGAAACTTTTATATCTTTGGAACAAGGTATTTACAGACAATTGAAAGTATAACGAAACGATATGAATATAGCCAGATATTTGGATTCAACCTACCTGAAGACACCTGAACAATCAGGAATTTCACATGAAGAAACGCTTCAGAAAGATAAAGAACTTGCTCAGGAAGCTATTGATAACGGGATTTTTGCCGTGATGATCCGTCCGGATTATGTCTCTGAAATTAAAAAGTATATCCAGGAAAGAAATTCAAATGTGGCAGTGGGAACTGTAATAGGTTTTCATGAAGGAACCTATTCTGTTGATGATAAATTGGCAGAAGCATCAAAGGCAATTGAAGACGGTGCAGATGAATTAGATTTTGTAATAAATTATGAAGCCTATCTTCAGGGAAAAACAGAATTAGTAAAAGATGAATTTGTAAGATGCTCTCAACTTGGCTTGAAGCACAACAAAATCGTTAAATGGATCATTGAAATTGCTGCTTTAACAGACGTACAAATCGCTGATCTTACTAAAAATATTTCCAATTGGGCGGAAGAAAATTTCCAGGAAAATGATTTATCCAGGATTTTTGTGAAATCGTCTACCGGCTTCTATCAGACGCACGATGGTAAACCTAATGGGGCAACATTTGAAGGGATCAGGATTATGCTGGATAATGCAGGAAAGCTGCCTGTAAAGGCTGCCGGAGGAGTAAGAACCCCTGAAGATGCTGAAAAGATGATTAATCTCGGAGTAAAAAGAATCGGAACTTCTTCAGCATTAGCTTTACTTAAAAACCAATCATCATCAGAAGGATACTAAAATTAAAATAACTTATTAAAATGATAAAAGCCATCAGATTTATTTGATGGCTTCATTTTTATATCTGTTCCTGATATTCTTCGTAAAATTGTTGGGTTTCTTTAATTAAGCTATCCATTTCTTCCAGCGTAAAGACTTCCAGGAATTTTTTTCTGAATTCTTTAAAATGAGGAACACCACGGAAATAGTTGCTGTAATGCTGTCTCATCTCAATCAGTCCCAATCTTTCTCCTTTCCATTCCGCACTCCATTCGGCATGTTGACGTACGGCAAGTAAACGGTCTGAAATAGTAGGAGCGGGTAAATGTTCCCCGGTTTTGAAGAAATGTTTGATTTCGTTGAATATCCAGGGATATCCAATTGCAGCACGTCCGATCATAATCCCGTCACATGCATACTTTTGTTTATATTCCAAAGCTTTTTCCGGAGAATCTATATCACCATTTCCGAAAATAGGGATCTCAATATTGGGATTTTGCTTGATCCTCGAAATATGCTCCCAGTCGGCCTCGCCTTTATACATCTGTGCGCGGGTTCTTGCATGGATTGTTAAAGCTTTGATTCCTGTTTCCTGCAGACGTTCTGCCACCTCATCTATATTAATGGAAGTACTGTCCCAGCCTAAACGGGTCTTGACCGTTACAGGCAAATGAGTAGAGCTTACCACCGCTTTGGTAAGACGTACCATAAGGTCTATATCTTTCAGCACACCTGCTCCGGCTCCTTTACAAACCACTTTTTTTACAGGGCATCCGAAATTGATATCTACAAGATCCGGATTTACTGTCTCAACAATTCTCGCAGACATGGCCATTGCTTCTTCATCTCCACCAAAAATCTGAATACCTACCGGTCTCTCATAATCAAAGATATCCAGTTTTTTGCGGCTTTTAATGGCATCACGGATTAAGCCTTCGGAAGAAATAAATTCCGAATACATCAAGTCTGCACCGTGCATTTTACACAAACGTCTGAATGGAGGATCGCTTACATCTTCCATCGGGGCCAGTAAAAGCGGAAATTCCGGCAGTTCTATATTGCCTATTTTTATCATGGTGCAAATTTACAAAATTCTGAACATAAGAAAATATGATATTATCTATCAATGTGATGTAGCGAATTGAGCATTTAAGTATGGGAGCTCCGGAAGTATAAGAGTAGTCTTAAGCTTTGAAATCTAGAAGCTTGCCTTTACCTGCATGCTTCCAATATGAATCGTTCTGTCTCCTGAATTTCTTCCTTCATAATTTAAATTCAGCTGGATGAAAGAATTGATAGCCTGTTGGATAAATACACTCCATACCTGGTTTTTGCCGGGCTTCAGACCATCCAGCATCTGGTTTCCGACAATGCTGAAATTGTTTCCGTTAAAATTATTGCTGATGAAGGAGAAATTTCCACGGATAGAGGTCTTTCTTCGCTCCCATTGAATAGTTCCTGTGACATCGAATGCTTTCAGGAGTTCTTCACCATCTATCCTTTGTTTCTGACGGAAAGCGGAAGAAAGCTCTGCTTGTATGGCATCTGTGAATTTATAGGTAGCCTTCGGCTTGGTTTCAAAATTATTCAGACGGTAATCTCTTGTAGCAAAAAGCTGTGAAGAATTTTTGATATCATGGACAGAGTTTTCCCAATCGACTCTGAATTCCTTGTTGAACCAATAACCGATATTTATAAAATGGGAGGTTTGTTCCCTTTCCTCGTTACTGAAATTGGCATTGATGAGATTGTCATTTGAAATAAACCGGTAGTTTCCATTCCAGCCGGATTTATCGGTCGGATTAAATTGTACTGAGGCCAGGATATTCTGGTTCTTTAAAATCTGATCACTGTTTTTCTCAAAAGGGTTCAGGACCAATACTTTATCTTTTTTGTAAAAAGAATTTTGAGAATTTAAAGAGACATTGAAGTTCCAGCGCTTTAAAAATGAATTTTCCGAATTGAAAATAATGGCCGGATTGACGAATAAGGCTAGCTGTAATTTATTCTTATTGGAAGGAATATAACGAACAGAATTGGTGTATACCCTTATATATTGTGCCAGGTCGGAATATTCGGCAATTTCAAATTCGTCAAGCTGCTGTATCCCATCCCCGTTATAGTCGGTCCATTTGTAAATTCCCTGCCCGTCAGTAACTTTAATGTACTGGAATTCTCTTTGGGCTTCCTGTCCGTTACCTAATTCATAGAATGCCTGAAGACGCATCCCGTTTCTGAAAAGCTGCTGATTATAAAGAATGTTTCCTACCACAAAATCATTATTTCTGGTGGCAACACCTTCCTCTATATTCTGATAGAAGAATTTCCTGTAATGAATTAAAGCATTCAAAGTGGTTCTTTCCGTTTTGATGATCTGGCTTTCGGCCATGATCCCAAGGATATTATTCATATTTTGAAGCCTGTTATCACGGACCGAGTCGTTATCCCTCATGTAAACTTTTGCCAGTAATTTGGTACGGGTACTGTCACCGATTTTCTTTTGTACAAAAATTTCCTTCCAGCTGAAACTGGTAACATCCATAAGCTGGGAATCATTATATTTTTTTTCATTATGCTCCATGCTTCCCCCAATCGCCCAGCTTCCTTTTTTGCCGGTAAATTCTGTAGAAACCCCACCACGGATGAATTTGGTATCCTGAAGGGTGGCATTGGTGTTCAGGTAGGAAAGATTTCCTTTGGTGAAAAACTTTCCGCTGATCCATCCGAAATCCAGGTCATTTTTTATCCCTTTGTAAGAATCCTGCTCATTTAAATAATTTACCCGGTAATTGAATGTTGATTTATTATTCCATTTATTCAAGAAACTGAAAATAAACCTGTTTTGTGTTTTTTTATTGAACTCCTGTGCAAGGTTGAAGTCTCTGGAAAATTCCACATCATTGATACGGTCTAAAATATGGAATTGTCTGTCGATATACTGATATTCAAAGCTGGGAGTTCCTTTCCAGTTGTTTTTTGTAAAGCTTTTATTTCCGAAAATACGCCATGCGTACCCGATGTTCTGATCGGAATCTTTTGATGAGAATAAATTGACATCATAATTGCTAAGTGAAATATCCGTTCCTATTTTTCCTTCTTTCAGCAGGTATTCTGAATTTAGGGAAAAAACCTGGGATTTCTGGGGGGAAGGCAGCTTTCTCACTGCCCTGTAATCACCTGCATTCGGACCTACATATTCAAAAACACGTCCGTTATTGGTAGTCTGGGCTGTTTTATAGTCTCCCATGTTTGCTCCGAAATAAGTAAAAGATACCTGATAAAGCGTTTGGGTGGCATCTGTGGAAAACTCATAAAAGTTTCCATTAGGATTCAGTCGGTACAATATTTTATTGACATCATATTCGGTGACAACGCCGGATGGGGCATACATCAGGTTAGGATCATTTCCGGCATCGGCCAGGATCTGTTCATCTTCTTTGGAAAGGTTTAAAGAAAGTGGAGCATTTTTATTGTCATTCTCCATAAACCAGTTCAATCCAATTTTGAATTTTTCCCTCTGATGTTCCAGTTTTCCTGTAAATAAATACCGGGAATAATTTCTGTTGGCGTAATTATAGGAAATGGTAATAAAATTTTGCTGGAAAATAGGACGGAAACTGGTAAAAGTAACCTCTCCGGTATTGTAATTAATGACATAATCCTGGTTTTCTCCCCGTTTCATTAAAATCCCATCGATAAAAACCTGTTCAGAACCGGAAATCAGGGTAATAAACTGCTCGCCGTTTTTTCCGGTAAGACGGTAGGGTCCCTGGTTTCCTTCTACCCCCTGAAATCGGACCCTGTGGAATTCACTTCGTGCAACTCCCATAGAAACATCTACCAATGTTTTATTTTCTTTCCCGAATTCCGTCTGGAATTCAAGTCCCATACTTCTTCTCTGGTATTTGGCAAAATAGTTTTTAGCTTCTACAAGATCCAGGTGCCCGGCTCTGAGAATAGATTTATCCTTAATATTGAGCTGCATATATATTTTGTCAAACTCTTCCAGGGTTTGTGTATATCCATCTGCCTGGATAGGGAGGTTGTGATCTGAAATACTGGCTAAAATAGTTACATCCTTGGAAAGACGTCCTGAAATCTGGAGATCCATAGAACTTTGTACAGACTGCCCCTGGTTGTTACCAAATGTGATTCCCCGGATGATCGAGCCCTTGGAATTGAGCTCCCCTAAAAATCTTTTTTTATCATTTTTAGCGAGTACGGCTTCGTCTACAACAATTTTATTATTGGTCTTTACAAAATCCAGGGTGTCTTTAACGAAAATATCCTGCTCAAGCCTGGCGGCAAGAATACTGTCTCTTTTGAGACTGTCTTCGGGAACGTTGGGATTTTTCCATGAAAATACCTGGGCATTTCCTGAAAATATGCCTAAGAAAAATAATGTAAATAGAATAATACAATTCCGCAAGCCCTACAAATAATTCGTAAAAATAATTAAAAAATGTTAATACCAGTGGGTTTAGGATTATTAACAGAAATTTAATCTAATTATTATTCTGAAAGGGAAAATACATGGTATTTTAGTGACCTAAAAAGTATTAATAACAATAAATCTTAAAACATGAAAAAACTTTATTCTTTAGCAGTGCTTTGTTTAACGAGTTTCGCATTTGGACAAATTAGCTTGCCCACTATGAATACTGCGTATACACAAAATTTTGACGATCTTGCCAATACAGGAACAGGCTCCTTAAATTTATCCGGCAGCCTGACAGGTTGGAGCATTTCAGAAACAGGTGCCAATGCCAATACAACATATACAGCTGATACAGGAAGCTCAAATGCAGGTGATACATACAGCTATGGTTCTGCAGGAAGCCCCGACAGGGCACTGGGAGCCATTGCAAGTGGAAACTTGTTATCAAGATGGGGTGCACAGTTTAAAAACGATACAGGAAGCGAAATTACCAGCTTATTGGTATCTTATACCGGAGAGGAATGGAGATTGGGATTCACGAATAGAGGGACTAATGATCAAATAACATTTGAATACAGTACCGATGCTACATCACTGACTACAGGAACATGGACAGCTGTATCTGCTTTAACCTACAACAGTACGAATATTACCGGAACTGCAGGAGCAAAAGATGGGAACAATGCTAATTTCAGAACAGCACTTAGTGCAACGATTACAGGATTAAATATTCCTGCAGGACAAACGTTTTGGATCAGGTTTGTTGACGTAAATATTTCCGGAACCGATGATGGTCTTGCTATAGATGATTTTTCTTTAACACCTCAGTCAGGATCTTCACTGGCTACCATTGACAATAAGGTTTCCCATGCAACTTTTGTGAAAAATACAATTGTTGGAGATGAAATATATTTTGGCGCCCATTCAGATGTAAAAATTTTCAATATGTACGGACAAGTTGTGAAAACAGCATCTGTAAAACAAAATGGAAGTATAAACGTAGCTGATCTGGCCAAAGGAAACTACATTGTAACAGGAACTATCAACAATGCCCCGGTATCCCAGAAGATATTGAAAGACTAATCTTCTGCTATTAATGTCAATCATACATACAAGTCCGCCGTTTCGGAGAAACGGCGGACTTTTTACCAGAGAGTTATCATGGATTTATTGTTGGAAGATATAAATTTCCGTTCCTCTTTCTCTTTATTTTTCCTTTTACATGGTATTGTTTTTGATGATTTTATTATACATTTATGCCTAAAATTATAGAATGATGAAAAGAATCTTTACTATTGCAGGATTGATATTGATAACTACTTTTTCAAACGCACAGATCGTCATCAATGAGATTTACGGAGGCAATGAAAATTCGGGTGCCGTCTTAAAAAATAATTATATAGTTCTGAAAAATATAGGAACAAGCCAGGTTACCTTATCAGGAGCTACCATACAATATGCACCGGCAGTGGGTGCTTTTACAGAGTACCATGTCCTGCCGGATATCACTTTGCAGCCTGAGCAGACTTACCTGATTCAGGAAACAGCAATAAATGGTGGAACAGTCAGTTTACCGACTCCGGATTTTGTTGCAGGAACCGTATTTAATTTTGATGGCACATCCAATAAATCTATAGGCTTAAGATTGTCGGGGGCTTCCGGTAAAATTGCCCTTGCAACCAATAGAATACCAGTAGCAGGACCGGATTCATCCAACGTTATCGATTTTGTTGGCTATGGTGCCAATGCAGACCAATTTAAAGGCGATGGACCTGCACCTTCTCCAACGACGACCACAGCTATAAAGAGGGCTGTGAGTGATAGTAATGATAACAAAGCCGATTTTTCCATTGAAGGGACAGCAAAATCCGGTTTTGTACAGAATCCCTTTATAAAAGATGGTAAAATTGTTTTTGGAACAGAGATCAGGGACGTAAAAGTATATGACAGCTTCAGGCAGGTGGTGAAAAAAGCTCCCGTAAAAATCGTCTCTGCATTGGATATTACAGATCTTCCTAAGGGTACGTATATTGTGACAGGAACAATTAATAATATCCCTCTTTCACAGAAGATCATAAAAGATTAATATTCTTAATAATGAAGGGCAGCGTATGATCATAGCTGCTCCTTTTGTCTTTATGATGAATTGTAATGGAAATTATCAATTATCAATCAGCTAGTACCAGCCTCTTCTTGCAGCATTGATGATTGAGCCCAGGTTAAGAACCAATGTATATCTGATACGTTTTGCATAATCCTTGAATGATGGTTCAAATCCTAATGAAGATTGTATGGGGAAATACACCTCCAGGAAATCCGGGATAATTCTGACTTTAATTCCACTATCCCAAATAAATTTAGCCGGCAGGTTTTGATTTTTATATACTCCTGCATCGGCATAGACATGGAATATCTTCCAGACACTGGAATCCACATTGAAAGAAGTAATCCATTGGTTAACGGTTCCGGGGATAAATGATTTAAAACCTCCATCCGCCAGAATAAACTGCTGTGAAAGAATACCACTATTGGCACTTTCTCCTAATAGGCTATAAGAAAATGCATAGTTTGAAACCCTTGAAATTCCGTAATTAAATAAATTATTCCGGGTATCGTTTCTTAGAAAGTAGCCGGCAAATAACCTGACACTTAGCTTTTGTCTTGGAGCAAATTCCCATCTGTAGAAGCCTTCGGCGGTAATTTTGTTAAAATCCTCCATTCCCTGTGTACTCAGGCTGAAGCTTTTTTCGTGGATCATCTGACTGTCACTATATCCGTATCCTAAACTCCACAGATTGTATTTTTTATAGTCGTTGTTGGCAACCATAAGAGGGCTCAGGTCTCTTTCAAAATAATTGTAAGACAGGGCAATACTCCTGCTCACTGTACTTCTTGGGTTCTTTCTGAAACTGAGTGTGGAAAATAATGAGCCTTTTTGATAAGCAAGATTATAATCATAATGAAAATAGGATCCCGAAACACCGAAGGTAAGGCTCCGGATGAAACTTTCAGCAGGAAGGATAGAATAGGAAACAGCACCGGAACCCGTCAGTTTCCCTGTACCGGTACTATACATAGGAGTAAATGAATACAGGAACTTCTCATCAAAAAAAGATTGATTTTTTAAATTAACCCCTAAAAGAAACTTGTCATACGTATTGTTGAAACGGATTCTGGGGCTTATATAAATTTCATTGTATTCCGGGTCTGGAATATCCTTGATAAGCTTAAGTTTAATCTTTTTCGTGTTTGAAAACAATCCTTTGGCATACAGGAAATTATTCCTGTATTTCGATTCCGGGAAAATATATCCGCTATTTAAGGTAACTTTATAAATATTATCTGTGGCCGGAAGGGAGAGTGTGGCTGTCCTCTCATTTTCTTCAGTTTCTATCCAATATGCTTTTTTCTCCCCGGATTTGGTTTGTGCTTCCAATTTTACAGGAATAGCCAGGTTGGTATTTTTAATGACTTTAAGCTGTAAAGAGTCATTTTCTTTTTTAATGTGTCCCAATTTGAAATCAACCCTGTTTTTTTGTCTGAAAAAACCTGAAAGATAACTGTTTGTCTTATCTTTTCCGGCAATAGCATTCAGAAATTCTTCAGGATTTATTTTTTTTTCCGGAATTTTGGGAAATATAGTTCCTTACCGTAGTATTGAAGGTCTCATAGCCCATCTTATCTGCGGAATAATTAAACAGACTTCCTGTTTCAAAGCCGCTGATGGTCATATCATTGAAATTACTCAATACGGCAAAATCCTCACCTATTTTTTGATCAAGATTTTGAAGCATGATATACTGATAGGCTAATCCATAACGGTCCAGCAGCTTAACTTTTGAGGCGTGGAATATTTTTAAAGGTTTAATACCAAATATTTGTGTTTCCGGAAGCTTACCCAATAATCTGGTATTACTGTAAAACTTCTTCAGGTACTGCATCTCAAGATAGGATTTCAGCCCGTTTTTAAACCAATGATCCTTTTGCTTATCAGCAATAATACTTTCGTCAAGAATTTTTTTGGTGATGATTCCGAAATAATCCAGGTCTGTTTTTTCGGCATCAGTAAACAACTGAAACCTGAATTTCCAGAATACAATATCATTATTCCCGAAAAAATCTTCTTTGGCTCTGAATTTATCAGAAATAAACAGGCTTTCCGGCAGGAATCCGATCTTTTCTTTAATAAATTTGAGCTGTAAGGGGAGGTAGAATTCAAGATTTTGTTTTTCTTCAGGTTTCAGCTGATATCCAAATTTGATATCGGTACTGTTGCCGTCAACATCCACTTTAATGGACGGATATTCGTTTGAGGAAATTAAAAATTCAGGATCAGATTCCAGATATCCTTTAAACGAGTTCATCTGAATCTGTGGCAGGTTACCTTCAATGAAACTGTTCACAGGGATATCGAAGTTGATAGTCCAGTATGTATTGAAATTTACCTGTTCTTCAATATCATGATAATTTTTCCTGGTAATATTGTCCGGATCAAAATGATCCGGAACAATAAAGAAATATTTTAAAGCTGTATTCTGACCGGATGTTCCGTATCCCGTAAACTTCTTGTCGGGAAGCTGCATCCTGTATTTCAGCTGCAATGTAACGCTTTCGTCTGGCTTTAATGCTTTTTCCAATGGTAGAAAAAGACTTTCGTCTGAGAGCGTATTGATTGGGATGGTCTGGTCTTCGGGGCCTTTAACATTCAGCTCCAGAAGTTTTCCCAGTTGATGAGGCTGGGCAAAATGCAGGTCGTTGTTCCTGTCTTCCAGTTTTCTGTAGACCAGAGAAGTTCCCCGTTTATTATACGCAGAAACCCAATTCAGGAGTTTTATGGTACGAAGGTCTTTATCAGAACGGTTATGATAAATAATTTCCTGATTGACCTCAAGGAATTTCCTGTCAGAAGATAGCCTGGCTTCAATGTATATGCTGTCTTTCTGTGCAGAAACCTGCACAACTCCCCAAAACAAAATAAGACAAATGCTGAACTTTTTCAAATATCTGTGATAAAGTCTCAAATATAGCTTATTTTGTATATATTTTATAGCATTTTAATTTTGAATTGCTTTTTTTTCCAAAGATTTAATATAGGCGTTCCATCCTTCATTTTTATATGTAACGGCAGAAGCTTCAGGATCATCCGATTTATAAATTCCTCTTCCTACGATAATGAAATCCGTATGAAGTGTTGTAAAGACGTGTTCGGGAGTATTGTACTGCTGTCCTTTTCCGTCCCCTGAATCAGCTAAATTAACCCCTGGTGTAAATAATAATAGTTCTTCAGGGATCTTATTCTGTGACACTCCCCCGATAACGTTAGGGTGGGATAAGGCAACTTTTAATGCTTCCTCACGATAGCTGGCGGTAGTTAAGGTACCTTTTGAAGACATACCTACAATGGCTACCACCCCTACATTCGTGAAACAGTCTAAGGATTCAAAACCTCCGATAACCTGTGAGGTTACAAAGTCTGCCCAGTCTGTAATTTTAAAAACACCACTGGTAAACTGAAGTTCCTGAGTATTTCCGATATCTGCAAACTTGCGGTCTTCCATTAATAAGAACTGGTGTTTTGCAGCAATCGCTTTTAAAGGAAGGATTGTTTTTTCATATTCAAAATCCGAAATAATATCGATGTGCGTTTTTAATGCAATAATATGCGGACCGACTTTTTCAGCTAAATCTAATAATTCCTGAGTTGTGGTAACATCCGCAGAAGCAATCAGGTTGGATTGTTTTGCCAGGGCTGTTTCCAGTAATTTTTTCGAAACCGAATGTTGTGCGTTTTGAAGCTTTTGTTCATAAGATGGTCTGATTTCTTCTTCAAACTGAATGTGGTTTCCTTTAAGAAAATCCTGGATTCTTGCAACCTCTTCATCAGATAATTCTCCGTTTTCCTGAAGAATTCCACAAACTTCTGAAATGTTGAAAAGGGTATGTACCCTGTATCCTTTGCTTTCCAATAGTTGTTTTCCTCCCTGTTCTCTGTCCAGTACCACAACGATATCAGAAACCTTAAGATCTTCCTGTTCAACTTCAGCAATGGTTTCCACCAATGATTTTCCGGAAGTGATCACATCTTCTACTAAAAGGCAGTTCTGGCCTTTTTGATAGATTCCTTCAATCAGCTTTTTAGTACCATAACTCTTCGCTTCTTTTCTTTTAATAATTAATGGAATATAGCTCTCCAGTGACATAGCAGTGGCCATTGGAAGGGCAGCATAAGGAACTCCACAGATTAAATCAAAATTATCCAGCGGAAGCATTTCCAATAAATAATTAGCAAGATTTTTTAAGATTTTGGGATCTGAAGCCAACGGTCTTAAATCTACATAAAAAGGACTTTCAATGCCGCTTTTCAGAGTAAACCTACCGAATTTGATGATGCCTAGTTTGTAGCATTCCAAGAAGAATTCTTTTTTACTTTCCATTCTTTTTTATTAGATGCTGCAAATTTAAGGATTTGAAATAAGGCATAAAAATTTATTGTCTACTTGTTAGAACAAGTGTATAAAATCTTTGATTTTGAGTGCAAGTATTTTTAATACGACAGGTTTTGTCGTTCTGACGAAATATCTTTGGACAATATACAGGCAATACAGCATATTTAGTACGAAAACGATATCCTAAATCTTTTATTGGTGAGATAAAAAAGATATTTTTGCAGCGTTTAAAAACGGATCAATTAATAACAACCTAAATAAACACAAAGTATGAAGAAATTCTACATGAGTGCATTTACCTTATGCATAATTTTTAGTGCGTCGGCCCAGGAAGTGGTTTGGCAGAAAGACATCAAATCCTCAACGCAGGACTTCCTAAGCCAGGTGACCACCACAATAGACCAGCAGTACCTTATCACAGGCAGCAGTATTCAGGCGGGAAGCCGGAAGCAGGGAGCAGGAAATGCTGCCAGCCAGAACAACGGCTATGATTTCCACCTGGTAAAATTAAACCAGCAGGGAGAACAGGTCTGGGATAAGTATTTCTCAGGACAGAACCATGATTATTTGTCAGCCACTGTAACCACGCAGGATGGGGGCTTCCTTTTAGCCGGGACCTCGTATTCCGGGAAAGGGCTGGATAAAAAGGACGATTCCAAAGGAGGCTCTGATATCTGGCTGATCAGAATTAATGAATTCGGGGATGAACTATGGCAGAAAACTTTGGGAAGCCCTTCCGATGAAGAAGCCAGGGCAGTGATTCAAACTACAGATTCAGGATTTTTTGTAGCGGGAAATGTACAAAACTCTTCTAAGGGTTACGGTTCCAAAGATGTCTGGATAGTAAGACTTGATAAAGAGGGAAAAGAATTATCACAACTGATTTTAGGAGGAAAAGGTTTAGACGAAGTTGAAAAAATGATTCCCACGAAAGACGGTGGGGCTTTGTTAGGTATCTATTCCAGAAGTTCCGAAGTAAAGGCTGGAAGTGGGAAGCAGGAGGCTGGAGGTAATGTGAAGATCGACTCTTATTCCAAATTCAGCAGCAACTATGGTGAAGGCGATTACTGGATTATAAAACTGAATAAAGCCGGAAAGGTAGAATGGGAAAAGAACTATGGAGGGAAAGGAGATGATCATTTGAGGACCCTGGCATTGACCTCCAGCGGCTATATCATCGGAGGAGAATCCAGATCGGAAAGATCAGGAAATAAAACAGTAGGAATAGAGGAAGGAACAGACCTTTGGCTAATTGCCCTTAATGAGAGAGGAGAAGAAGAGTGGCAAAAAGCCTACAACTTTAAAAACCGGGATATTCTGATGGGGATGAGTGTGATAGGTGGGGAGTTGGAAGCAGGAAGCGGGAAATCTACCAAAGGAATTTTATTGGGCGGCTATACCCAGGCAGAAGGAAGGATTGAAAAGGACGATGAAACTTTCTGGATGCTGTACCTGGATGGAAATGGCAATGAGCAGTGGAGAAAACATGTGGGAGGAGAATCGAGGAAAAGAGAGGAAAGGCTCTCAGACTTGAAGCTCAACAGGGATGGTTCTATTATCCTGGCGGGAACCAGCGCAGAAGAGTTGGGAAAAGAAAACTGGAAGATTGTAAAGCTTGGAGACAAGCAGGTTGATCAGTTAATTGAAAAATATGACATTAAGATTTATCCTAACCCAGTGTCAGATTATGCGTATATAGAAATCGGCGTTGATTTCAAGGAAGCTGAGATTTTGTTGTATGATATGAGTGGAAGACAGCTTCAGAGTTTGAAAACCAAGAATAAGGTCACGAAAATAAATACCCAGGCTTTGATCCAGGGAGCTTATCTGGTGACGATAAAGACTGATACTAATAAAACGGCGAATGCTAAACTGATAAAAAAATAAACATGATGAAAAGATTTTTTTTACTAATAATATGTTTTTTAACTATAAACATATATGCCCAGATGCAAAGTTATAATACAGGCATTACACAGCCTGTCCCATCAGTTTCTTCGTTAGCAACATATGCTAAAACCCCTGTTTCTTTTCAAACAGGAGTTCCAGATATATCTTACTCTTTAATCAACGTACCTACTAATCATAAACTAGTAAATATAAGCCTTGGACTAAATTACCACATCGGTAATGTTTCCAACGTTACTGGCTCTGGAGAGATGGGAATGGGATGGTCAGTCTTGGGTAACGGAGTAATCACCAGAGAAATTTTGGATGATTTTGATGAAACATTCGATAATGCATCTGCCAATTATTATATTAAGAATGAGTTTAACGATATTTATAATTTTAATATTCCAGGCGAATCAGGAAAGTTCAAGGTTGAGAGAGATATTGTAAACAATACTTTTCATATTGTAAAGCTAAGTCCTTATACTTCAAAGTTAGAATATACTAGAACAAGTAATACTGCTACCCTTATCTTTGATTCCTTTACTATTACAAGCGATGAAGGTATAAAGTATCATTTCCGTGACTATAACATATCCCGGATGAGGGTTTGGCTATGGGACCAGCCTTTGGAAGGATCCATTACCGATGAAAGAAATTATAGAAGTGCGTTTTATCTAACTTCTATATCAGATGAAAAAAATCAGGAATTGGTAAAATATAATTACCTAAAGGATATAACTTATACAGGAGTAGGAAGTCAAATAATAGAATCCGAAACACTCAAACTCAACAAGATTGAAATAAAGGATAAGGGAGTTGTAGAAATAAACTATAGCAAAAATGAATTTTTGGATAAAAAGATTGATAAGTTCAGTATAGAATCTATAATTCTAAAAACAATTGATAATCAATTTGTTAAAAAGTATAAATTTGAATATGCATATTCAGTCCAGAATCCAGCTAGATTATTAGATGCAATCGGTAAGGTCGATGTCAATGAAAATATAATTGAGAAAATTAAATTTGATTACTATCCAATATTAAGTGATGCTTCTGGGGGAACTAATACTTTCTTGGATGTATTAAAGAAGGTTAGACAATCTACAGGAGGTAATACTGAATATGACTTTGAGTTAGTACCGTCTTACTATACACAATCCTTAGTAACAACAATACCAAGAATAGATCTTGGAAATGTAGTGTTTTCTGGATTTGATTATAATGATAAAAAATACTTCTTTACAATTTCCCAAAATAAAGAAATTACTGTTGAATTCCTTGAGGATAATCTTTCAGGCTATCCATGGAGTGTGAGTATCTTTAAAAAAGAGGGAAGCAATTATCAGCTTGTTCATGGAATGGGGCCGGCCTTTGAAATAGATCCTTCTTACCCTAAACAGCAAAAAAGAACATTTACATCTGGAGAATATTATATCTCATTACATTGTTCAGATCTAATGGCCTCTCTCAATAGCTCAGTTACATTTAAAGCTTTTTATAATGATATTGATAACCCTGTCCAAACTGTAGTTTTATTACCTAGCGACGATAAGCTTCTCAGGGTAAAAAAGATCCAGTATTTTAATGAAAATAATAGTTTTCCTCCTAATCCTTCCGCTATGGAAGAATACAGTTATAATAAATTTGATGACGAAGCAAATTCAAGTGGATATTATATTAATGAAGGTTATACTGTAGATCAGAAACCTGTCAATCCTATAGTGGTATATAGAAACGTAAAAGTTTCCAACGGAAATGGTTATACAAAATATTATTTTAAAACAGCAGATGCATATCCTACCCAACCTACCTTTGATCCTGATCGGGCCTTTTGGCCTAACTTTAACATTATGAGAAGTGGTCTTTTGGAAAAGAAAGAAATTTATAGCTCTTTAAACCAAAAACTAGCCGAGGAAACCTTTGAATATACCTTAGAAGAATATAATTCCCCAATGTACCTATCTGTACCAAGATGGATGGGAGGAAACTTTTATTTGAGAACTTCATGGGTGAAAAATCACAAAGTTAATTCAAAACAATATTTTACTTCGGGAGTAATAGAAGCATCCTCAGAAATTATACGGAACAATATCAACTATAAGATAAGTACAGAAAAAATGATTTCATATGATGGTTCTGTTCTGACAACTGCTTATAAATATGCTCATGAAAAATTAAATCAAAAGTTGATCAATGCAAATATGATAAGTATTCCTTTAGAAACGACAATAATAAAAAAGCAAAACGCTAATGATGTTTCCGGAAAAATCCTTTCAAAAACAGAAACGAAATATGACAATCCTGCCACATTACTTCCAACTTCTGTTTTGTCTTACGATATTCAAAATCCTAGTGTAACTTCGGCCGAAGTTACGTACGATCAATATGACTCTAAAGGAAACTTACTCCAGTACACGACAAAAGATGGAATTTCTACAGTCATTATCTGGGGGTACAACGGGACCCAGCCTATTGCCAAGATTGAAGGAGCTACCTATGGGCAGGTTCAGAGTTTAGCATCCGCCATTATCACAGCCTCTGATACCGATGCTTCGGCAGCACCGAATAATGATGAAACAGCTCTGTTATCAGCATTGAATACCTTTAGAAACAGCCTGTCCGGTTACCCGGTTACCACTTACACTTACGATCCTTTGATAGGAGTTCGAAGCATCACCCCACCATCCGGGATAAGGGAAAGCTATATTTATGATTCGGCTAACAGGCTTGAGAAAGTGATTGATGCCAATGGAAAAGTGTTAAAGGAGATGAGATACAACTATAAAAACTAACAAACGATGAAAAAGATAATTATCCCGGTAGGAATATTGCTGTTGGGCAATGTAAAAGCCCAGCTTACCCCACTTCCCAATACGGAAAACTATGTACAGACTAAAACTTATCTTGATTACAGCGGAACAACAGCCACAAAATCATCTGAAACCGTTCAATATTTTGATGGCCTAGGCAGACCCAAACAGGTAGTTGGCGTAAAAGCCTCTCCTGCAGGAAAAGATGTGGTTACCCATATTGAATATGATGGTTTCGGAAGGCAAGTTAAAGATTACCTACCCGTTCCCCAATCCGGAACCCAGAACGGAGCTATCTATGCTTCACCTCTTGGAAATGCTTCATCCATGTATGGTGCGGAAAAGATTTATTCAGAAAAAGTGCTGGAAAACTCACCTTTAGACAGGATTCAGCAACAGATCCAGGTGGGTAATGACTGGGCTGGTAAACCTGTGAAATTTGAATATGGAACGAATGCATCTGATGAAGTCTATCAATTTGTTACTTCCACAATCTGGGAAAACAATGCGACTAAAAGTATTCTGAGTTTATCATCAGCACAAACCTATGCTCCCAATCAACTATATAAAAATACAATAAAAGATGAAGATGGAAATGAAACACGAGAGTTTAAAAATGGGCAGGGGCAAATTATGCTGGTACGTAAAACAGATGGGGTAAAAAATATTGATACCTATTATGTTTACAATGAATACAACCAACTTGCCTTTGTTATTCCTCCCAATGCTGTTCATAAATCAATCACCGACGATCTGCTAAACGACTTGTGCTATCAATACCGTTATGATGGTAAAGGAAGGCTTGTAGAAAAGAAGCTACCAGGTAAAGGTTGGGAATATATGGTATATGATGGAGCCGATCGTTTGATTTTATCCCAGGATGCTAATCTCCGAGCACAAAACAAATGGTTAATTACTAAATATGATCAGTTTGGAAGAGTAGCTTATACTGGGATTCAATCTGGTGAAAGTAGAATCAGTATGCAGAGCCAAATATCTGACCTTGTTATTACAGAAAACAGGGAACCTGGAGGCTTTGTAAAAAATGGAATGACCATTTATTATTCCAATATATATTTTCATAATTTAGAAACCGTATTGAGTATTAATTACTATGATACTTATCCTCAGGGCTATAGTTTCAACCCATCTTTTCCTACAAGTATCCAGGGAACTGCTGTATTAACAGAAACGTCAACTTCAGATGGAAGAAGCACCAAAGGACTTCCTACCATGAGTTTGGTGAAAAATATTGAAGATGACAACTGGACGAAAAATTATACCTACTACGATACCAAAGGAAGAGTAATAGGAACCCATTCCATCAACCATTTGGGAGGTTATACCAAAACAGAATCCAAACTGGATTTTGCAGGCGTTGCTCAACAGGTTGTCACCCGACATAAGAGACTGGATACCGATACAGAAAGGATTATTACAGAAAACTTTGAATATGATTCCCAAAACAGGCTGTTGGTGCACAGACACCAGGTAGATAATAATCCTGAAGAGATTCTGGCCCAGAATACCTATAATGAACTTTCTCAGCTAACCAATAAAAAAGTAGGCAATAACTTGCAGAGTATTGATTATGCCTACAATATCAGGGGCTGGATGACCAGGATCAATGATCCTGCCAACCTGAATGGGAAATTGTTTGGCTATGAAATCAAATATACTAATCCTGTGTATACCAATTTAGCTTCAGGTAGGTTTAACGGGAATATTGCAGAGGTAGACTGGAGAAACTCTTCAGAGGATGTTTTAAAAAGGTACTCCTATACCTATGATGGCCTCAATAGGTTAAAGGATGGCATCTATACGGAGCCTAATGCCACCAATCCATACAACAATAACTTTAATGAACATCTTACCTATGACACGAATGGCAATATTATGACCCTGAAAAGAAATGCTTTCCCGGTATTGGGAAGCACTTCCACGGTGGTGGATGATTTAGAGTATAACTATACCGGCAACCGTTTGAACCAGGTGATAGAACATTCTCTGAACGATACCGGCTATGAAGGCGGAAATAATATCATAGATTATGACCTGAACGGGAATATGCTCAATTTGAAGGATAAAGGAATTCAGAATATTGCATATAATTACCTGAGTTTACCCGATGCCTATTCCATTACCCAAACTGACCCTTTTTTCGGGACTAAGAATTTCAGGTTGCAATACCTTTATCGTGCAGATGGGATAAAACTCCGTAAACTCAATACTTCAGGAGGAGGAAGAGGACAATCAACCACTAATAATATTACCGATTACCTGGATGGTTTCCAGTACAAATATCGTGAAGTTATTGAACCTTGTCTATGGTGTCGTACAAGTGTAGCTTTTGAAAAGGAGGCTTATAAGGAATCCGGGGAAATTCTTGAGCCGGGCGTTATTACCCCGGAATGGCGTCTTGATTTTGTACCAACAGCAGAAGGATTTTATAGTTTCGCTGAAAACCGCTATATTTACCAATACAGGGATCACCTTGGAAATGCGAGGGTAAGCTATACTAAAAACAGCGCAGGTGCTGCTCAAGTGACGGATACTAACAATTATTATCCGTTCGGGTTAAACCATATTGGCCAGGGAAAAGGGCTTTTAGGAGGGTATTTTAATTATAAGTACAATGGAAAGGAGCTACAGGAGACGGGAATGTATGATTATGGGGCAAGGTTTTATATGGCAGATCTGGGAAGATGGGGCGTGGTGGATCCGTTGGCGGAAAAGATGAGAAGATGGTCGCCATACACATATGCATTTAATAATCCTTTGAGGTTTATTGATCCGGATGGAAGACAAGGAACTGATATTTATGAGTTGAATAAAAAAGGAGAATTAATTTGGAGAGCAGCATCTGAAAGAGATGTAATTTATGCTTCCAAAAATTTTGATAAGAATAGCAATCTTAACGCTAATAATGATGGAGGTGTAGATGTGGGAGAAAAAGGTTATATTAAAAATAACTCTCAGGAAAAAACATTAAGTTCGCCAATTACAGATAATGAAGGTAATAGCAGTGATAAGCTATCTACGTTAAGCTTCCATAATAATGAGTCAAAAGCTTCAGAAGTTGCAGAGTATTTTTACAATAATACGAATGTAGAAACAGCAAATTCTACTTATAAATCGTCTACTTCGGATAGTAATTTTTCTGTAATATCAACTTATCATTTACCTAGTACTTCTCCGCTTGATCCCAAAGGAACGGGATTAATGTCTAATTTTTCAGTAGGAGGCGATAACTTTTTTCAAAGTAGCTTAACAGCACAAGATCATAACCATCCCCTTGGTTATCAATTATCTCCTAGTGGATTTAATTATGGGGCAAAAGGCTTTAAGGTAAATACTTTTGACTGTAATGGAAAAAATTGTGATGTTAATGTAGCAAAAGCTCATGATAATATCAAGCTTAGAGTGTATTCAACTGTTTTAAAAAAATATATTAGATATGATGGATCCAGTGCAAATATTGAATAAGATACTATTTTTATGTGTTATATCATTTACAACTTTAAGTTGTTCAGCACAAAAAATCAATGTAAATAATATTGTTGATACTTATATTGATTACTATTCTTCAAGAAATAAAATTTTTAATCCCAGTAAAACATTTTTACAATTAGGAATTGATAATGAAGAGGATAATCTTAAAGAAAAAAATATCTATATAAATAATAATTGTTTTGATTGTATAGGAAAAATTAATGAAAAAGATTCAATAATTGAATATAGAGGTTATAAAGTAGTTATCTACGCAAACAATGTTGAGAATAAAAATATTTTGTTATCAAATTTTAAAAATACTAAGAAGACTAACGCCTTTTTTCTAAATAAATTTGACGATAATATAATTAATGACGTTGGAAGTTGGACGTTTAATTATAATGAAAATGCAAAAATATCTTTTTTTTGCAATAGTAATCCTATGAAAAATATGAAAGAGGATATGAAAGAAATTAAACAAAAGCTAGGTATACAGAATGTCAGAGATTGTGTATCAGCTCTACTAAACGATACTAAATGAAACATAGAACCACCGCAATTACGGTGGTTTTTGTATTGTTCTGTTTTCATATACAAAACAGAACAAGATAAATAAAACTCTGATGCTTTTTTCGGGACTAAGAATTTCAGGTTGCAATACCTTTATCGTGCAGATGGGATAAAACTCCGTAAACTCAATACTTCAGGAGGAGGAAGAGGACAATCAACCACTAATAATATTGCCGATTACCTGGATGGTTTCCAGTACAAATATCGTGAAGTTATTGAACCTTGCCTATGGTGTCGTACAAGTGTAGCTTTTGAAAAGGAGGCTTATAAGGAATCCGGGGAAATTCTTGAGCCGGGCGTTATTACCCCGGAATGGCGTCTTGATTTTGTACCAACGGCAGAAGGATTTCATAGTTTTCAGGAAAACCGCTATATTTACCAATACAGGGATCACCTTGGAAATGCGAGGGTAAGTTATGCTAAAAACAGCGCAGGTGTTGCTCAAGTGACGGATACCAATAATTATTATCCGTTCGGGTTAAACCTTTAGGAGGGTATTTTAATTATAAGTACAATGGAAAGGAGCTACAGGAGACCGGGATGTATGATTATGGAGCAAGAATGTATATGCCGGATCTGGGTAGATGGGGTGTACATGATCCTTTGAGCGAGTTACAATTTGCTTACAGTCCATATTCATATGTTTATGGAAATCCTATAAGATTTAATGATCCAACCGGAATGCTTGGAGAGGAGGATCCACCAAGGAAAGGTTCTACTCCTAATAATCCTATTGAAATTGGTGAGATTAAGTTGACAAAAAATGTCAGTGATTCTAGGCTATCATTTATGGGAATCCAAAGCTTAAGTGCTTATCATGGTTCTCAGGATAGATTAGCTTTTGGTATCAGAAATAGTAAAGCTGCTCTTGCCACAGAAAAATTTGAAAGAAACCTGGCTTTTACTATGGGGACTTTCCTAATGGGTGGAAGTAATCTTGTAGCTTCTGCAGGATGGGCTACTCTTGATGCAGTAGTTGATTACCAAAGTGAAGAAACAAAAAACAAGATTGGTAAGGTTAAATTAGCAGCTATTTTATTAGTTATAGCCCGTAAAGGAAATGGTTTACAAAATTTAGTTGATGATATTGTTGCTATTAATAAAACCACTAATGGTGGCGGAGTTCTTCTTAATGGATCTCCATCATCTGCTATTTCTTCTGCAATGTATTATGAAACGGCAGCAGAACAAAGTGCTTCTATTTTTAAATCAATATCACATGGACATATGTTCATGGATGGCAATAAACGTACAGCTGTTGCTGTGTTTGAGAAATTAGCAAAAGAGGCAGGTATAGAAACTGTAAGTCGTAAAGATATGCTAAATGTTGCGACTCAAGTTGCGGAGGGTAAAGTAACTGATGTTTCTGAAATTGCAAGATTATTAACAAAATAACTATATATGGATTATATTAAACAGGTACTCAATAAAGATTCTAATTTAGAGGAACTATTAATGTGTTTTGAAGTGATTAAAGACAATAAAGATGTTGTTGTAATTAAGTTTGATGGAGAAAGAGTAAGTAACCCCTATACATTGATGGTTATGTTTTCAAATCAAAGTAGACAGATGTTAAGAATTGATAGTAATAATTTAAAAGAGGGTATGCAAAATATTTTAAAAGAATATATATCAGAGTGAATTTTTTTCTAAATTATAAAGTAACGAAGCCACCTCAATTGAGGTGGCTTCGTTACTTTATAAAATGCTTTGCAGCTTGGTTTGTTTAAGAAAAGCATCCAGGAGAGCGAAGACGTGTTGTCTATCATTCTCTTTTAGTTTTTGTATATCTAAAATTTTAGCGACAATATTTTTATCCAGTAGAATATCCGTAGACCCTACGAGATAATCCAGAGATACTTCCAGGGCCTCTGCCAGCTGCGTGGCCATCTCAATAGATGGTTTTACTTCCTCGCGCTCATATTTGCTGATAAAGTCTCTAGGTAATTCACACAACTTTTTATTATAATTGCAGTACTTTTAGTTAAGAAAACCGCTATATTTACCAATACAGGGATCACCTTGGAAATGCGAGGGTAAGCTATACTAAAAACAGCGCAGGTGCTGCTCAAGTGACGGATACTAACAATTATTATCCGTTCGGGTTAAACCATATTGGCCAGGGAAAAGGGCTTTTAGGAGGGTACTTTAATTATAAGTACAATGGAAAGGAGCTACAGGAGACGGGAATGTATGATTATGGAGCAAGAATGTATATGCCGGATCTGGGTAGATGGGGTGTACATGATCCTTTGAGCGAGTTACAATTTGCTTACAGTCCATATTCATATGTTTATGGAAATCCTATAAGATTTAATGATCCAACCGGAATGCTTGGAGAGGAGGATCCACCAAGGAAAGGTTCTACTCCTAATAATCCTATTGAAATTGGTGAGATTAAGTTGACAAAAAATGTCAGTGATTCTAGGCTATCATTTATGGGAATCCAAAGCTTAAGTGCTTATCATGGTTCTCAGGATAGATTAGCTTTTGGTATCAGAAATAGTAAAGCTGCTCTTGCCACAGAAAAATTTGAAAGAAACCTGGCTTTTACTATGGGGACTTTCCTAATGGGTGGAAGTAATCTTGCCGCTTCTGCGGGATGGGCTACTTTTGATACATGGCTTGATTATCAAGATGAATCATTACAAGATGGAGTTGGCAAAGTTAGAATAGCTGCTCTTGCCCTTGTGATTGTTAGAAAAGGGAAAGGCTTTCAAACTTTACTAGTAAAACCTGATGCATCTAGAATAAATCTTGCCAAGGGTCGTACCGCTTTTACCCCTTTAAGAGCTAGTTCTAATTCACCTGTTAGTGCTGGATGGGATCATGTACTTGATGGTCATTTTAATAGACCCTTAGGAAATAATAGATCTGTTTTCAGTATATCAGAGGAAGAACTAAAAAGTATTTTACAAAGTAAGACTGTAATAAACTCTCCTATAACTGCCATGGATGGAGGTCAGTTTCTTAGAACGGTAGATGTAGGACAAACAGTTGGTAATGCAAGCTTAAAACAAGGAGGAGTAGCTACTTCTTGGATTAACGTAATTACAGATTATAAAGGGAATTTAATAACAACATATCCAGTAGCACCATGAGCCATATTGTACTAAGAAAATGGAAAGAACTACAGCAAAATGTAGAGCAAAGAAAAAATAGTTTAACTACTCGTTCAATAGTTGACCTATTGTTAAATTGGTCAAAAGAAATACAATTAATAAAGGATGCTCAAATACAGAATCTTTATGATGATTATTTAAAATATTTTGAAAATTTAAATGTAGAAGATATACTTTATGTTGATGATCATGTTTGGTATTCCCTAAAAGATGTAATTCAGTTTGATATTTTACAACCTAAGATTAATACATATGAACGTGCAATAACACAAGTAAGGGATGTGCTTTTCAATCTATTGATATTTAAATCAGATAAGAATTGTCCCTGTCATGGTGATGATAATCTTCGTGTTTTTGTAGAGGCTGGCTCGGAAAAATTAATTTTTGAATGTGATATTTGCCTATGTCTAGTTGATGAAAATAATAATAAACAGAATATAGGAAAAAAGCCAATTGTTCCAGCACCTGCTTCTTTTATAAGGTTAAAAAATATTAAACCCAGTCCAATTTAATAAGAATGTTAGTTCAACAATACAAGTTTTCATAGGTAAAATAACCTACCTCAGCTACGCAAGAGTCTCCTGACTTTGAGTAAGTAAATAATCTAACCTCTCACAACTTAGTGAGAGGTTTAGTTTCAAAAAACAGTATATAGAACCAATCTTGGAAATATAAGATTAGTTTCCCCTGCTAGCGCGAGCATCCTGCTCATGTCAAGAATAAAAACAAAAACCTTCGCAATAGTGAAGGTTTTGTTTTATCGCTTGAAATAAATGTAAATTTTAAAAATATTAAATAGCACGCGCTAGTGGGGAGATTATTGTACGATGAATTTATTTATGGTAAAGGACCGGGAAAAAGTTTATTAATTTGGTGGACAAATAAAAATAATATATTTAAATGAAGCAAATATTTTTTATAACAACTATAATTTCCTTTTTTCATGTTCAACCCAGAAAGATGATATTTTAGGAAGATACGTTTTTGAAGGAACTCAAACAATAGATTCTTTAATAATAGAAAAAAACATATACGTTCACAAGATTTTTAATAAACAGGGAACTTTGAAATATCAAGGACAATCTACTTGGGAATTGGAAAAAAATCGAATAATTTTTTTAAATTTTTATAATAATGAAGATTCTAATTTAGAAGAATTTTTGACAGAAGAAGATGTAAAAAGATTTTTAATTAGACTTTCTTGTCCAATTTATACAAAAGAAAATAAGACTATTATAGAAGTGAATGCAGATGAAAATGTAATTTATTATAAAAAAAAATAAATAGTTATATCGCGTAAATTCTAGGACAGTTCCTACTGACACGAATATTTTATTCGGCTCGCTAGCGTGGGCATTCTGTTCGTGCCAAGAATAAAAACAAAAACCTTCGCAATAGTGAAGGTTTTGTGTTATCGCTTGAAATAAATGTAAATTTAAAATGTTAAATAGAACGAGCTAGAAGCTCGCATTAGCGAGGGGAAGTACAAGTATTTGGTCCTGTCTTTGAAGCTGAAAAAATTAAACCATGGAATACCGTAACTTGGACTCCATATATAAAATAATGGATTATGAATGACAATATAATAAATGAATTGTACGATATCAGAAACTATTTAGATCAGATAGAATCTTTTTTAAAAAAATTAAAATCTAGAGGAATTACTCTTGATTCATTTGTTCAAACGAGAGAACATCTATATGAAATTTATAATGACAGACTAGATTTAAGTATTTATCAAGGGCACTATTTTGAAGGCTTAGGAGAAGTGGTGAAGCGAATGAAAAATTCAGTATTAAATGATATAAGATTATCCTATATAGATGGAGATAAGAGAAGTTGCTCTATTTTTAGTAGTGAAGACTATAGTACTATTCTAGGAATTATTTTTTATGATAATTGATCAATTATTTTTGTCCCTCCCAAAATAAATAAAAAAAGAAAAAGTTTGTGATTTAATAATTTTGAAGCAATCCTTTCCTGTCTCAAGGCTTTCGAAGGAGAAGTACAAGTCTTTGGTCCTGTGATGGGTGCGCAAACAATTAAACCTTGGAGCCAGGAACTTGGACTCCATATTTGAAATAAGATTAAGTATATATGAATGATTTAATAATAGATGATTTATATGAAATAAGAAATTATTTAGATCAAGTTGTAGATTATATTAAAAAGATAAAAGATCAGAAAGATATTTTTAGTTCATCATTTCCTGAAACTAAAGAACATTTGTATGAAATATATAATGACAGATTAGATTTTAGTGTTTATCAAGGTAAATATTTTGAAGGTTTAGCCGAAACTGTAAAGCGAATGAAACATTCTAATTTAAAGAACGTACTATTATCAGTAATAGATGGAGATAAAAGAAGTTGTTTTATTTTTAGTAGTGAAGACTATAGTACTATTCTAGGAATTATTTTTTATGATAATTGATCAATTATTTTTGCATCCTTGCTATTGAGAACAGCTTATTCGTATTTTACCTTTCAGCACGCAAAGTTCCCTCACTAGTTCGAGCATCTTGCTCGTGTCTGAATAAAAAACAAAAACCTTTACAATAGTGAAGGGTTTGTTTTATCGCTTGAAATAAATGTAAATTTAAAAATGTTAGATAGAACACGCTAGAAGCTCGCGCTAGCGGTGCACTTCCTTTAATTCAAAAAAAGTAAATATGGAAACAACTGATATAAGTCAACTAAGGACATTATTCCAAAAAAAACAAATTATGATGACAACTTGTTTTTGATAATTTTTGATTATTTAAATCAAATAACAACATTCAAATATATATTAATTAGTAAAATTAAAGCTATTTCAATATATAAAACCCGAAGTGATATTAATATTGGTTCGAAAATTCGGGGCAAGCAAGAATGGAACTGTTAAAGCAAGAACATTTGAGTTTTTAAAAGACAAAAAAACTTATTATTATTATGAAACATTGGGAGGTCAATTTATTAGTGCAGGATTAAAAACAAAATAATTATGGAATTAGTTGATTTATACGTGTATGTTGATAAAGTTAACAATCAAATAATTTGTGATTTTATTACTGATTGGTTAAATGATTTTGAGCCAGAATACGAAATTTTTGAATATCCACCATATTTTGGTGAAACTGAATATGAAACACAAAACTATAAGGAAATGCTATCTTTTGTTTTGCAAAAAGAAGGTAGGGATTACAGGTTTTATTTTGAAAATAAGAATGATTTAAAAAAAACTAAAGGGATGATTTTTATCAACAAAGATCATTCCGCATATTTAGGTATAGGAATAAATCCAACTTATGAAAAATATTTTGCAGATCAATTCATAAAAAAATATAAAATTTTACCTATTACTTGTTATAATGGAGGAATTCCGGATAATCAATAATTAAACATGTACTTAACAATAGCAGATATAGACAGCGATTATTAAAGTTTAATTGATAATAAAAATTAGTTTCCCCTCCACTAGCGCGAGAATTTTGCTCGTGTCTGAATAAAAAACAAAACCTTTGCAATAGTGAAGGTTTTGTTTTATCACTTGAAATAAAGTAAATTTTAATAATGCTAAATAGCACAAAGTTCGCTGGCAGATAAAGTTTGATGTAAACAAAAACCACCCTGATCCGGATGGTTTCAAATATGACAAACAATTATTTTATTTTACGATTTCAGCATCAATAATTTTGGTTCCGCTGTATTTTTGTTCCGCCTCCCAGAGTAGAAACTTGTCAACCTCTTTGATGAGTTTGGGAATCGTCAGGGACAGTACGGCCAGGTCATCCATTACTCCAAGAACGGGAATGGCAAATTCGGGAAGAAGGTCTATTGGGGAAATGACATATAAAAGACCCAATAAAGGAAGAATAATATCTATGGATTTCATAGGATAAGTTCCTTTTCTCCACATTTTGACCATTCTGAAAATATCAGGGATTTTTTTTACAAAACCTTTGTGGCTGATGGCTTCTTTTGCAAGATTTAATTTTGAATATTTCATTTTGTGTTCGGATTTAAATCAATTTTTTCAACACTATAAATTTCACAAATCCTGTACCAACAAATTATAAATTTAGTTAAAAATTACTTGATGATATTGTCAATGAACTGATGCACAGTCTCTGTGTCCCAATCTTTTGAAGCATCTTCCTTGATGATAATCCTTCCTGTTTTATCCAAAAGGAATGTAGTAGGGAATACTTTAGGAAGAATCTTTTCAGAAATCGGGCTTTGGGCAATATAGACAGGAACCGTATAATTATTTTCCTTTAAAAACTTTCTTACATCCTCTTCCTTATCATTCATAGCAATAAGTACAAAGTCTACATGCTCTTTTCTGGAGTCGTAGAGCTTTTGGATACTTGGCCATTCTTTTCTGCATGGCGGACACCAGGTGCCCCAGAAATTTAAAAAAACAGCTTTATTCCTGAAATTTTTAAGATTGGTGCTCGGAGCATTGATTCCCTTCAGGTCTATATCATAATCTTCTTCACTGATATGTACCGCATTTTCAATAGTAGCAATCGGAAAGAATTGTTCTTTCAGGAAATTCCTGATTCCCGGTACCAATACAGCGACACCGATAATGATGATGAATACAAGATAAATAATATTCTTTTTCATGCGCTATTTTTAGGGTTCATTATAACAAATCCAGAATTTCCTGAACGGCGTCCTTACCTCTGTTTTTCGCATAGTAGATTTGCAGGTCATTATAAAAACTGTCTTTAGGATACGCTTCAGGATCTGCTTTATATTTCATCAGTAACTCGTAGCCGTATTTTGGACGGGGACCCCATGAATTCTTTACATTAAAATCTTTGTCCAGAATAATCACTTTGGGAATAGACTCCGTACCATTGGTTAAAAACTGATTGATCAGGCTTTTATCGCTGTCTCTTAAAAAAATTCTGACTTCATTGTGTCCTTCAAAAAATTTGAAAAGGGCCGGAACAGTTGCACTTGCATCCCCACACCATGCTTCGGAAATAATTAAAATTTTTCCGTCAAAATTTTTATCAGCCAATACTTTCAGCTGGTCTTCATCCGGAATATACTTTTTCAGGGTTCTGTCCATTCTCTGAAGTCCCAGCTCGTAATAGTTTTTATAATCTGCTTCCTGTTGGTTGGCAGGATTTTCTAATCTTTCTTTTGCAATCTGAAGGTATTTTTCAAAAGAAATTCCCTTATCCCAGTAATTTTTCATTACCAATATATATGTTTAAAAATTATTGATATTTCTTGTTTTGTTGATCAGAAACAGGTCTGCCAATACGAATGCAGCCAGGGCTTCCACTACGGGAACTGCTCTTGGAACCACACATGGATCATGGCGTCCCTTGCCTTCTACAATGACAGGATTTCCTTCTTTATCTATACTTTCCTGAGGTCTTAAAATAGTGGCTACCGGTTTGAAAGCAACACGGAAATAAATATCCATTCCGTTAGAAATTCCTCCCTGGATGCCTCCTGAAAGATTAGACTTAGTAGTGAAATCTGTATTGAAAGCATCATTATGCTCTTTTCCGGTCATTTTAGCTCCACAGAAACCGCTTCCGTACTCAAAACCTTTACAGGCATTGATATTAAGCATGGCTTTTGCCAGCTCAGCCTGAAGCTTTGAAAATATAGGTTCACCGATTCCTACAGGAACATTTTTAATGACACAGGTAATAGTTCCACCGATGGTATTTCCTTCTTTCTTGATTTCTTTGATTCTCGAAATCATTTTTTCAGCAGTTTCAGCATCCGGGCAACGTACATCATTGCTTTCGGTTTTAGAAAAGTCCAGAGCCTGATAGGGTTTTTCACAGAAAATATCGCCAACGGATGATACGTAGGCATTGATTTCAATATCCGGGAGAAGCTGTTTGGCAAAGGCCCCTGCTACCACCCAGTTCATGGTTTCTCTGGCTGAAGATTTTCCTCCTCCGCGATAATCTCTTAGCCCAAATTTTTGATCATAAGTGAAATCAGCATGACTCGGACGATAAGCCTGGGCAATATGGTCATAATCTTTTGATTTCTGATTTTCATTTTCAATGATAAAGCCGATTGGGGTACCTGTTGTTTTTCCTTCAAAAATCCCTGAAAGAAACTTTACGGTGTCGCTTTCTTTTCTTTGGGTAACAATGGCAGACTGGCCGGGTTTTCTTCTGTTCAGTTCGTATTGAACCTTATCGAGATCTACCGTTAAACCTGCCGGAAAATTATTGATGATACCGCCGTAAGCCACTCCGTGGCTTTCCCCAAATGTCGTAAGACTTAGAAAATTACCTAATGTGTTGAACATGTTACAAAATTACCTTTTTTTCTTCAGATAATAAAGTTTCAGGATTTGTTCTATTTATCAATGTTTTTGATATTATTGATAACATTTTGGACTTCCTTTTTTTCCTGAGGCGTCATCTTTTTCCAGATAAAACCTTTTCTGATGTTTTTTTTGTCTGCCAGTTGCGGAAAAATACCTGATTTAGCATCATCAAAAATATAGCTGACCGAGATGGCAGGCAGCGGAGTATCAAAATTATAGGGGTAATCCTTAGAAACATTAAATTGCAGGTTTCCGGTCTGAAAAGAATCAAAATGATTATACTCATAAGTTCCCGGCTTATAGATCTGGTTGCTGTCAAAGCCCGCGATGAAATTTCCTAGCCTGAAACTTGGAAGATATTGCTGAATAAGAGCAGGGAAAGATAACAGTGAAATCATGATCAAACTTATGATTGAAAAAACAATGATGGATTTCTTCCGGTCAAAATAGTCATACAATACCACAAAAAAGATAACAAAAAATACATCGATAAAAAATCTGTATTGGGCAGAAAAGGCCAGAACAAGAATACTTTTGATCAATAACGAAACGTATATTAGAGTAATAAGTTTCTTTTTCCTTATCCAGGTGTGGATGGAAAAAAAGATGAGGCTTACCACAAAAAGAATATTGATTTTTGATTTTATTCCTTTTAAGGACAGCCAGTTTTTGATATAATCAAATGCGGAAAACTGTTGTATTTCTTCATAAGAATATTGCATATCATAGGTCTTTTGAACAGCATATTGCGAAGAAACTTTTAAAACTTCAGGATTAGGTTTCCATGGCATTTCCAGGTCTCCGATAGCAATTGGAAATACAGGATATCCGAAGGCCCATATATTTTTAAAGAAGAAAAGGAAGAGAATGAACAATCCCGGAAAAAAAGATGTTAATTTCGATTTAATAATAAAGGTCCCGTAGAAGAAAACTAAAACAGGCAACCATATCATGGTGGGTTTTATTGCCAAGACAAAAACTGAAAAGGCAAAAAGCAGAGCTATATTTTTATTTCCGGCTATGATTTCATGTAAAAGAATTAAAGAAAAAATAATAACCGGAAGATCAGGACTCGGGGATTGGGAAAACAATAATAGGACAGGAAGAAAACAAAGGTGAATCCAACCTTTTTTCTCAATACTGTAGATCCCATAAATGACCAGTATCACTGTATTAATCCTTAAAAAAGGATCTGAGAAATTTGAAAATCCCGCTTGGAAAATGTGCCACAGAGACATCTGGCCTAAAATAAAATCCAGATTGGAAATTCCTCTGATGATCCCATACTCTGTTAGCCATTTAATGCTTGGAATATAATACCCGAAATGATCTAGTATATAAGGGTAAAAGGATCCTGCCAATAGAACGACAGAGGAAATGGCTCCTATTAAAATCGTATCCTTTTTTGAAAAGGAATAAATGGATGAGTACAATTTATCCTTGAAAAAATATAATAGGCCTGTTAAAATTACCGGGATTTCTGCATATATATTTAAAGGAATAAAAAAGCAAAGGATAGTCCATACCCAACTGATTCCAAAAATACCGAGTAACATTTTTCCTGAAGTTCCCCTGAAAAGCGGACCAGATATATTTTCCATGAGTTTTCCCCAACCCATCAGAACAGGAATAATAAAAACCGTAGAAAACAGGAGTAATATCATAAAAAAAAGATTGCCTAAAAATAAGCAATCTTTATATAGTTTATTGTTAAAAATTATCTGGGTTGTACTCTTCCGTCTTTTCTGTCCTGTGATCTACCGATGGTGTATCCTGTAGCTCCACCTACAACTCCCCCGATAACTGCTCCAAGTCCTCTGTTTTTCTTAGCAACAATGGCGCCCACTGCCGCCCCACCTACGGTTCCGATAATAGTACCCTTGGCTGCCTTACTCATCCCTTTTTTCTGAGTAGTTCCTTGCGAAGTACCGGTTCCGTTATTGGCATAAGTCCCGTTACCACCTTCTGAGCTAGAGCCTGATCTTCTATCTCTGTATACGGTTCTGGTTTCTCTTATGACCTGTGGCTTTGAATTGTTTTGTGCTGCTACTGCTTTTGCTTTTTTACTTTCCGAAATACTGTCAGCTTTCTTTTGTGCCTCATATACCAGTTTTTCTTTTTCAATAGCCAGTTTTTGCTTTTCTATTTCCAGCTGTCTGGCTTGAAATTCAAGCTTTTGTTCATCCAAAGACTTTTCAGCAGTTCTGTCATCTTTCTTGCAGGCCGTTATTAAAAAAACGGATAAAAAACCTGCTAATACTATCTTTTTCATAATTCAAATTTTAATAAGCTTAAGCCAAACGACTTTAGTTTTAGTTTTATTTTCAATTATGAAGCCAAATTTTAGTTAAAGAACGTTAAAATTCAATTTTAGCGTTAAATCATTTAGAAATCCTGACAAATTTCATATTAAAAAACTGATGTAAACCTTAATTGGGCATAATGTTTGTCGTAGAATATATAATTTTCAGTTATGAAAATTAATCTTCTAAACGAGATTCATCATAGTTCCCCGATTAACCCGGGGAATTTTTTATTTATAAATGTTTGTTCATCCGCAGTTTTCATTTACTTAATATAAGTTGATTATTTTTGAATAACCAAATTATTCTAATTATGAAAAAATCATTTTTTGCAGTATCAGCTTTTGCAGGACTATTGGCTGTTACCTTTTCATTTACATCCAGTGATGTAGTAGAAAATCAACGTGTGGCTCCTTCTAAAGTATCAGGAGAGGCGCCAAAAGCTCAGACCTATAAAATCCGTTATGGTCTTATTTCTGAAAACGGAACAAAAATACTTTCGGGAAATCATGATGTGGGAAGTTTTATTGCTGAGAATATGGCTACAGGAGAAGTTTATGATACTTATTATGGAGGTGGGTTTCAATCTCTTCCACAGTATTATGAAGGATTGCCTGCCGGAACATATACGTTTTCAGCGATGCAGGGACAGGGAGGCTGGACAGGGTATGGGTCGGTTGTAGCCACGGTATCAGATGCGCAGGTGGACGCTGATGGATATGTGACTGTTTATATTCCGATAACTTGGACAGAATAAAGTTTGCAGAAACAAAATATTTAATTAAATTTACCAATCCTCACATGAGGATTTTTTAATGGAATGGTCATGAATAATCTTTTCAGGTTGTTATAATACGATTTGATTACTGGCTACCATTAATTTTATAAGACTTTAATGCCTGGAATGTCCGGATGTTATTGGATTCTGAAAATCATCACTGATCGGGATCCGGTTTAATAACAGAAAGCACCAGTAGGTATTTACAATATTCTGTTTGGATTTTTCTGAATAGATTTTTTTCATCATTTGTGTTTTTTAGGCCTCCGGAAGGAGGCCATTTCTATTCTCGATCAGGATAAAGCGGGTTAGTTTCAGAATTTGAGAGCCAGGCAGAGTTGCATGATCTCAAAAATACAGTTGAATTAATATATGGTCTGCCTGGGGTAACCAATAAAATTAAAATAAAGGGTAGTATTAAATTAAATGTAACCTTTATTTTATTGACCAGACGATGAAATGTATTCGTTTGATAGTCTGTAAATTTCCTGTGAGCTGGTATAAGAATCGGGAACAGCCTGGTTATTGATTTTTCTGATATTCCTTCTTTTTAATGGTATCAGCAAAGTATATCGGATATTTTTTATTATTTATAGGATAATTATTCTAACATCATATAGAATATTATACTTATAAGCTCCTTATTGCTTTTTTCAGACTTTTTTTCTTATAATACAAATTATTTTTTTTGAAAAAAATAAAGTATCGTTAAATATTTGTATTTTAGCGCCTTTGTGTCCGATAAACTTAAAAAAAGTAATTTTTTTTCAAAAGTTATCATTCTTGGCACGATTTTTCAATATAGAAATGCAACTCATGTTTAATTTGAGTTTTCATGGTTATTAGTTTTTATCCTCGGAATTTCCGGGGATTTTTTGTTTTATACAGAAAATATTTAACGTCAGTTCGGGATGAAATTCCTGATTTCAGATGAAGCTGGGAGATGGAAGTCATGGAGCTCTAAGAATAAACATTCATCTGGTTGACTACAGTCAAAAAATAATGTTCTATTTCAAGTAGGCAAAGAAGGCAGCATAGCTGCTGACTAAGCACATGCAAAGTCGCTTCATCAGAAGCGATTAAAAATCGATTCATTTCTTAGCTTACTTAAAATAAAGAGTAATCAAAACGAAATCTTTGGGTGAATTTTAAAAATTAAATAGATCTAAATATTATAAGACCACAACTTTTGCACTTGATCCGTGATTGATCAGGATCTGGCCTTTTATATAATTGAACATGTTTAAATCTATTATATTTTTATGAGAACTTAACGATGCGTAGCTCCCAATTTTTCCACTGATCCTATATATCATATGGCAACAAAAAAACCTCTAACGTAAATTAGAGGTTTTTGGTGAGGTACCTAGCGGATTCGAACCGCTGTAGATGGTGTTGCAGACCACTGCCTAGCCACTCGGCCAAAGTACCCTGTTTACCATTTTTGAGGTGTGCAAATATAACAAAAATTCTTTATGAACAAAAGTTTTTAGAGAATTTCTTTCCTTCTGAGTTCCTCGATTTTGCTTTTTGTCTGTTTTTCAGAATAATAATTTTTTACGATTATAACTCTTTTCTTACTCCAGCTATCATGTCTGTTAATTGTTACATGCTTTCTCTTCGTTTTTAGAATCCGTTGACCACAAGTTTCAATGCGGCATTGGTGTTAATCACAGCAGTGATCCCTGTATTGTTCATAAGGATTTTGCCGGGTTTAAGATTGAAAACTTTTCCACTCATCTTTAATCCTTTATAATATTCCTTATTAAAAGCATCTTCGATACTTTTTCTGGAAGTTTCTTCCAATTCCTGGGTTGGAATACCATATTCTTCTTCAATCATTTTTACAATTTTTCCCTGAAACAGCAGAGAGGCTGTTTTTTGTAAGATATTGGTTGTCTTTAGCTTAAATTTGGTATCGGACAGGACGATTTTCCTTTTGGTTTCATCATACACCGGTATTCCTGAAATAATGGATGTACCTTTAATATATCCTTCGGTCTGGGCTTCAATCACAATTCTGCTGTCTATACCATAGACCCTGACATCAGTTACCTTTACTTTTGAATCCCTGATGTCAAATTCCTTATTCAGGAATGTTTTTCTGGCCATATTACTGGCTTCTGTAAAAGGGATATTGGCAGTAGTCTGTAAAATAAAATTGTCAGCTACGGTAGGAGAGAAATTGAAATTGGCTGCTGTGGTTACCGGTGAAGAAGCTGCGGGTTTACTTCCTGTAAAAGTCTCAGAATAGATATCAATACCGAGGGTAGTATTAATCTGATTCCCATAAAATTTTAAAGGAGTAAGGTTAACACCAACAGGGCTTATTTTGAGCCAGGTATTGTATTCCTCCGAAATATTAAAAGGCTGTAAGAATGTATTCCAGGCCATTACGGCATATTGCTGAAAATTTAATTGAGTAGCCATCTGCTGGTCAATTGTTTTACAAAATTTCTCTTGCTGCTCCCTCAGGCTTTTCTCAACAACAGGCGTAATGGGAATTTGTATTCTTCCATAATCCAGAACGGGTTTTGTGACCCATCTGAAGCCGTTGGGTCTGGTAGAAGTAGTGATTGTCCAGTTGTTTCTGAAATTAACGGTTGTATTAAAAGACATTACCGTTTCAAAAGTGGTATTCTGGTAGGTATAGACTCCTAAGGTTCCGATTCCTTTTTCTGCCCAGATTTTCAGGGGAACTTCTATCAGCAGATTCTGATTGGTACCTCCTACCAGCCGGATTGGCCTTGTTTTCCAGACTTTTACTTTAAACTGGTCATTATTGTTATCCGTATAAGAGTCATCCTGATAGATAAGGTCTTTTACGGAAGCATTGATCATATTACTCAGCTCCGAAAGCGGAATCGTTACCGGCATGGTAATGCTGGATTTGATCTTTGGAAAATTATAGTCGGCTAATTGATTATCAACACCGGCCTGTCCGAATGTATTGATAAATGCTGCTAAAAGTACTATTTTTAAAAATTTCAATTGTAATGTTTTTTATGGAACGAAAGTAATCATTTTAAAGCTCCGGTTTAAAACCTTTTTCCAGTTCAATACTGGCTCCTTTCATTTCTCCCTGCATAGGAGGGGCTGTTTTGGTAATTGTAAGCTTAATGTAATCAATTTGCGGAAAACGTTCGTGAATTTTTGAGATTATTCTTCCTGCCACATGCTCCAGTAATTTCGATTTTATTTTCATTTCCTGATGAAGAATATCGTTGATATCCGCATAACTTATAGTGTCGTTCAGATCGTCAGATTCGGCAGCTTTCCACAGGTCTGTGTGGAGTTCTGCATTTAAGATATAATAGGTTCCTATACTATTTTCTTCAGGCAAAACCCCATGGTAGGCATATATTTTTACATCTTCAAGATATATTTTGCTCATTGCTTTTCGTTTTTATTAAGCAAAAATCGTTTTAATTCTTCAAAGTCTGAATTTATTTTGACAGTTTTTTTCTCTTTAATCATCAGTTGATGTAAAGATTCAGGGATTTCAATTTTTGTCCGGGTTGCTTTCTCTACCGCTTCAGGAAATTTCACAGGATGGGCAGTTCCTAAAATGAATCCTTTTTTATGAGGGTTTTCATTCAGATATTGTAACATGGCAGCAAATGCTACTGCGCTGTGAGGCTCGAGAATGTATCTGTACTCTTCGTAGACTTTTGTAATGGTATCCAGCGTTTCTTTATCATCAACAGAATATCCGGATACTTTATTTTTTAAAGAATCAAATTGATGGCTGAAAAGTTCCAGGATTCTTACAAAGTTACTGGGATTTCCTACGTCCATAGCATTGGAAAGGGTAGCAACAGATTCCTGTGGATTAAAATTCTGAGTCTTTAAATAGTTCGGGATAGAATCGTTCGCGTTGCAGGCCGCAACAAAATGATCTACAGGAAGGCCTCTGAAGTGCGCAAGAAGCCCGGCACAGATATTCCCAAAATTACCACTGGGAACGCATATTACAGGACGCTCATTTTCCTGTTGCTGCCACTGTTTTAAGGCAAGCAGATAGTAGATTTGTTGAGGAAGCCATCTGGCTACATTAATAGAATTAGCTGAGGTAAGCCATAACCGGTCATTGATTTCTTCATTTGAAAAGGCCTGCTTAACAAGATTCTGACAGTCATCAAAACTTCCGTTTACTTCCAGGGCAAAGATATTTTGTCCTAAGGCTGTAAGTTGCTTCTCCTGAACGGGGCTTACCCTGTTTTGGGGATATAGGATTACTACATCTATTTCCGGAATATTGTAAAAACCATGGGCAACAGCACCTCCGGTATCACCGGAAGTGGCAACAAGAACGGTTACTTTTTTTTGACGATCTTTCAGGAAATAGGATAAGCAGCGGCTCATAAATCTCGCTCCGATATCTTTAAAAGCTAAAGTGGGGCCGTGGAACAGTTCCAGGATTGATATATTTTCGCTGATCTTTTTCAAAGGGATATCAAAGCTAACTGTTTCTGAAACGATCTTTTGAAGTATTTCCCCGGGAATTTCATCCCCGACAAAATCTTTCATACATTGATAAGCGATTTCAGCATCAGCGAGCCGGTGAAGGTTTTGAATGAATTTATTTTCAAACTGAGGAATCTTTTCCGGAAAAAACAATCCTTTTTCTTTTCCTTGTCCTTTTATTGTTGCGGTTTTAAAACCGACTTTTTCCTGACGGTCTTTTAAATTATAATATTTCATCTGTCTTTTTTATTTGGTTTTCAATAAGCTCTATTCCTTTCGGATTTATTTTTGAAATGTATACATAGCTTTCAATGCCAATGTTGTCATAAATGGATTTCATCAGACGGGCTATTTTTTCTGCAGTTTCCTTTTTTTCAGAGAGCATGAAAATTGAAGGGCCGGATCCTGAAATTCCTCCACCCAATGCCCCGGACTGCAAACTTTTACTTTTAATTTCATCAAATTGCGGAATTAAAATACTTCGGATCGGCTCTATGATGACATCGTTAAGGCTTCTACCGATAAGCGGAATATCATTTTTCTGAATTCCGGCTACAAGTCCTGCAATATTTCCCCATTGTTCCACAGCGCTTTTTAAAGAAACAGTTTTCTTTAAAATCTGCCTTGAATCAGAAGTCTTTACTTCAACCTGGGGGTGTACAGCTGTTACAAATAAATCAGGAGTATTCAGCGGAATAATATCAAGGGGAACAGTAGATTTTACAAGGGTAATTCCTCCGTAAATACAGGGAGCAATATTATCCGCATGGCGTACCCCGGAGGCTAATTCTTCCCCAAACATAGCAAAATGGATCATTTCATTTTTAGACAATATGTTTTCCAATAAAATATTGGCTCCGAAGGCGGCTCCTGCGGCACTTGCCGCACTGGAGCCGAGCCCGCTCCCGGGTTTTATATGCTTCCGGATCGTTACCTCAAAACCCGTGGAAAGCTGAAGGTGCTCCTGTATTTTCAGAAGCACGATACCGGCTACATTTTTCAATGGATCTTCAGGAAGCCCGAACGGGTCTTTGTGCCTGATAATAATTTCAGGAGAGTCTGTCAGGGCAAGTTCCATTTCATCATACGGTTCGTAGATGGCCATTCCGAGGATGTCAAATCCACATACTAAATTGGCTACTGTAGCCGGGACTTTTAATTTTATTTTTTTCATATTTATTGTTTTTAAACAGAACGTATGATATCGGCAAAAACGCCGCTGGCAGTTACTTCAGCACCTGCTCCCGCACCTTTTACGACTAATGGTTGCTCGGAATACCTCAAAGTTTTGAAGATGACAATATTGTCTTTTCCGTAAAGATGGAACAGGTCGCTCCCCGGAGCAATATGCTGCAGCCCCACTTTTGCTTTTCCGTTTTTAAATTCGGCTGTGTATTTTAAGATCTTACCTTCTTTTTGGGCAGCGGTGAATAAAGATTTAAAATGACTTTCGTGTTCACTGAGCTTTGTATAAAAATTTTCTACGCTTCCCTGCATACAGGCTTCAGGCAGAAAACTTATGTTTTCAATTTCCTCAAACTGAAGCGGATATCCGGCTTCCCTGGCCAGGATCAGGATCTTGCGTGCTACGTCAGTACCTGATAAATCCAGTCTTGGATCCGGCTCGGTGTAGCCTTCACGTTGTGCCTGGGCTACAACTTCAGAAAATGTTTTATTTCCATCATAATGATTGAATACAAAATTTAATGTTCCGCTTAATACAGCTTCGATAGAGATGATTTTGTCTCCGCTTTTAATCAGGTCATTAATAGTTCCTATTACCGGAAGGCCTGCCCCCACATTGGTTTCAAAATAAAAGTTACAACTATGGTTTCTCGCAGTGTTTTTCAATGTTTTATACTGCTCAAAACCGGATGAGGCTGCAATTTTATTGCAGGCAACAATATTGACGCTTCTTTTGAGCAGTTTTTCATAGATCTCAGGAATTTCGGAACTCGCGGTAATATCTACAAAGACAGAGTTTCTTAAATTCCGGGAGATAATTTCTTCTGCAAATGCATTGATGGAAGCTTCCTGGCCATATGCAGCCCAGTTGTCATATTCCTCCCGTGAAATTCCTTTGTCAGCGAAGATCATCCTGCGGCTGTTGGATAAACCTGCAATTCTCAGGTTAATTAATAAATTTTCTCTCAGATATGGGTTCTGATCATAGATTTGCTGCACAAGTTTCGAACCTACATTCCCTGTTCCGCAGAGGTAAAGATGTACCTGCTTTATTTCAGATTCAAAAAATTCTTCATGAAGGACATTCACTGCTTTTTTACTATCATTTTCTGAGATAACAATGCTGATATTTCTCTCCGAGGAGCCTTGAGCAATAGCCCTGATATTGATTCCGTTGTTTCCCAGGCATCCAAACATCCTGGCACTTACCCCGCTTCTGTTTTTCATATTTTCGCCTACTAAGGCAACAATGGAAAGCTTGTTTTCAATTTTTACAGGAGCAATTCTTTTTAAATTAATATCATCTGCAAAAGATAAATTGATGGCATTTTCCGCAATAATTTTCTCCTTCTCGTTAATTGCTATGGTAATGGAATGCTCCGAGGATCCCTGGGTAATCAGGATTACATTAATATTTTCATGGTTGAGACACTGGAACAGCTTTGCTGAAATGCCCGGAATGCCTACCATCCCGCTCCCTTCCAAAGTAAGAAGGACGATATTGCTCATGTTGGAGATTCCTGCTGCCAACTGTTGTTTATCTTCTACTTTGACATGATGAGAAACCAATGTTCCAGGAGCTTCAGGATCAAAGGTATTTTTAATTGTAAGGTCAATATTTTTTGACATGACAGGTTGTATGGAAGGAGGATAAAGAACCTTGGCGCCAAAATGGGAAAGTTCCATTGCCTCATGGTATGATATTTCAGAAATGGGTTTAGCATGAGAAACGAGCCTGGGATCAGCCGTCATCATCCCGCTTACATCTGTCCAGATCTGTAGCTCTTCAGCATGTATTGCGGCAGCAATAAGGGAAGCGGTATAATCCGAACCGCCTCTTCCTAATGTGGTTGCATTCCCATTTTCATCCCGGGCAATAAAGCCGGGGCCTATGATCACCTGGTTTTTATGGTTTTTCAGAAATTCCTGTATATTTTTTTCAGTAAGGGCAATATTAACTTTTGCATTAGTAAAACGGCCATCTGTTTTGATAAGAGCAGCAGAATTCATCCATACACAATCCAGCCCTTTATACTGAAGCCTGGCTGAAATGATGCTGGAAGACAGGTGTTCCCCATATGAAGCTATTTTATCTTTTATTCTGTCTGTGAGTTCACCCAATACAAAAATACCGTTATATATCTCTTCTATATCATTGAAATGTTTTTTAGTGAAACTTAACCACGAGCTCTGTTCCGGAACAGGAAGGAGCTCTTTAACGAGTTGTAAATGTTTTTCCTCAAGTTCTTTAAGTATGGACAGATAAGACTCATTTTTTACCGAAGCGTATTCTGCAGCCTTGATTAATCCGTCTGTAACACCGTGAAGGGCAGATACGATTACTACAACTTTATTCTTGACAGATTCTTTTTTAATTATATTTTCTGTCAGTAAGATATTCTGTGAACTGGCGACGGAAGTTCCGCCAAATTTTAAAATTTTCATCAATTATTTATTAAAGGTTGGATAAAATGAAATGTTGACCCTTTAAAAAAAGAGTACAGGGTACCGGAATAATATGTGAAAATTTACCCCTTTATGGGGTAGTAATTGTTGTAGTTGTGAAAATAGAAACAGAAGATATGCCTGAAATAAAGGATTTCAGTGCAGAAATATCAGATATGTTTCTTGAAAAGTTCATTGTTACGAAGCAAATGTACAAATTATTTTGAAATAACAAATTGTATGGAAGGATATATAATATTTCATTTTTATGAGAAATACATTTATAAATGTAAAGGTAATGGGTTAAAAATCTTATATTTATAATAGTAATTATAAAAAAAAATACCATGAAAAATTTAAAAAAGCTAAACAGAAACAAATTAACATCATTGGGTGGAGGAATAGGTACATGTTATGAATATTGTCCTGCAGGACCTTATGGTCCGGGACAGCCACGGTCATGCGAAGATTATTATCTTTTGCCGCAATGTTGTAAACTAATGGTTTTAGTGGATATAGCATGTTCTGCAGAACGTGAAATGTAAAATTGAAAAACTGCGGAATTTCCGCAGTTTTTTTTTGAATACTCTTTGCTTGAAATTGTAAATAAATAACAATAAATATTTATTATTATTGAAGATTGTGTCATAATTGTGTAAGTAATATGATTTTTATAAAAAATGATATCATTTTTTGGTGAATTAAATTGTTTTTTATAGCTTTACCATACCAAATAAACAAATTATGATAAATTCCCTCATTCCCCAAACTCCTTTTAGAATGTATTATAAATACTGACCAATACATTCCTTTCAGTTATACTGACTCAGATCGTATATTTCTTATACAGGCTACGTATTCCTCCGGCAAAGCATAATTCCTTTGACGAAGAAGTGCGAAATACTCTTATCTAATAACTTGCATGTTATCGGTCACCAAAACCGTATAACAGAATAATCTTACAAACACACCATGAAGAATTTAAATCTATCTACAAAAACAGAAACCAGCGGGAGTAGGATCATCCTTGAATCCTTCCTGCAGGAAGGGGTTAAAACGGTTTTCGGATATCCCGGAGGTGCCATTATCCCTATTTATGATGCCCTTTATGATTACCAGGGAAAGCTTGAACATATCCTGGTACGCCATGAGCAGGCAGCAGTACATGCAGCACAGGGATTGGCAAGAGCATCGGGAGAAGTGGGCGTTGTACTGGCAACCAGCGGACCCGGAGCAACAAACCTTGTAACAGGACTGGCAGATGCTTTACTGGATAATACCCCTCTGGTATGCATCACAGGCCAGGTTTTTGAACACCTGCTGGGAACTGATGCCTTTCAGGAAATTGATGTGATGAATATTACAAGTCCCGTAACCAAATGGAATTACCAGGTAGCAGATGCCCATGAGCTACCTGAAGTTTTAGCCAAAGCATTTTATATAGCAAAATCCGGACGTCCGGGTCCGGTATTGATTGATGTTACCAAAAATGCCCAGCTGCAACATATTTTGTATCACGGCTATAAACCCTGCCATACACTGAGAAGCTATAAGCCGGATCCTGTTCCGGATATGGAAAGAATCAGCCAGGCAGCTGAGATGATTAACCGGGCGGAAAAACCATTCATTATTGCCGGGCAGGGAATTATGCTGGGAAAAGCAGAACAGGAATTTTTAGAATTTGCTGAAAAATCAGGGATTCCCGTTGCCTGGACGGTATTGGGAATGGGGGTAATCCCTACGGATCATCCACAGGCGGTTGGGATGGTAGGGATGCACGGAAATTATGGTCCCAATGTCCTTACCAATGAATGCGATGTCCTGATTGCAGTGGGAATGCGTTTCGATGACCGTGTTACGGGAAGGTTGGATGAATATGCTAAACAGGCAAAAATTATTCACCTGGATATTGATAAGGCTGAGATCAATAAGAATGTAAAGGCAGATGTGCCTGTCCTTGGGAATTGTAAGGAAACATTACCTCTGCTTACTCTTCTGATACAGGAAAAACAATACAGGTCCTGGCATCAAAAATTTAAAGAGTGTTTTGAAATTGAAAGTACAACCTTGATTAATAAAGAGTTATATCCGTTGGAGGGAGAGATTACCATGGGAGAAGTCATCCGGTATCTTAATGAGATAACAGCCGGTGAGGCTATTATTGTAACCGATGTAGGACAGCATCAGATGATCACCTGCAGATATTCCCGGTTTAATCATCCCCGGACTAATATTACCAGTGGGGGATTGGGAACGATGGGATTTTGCCTTCCGGCTGCCATAGGAGCTGCCTATGCTGTAAACAAGCGCCCCGTTATCGCAGTAATGGGAGATGGAGGAGCGCAGATGAATATCCAGGAGTTGGGAACCATTATGCAGTACCATTCTGATGTGAAAATTTTAATTCTTAATAATGGTTACCTGGGAATGGTAAGGCAATGGCAGGAGCTGTTTCATGAAGAAAGATATTCGTCTGTTGATATCCAGAGTCCGGATTTTGTTCAGGTAGCAAAGGGATATGAAATTCAGGGAAGGAAAGTAGCTCAGAGGGAAGAGCTGAAAGAGGCGCTTCATGAGATGCTTGATCATAAGGGAGCTTTTCTTCTGGAGGTAATGACAGGAAAAGAGCACAATGTGTTTCCAATGATTCCCCAGGGGAAAAGTGTTTCGGAAATTGTATTACAGCATAAAGTTTAAAACAAAAAAGAAAAAAATGAGAACAGAACATAAAGAATATACCATAACGGCATATACAGAAGATTATTTAGGTTTGATCGGCAGGATCAACGCTATTTTTTCAAGAAGAAGAATTTCCATGGTGACTTTTCATGTAGGACCCAGTGAAATAGAAAAAGTAAAAAAGTTTGTTATCATTATCAGGGAAACGGAAGAATCGGTTCAGAAGATTACCCGGCAAATGGAGAAACAAGTAGATGTATTGGAGGTTTATTATCATAAGAATCCATACCTGACAGCGATAGAATATGCCAGCTGATGGCGGAAGTTGGTTTGAAGGAAGCGCAGAGTTCTATTTCCTATTAAATGGTATGATTACATAAGGCTTCTAAAATAATACACTTATTAACAAAACAGCTACACCTGTTAATTAAAGCTTTGTTTTGAATAAAGAGAAGTTCATTTTTGAATATAAAAAAAATACTTATCTAATTCTATTATTATGAAAAATTTTAAAAAGCTTTCGAGAGAAGAAAAGATGAATATTAATGGTGGATTCACTGATATTCAGATTGAAGCATGCGGTGGTGCAGCTTATGTATGTTTCCGTGGAGGAGGAGCCTGGGGATGCTGGAGAAAACCGGGAGGCACTTGTTATGCTCCTTTACTTTAATCATGAATCAAAATAAAAAAGCACTGTCAAGCAGTGCTTTTTGTCTATTTTATGCTTTTTGAAAGATCAAGCATGGCTTCAATCGGTTTCAATGCTTTTAATCTTAAATCTTCATCAATAAGGATTTCAGGAAGCTCATATTTCATACATAAATACAATTTTTCCATGGTATTGCGTTTCATATAAAAACACTCTGAGCAGTTACAGCTTTCATCAAAAACCAGTGCCGGAATTAATTCTTTGTGTGGAGCCCGTTTTTTCATTTCATGCAGAATCCCTTCTTCTGTTGCGATAATGAATTTCTGACAATCATCTTTTTCCACATAGTTCAACAAAGCAGATGTGGAACCGATAAAGTGGGCCAGTTTCAAGACTGCTTCTTCACTTTCAGGATGTGCAATCAGTTTGGCATCAGGGTTATCAGCCAATTGTTTGGCAATTCTCTCCATTGAAAATGCTTCGTGTACTATACAGCTTCCGTCCCATAAGATCATATCACGTCCGGTTTTTTTTGATAAATACCTTCCTAAGTTTTTATCCGGTGCAAAAATGATTGGTCTGTCTTTAGGTAGTGCTTCAATCACTGTTTCAGCATTTGAACTGGTTACAATGATGTCACTTTCAGCTTTAGTTTCAGCATTACAGTTGATGTAGGTAGCTACTAAAGCGTTGGGATATTGCTCACGCATTTTCCTTAATCCTTCTCCGGAGCATCCGTCTGCCAGGGAGCATCCGGCCATCGTATCCGGAAGAACTACTTTTTTAGTTGGATTCAGGATTTTGGCAGCTTCTGCCATAAAGTGAACGCCACAGAATACAATCATATCTGCGTTCGTTTCTTTAGCCTGTCTTGCCAGTTGTAAAGAATCACCAAGGAAATCAGCGATGTCCTGGATTTCTCCCGGCTGATAATAATGGGCAAGAATGACAGCATTCTTTTCTTCTTTAAGTTTCAGAATGGCTTTCACCAGTTCTTCCCCTTGAGGAATTGCAATATCTTTGATATCCAGAAATCCTTTTACAGGAATGGCAGATTTAGCTTTTTCTAATGTTTCGGTACTCATATCAACCTCAATTTTTTATGATCAGTTAGAGGTTAGAGATCAGAAGTTAGATTTTGAGAGTATTTATTACTTTCATCTTCCGGCTTCCATCTTCCAGCCGTTAGTTACTGATAAAATTTTTTATTAAACTTTCTATTTCTTTTTTGGCTACATCAAGATCTGTATTAATAACAACCTTGTCAAACTCTCCCGCATAAGACATTTCTTCTTCTGCTTTCTCTACACGGGTTTTAATGGTTTCCGCATCATCTGTATTTCTTGAAATCAATCTTCGTTCCAATTCTTCGATGGAAGGCGGCTCTATAAAAATGGACAAGGCCTTTTCACCAAAATATTTTTTCAAAGAAATTCCTCCTTTTACATCAACATCAAAAATAACAACTTTTCCCTGACTCCAGATTTTTTCTACTTCAGATTTTAAAGTACCGTAGTATTTGTCAGTATACACTTCTTCATATTCTACAAAAGCACCTTCTGAAATTTTTTGTCTGAATTGTTCGGGTGTTAAAAAATGATAATCTACTGCATGCACTTCATTTCCTCTTGGCTGTCTTGTTGTACAGGAAATTGAAAAAGCAAGTTCAGGAAATGTTTCCAGAGAATGTTTTACCAATGTCGTTTTTCCGCTCCCTGACGGCGCTGAAAATATAATTACTTTATCCATTTAGATTAGAGATTTTCAGATAAAAGAGCCAGGAAGGATCTCTTATCCTGAGGTCTATGGGCTATAATACGTTTAATGTTTGCTCTTTAATTTTTTCCAGATCATCTTTCATCATTACTACCAGCTTCTGGATCTCTGCATGATTGGCCTTGGAACCTAAAGTATTAATTTCCCTTCCGATCTCCTGAGAAATGAAGCCCAGCTTTTTACCATTGAAAGATTCATTGTCCATTACTTCTTTATAGTATTTTAAATGTTGGGCAAGTCTTACCTTTTCTTCTGAAATGTCAAGTTTTTCCGTAAAGTAAGCCATTTCCTGGTAAAAACGGGTTTCATCAACATTTTCAAATTCCTTCAGGGACTTTTGATAGCGTTCTTTCACACTGATGATCCTTTCTTCTTCAAAAGGAATTACCTCTCCCAGATATTTATCAATATTCTGAATGTTTCTGTTCAGTTCCTCATGAAGGATACTTCCTTCGGTTCTTCTGAATTCCTCAAAGCGATCAATAGCCGTATTCACTATGGAAGCCAGCATTTCCCATTCGCCTTCCGTCAGTTCATCAGGTCTTGAGGTTATGGCATCAGGCAGTCTTACCGCCATTTTCAGATATTCGAAATCAGGACCGTCAGCGGCAATGGCCCGAAGCTCATTGATGTATGAATCAATCAGGGTCTTGTTAATTTTTACATCAGTGGATTCTTCCAGATTCTCCAGATTGATATAGCAATCTACCTTTCCACGGATAATTCTATCGTTAAGAATTTTTCTGATTTCAAATTCTTTCTCTTTATAACGTAAAGGAATTTTAATATTCAAATCAAAGCTCTTGCTGTTCAATGATTTAATATCTATAGTTATTTTTTTTCCTTCAAAAACGTTTTCGGCTCTACCAAAGCCGGTCATTGATAAAATCATAGTTTTTTATTGTTCTACAAAGATAAACATTTAAATTAGCACTGTGAAATCTGTAAATATTACACCTGACCGATAAAAAATGAACGTGAACTGATGAAAAACCTGATTTCAGTAGTAGGGCCCACCGGGATTGGTAAAACGAGATTGGCAATTGATCTGGCTCAGCATTTCAATACAGAAATTATTTCCTGTGATTCCCGCCAGTTTTTTAAAGAAATGAAAATAGGAACAGCCGCACCTTCTGAAGAAGAACTGGCTGAAGCACCTCATCATTTTATCGGAAATCTCTCTGTAAAAGAATATTATTCTATCGGACAATACGAAGAAGATGCCCTGCAAAAAATCAACGGACTTTTCAAGAATCATGATACAGTTATTCTCGTGGGGGGAAGCATGATGTACGAAAAAGCTGTGATTGAAGGACTGCATGATCTGCCTGAAGCTAATGCCGGAAATCAGGAAAAACTTCAGAAAATCATGGAAGAAGAGGGAATTGAAAAACTTCAGGAAATACTGAAAGAACTTGATCCCGAATATTATAGTGTAGTGGATATTCATAACCACCGAAGGCTGTTAAGGGCAATCGATATTATCTGGCAGACGGATAAAAAATATTCTGAGCATATTGCTGTTTCGCAGGATGGCAGGGACTTTAATGTAATCCGGATCGGAATTGAAGCCCCGAGAGAAGAACTGTATGACAGGATCAACCGCCGGGTAGATATGATGATGGAAAAAGGATTATTGGATGAGGTAAAAGGTCTTGAAAAATTCAAAGGGCTAACCGCTTTAAATACGGTAGGGTACTCCGAACTATTTAAATATTTTGAAGGGGAATGGGATCTTGATTTCGCAGTTTCCGAAATTAAAAAAAACAGCCGCAGATATGCTAAGCGTCAGTTGACCTGGTATCGCAAGGCCAATGATATTCACTATTTGCAGCTAGGCTATTCCCAAAAGGATTTTGAAGAGCTGATTCAATGGATTACGGAACAGCTTCCGAAATAATGATCACATTAAAAATGCGGCCCAAACGAACCGCATTCAAACAATATAATTTAATTTACTACTTCCAACCGCCACCCAGTGCTCTGTATAAATCTACAATGCTGCTTAATCTCTGTCTTTTAATGGAAGCAAGGTTCAATTCCGCCTGAAGAGAATTTCCCTGTGCGGTAATCACCTCCAGATAATTGGCTGAACCTCCTTTGTAAAGAAGTTGGGCACTTTTAATCCCTTCTTTCAGCGTTGCTGCCTGTTCGGAAGCTTTTTGTTCCTGGATTTTCAGATTTTCATTAGAAACCAAAGCATCAGAAACTTCACCTACAGCATTTAAAACAGACTGGCGAAAAGCCAGTACATTTTTTTCTCTTTGTATTTTGGCTACCTCCAGATCCGTTTTCAACTGTCTTTTTTGAAAAATAGGTTGTGTGATTCCTCCTAAAACCGAACCGAATAATGAGGCGGGAATCTGGAACCAGTTGTCAAATTTAAATGAATTGACTCCTCCATTGGCCGTAATCTTTAAAGCAGGATACATATTGGCCTGGGCAATTCCTACCATCGCATTTGATTCAAGTAAGACCAGTTCTTGCTGACGTACATCAGGTCTTCTGCTGACCATAGCTGCCGGAAGTCCTGCAGAAATATTCCGGGGTAGGGAAGTGTCGGACATCTCAATTGTCCTGTTGATCTTGTTAGGGGTCTCACCCACTAAAATACTTAATGCATTTTCCTGAATCGCAATATTCTGCTCCAATTGCGAAATCAGGAGCTCGGTAGCCTGCTTTTGAGCAGAAGCTTGTTGGACCCCCAGGGAAGTGGTATCTCCGCTTTCCCACATTTTTTGTGTGATCAGTAGTGTATTGCTGCTCAGCTCAAGGTTAGATTTGGCAATGGCTAATTGTCTGTCAAGCATCAACAGATTATAATATCCCTGGGCAATTGCAGCCACCACCTGAGTCTGAACTGCCTTTGAACCTTCATAAGTCTGAAGATACTGCATTCTTGAAACTTCCTGCTGATTTTTAATCTTTCCCCAAATATCAGCTTCCCAGGAGAGGTTGAAAGCAGCATTATAATCTTCAACATGATTTTGCCCTAAAAACATATTTAAACTTTGCCCGTTCATACTGTTTTTGGAAGGTTTTGAAATCTGTCCTGAAACTCCGAAACCTACATCGGGATATTGCATATATTTGGCCTGCTTCAGTTTTTCCTGGGAAGCAGCCACTTGTTTCAAAGCAATCTGAAGATCATAATTGTTTCTGATTCCTTTTTCAATCAACTCCTGTAAAATAGGGTCGCTGAAAAATTGTTTCCACTCCAGATTGGCAATACTTGCTGTATCTGCTGTTGCCGTATACTGGAATTTTTCAGGAAGCGGAAGCTCAGGTTCCGTGTATGCCAGTTTTGACACACACGAAACGGAACCTATAGCCAGTGCAAATGTTATAATAATATTTTTTACTCTTTTCATAGTTTTTGTTTGATAGACCTTTAATTATGCAAAAAATTGAGATTTTAACCACAGTTAACCTAAGTAACATTCAAAGTTTTGTGGCTTTTTGTTTTTTTATTCTTTAACCACAGATTACACAGATTTGCACAGATGTTTGTGGATAAGAAAACTGTGATTTTCTAAAGTTATGTGTACTTTTTTGTTCAAGCTTTTAGCGTAAAAAATAACTTAAGTGTTATTAAAATCTTTATGTTTTTTGGATATAAATTTCTTTTTCTTATTTAATTAATAGTAGAAGCTAAAAGTTCTTCTTCCATTTGTTTTTTCAGAAGTCTTTTCTTTTTTCTGCTCGGCATTTTTTCATGCAGATACTGGAAGATTACATACATTACGGGAATAATGAAAATTCCGAATAATACTCCTGTAAGCATTCCTCCCACAGTACTGTATCCAATGGAATGATTCCCTTTTGCTGATGCACCTTGTGTCCATACCAATGGAAGCATCCCTACGATAAAGGCAAAAGAAGTCATCAGGATAGGTCTTAAACGTAATCTTGAAGCCTGAAGGGCAGATTCAATTAACGATTTTCCCGCTTTTCTCCTCTGAACAGCAAATTCTACAATCAGGATGGCATTTTTGGCCAATAACCCAACAAGCATAATCAACCCGACCTGTACATAGATATTGTTATCTATTCCTGCCAGGCCTGTGAAAGCAAATACCCCAAAGATCCCTGTCGGAATGGTAAGAATAATGGCAAACGGAAGGATATAACTTTCATATTGAGCTGCCAGCAGGAAGTATACAAACAAAATACTCAACAGGAAAATAAACACGGTTTGTCCGCCTGTTTTGATTTCCTCGCGGGTAATTCCTGTCCATTCATAACCATAACCTCTCGGAAGGGACTGTTGGGCCACTTCTTCTACTGCTTTAATGGCATCCCCGGTGCTATATCCCGGTTTAGGAGTTCCGTTGATGGTTACGGCATTAAACAGGTTATTCCGGGTCACTGTTTCAGGTCCAAAAGTTCTTTTTAAGGTAACCAGTGTTTTAGCGGGAACCATCTCTCCGGATTTGTTCTTTACATAGATTCCTTCCAGGGAGTTAATATCCGTACGATAAGGAATATCAGCCTGGGCCATTACCCTGTAATATTTACCAAACCTGTTGAAATCTGAAACAAAGCTACTTCCGTAATAAATCTGCATTGTCTGCATCAGTTCTGTTACAGAAACTCCCAGCTGATTAGCTTTATCTGCATCTACATCAATGGTATATTGGGGATTTCCTGCAGCATAAGTGGTAAAGGCAAACGCAATCTCCGGACGTTTCATCAATTCACCGATGAATGCCTGGGTGGTGGTACCCAATTGTTCAAAAGAGCCATTGGTTTTATCCTGAAGCATGAATTCAAAACCGGAAACGTTACCGAATCCCTGTACAGTAGGGAAGTTGAAAAAGAATGCATTGGCATCTTTTACCTGGCTTACCTTTCCAGTAAGCGTTGCAGCGATTTGATCAGGATCTTTCATCTCACCGCGTTTATCATAATCTTTAAGCTTAATAAAACCTGCAGAATAAGGAGACGCGTTGGCGTTACTGATGAAGTTCATTCCGTCCGCTACCCACAAGTGGTTGGTTGCCTTTTCGCCATTAATAATTTTATCAATCTGTTCTGTCGCTCTGTGTGTTCTTTCCAGTGAGCTTCCCGGAGGAGTGTTTACCGCATACAATACAAATCCCTGATCTTCTGTAGGAATAAATCCTGAAGGGGCTTTTTTGATCATAAAAATACTTGCCGCAGTAATCACAACAAGACCACCAATAGCCACCCATTTATTTTTAATTAAAAACTTAAGGCTGTAAATATATTTTTTGGTCATGCTATTGAAGCTTGCATTAAATGCATTGAAAAATCTTGCTCCAAAACCTTTTTTGTGGCCGTGTTCACCATGTTCTCCCTGAGGATCATTCAGAAAAATGGCACATAAAGCCGGGCTTAATGTTAATGCATTAATGGCTGAAATCATAATGGCAATAGCCAGTGTAAAGGCAAACTGTCTGTAGAAAACTCCTGCAGGTCCCTGCATAAAACCTACCGGAATGAATACCGCACACATCACCAGCGTAATGGAAATGATCGCCCCGGAAATTTCACTCATCGAATTCATGGTAGCGTGTTCTACAGGCATTCCCGTTTGCTCCATCTTGGAATGAACTGCTTCTACGACTACAATGGCATCATCTACCACGATACCAATTGCCAGTACCAGGGCAAATAAGGTCAACATATTAATGCTGAATCCAAACAGCTGAAGGAAGAAGAAGGTACCGATAATAGCTACCGGAACCGCAATGGCCGGAATCAATGTAGATCTGAAATCCTGAAGGAAAATAAATACCACAATGAATACCAGAATGAAAGCAATAACAAGCGTTTCCACCACCTGATGAATGGAGGCATCCAGGAAATCTTTCGAGTTATACATGATAATAGGTTCCACGCCTTTAGGCAGGGTAGTAGAGAGTACATCCACCTGTTTTTCAATTTCAGTAAGGATTTCATTCGCATTGGATCCTGCCGTTTGTAGAATGGCAAAACCAGCAACGGGTTTTCCGTCTACCCTGTTTGTCGCAGTATACGTATAAGAACCGAATTCTACCCTTGCCACATCTTTTAACCTTAAAAATGAACCGTCATTATTGGCTTTAATGGCTATATTCTCATAATCCTCACCTTTGTTTAGTTTTCCTTTATATTTAAGAATATACTCATAAGTTTCCTTACTTCCTTGCCCTAGACGGCCAGGAGCTGCTTCAAGGTTGTGATCCTTGATAGCGTTAAGAACTTCCTGAGGAGAAAGGTTATTGGCAGCCAGACGGTCGGGCTTTAACCAGATTCTCATAGAGTAATCTCTTGTTCCGAATACCTGGGCCTGTGCTACTCCGGGAATACGTTGTATCTGAGGAATAACGTTAATTTTCAGGTAATTCTGTAAAAACAGTTCATCATATTGTTTAGGATCATTGCTGGTTAGACCCATAAACATAATCATACTGTTCTGGACTTTCTGTGTTGAAATTCCTGCCTGTACCACCTCCTGGGGAAGCTGGCTCATTGCCTTCGATACACGGTTCTGTACATTAACGGCAGCATTGTCAGGATCAGATCCTTGTTTGAAGTATACGCTTAGCGTCATGGTACCGTCATTACTGGAGTTGGAGGTCATATAAGTCATATTCTCAACTCCGTTCACGGCTTCTTCAATAGGGGTTGCCACAGAACGGGCCACTACCTCTGCATTAGCTCCCGGATAAAAAGCGGTTACCTGTACACTCGGCGGAGCAATGTCCGGGAAGAGAGCAATCGGCAGATTAAAGAGAGACAGTGCTCCCAATAATAGAAGGATTATGGAGATGACCGTTGAAAGTACCGGTCTTTCTATAAATTGTTTTAACATAAGAAGTTTATTTTTTTATGTTGTCTGAACTTTTTTAAACATTAGAATCCGAATCCATCAGCATCTGGGAAGTTTTCACAAACTTACCTGAACTGAACGAACAGGTGCTGATCCCTTCCAATACCTTAAGGGTAAGAAATAATTAAAGTTCAGACTGCTTTTAAATAGTGTATTAAAATCTATTACAAAGGTTTTGCTCTTAATAAACTATCAGAAGAAATGGTCTTGGGACGGATAGATGCTCCGTCTTTGAGATTTCCTATTCCGGTGTAAACGATTTTCTCTCCCGGAGCCAGCCCTTCAGAAATAAAGTAATAACTGTCCGTTTTTCCTGAAATTTTAATCGGTTTACTTGTTACTTTCTGATCTTTTCCTAAGACGTAAACATAGGTTTTATCCTGAATTTCAAAGGTAGACTCCTGTGGAATAACCACTGCATTGGAAATCAGCTGCGGCATACGTACTCTTCCTGTATTTCCGGTTCTTAAAGTTCCGTGAGCATTAGGAAAAACCGCACGTACACTGATCGCTCCGGTGGTTTTATCAAACTGTCCATCTACAATGCTCATTTTTCCTTTTTCAGGATAAATACTGTTATCAGCGATTACCAGCTCTACCATTGGCATATTTTTCAGCTTTTCCTCTAAGGATGCTCCCGGATATTTATTCTGGAAAGCAATGAAGTCAAGCTCACTCAAAGAGAAATATGCATAAATTTCACTGATATCAGACAGTAATGTCAATGGATTAGGATCTGTTCTGGAAATCAGGCTCCCTTTTTTATAAGGAATTCTTCCGATGTATCCGCTTACAGGAGCTGTAATGGTTGTAAACCCTACATTGATCCTTGCATTTCCTACAGAAGCTCTTGCCTGGGATGCGGCGGCAACTGCTGCTGCATAATTGGCTTTTGCCGTTTTAAGCTGCACATCCGAAACGACTTTAGCAGACACTAAGGGCTGAAGCCTGTCCACTTCCACTCTTGCTTTCTCAATATTGGCATTGGCAACCTGAAGATTAGCCTGAGCCATATTCATCTGTTCACCATAGCTTCTTGAGTCTATTTTAAATAAGGGCTGTCCGGCTCTTACATACGCTCCTTCTTCTACGTAGATTTTATCCAGATATCCGTCTACCTGAGATCTGATTTCCACATTGTTTTTTCCTTCCAGTGCAGTAGGAAATTCCTGATAGGTAGTTGCAGGAGATGTGATAACGGTATAAACCGGAAGTTCAGGAGCTGGTGGCGCGGCATTGGAACCTTCCGCAGCCTTGGTGCAGCTTTGTAAAAGAATTATACTTGCAATAAGTACAATAAACCTTGTTTTTCCTGGTATTTTCATTTTGGTTTAATTTTTTTAATAAAGTGTTAGAGATAAGTAATGTTTCTTTCTAATAAATGCTGTTTTTTTTCCTAACAGTGTTAATAATTTGTTCAAAAAAAATTATAAAATCTTTAATGTCCGGTCAAATCACTAGTTTTCATAATTGAAGTCATTTTTTTAATGTTGATATATGTATAAAAGATAAGGTGTATCTGCGTTATATTTCCTAACGGTGTTAATTTATAAAAGAAAAATGTTTACCTTTACCTTTTGAATTGGTAAAAAAAGTTGTGCATACCTGCTTTTATTTTAATTGTTTTAACTGAATATTTTAATTAACCATGTGTTAATTTTCCTAACGCTGTTAATTTTTAGTTCAAAAAAAATTTATAAAGACTTAATAAAAGATGAAACTGTTTCATCCAAAGCCGTTTTATTCATTGTAGAAGGAATATCTGCAGTACGCATCATCATAATCGAAATCATACCGTGTACAGCAGAAAACAGGGCGTGGGACATATGACATGCATTATCTGTATTAGACCCGTTTTTCTTAATGATCTCGTAGGTGCATTCATAAATCAGTTCCTGGAAGGATGAAAATTCCTTTTTCATCTGGCCTTTTCCACAGCATTGCATCCCCAATCCAAACATCAACTGGTAATATTCCTTGTTTTTAAAGGCGAAATTCCAGTACGCATCTACAATAGCTACAAGTTGCTCTTCCGGAGTATCATATTTCCGCTGAGCTTTTAATAATTCTATATGTAATTTATGAAAGCCATCCAGAGAAATTTCAAATAAAATAGCTTCCTTATTTTCAAAATAATCATATACTACCGGTGCGCTGTATTCAATAGCGTCTGCTATTTTACGCATAGAAAGAGATCCCCAGCCCTCAGTTTTAGCCAAAGAAAAGGCAGCCTGCAAAATATTTGCACGGATGGATTCTTTTTCTCTTTGACGGCGTTCATGTAGACCCATGATATTTTTTACTAACGGTGTTAGCAAAACTACAAACTTTTTAAGATATCTTCCAAATGATATTGAGACTTTAACATTTAATGAAAGGTAATAAAAAGATAAAAGTAAATGTTTGGAGCCTGGGAAAAGGAGTGGGGAAGCTATTTTGGAGTATTGAGCCTGGATTGAAAATTAAACAGCTGAAGTATAAAAAAATGAAAGCCGTATCATAGTTGCTTTTTGATAATTGGATAACTAATATCATCTTACCATATAAAACCAAAGAAATTTTTATCTTTGTAACCAAAGAAAATAGGATATGAACACCCCCTCTAATATGTTGGCACTGGGAACAAAAGCTCCCTTTTTTGAGCTTCCTAACCCGTCAAAAATGAATGAACTTCAGTCGTTGGAAGAACTGAAAGGAGAAAAAGGAACATTGGTTATCTTCATGTGCAACCATTGTCCGTTTGTTCTTCACGTGATTGATAAAATTAATGAACTGTACGAAGATTATAACGATAAAGGAATAGAGTTCATTGCCATCAATTCCAATGACATCGAAAAATACCCGGCCGATTCTCCTGAAAAAATGATTGAATTTCAAATCGAAAGAAGATTTGATTTCCCATACCTATTTGATGAAAGCCAGGCAATAGCAAAAGCATATGATGCAGCTTGTACCCCTGATTTTTATTTCTTTGATGATAAATTAGACCTTATCTATAGGGGACAGATGGACGATTCAAGACCCGGAAACAATAAGGATGTAACCGGAGAAGATTTGATTATTGCTTTTGAAAACCTTCTGGCAGGTGAGCCTCAGGAAGAAATTCAGAGACCAAGCATGGGATGTAATATAAAATGGAAATAATTTTACATTGAAAACGGAGAGTTAAAGTTAAAATTATTTTTACATTCTCTCATTTTCAATGAATATTATAAAGCTGTTCCTTCGCGAACAGCTTTTTACATTAGGTTTAATTACATTCAGGAAGCGATAGTAAATTGTTTTTTGTTGAATGATCAGCTTCAGTTTTTAAATATTGAGTACCATTGTACGTTTCAGCAGTGATAACTTTTGCTCTGTTTCCGTAGATGTCAGCAACATAAGCTTCTCCTTTTTTGTTTTTGATCCAATTGTAAATTTCTAACCTTGTGCTTTTACCTGTATTTCCATCTTCACCAATCCATCCTAAATGAGTAATTGCTAAGTTTGGGTTTTCATGAAAACCATTGTCTTTGTTGATACATGTGATTCTAATTGCCATCATTGTAATTTTAAATTGTTAGTAAATTATTTTTTTCGAAAATAATCTATGTTAGTTTCATACCCTTACGGTTTTCCATAAAATTACTTTTATAGATGGGATTCATTAAAAATTAGCTTTATTTTTAACTTCACTATCAATTTTCAAATCAACATTTATCTTGTCATCAGAATAGTTTTTAATAAATTCTGATGGTGTTTTTCCTGTATACTTTTTAAACATTCGGTTGAAATAAGTCACATTATTGAAACCACAACTATAACTGCACTCTGAAATGGTTTTATCCTGTGCCATCAGCAGACAGGCTTTGTTGATCCGGTAGCGGTTGACAAATTCTGTAAAAGTGATTTGTGTAGCCTTTTTAAAAAAATTACAAAAAGCAGGAAGAGTAAGATTAGCCAGCCTGGCCACCTCTTCAATATTAATTTCCTTATCATAATGATGCTCCACATAGGTGAAAATATTCTCAAGACGGGTTTTATTTTTTGAAATAATGGTGTAAGGCATAATTTCTTTATTCAGAAGTTCATAATCTTTACATTGTGACAGTTCGAAAAGAATCTCAAGAAGGAGCAAATATCTTTTATATCCTTCCGTTTCCAGCATAAGCTTTAGTTTGGGAAGCATTGCTTTTTTTACCTTGTGGTGAAAATGGAGCCCGAATTTTGAAAGCTCCAATAAATTTTTGATGGATCTTGCTTCTACCTCTTGCTGGGGAAACTGAAGGATTTCTTCTTTAAACTGAAGTACGATTTCCTCATGCGGATCAATAGAATTGAGCCCGAATCCCGAGTGGGGAATATTGCTGCCGATTAATACCAGGTCTCCATGCGTATAATTACTTTTATGGTATCCTACATGACGTGTTCCGCTCCCAGAAATGACGCATACCAGCTCAATTTCAGGATGATAATGATATTCCCATTTAAATTCTGAAATGGGAGAGTTGTTATGGATCATACGGAAAGAGCTTTTTTCATCAGGAATAACCCTTTCAAAAGTAACTTTCATTTAGTTAATCATATTTATTCACTAAAAATAGTAATTATATTAATATAGTTCAAAGATTCATTTATTGTGTTAAATTATTGTTAAGCCAAATGCCTCTATCTTAGCCGGTAAGAAATACTCTGAATGAACAATTTCAATATAAAGGCAGTTTTATTTTTAAATTATTTTGTTTTCGCCATCCTTCTGAATTCTGTAGGAACGGTTATTTTACAGGTACAGCAGAATTTTGGAATTTCAAAATCTTCTGCAAGTGTATTGGAAGGATTTAAAGATCTTCCGATTGCCATATGTTCTTTCATTCTTGCTTCATTTCTCCCTAAAATAGGCATTAAAAATTCCATGCTGATTGCTTTGCTGCTGGTAAGCTGTATGTGCTTTGTGATGCCATTTGCCAATGATTTTTGGTTTTTCAAACTATTATTTACCATTGTGGGAATTTCTTTTGCCCTGATTAAAATTTCAGTATTTACCTCGATTGGTTTAGTGACAGGGACGGATAAAGAACATTCCAGTTTTATGGGGTTTTTGGAAGGCTTTTTCATGATCGGAGTTTTAGCCGGAAATGTTTTATTCAGCCTATACATTGATGACCATAATCCGAAATCTACTCATTGGTTAAATGTATATTGGGTTTTGGGAGCGCTTTCCACATTGTCATTTTTATTCTTATTCTTTTCCAGGTTGAATGAAAAAGAAGCAAAAAGCGGGAAAACTGATCTGTTGGGAGATTTAAAAAACAGTGCAAGCCTGTTCAGTTATAAAAAAGTACTTTGCTTTCTGTTATGTGCTTTTCTTTTTGTGCTGGTAGAGCAAAGTTTCCAGACATGGACACCTACCTTCTACAAAGAAATTTTAAAACTACCGACTTCAATGAGTATTCAGGCCGGGGCTGTGCTGGCAGGAGCTTTTGCATTGGGAAGATTCTTATCCGGTTTTTTTTCCAAAAAATTCAGCTGGATCTATGTGGTTTCCTTTTGTGTGGCAGGCTTTGCTATTAGTTTACTTTTGGTTTTACCATTGACTCACAATATTCATATAGACATCAATACCAATTGGCTGAATGCCCCTTTGGTTGTGTATTTATTTCCTTTGATGGGAGGTTTGCTGGCCCCTATTTATCCCAGTATCAATTCTGTGATTCTGGCCTCAATCCCTAAATATTTACACAGCGCCATGTCCGGATTGATTGTTGTTTTTTCTGCCATCGGAGGAACCATAGGCTCTGTTATTACCGGTTTTGTGTTTCAGGAATTTAGCGGGCAGCAGGCGTTTTACCTTTCGCTGATCCCTCTTTCATTACTCATCACATCAGCCATTTTCATGAACAAATTAAAAATCAATCCTGAAAAATAAAATGAATAATCAACTTTATATCAACGAAATCCAAACTCTTTTTGATGATGTACAAAGATCAGAAATCTTTGAAGATCAAAAAATGATGACCGATGCCGTCCCGTTATTTCCGGTTGCTGAAATCAATGCCAAATATGAAGAAAGTAAAGTGACAGAAGGATTTGACCTGAAAGATTTTGTAATGGCCCATTTTGATTTTTTAGGAGCAAAAGTTTTTATCCAGAAACAGGATCACCTTCCTATTGAAGAGCATATTGAGAAGCTATGGGATGAACTGACCCGTACGGCTTACAAAGAAAAAGGAACCCTTTTAAAATTACCTAAACCCTATATTGTTCCGGGAGGACGTTTCAATGAGTTTTTTTATTGGGACAGTTATTTTATCATGCTGGGATTACAGGTTTCAGGAAGAATAGAAATGATGGAAAATATTGTGGAAAACTGTTCTTATCTGATCCAAAATATAGGCTTTGTTCCTAATGCAAGCAGAACTCATTTTTTAAGCCGTTCACAACCCCCTTATTTTTCTTTGATGCTGGATCTGCTGTCTGAAACTACAGAAGACAAAAATATCTATACCAGATATTATGATACGATGGAGAAGGAATATGATTTCTGGATGAATGGAGAAGAATGGCTTACCACTGATGCAAGCATTAAAAGAGTAGTAAAAACCAAAGAAGGAGATCTTTTGAACCGGTATTATGATGCTGAAAATACCCCGCGTCCTGAAAGTTACCTGATTGATATTGAAGATGGCGGAAATGCATCAGGAGAAGAGTTTTACAGAAATATAAGAAGTGCCTGTGAATCAGGCTGGGATTTTTCCAGCAGATGGTTTGCAGACGGAAAAAATATACAGACGATAGAAACGCTGAATCTGGCGGAAGTAGATCTGAATTGCCTTTTATGGCATTTAGAGACCACTTTGGCAAAATCTTCAGCTCTTTTACGTCTTCATGAAAAAGAAAAATATTTTACTGAAAGAGCAGCAAAGCGCAGACAGATGATCAACAAATACTTCTGGGATGAAAAAACAGAGAATTACAAAGATTATCACCTCAAAAAAAACACAAACACCCCGTCTGAACATATTGCTGCTCTTTATCCTTTATTCCTGAAGCTTGCAGATGAAAAACAGGCAGCAGCCGTAGCAAAAGTCATTTCCGAAAAATTTTTATACCAGGGAGGCCTTGTAACAACAACCCAAAAAACCGGTCAGCAATGGGATTTACCCAACGCCTGGGCCCCTTATCAATGGCTGGGTTTTAAAGCCATGAAAAATTATGGATTTGATGAGCTGGCAGAAAAAATCAAAAATAACTGGTGCCTGAACGTAGAAAGAGTCTACAAAAATACCGGAAAACTGATGGAAAAATACAACGCATTAGACACCGAAACAATAGCAGGTGGCGGGGAGTACCCTAATCAGGATGGATTTGGCTGGACCAATGGAGTGTATTTAAAACTGAAACATAACTGAAAACTAACAAAAAAATAGGGCTATGAAAAAAAAATCAATCTTTTTAATTGCCGCTACAGCTACATTGTATTTCAATAACGCTTATGCCCAGGAAACGCCACAGGATTCTGTGAAGGTTTCATCTATCGATCAGATTGTGATTACGGGAAACTCTAATCCAAAGAAAAAAATAGAATCCAGTACTGCTATTTCAACCTTTAATGCTAAGGAAATCCAAAAACAAAATCCAATCAGTGCCGCCGCATTGCTGCAGAGGGTTCCGGGATTTGCTGTGGAAACTTCAGGAGGTGAAGTAGGAAACAACCTTTTTGCCAGGGGAATTCCTTCAGCCGGAGCTTATGAATTTGTACAGGTACAGGAGGATGGTCTTCCGGTTTTCGAAGACGGAGCGCTTCAGTTTGCCAATGCAGACAATTTTTTTCGAGTGGATAATACGGTAAGCCGCCTTGAAGCATTACGGGGAGGCTCAGGTTCCATCTATGCAACCAATTCTCCGGGAGGGCTTATCAATTTTATTTCGAAAGAAGGGACCAACGATTTTAAAGGAACTGCCAAGCTTGAGACCGGTACCTATGGGCTCATGCGAACAGATCTTAATCTTGGAGGAGCGCTGATGAAAGATAAACTGTTTTTCAATGTTGGAGGTTTCTTCAGAACCGATAGCGGAATCAGAAAAACAGGTTTTAGAGCCAATAATGGAGGACAGATCAGAATGAACCTGAAATATGTTTTTGATAAAGGATATGCAAAGGTTTATTATAAAAAGCTGGATGACAGGAATACATTTTACCTGCCTGTTCCTCTCCTGCAGGACGGGGATAAGCTGAAAGAATTCCCGGGATTTGATGCCAATTACGGTACCTACAGCTACAGGGCAATCGGTCAGCTTACTATTCCACAGGCAGGAGGAGGTTTCTTCAGCCGGGATCTTGAAAATGGAATTCATCCCAAAATGGATGTTCTGGGAGCAGAATTCAAATATGACCTGGGTAATAATTTCACCGTTGTAAACAAAACACGATATACCAATATTGATATGAACTATACGGGAATTTTCCCGGCCGGCGCACCCAAAACAGCTGCTGAATTTGCCAAAGGGATGGGAATGACCAATTATCAGTATTCATTGGTTAGCAATGGAACAGTTGTAGACCCTGCCTATGTTCAGAAATTAGGTTTCTGGGCTATAGATAAGCAGATGAATAACTTTGTCAATGATTTACAATTCAATTATAAATTTGATAAAGGGAACGTAACCGCAGGTTTCTATAAATCAAACTGGAAGTCTCATCAATACTGGAACTGGAGCAATATCCTAACAACGGCTACGGACCGCCCGCAGCTGTTGAATTTAGTTGATACTTCACTTAATCCTTCTGATACCGGCTATTCTAAAACGTATAATGGAGTTACGGATATGTCTTTTCTGATCAGAGATTCCCAGATTCAGGGAAGCCTGAACGATTTGTATGTAAATGTGGACTATACTATTACGGATGACTGGAGTGTTAACGGAGGTATGCGCTATAGCAGGGATTATTATAAAGGATATGGTGTAAATACCACCACCGCTAATCTTAATAATTCGGGTCTTACAGTTGATGGTACCCATAGCTTTGCAACTACTACGGCAGATGATAATATGGCTGTTCTGGGAAACAGGTATACATACTGGTATTATGATGTGAATAAAGTTTCTTATACATTGGCTTCCAATTATAAAATCAACAGGGAAAATGCATTGTATGCCCGTTTTTCCCATGGTTTCAGATCGCCGAATGAGGAAGCTTATTATAATAATATGTCAGATCTGAGCCAGATTAAACCGGTGCAGACCAATCAGCTGGAGATAGGATATAAATATTATTCCCGCACCTTTGATATTGCGGTGATTCCTTTTTATTCCACTCTTAAAAATCTTTCATTTACAGATGTATTCTCTGACGGAACTTCAGAAAACAAATTTGCCAATACTACCAACCTTGGGGTAGAGATTGAAGGGTATACCAGATTATTCAATAACATTCTTGAAGTCACTTTCAATGGAACCATTCAGAATCCAAAATATAAAGACTTCAGGGGAAGGAATCCGGATGGCTCCACATTTGATTATGATGGAAATACGGTAAGAAGAATGCCTAAATTTTATTTTAATATTTCTCCGGCAGTGAATATCACTAAAGAATGGAGGGCATATGTAAGTATGAATTATTATGGGAAACGATTCCAGAACGAAGGAAATACGGAAGATAATATTCTGCCGTCCTTTACAGAATTCGGGGCGGGGATGTCTTACCAATTGGGAAAAATACGTTTTGCAGTTGATGGAACCAATATTTTCAATACCATTGGGATTACAGAAGGGGATCCAAGATCTCAAACCATGGGCGGAAGCAACATAAGAATGGCAAGGCCTATTATGGGAGCGGCTGCAAGAGCTTCTATTACTTTAGATTTTTAAAACTCTATTTCTTTATAACAATGAAACCGCCGGAATTTTCCTGGCGGTTTCTTTTTATGTTTTTCTTATAAAATCTGCGTTATCTGCTAAATCTGCGTGAGCATAATCTTTCGCTTGAAATCTGTGAAATCTTTACAATCTATGAACAATAAAAATTACAGTACATCAAACTCTCTTTTATTTAAAAAACGGATTATACTGTTTTTCAAAACCAATGGTTGTAGGATTCCCATGGCCGGAAAATACCTGCGTATCTCCATCCAATATGAAAAGTTTTGTTTTTATGCCTTCTATCAGCTGTTCATAATTTCCTTTGTACAGATCTGTACGGCCAATACTTCCTTCAAAAAGAACATCTCCGGAAATCATGAATTTCTGGTTTTCATGATGATACACTACACTTCCGGGTGAGTGTCCCGGAACATGATAGATTTTAAATTTTTCTCCATCCAGATCGAGTTCATCTCCTTCTTTTACATATTCAATATCTACTTTTACAGGATTTATATTCATCCCGAACCTTATTCCGCTGGCCTGCAGCATATCCAGGACTTCCTGATCTTCCTGATGCATATTTACAGGGACTTTGAATGTGTCAAAAGCCCATTGAAGTCCGAAGACATGGTCAATATGAGCATGAGTGAGAAGGATTTTCTGAATTTTCAGACCATTTTCTGTAATAAAGTTACTAATGGCCTGGGTTTCCTGTGCATTCATATTACCCGGATCAATCAACCAGGCATTTTTGTTTTCGTTGTAAATAATATAGGTGTTTTCGCTCGCAAAGTTAAATACGAAGCCTTGAATCTGAAGCATATCCGAATATTTTTTATTCAAAAATACGATATTATTGAGAAAATGCTGATTTTTCGTTATCTTCGTCATAATGAAAACTTTGCGAATACTTTTACTTTCTTTTGGTGGGATGGTTTTTGGACAAAATATCCAGAGCATCCAGCTGTTTAATCCACAGACGAACGATGAAACTCCTGTTATCAAGTTCGGTGAACAACTGGTTTTAAGCTTTGATGATCTTACTAATGGCAGTGAGATTTACCGGTACACTATTAAACACTATGACAGGAACTGGAATGATGATAATCTGTTTTTTACTGAATTTGCCAATGGAAGTATGAACGGACTCCTTGATAAATTTCAATATTCATTTAACACACTGCAGGCTTATACCCATTACAAGCTGGTTTTTCCCAATGATAAAATACAGCCGAAAATTTCAGGAAATTTTGAACTCATTGTGTATAAAGACTCAGCAGATAAGCCTCTTTTTAAAAGAAGATTCTATATGGTGGAAAATGGGGCTTCTATGGCTTTGAATGTTTCAAGGATTTCCGATGCCAAAAAGCCTAATCTTAACCAAAGAGTAGAAGTAAAAGCTGTTTCAGCCGGAGGAGATCTTTCCTCTAATGTTAATTCTGTCAGCTTAAACCTGATGCAGAATAATAATCCGAATATGGTTATTTTTAATCAGAAGCCGAGCTCTGTTTTGGGGAATCAGCTGCTTTTTCAGCAAATGAACCTTACTTTCCCGGGAGATAATGAATTTTATTATTTCGATAATAAGAATATGAATATGGCAGCAGATATGGTTCGCTCAACAGAAATAAAAGATGGAGTTAACCAGACATATTTGCATCCGGTATGGGCTTTTCCGCTGAATTACCAGTATCAGCCTGACGTTAACGGGGCGTGGTATTACAGGAGGAATGACTTAGGAAGAGAGCGTGATGCTGAGCGTGAAGCAGATTATTCATGGGTACATTTTTATCTTGATTCGGAACCCGTGGATAAAGAAATTTATATTCTGGGAGGATTTAATGATTTTAAACCGGGTAAAGAAAACCAGATGCAGTATGATGCAGCCAATAAGCAGTATGTAGCCAGAATCTTTCTGAAACAAGGTTTTTATAACTATATTCTCGCTACGAAGGAAGCTGACGGGCCTATTAATTTTGGTGAGATAAACGGTAACTTCTGGCAAACGGAAAATTTATACCAGGCCTTTTTATATTATGCTCCGTTTGGAAGGAATTATGATGGACTGATTGGCTACGGAGAATTCAGAACACCTGTTAGAAAATAAATTATAATTTAAAATATAAAAATAAGTGAACAGATTGTCTTAAAAGATGGTCTGTTTTTTTATGAATACTGATAAAATGATTGTTAAGACATCTATTTTAGGTTTATAAATGTAATGCATTACATAACGAAAAAAAATAATTCACAAAGTGCTGATTAAAGTTGATTTTATTAATTGAAATTATTTTTATAAATAAAATTTTATTTAATTATTTTATTTCTTTTTAAAATCATCATTGTGTTTTGTTTAATAATTTAAGCTATGTGTTTATTTTTATTTAAAATTTAAGTGTTTTCATTGTGGAAAATTTATAAATTCGTTATAATAATTAACAGGTATTTTATGAAAACAAAATTTATTTTACTAGCTGGTATTGCTGTCAGCTCTTTTGTCTTTGGGCAAGACAGACCATCCAAACTGATTCCGGGTAAAAGCGGATTACATTCAGATTTTATGAGATTCGATAAAAACGGTCCTGTTTTTCAGGGAAGTCCGGTTTTATTTGATGAGGGTTCTCAGAGACTTTCTCCCGGGCAAGCCCGTAAATTGGGGACAGAAAAAGATAAATTAGGCTTTGAGACGCATCGATTTCAGCAAACTGTTAACGGCATTCCTGTAGAATATGGAATGATGGCGGTACAGACGAAAGGAGGGAAAATCGTAGGACAATCGGGTAAATGGATCCTCAATACTCCTAAAGCTGTAGAGAAAGCAGCCAATATTTCTGAAGATATAGCATTACAAAATGCCTTATCATTTGTAGGAGCAGAAGCTTATAAATGGCAAAATAAAACGGAAGAAGATTTTATTAAAAGAGAAGCAGGCAACTCTGATGCTACTTTTGCTCCCAAAGGAGAATTAGTATATTATTCAGATCCTTCAGATGAGAATATGGCCGATTTAAAGCTGGCTTATAAATTTGACATCTATGCAGAAAAACCATTAAGCAGACAATACGTTTTTGTAGATGCTAAAAATGGGAAAGTATTGGGAACAGACGCTATTATTCATGAAGTAAATACACCGGGAACAGCAACAACAGTGTATAGCGGCAGCAGAAGTATTATAACAGATTCATATAACGGAAGTTACAGGTTAAGAGAAACCGGAAGAAACGGCGGAACAGCAGTCGAAACTTATAATATGAAGAAAGGGACCAATTTTGCAAATGCAGTAGATTTCACAGATGCAGACAATAATTGGAACAATATAAATACCAATAAAGACGAATATGCTACCGATGCCCATTGGGGTGCTGAAATGACATTGGATTATTACTATACAAAATATGGCAGAAAGAGTATTGATAATAATAATTTTGCCATCAAGTCATATGTTCATTATTCAACCAATTTATTCAATGCCTATTGGGATGGATCAAGAATGTTGTATGGTGACGGAAGTTCTACAACCAATGGTGGTAAACCGTTAACAGCTATTGATGTTTGTGGGCATGAAATTACTCATGGGATGACTTCCAAAACGGCCAATCTTGCTTATCAGAGAGAATCAGGAGCGTTAAATGAAGGTTTTTCTGATATTTTTGGAAACACTATTGAACGCTGGGCAAGACCTGCCAAAGCAAGCTGGACAATAGGAGAAGACTTCAATTACGTGATCCGGGATATGTCTAATCCTAATGCTTACAGACAGCCTGATACCTATATGGGAACCTATTGGAAAACAGCAACCACTTCTGGTTGTTCCTTTCCAAGTCAAACTAACGATTATTGTGGTGTTCATACCAATTCCGGAGTGCTTAACTTCTGGTATTACCTTCTGGTAACAGGAGGATCAGGTACCAACGATAAAGGCTTTGCCTATAATGTGTCGGGAATCGGGCTCGACAAAGCAGCAGCTATTGCTTATAGAACCCTGACTACTTATCTTACTTCTTCTTCTACTTACGCCAATACAAGAACTTATTCTCTTCAGGCAGCAGCAGATCTGTATGGAGCAGGAAGTAATGAAGTGACTCAGGTTACAAACGCCTGGAATGCGGTAGGTGTTGGTGGAGGTACTTCACCGGCAGGAAAAACTGCAATTGCAGCAGATGCTCCGCTTTATACTATCAGTCCAAACCCGGCAACGGATAGATTTACAGTAGCATTTGAAGGGAAATCCGGAAAAGGAACTGTGGAATTAATCGGGTTAACGGGAAAAAGAGAGGTTTCTGAAAAAGTCAATATTGCTGACGGAATTAATAAACTGGAAATACAACTTCCATCAAATATTCTTCCTGGAGTATATGTTGTAATGGTAAATGGACAGAAAGCAGGAAACTTAATCAAAAAGTAAATTACTGTATTCTCTAATAGAAAGGCCACACGATACTGTAGTATTTGTGGCCTTTTTTATTTTTATATGGGATGGTTTACACCAGGTAAAAGTCGTTTAGTTTTTCTTCGCAAAGTGTTTTTACCACTTCAATCCATCGGTCTTCATCATTCAGACAGGGAATGTAATGGAAATTCTCACCGCCACCGTGCAGGAACTGTTCTTTACCTTCTACAGAGATTTCCTCCAGTGTTTCCAGGCAGTCTGAAACAAATGCCGGGCAGACTATGGCCAGGTTTTTTATTCCTTTTTTACCAATTGTTTCCAGTGTTTCATCTGTATAAGGTTCAATCCACTTATCTTTTCCTAATCTTGACTGGAAAGAAACGATGGTTTTTTCTTTAGGTAAATTCAGTTTTTCAATGACAAGTTGTGTTGTTTTATAACATTGGTGACGGTAGCAAAACTGATGACTTGGATTCTCATCTCTGGAACAGCAATCGTTAAGATTACAGGTTTTGGTAGGATCTGTTTTATAAATATGTCTCTCCGGAACCCCATGATAAGAAAACTGCAGCGCATCAAAATTTTCCGGAAGCTTTTCCTTAATACTTTCTGCCAGACAATTGATATAAATATCCCTGTTGTAAAAAGGCTGAATATAATTGATCTTAACCTGTGGAAATTTCTTTTTCCTTACTTCTTCTGCTTTTTCAATAACGGTTTCCGTTGTACTCATGGCATATTGAGGATACAATGGAAAAAGAACGATTTCGGAAACTCCCTGATCTACCAGTTTCTGAATACCGGTTTCAATACTTGGTTCAGCATATCTCATCCCTATTTCTACAGGGACATCCACCAGTTTTTGAAGCTTTTTCTGAATTTTTTCAGTAATGACAATTAAGGGAGAGCCTTCTTCCGTCCATACCGTTTTATAGGCTTCGGCAGATTGGGCAGGTCTTGTTTTTAAGATAATTCCCCGAACCAGAAGTGCACGGAAAATCCAACGGTAATCAATTACCCTTTCGTCCATTAAAAATTCGTCAAGATATTCTTTTACATCATTTACAGCCGTGGATCTTGGAGAGCCAAGATTGACCAGTAAAATTCCTTTTTTATTCAATATTTTTATTTTTAATTATGAAACGGATTCTGAAAAATCCGTTACCAATTGCAGTACTTTAGCAAAGGTATTGTTTTCAACTGAGCCATCAGGCTTTATTTTACCTTTTATCCCTTTTATCAAAAGCTGATGTTTGTCATTTATTTTTGCTCCCAACGTTGTTAAAAGCAATAATAACTCTTCATGCCCCTTCTCTCCACTGGCCGAACCCGTAATACATGCAACAGGTTTATCTGTAAAGACATTTGTGGAAACACACCACTCCAATACATTCTTTAATCTGCTCGGAATACTGAAAATATATTCCGGTGTAGAAAATATGACTCCCGCTGAATGTTGGATATCCTCTCTGATTTTCACTATCTCTTTGGGGATATTGACATCAGTGCATGAAGTATCAAAATGCGGAAAAGCAGACAGGTCATCATACATCTGGAAATGAATACCCGGATTTTTTTCCAACACCTGCTCCATAAGCTTCTGATTGCTGGAATTCTTTGTTGCACTTCCAATGATAACCAGGATCTTTCCGGGAGAATTCATAAAAATGTATTATCCGTTGACTGCCTCAACTCTTTCTACTAAATCCGGAACGAATTGTTTTAAAATATTCTCAATTCCGTTTTTCAGAGTCGCTGTAGAGCTCGGGCATCCTGAACAGGCTCCCTGTAAAAGCATTTTCGCAGTTTTGCTCGCTTCATCATATTCCATTAAGGAAATCTTTCCTCCGTCATTTTCTACTGCAGGAGCTACGTATTCATTTAAAATATCGGAAATTTTCTGTTCATCCTCAGTATAATCTCTGTTAATGATTTTTTCAACAGGACTTTCATGTTTCTGAGGCTCAAGGTTGGATATTGTGCCTCCGTTTTGAAGGTAATCAGCAATAAGAGAACGAACTGTCATCATTACCTGATGCCACTCCACGGAATTGTCTCTGGTAACCGCTACAAAGTTATCGGAAATGAAAACTTCCGTTGCGAAATCAAACTCATTGAAAATAGCTTGCGCCAAAGGAACTTCTTCCGCAGCATCCCTCGATTTCACTTCTACAAAACCATCTATCAGTAATTTGTTTGAAACAAACTTCATGACATTAGGATTCGGAGTCATTTCAGCATAAATCTGATACATTTCTTTTTTCTTCTGAAGATAAATTCTTGGATTTGCCAACAATTCATCTTCAATCACATTCTTCAGGCTTTCAGCTACATGTTCCCATTCGATGGTATCCTGTTTGGCTACTGCTACAAAATTGGCAGTAATGAAAATCCTTTCTACAAAAGGATAATTGAAAAGTTCCTGAGCTAAAGGAATTTCTGAGATATCTGAATTTCTGTCCAACTCCAAAGAACCCGGAATGAGATTATAATCAGCAACAAATTTCATTACTTTCGGGTTTTCGGTTGGTTCTATAAGTACGGTACGCATTTTTTCGTTAAATTTGAGATACAAAAATACGCATTAGAAGTTAGAAGCTGAAAATTGGGAGTTAGATTTTTGCTATCACTATAATTTAGAAGGTAGATATTGGAAATACAGTCTAGCAATTCACAATTTTCAAATTAGCTTAGTTTCAAATTTTCAAATTAAAATTATGGCACTTGTAAAAGAACTTTTAGGAAAAATACCTCAGATCGGGGAAAACACATTTTTAGCTGAGACGGCTACAATTATCGGAGATGTTACCATGGGAAAAGACTGCAGTGTTTGGTATAATGCTGTGATCAGAGGAGATGTTCATTACATCAAAATGGGTGATAAAGTAAATGTTCAGGATAATGCAATGCTTCACTGTACCTATCAGAAACATCCTTTAAATATCGGGAATAATGTTTCCATAGGACATAATGCCATTGTTCATGGATGTACAATTCATGATAATGTACTGATCGGGATGGGAGCTATCGTAATGGATGACTGTCTGGTAGAAGAAAATTCTATTGTAGGAGCCGGCTCTGTAGTGACTCAGGGGACTCATATCAAATCCGGGGAAGTATGGGGAGGCGTTCCGGCCAAAAAGATTAAAGATATTAACGCTCAGTTACTGGAAGGAGAAGTTAACCGGATTGCGGATAACTATGTAAAATATTCCTCATGGTACAAAGAAAATGCGAAGAATTACGAATTGTAATTGCTGGACAAGCCAATGTTGTCTACGGAATATCAATATAAAAAAAGCTCCATCGGAAGATGGAGCTCTGTATATCAAGTCTTTATTGATTTGATATAGAACCTTTGCTGTTTTTTTCGTCACCGTCCGGAGTTATCATCCGTATTTTTTCCTTCACACATTTAAGGGAAGTCGGAACCGGAACCACCGTACAGTCAGACGTGATATTATATTTTTCATTAAAAATTCTTACCCTGTCCGTATAGTCGTTAATTCTTGGCAGAATAGAATTCTCTATCTTTTTAGGATAGGCAATATATTGCTGAGGTCCGCCACAGGACTTTACCCCCATCGCTACAAATACCCAGTCGGAGGCGTCTGTACATTTTTCGCCTGAAGCTTCAGATTCTATAGATGCCTTTAGTTTATCGAGCTGTGCCTGATCATATTTCTGACTGTCTTCATCTGCAGGACGATCTGCGATATCTACAGGAAGATTGGTATTAAGATTTTTTGAAGTATTACAAGAAACAAGAATAAGTGTAGAACACAATACTACTGCCGGAATATGAAGTAAAATTTTTTTCACAATAAGTTTTTTTCTTTTTAAGAATTTTCAAAACTTATGCCAAGGTAAGAATTTCAAATTCATTTTCCGTATTTTTGAGGACGATGAATAATCATTTTTTTGACTTAATAGAGTACACCAACAGAAGTGTTTTCCTGACCGGAAAAGCCGGAACAGGAAAAACCACCTTTCTTAATGATTTTGTAAGGCGGACAAGAAAAAAACATATTGTTATAGCTCCTACGGGAATTGCAGCTATCAATGCGGGAGGGGTTACCATCCATTCCATGTTTGGTTTGCCCTTAAGAACCTTCCTGCCCACTACGGAAAGAATAGATACCAGTTTGGCCAATAATATTGCCGACCTGATGCCTCATTTCAAATACAGAAAAGACAAGCTTAAACTTTTGCGGGAAGTTGAGATTATCATTATTGATGAGGTTTCTATGCTGAGAGCAGACGTACTGGACATGATGGATTTCTCCTTACGTTTTATCAGAAGAAACAATCAGAGGTTTGGTGGGGTACAGATGCTGTTTATCGGGGATTTATATCAGCTTCCTCCGGTAGTAAGGGATGAACATGTTTTAAAAATGTATTATGACTCACCCTTCTTTTTCGATAGCCATGCCATTAAAGAAATTCCTTTGGTTACTATTGAATTAACCAAGGTTTACCGGCAATCTGACCAGGAATTCCTTAAAGTTTTAAATGCTATCCGGGACGGAGATACAGACAATATAGATTTTGATCATCTTAATGAAAGGTATGACCCGGATTTTGATATGGGCAAAGAATCTTATGTATATCTGTGTTCTCACAATAAAATGGCAGATGAAATCAACCAGGAAAAACTGGCAGAAATAAAAGCAGATGCCAGGACATATGAAGCAAAACTTGTAGGAGATTTTAAAGAAAACCAGTTTCCTAACGACCAGTTTTTAGAGCTGAAGGTAGGAGCGCAGATCATGTTTATCAGAAACGATGTTTCCGGAGAAAAAAAATATTTTAACGGAAAGCTTGGTGAAATTATTAGCCTGGATGAAGATGAGATACGTGTTGTTCTGGACGGCAGCGAAATGGAAATTACAGTAAAAAGGGAAACCTGGGAACAGAAAAAATATTTCCTGGACACTGAAAAAAACATTAAAGAAGAGGTTCTGGGAAGTTTTGAACAGTTTCCCATTAAACTAGCCTGGGCTGTTACCATTCACAAAAGCCAGGGATTAACATTTGATAAAGTGATTATCGATGCGGGTAAAAGCTTTACTGCCGGTCAGGTGTATGTTGCTTTATCGCGTTGCAGAACATTGGAAGGAATTGTTTTAAAATCAAAAATTACTCCGGAAGTCATTTTTAAAGATAACAGGATTCTTCATTTTCATACCGGCACCGTTGCCAATGATCATGTCGAGGAAATCCTGAATAGAGAAAAGTATGATTATAGTATCAGGAAAGTGCTTAGGACACTGGATTGCTTATGGTTTCTAAAAGAAGTTGAAAACTGGAATAACCTGTCAATTGTTACAAAAAATATCGACCACGTTAAAACCAACCAGTTGTATCTTCAGTTGAAGCATGAAGCAGTAACCCTCGGAAAGATTTTTGAAAAACTGGAAAGGATTATTTTCCAAAAGGTAAATAATTTTATCGGTGAAAAAGAGGAGTGGTCCGAAATAGAAAATAAAACAAAAGGTGCCGTTAATTTTTTCTTTACTGAAACCAGAAACAAGATTTTCGATCCTTTAAAAGATTTTTATGCTGAGATCAAAGGAGCTAAAGGATTGAAACAGTACAATGAAGAACTCAGAGACTGGCTTGAAGATATTGAAGAATACCTTAACAGTCTGAAAGAAATTCATTTGCTGGATACTAAACTGCTGGATGAAAAGAACGATAAAGAAGTCAGTCTCAAAATTGCTAAAGTTCCTTCACAGGTTTTAACCTTCCAATTATTTGAACAAGGAAAAACCATTGGTGAAATTGCTTTGGAAAGAGGGCTGGTAAAGGAAACGGTCATCGGACACCTTGCAAAATTTGCAGAACAGGGATTGCTGGATATTTCAAGAGTGATTACTTCGGATAAAATAAAAGCCTTTGAAACGGAGTTTTACAAGAAATCACACGAGACCTTAACGGAATGGAAAAATGCACTTCCCAGTCATTTTGAATTTAATGAAATCAGGATTCTTTTGAATCATTACAACTATAAAAAGGGGAAGAATTCATAAGAATTCTTCCCCTTTTTTGAAGTATATTAAGGGTACATTGCATTGATGGTATTGATATCACCGGTCGTGAAGCCTGTTCTGGTATAGGTAAAACTACTGCCATTGGCCCTGGTTATGGTAGGCTGTCCGTTTCTGGAATAAGAAGTTGGCCAGTACATCATCACCGAATTGATATTAAAAGGGCCAATATCCACTCCTGAAGTATACTTATCAAAGTTGTAGCTTTGTCCGCTTTGAATATTATCCCATAGGATCCGGACATACTGATCCCTGTCCTGACGGGTATGCTCATGATAAAGCCCTACGGTATGTCCCATCTCATGAATGACTGATCCTACAGAAATATACTGGTCCAATGAAATGGTTTGTACACCACCTCTGTATCCTATATGAGCCCACCCGTCTGATCCTGTCTGGCTTCCGAAAATAAACTGTACATAATTGCTCTGGTTAGTGCGGGCAATCCATTTGGTATTGGTATAAGAGTTATATTGATTGATCGCATTAATAATTTTGTCTCTGTTAATGGAGCCCATATTGCTGGCAATGGTATAGTAAATATTTCCTGAAGGCCACCGGGAGTAGCTTGCCCCGCCTTTTTTTTGAGGACCATCCAGCTGTTCATCAGTTAATACAATATCACCCTGGAAGAAGTTTTTGCCGTCTTTTCTGACATAGGTAATTGGCTGGCCGTTTAATTGCCCTTTTCTAATCTCTTCTTTTTGCGTCTGAACAGTGTTGATAACCGGATCATCATTGTTTTTATCACACGAGGATAAAAAGGCTACAGCCATATAACCCATGAAGATTATTGGGGAAATCAGTACTTTTGGTTTTGTTTTCATGATATTATTTTAAGATTTGTTGTTGAATACGAATGTAGTGATTAATTCCCTTATAAATGATTTATAGAGGTTGTTTATTTTTTATTTCTTTTACATTTGAATCCAACATACATCTGAGATAAGGTGCTGCCATAGTAAATATCATCATTTCTTAATAGTTTTTCTCTGAACTCATTCATCAATCCTATCAATTACAAAAAGTAACTAATGCGGTTTTTATATTTTAAATTTGCTTGGTTTTTCAAACCTAAAAAATAAGATTATGAAAAATTTTGAAATATCGGTTTTGGATCTGGCTCCCGTAAAGCAAGGGAAAAGTATCCACGATACGTTTCAGGACAGTTTATCTTTAGCAAACCATACTGAAAATTTACATTATAAAAGATTCTGGCTGGCAGAGCATCACAATATGGAAAGCATTGCCAGTTCTGCCACTTCAGTTTTAATTGGTTTTATAGCCAATGGAACCCAAAAAATAAGAGTAGGCTCCGGAGGGGTTATGCTGCCCAATCACAGTTCTCTGATCATTGCCGAACAATTTGGAACACTGGAGTCCCTGTTTCCCGGAAGAATTGACCTTGGATTGGGAAGAGCGCCCGGAACAGACGGGCTGACGGCCCAGGCGCTGGGAAGAAATCCAGCAACCATCAACGAAAAATTTCCTAGACAGATTCTTGAGCTTCAGCGGTACTTTTCCAAAGAAAATGCTGAATCGATGGTCCGGGCTATTCCTGGAGAAGGCCTGGATATTCCGCTTTACATTCTGGGATCAAGTACGGATAGTGCATGGCTGGCTGCTGAACTCGGTTTACCATACGCCTTTGCAGGACATTTTGCCCCGGAACAGATGGAAATGGCATTTAAGATTTATACTGAGCATTTTGAACCTTCCAAACAGCTGGATAAACCTTATATTATAGCTTGCGTGAATGGAGTGGCAGCAGATACTTCTGAGGAAGCTCATAGAATTTCAACAACCTTATTCCAGGCCTTTATCAATATTGTAAGAAACGACAGGAAGCCTTTTGCCCCGCCGGTAGATGATATGGATGAAATCTGGTCACCTATGGAAAAATCAATGGTGCTGCAAAAGCTGAGATATACTTTCATCGGCGATCAGGCAGAGATTACAGAAAAGCTTAAAGATTTCCAGAAAAGATTCAATGTGGATGAATTAATGATCAATTCACATATTTATGATCATCAGAAAAGGTTAAGATCTTATGAGATTTTCAGAAACTCCGTAAACTCTTTACCCAAAGCGTAATAAACCATTCATATTAATTGGCACATGCTTATTTTTATAAGTATCTTTGCAAAAATTTAAAAAGTAAAAATGTCTGATATTAAATTAAATACTATTCCGGAGGCGATAGAAGACCTTAGAAATGGTAAAATAATCATAGTAGTAGATGATGAAGACAGAGAAAATGAAGGTGACTTTCTTTGTGCTGCAGAGCTGACAACACCTGAAATTATCAACTTTATGGCACTGCATGGGAGAGGCTTAATCTGTATGCCGCTTCCTGAGAAAAGATGCGATGAATTAGGATTAGAAGTAATGGTAAGCCGAAGCAGCGATCCTAAGGAAACAGCATTTACCGTATCTGTAGACCTTCTGGGGAACGGTACTTCTACCGGTATTTCTGCAGGAGACAGGGCAAAAACAATTTTAGCTTTGATGGATGAGAAGTCTAAGCCTACAGATTTCATGAGACCCGGGCATATTTTCCCGCTTCGTGCAAGAAAAGGAGGGGTGCTGAAAAGAGCCGGACATACAGAGGCCGCTATTGACCTGACCCATCTGGCAGGATTGAAGGAAGGAGGAGTGATTTGTGAAATCATGAATGAAGACGGAACCATGTCCCGTTTACCTGAACTTCATGCTTTTGCTCAGAAACATGACATGAAAATTGTTTCCATCGAAGATTTGATCCATTATCAGCTTAAGAAAGGAAACCTTGTGGAAAGACTTGAAGAGAAAAAAGTAAAAACGTACTACGGTGATTTCGACTTTTATGCCTTCAGAGAGACTTCCAATGACCAGATCCATTTTGCTTTAACCAAAGGAACATGGACAGTAGATGAGCCGGTTTTGGTAAGAGTACAGTCGTCCGATTCTTATTTTGATGTATTAACAAGACTGAATAACGGTGAGAAACCTTTATTGGAAAAAGTAACCAATATGGTGAACGAAGCCGGAAAAGGAGCAATTATTTTCATCAACAATGTTTCCAATTCTGAAAATACATTGAGAAAATTACAGCAGTTCCTGAACTATCAGGATGGCCAGGAGCAGCATCCTACTTTAGCTTATAATTATAGAGATTACGGTATAGGCACACAGATTCTGAAGAATTTAGGAATCAACAAGTTTAAGGTAATCACCCAAAACCCTAATATCAAACCTCAGGTTGGGGGATACGATGTGGAGGTTACCGAGATGGTTCAGTTATAAATTTGCTAGTCAGTAGAAGCTCCGTAATGCAGTGAATAATATTGGCAAGAATATAAATAAAGGTTTAGGAGTTTTTCTAAACCTTTTTTATTTTTAAACTATGATTGAGTCCTTAAAAAAGCATATCAGAGAATATGTAGACATTAGCGAAGAAAAACTGGATAAATATTGCAGCGCTTTCAGGCTTCAGAAGATGAAAAAGAAAGACTTCCTTTTAAAAGAAGGTGATATTTGCCAGTTTGAAGGATTTGTGGTGAAAGGTTGTTTTAAAGTATTTCATACTGATCATCATGGAGCGGAACAAATATTATATTTCGGTATAGAAAACTGGTGGGTTTCTGATATAGACAGTTTTATTAATCTGATTCCATCAAAACTCAATATACAGGCAATAGAAGACAGTGAGATTTTTCTTATTCCAAAAGAAAAGAAAGAAAGATTTTATTTTGAAATGCCTGAAGTGGAAAGATTGATGAGGCTCAAGTTTCAAATGTCAATTATTGCTTTACAGCGCAGAATTATTGATAACCTGAGCAAGCCTTCAGAAGAACGTTATCTTGATTTTCTGAAAGAGTATCCTCAAACGGCTCATCGCCTTACCAATATCCAGATTGCTGCATATCTTGGAGTTACCCCTGAATTTATCAGCAGAATCCGCAGAAAAATAGTAAAGAGCTGATGACAGACCGGCTTTCTGCATTTTTAAAATAAAAGTCACAAAGGATTTTGTATCTTTTGTGACCTTTATTTTTATAGTGAATTCTAAAGCGATATTTCATCAAAATTTCTGAAACCATTCAGGAAATCCTTTACAGTCATTCTTTTTTTGCCTTCAAGTTGGAGCTCTTGTGGGAAATAAATACCATCTTCCGTATAGATTTTAAATTCGTTTTTTGAAATATCCAATATTCCGGCTGGTTTCCCATGATTGGCAATTTCAAATTTACCCCCGAATATTTTCAATCCTTTTTCTTCTGCACCGATTTTTAAAGTGGTAAAAGCTGCGGGATAAGGCGACATCCCAAGGATAAACTGATGGATCTTTTTTGAAGGCGCCTGCCAATTGATTTTGGTATCTTCTTTAAAGATTTTGTAGGCATTTTTTGGATGTTCAACCTGTGGCTGAGGTTTTTCTTCGATGGCATTTTCTGCCAGCCCGTCCAAGGTTCTGACAACTAATTTTGAGCCCATTTCCATGAGCCTGTCGTGCAGACTCCCTGCATTTTCATCCGGTAAGATGATAAGCTCTTCCTGCAGGAGAATATTTCCTTCATCTATTTTTTCATTAATAAAAAAAGTGGTTGCGCCTGTTTTCTCTTCTCCGTTGATGATGGCATAGTTGATGGGAGCAGCACCTCTGTAGTCGGGTAGTAAAGAGGCGTGCAGATTAAAGGTTCCCATTTTAGGCATTTCAAAAAGAACTTTAGGCATCATTCTGAATGCCACGACTACAAAAACATCAGCATCTAATTTTCTGAGCTCTTCTAAAAACTCAGGATTCCTTAATTTTTCAGGTTGAAAAACGGGTATATTGTTTTCTGAAGCATAGATCTTTACAGGAGATTGATTTATTTTCTGGCCACGTCCACTCGCTTTATCTGCTACGGTTACAACGCCTACAACATGATGATGCGATTGATGAATAGCCTCCAGGCAAGTTTTGGCAAATTCAGGTGTTCCTAAAAAAACGACTTTCAATGATTTCATGCTACAAAGATAAGTTTTTAGTTAATAGTTAAAAATTAAGAAGAAGGTGGTAAACGGTTTTTATTGTTTCGAATAGCGGGGTATCAGTGATACTTGTTTTGAGCTTATGGTTGATGAGAAATAAGTAAATTTCATCAATCATTCATCAAAGATATCTTCATTGATTACCATTACTCATGGTTAAGCGCATAAGTCCTGAAGTTCAGCATTTTCACCTTCCCGGAATCCAGAAGAAAGATAAGGTTTTCTAAAATATTATTTTTAGAATGGTAGCTCAGTTGTACGGAAAGTTCTTCAATGGTAGAAGGTTTTTTTGCCAGTAAATTGATGATTTGCTGCGAAATATTCTTTCCGAAAATAGATTGTTTATTTTTTTCACATACCGAGCATTGGCCGCAATTTTTAGGATTTTTTTCACCAAAATAAGCGAGGATAAGTTTCATTTTACAATAATCATTGTTTTCTACATAAAACTTCATTTCTTCCCATTTCTGAATTTTATTTCTCTGAATATGTTCAAAGAGTTTCCAGTAAGCATTATTTACGGCTCTTTCGTCACGCGGTTTTAAAAATTTTACACTGGATAATGCACCATCAATATATTCAAGGTAATTTTTTTGCTGAAGCTCTTTCAGACGTTCTTTGATCAAAGGAACGCTTACCTCGGTTTTGTTGCTTACCTGTTGCTCACTGAACATCACCTTATGTGTAGTAATTCCGGATACGGTGCGAAGAAGCAGTTCAATAAAATGAGCATCTTTTCTGGGTAATTGGTCTATTTCATCAGGTTTGATAAGCAATTCCAGAGAAGACAGGCTTTTGTTGTCATTGTAATATATGATTTCCTGGTTATGCAGAAAGTTTAATACATTGTTGATCTTCGCTTTTGAAAGCCTGGTGAAGTTTTGTATTCCTATAGAATGTAATTGAAAGGTTTTTTCAGGCAATTCAAATTCGGCTACCTGAAAAATAGAGTAGAGGTAATTGATAATCTTTAAAAATTCTGCCTTATTAGGAATCTGGTTCTTTAAAATCTGGTCAAAATTCAGAAGTTCCTGTTTGTTCCAAAGCAGAAAGGCAAAACTATCCTTACCATCTCTTCCCGATCTTCCAATTTCCTGATAATAATTTTCAAGAGATGCCGCTGGAGAATAGTGGATAACAAAACGGACATTATCTTTGTCAATACCCATTCCGAAGGCATTTGTGGAAATCAGGACATGACTGTCACTATTGTTCCAGATCGCTTGTCTGGTATTTTTTTCCTTTGTTGTTAAACCTGCATGAAAATAATCTACATTTTTCAATTGATTTTTTTTCAGGAACTCAGCCAATAATTCAGCTTCTTTCCTGGTTCTTACATATACAATCCCGGAATCATTGGTATATTTTAAAATATCAAAGACACGCTGAAACTTGTCAGAAACCTCTTCTGTGAAAATTTTGATATTATCTCTTTTAAAGCTTTTCTGGAATATTGAAGGTTTTTTTAGTTCCAGTTTATTTTTGATTTCTTCAAGGACTTTGGGCGTTGCTGTTGCTGTTAAAGCCAGGCAAGGGATTTCGGGATTGTTTTTTCTGAAATCTTTAATATTCTGGTAGCTTGGCCTGAAATCCTGTCCCCATTCTGAAATACAATGGGCTTCATCAACGGCAATAAACGATAACGGAATATCCTGGATGTTTTGAATAAACTGAGTATTGGTAAGCCTTTCAGGGGAAATGTATAATAATTTCGTAAGACCTTCCTTACAGCGTCCATAAATGGTTTCGGCATCATATTCATCCAGTTCCGAGGAAAGGTATTCCGCTTCTATGCCACGAGATTTAAGCTGATTAACCTGATCTTTCATCAAGGCCAGCAAAGGGGAAATAACGAGGCATGTTCCTTCTTTCAGCAAGGCAGGAAGCTGATAACATAAAGACTTTCCGGCACCAGTAGGAAGTAAAACCAGGGTGTCTTTCTCATTGATAATTGAATTGATAATTTCTTCCTGAGCATCTCTGAAGCCGGTATGGCCCCAGAAATACTTAAGAGTATCATATTTTAGCTTTTGAAAATCCTGCGGAGAAATCATGTTGTAAAAATAAGGAAAGTATGATGACAAAAAAAGTCACGCAGGGCGTGACTTTCATATAATAGTTTAATAAGTTTATTATTTAGCTTCGAAATAAACTCTTCTGTTGGCTCTGTTTTTCCATTCAGGACATTTAGTAGCCGGTTCACATTCAGGATATTTAAGGTCTTTTTCACCTTTACCTATAGCTTTCAGTTTATCAGATTGAACTCCGTTCTTAATTAAATAATTTTTAACGTTATTCGCTCTTCTTTCAGAAAGTTTTTGGTTGTAAGCGTCAGTACCTCTTGTATCTGTAGCTCCGATTACGTTATAAGCTCCGCTTGAAGAATTAATATAGTTCACAGCATTGTTCAGAATAGGAGTATTGGATGGTAAAATTCTGTCAGAATTTAAATCAAACTCGATTCCTTCCAATTTCGTTTCTGTTTCTACTACAGGTCCTGTGGTAGTGGTAGGGCATCCGTTGTTTTCAACAGGTCCCGGAACTGTTACACACTTATCATAAAGGTCGATAACACCATCAAGGTCAGTATCAAGGGCAACTCCGGCTCCATCTACTCTTGCTCCTGCAGGAGTATCAAGCTGTCTGTCCCAATCGTCGCATACTCCATCATTATCAGCATCTCCTTTTTTACATACTTCGATATCCTGGTTTTTGTTGGCCAGAACGTCAAGTTTGTAATAGATTTCCTGAAGCGGATCATGCCACATTAAGTGAGATTCGTGTTTTCCTAATTTTAGTGAAAGACCTAAAGTTGCATTGAAGAAATTGTCGGAAACTTGCTCTGAACGCTTGTTGATTGCACTGTATGCATCTCCTCCGCCATCGAATTCATCATCACCGGTTACCACATACATCAATCTACCTTCGATGTCAATTCTTCTGTTAACTTTGAATTTCAACCCGGCACCTGCCTGCATAAACATAGATCCCAACTTGAAAGGCTTGACTTCCGTCATTAATCTTTGTCCTTTGATGTCTTTCTGATAAGCTCTGTAAGCAAGCGTACCAACACCTGCATATCCATGAAGTGCCCATCTGTAAGGAGAGTGGTTATCAACTCTTCTTAAAAGATTAGAGAAATTAACATCTCCCAAAATAGAGATTGCATCATACTGGGTTCTTGCTCCTACTGCCGTGGCATCAGGTGCAGTATCCTTAGTATTGAACCATCCTTGTCTGGTTTCTCCTCTGTCATATTGCAGCTTCAGGCCAAAAGCATGGGTGATGGCTTTATCAATACTTACATAGGCAGAATAGCCAAAAAGGTTTTTACCGTTCCCGTTTTTAATAGAGGTTAAATCAGATGATTGAAGAAGAGGAACTCCTGCTCCTACTGAAATAGACCAGTCATTAAATCTTTTTGATTGATTAGTAAAAGGGGAAACATTGGCAGATCCGGAAGAAAATGTGTTCGGATATTCTCCCTTTGAAACTGCCGTTGAGTCTTGTGCATAGCTGGCAGTAGGTAAAGCTAGAGCTAATGCAACAATTGCTAAACTTAATTTCATAGTGTTATTTTTTTAAGTTAAGTTATTTTAAATGATTTTTTTTCTTAATAATTATATTTGTATGAATTTTTTTCAGTTGGCAATACTAATCCTCCAATACTTTTGGAACATATTCCCTCTAAAATGATATAAAGGTATGTAAAATATTCCGTAATTGAAAAAAAAAAACCGAAAAGAACTATTCTTTTCGGTTTATATTATAAGAAATTATTTTTTCTTTTTCTTAGCGGAAGCTTTTTTTGCCGGCTTTTTAACCGGAGCATCTTCATAGTCTTTTTTCTTAATAGAATTCCATTCAGAGCTCTCCACAAATCTTACTGTAACTTTTCTGTCTGCTAATCTTTCTGCGTCTGAAGCAGTGGCAGGAACCGTAGCTTCTGCTGATCCTACACCTCTTGATTTTAAAACATCCTGACTAACTCCTCTGCTTTCTAAAGCAGCTACCACGGCAGCAGCTCTCTCTTTAGATAATCTAAGGTTGTAAGCAGCACTTCCTTTAATATCAGTATGCCCAGTCAGTAAGTAATTACCTCCATTTTCCTTGATTATGGAAGCTGCCAGATCTAATTTACTATTAGATTCAGGTCTGATGGTCGCTTTATTAAAATTAAAGTAGATATCCTTAAGGGTTTTTTCTACTTCTACAGCAGTCTGGTTATTGTCTTTTTTTACCGGACATCCGTTGTTTTCAACAGGTCCCGGAACTGTTACACACTTATCATAAAGGTCAATAACACCATCAAGGTCAGTATCAAGGGCAACTCCGGCTCCATCTACTCTTGCTCCTGCAGGAGTATCAAGTTGTCTGTCCCAATCGTCGCATACTCCATCATTATCAGCATCTCCTTTTTTACAAACTTCTATATCCTGGTTTTTGTTGGCCAGAACGTCAAGTTTGTAATAGATTTCCTGAAGCGGATCATGCCACATTAAGTGAGAATCATGTTTTCCTAATTTGAAGGAAAGACCTAAAGTTGCATTGAAGAAATTGTCAGAAACTTGCTCTGAACGCTTGTTGATTGCACTGTATGCATCTCCTCCGCCATCAAATTCATCATCACCGGTTACCACATACATCAATCTACCTTCAAGATCAATTCTTTTGTTAACTTTGAACTTCAACCCGGCACCTGCCTGCATAAACATAGATCCTAACTTGAAAGGCTTGACTTCCGTCATTAATCTTTGTCCTTTGATGTCTTTCTGATAAGCTCTGTAAGCAAGCGTACCAACACCTGCATATCCATGAAGTGCCCATCTGTAAGGAGAGTGGTTATCAACTCTTCTTAAAAGATTAGAGAAGTTAATGTCTCCCAAAATGGAGATTGCATCATACTGGGTTCTTGCTCCTACTGCCGTGGCATCAGGTGCAGTATCCTTGGTATTGAACCATCCTTGTCTGGTTTCTCCTCTGTCATATTGCAGCTTCAGGCCAAAAGCATGGGTGATGGCTTTATCAATACTTACATAGGCAGAATAGCCAAAAAGGTTTTTACCGTTCCCGTTTTTAATAGAGGTTAAATCAGATGATTGAAGAAGAGGAACCCCTGCTCCTACTGAAATAGACCAGTCATTAAATCTTTTTGATTGGTTGGTAAATGGGGAAACGTTAGCAGATCCGGAAGAAAATGTGTTAGGATATTCTCCACCCGAAGCTGCCATAGTGTCTTGTGCATAGCCGGCAGTGGGAACCGCCAATGCTAATGCAGCAATTGCTAAACTTAATTTCATCGTGTATTTATTATATGATTTTTCTTGCTGAAAAGTTTTTCAACTTTTTATTATGTTATTATTTAACCGGACATCCGTTATTTTCCACAGGCCCTGGAACGGTTACACACTTATCGTATAAGTCGATAACTCCGTCAAGATCCATATCCAATGCTACTCCGGCACCATCTACTCTTGCTCCTGCAGGAGTATCAAGCTGTCTGTCCCAATCATCACATACCCCGTCATTATCAGCATCTCCTTTTTCACACACTACAAAATCCGTAGATGCATTTTCCAATACATTGGTTTTGTAATAAGCTTCCTGCAGAGGGTCATGCCATGCCAGGTGAGATAAATGTTTCCCTAGTTTGAAAGATACCCCTAAAGTAACTGTCCATGCATTATCAGATCTTTTGTCATTGATCATATTATATTTTGATCCTGGAGTAGAAGGGTCGTAGTTATTAGCATCACCCCATCCGCCACCGTCGAAAGAGTCGTCTCCACTGATGAAGTACATGGTTCTTGCTTCTACGTCAATAAGTTTTGAAACATTATATTTCAAGCCTAAACCTCCCTGGTAGTAAACAGAGTTGATATCAAGATCTTGTTTGATAAATAACGGAACTCTTTTAGGGTTAGTGCTCCATCTGTTTTCATCATTGTCATGTAATGATGTTCTGTACCCCATAAGGCCAATTCCCATATAACCATGGAAAGACCATCTGTAAGGAGAATGATTATCCACTCTTCTCAATAAGTTAGAAAAGTTGATGTCTCCTAATAAGGAAATGGCATCAAATTGAGTAGTAGCGGTAGCTATTCCTGCCAATTGCCCTGCGGCACCTGGTAGTTGTCCTGTTTGTTTCGTTTCTCCTCTTGTATACATAAGGCTTAAACCGAATGTATGTGAAATTTGCTTATCCACACTGATGTAGGCATTATACCCCCATTTGGTATTATCCTTACGAAGTGATGTAAGGTCAGCATGAGCCATAAATGCCGGACCGCCTCCAACTGATATAGACCAGTCTCTGAAGCGTCTGGATTTATTGTCGAAAGGTTGTACATTAGCGGAGCCTGAAGAAAAAGTATTAGGATACTCAGTGGAAGAGTTTACTGCGGTACTGCTGTTTTGAGCCTGTGCGTAAACCGCGATTGGCAGTGTTGCCAATAATAATAAACCTAATTTCATACTATATGTTTTATGTTTTAAATAAAATCCTTTAATAATATTCTGGAAAACTCCCTTTCAAAAAGATGCTTTTTATGAGGGATTTCTAATCTTTCTGATTTAAAATTTAATTCATTATATTTAATGATATCAATATCTATTATTCTGTCGCAATAGCCACCAGATACTTTTGAATCATTAACTCTTCCCATTTCAGCTTCAATATTCTTTATACAATCAAGCAGTTGAATTGGTGAAAGATGCGTGAATATTATTGCTGCAATATTACAAAAAATATTGGAACTGACAAATTCTACAGGATCAGATATTAAAAATTCGCTGATTTGTGAAATTTCATTTCCTGCCGCACTTATTTTGTCTAATGCAAGCTCTAAATTTTTTTTTTGATCCCCAAGGTTACTTCCTAGTAACAAAACTACCTTTTGCTGCGACATATTGGAAAATTGATTGATTTATGAGAAGTTTCTTTAAAAATGTTTTGGCAAATATAGTAGCAATAATCATACTTTGCGCTGTATTTTTCATCTTTTTCATTATGATGCTTGTGTTCAGTGCTATGGGCAATGATAAATCGGTGGTGGTGAAAAAGAATTCTGTCCTTACGATTAATCTTAAAACAAATATTATAGATAGTCCTACTGAAGAGGAAGTAGGGTTATTTGGTCTTAATGCACAGAACAAAAGTGTTCTTCTTTATGATGCGTTGGAAGCTATTAATAAAGCAAAAACGGATGATCATATTAAGGGGATCAGTATTGAAGCGGATGATTTAAATGCAGGGCTTACACAAATTGATGATCTCAGGAATGCCATAGAAGATTTTAAAAAGAGTGGCAAATTTGTATATGCTTATGGGAACGGGGTTTCTCAATCATCTTATTATCTGGGATCCGTAGCGGATCAATATTATCTTAATCCTGCGGGAGGTATTGAACTAAAAGGTCTTTCTACAGAAGTTACATTTTTTAAAGACTTTGCAGATAAATATGGAATCGGTATTGAAGTGATCCGTCACGGTAAATTTAAATCAGCGGTGGAACCTTTTTTAAGGAATGATATTTCTCCTGAAAATAAGGAACAGCTAAGTACTCTTCTGAACGATCTCTGGAAAAGCACTTCTAATAAAATAGCTGCTTCAAGAAAAATTGATACTGCACAGTTCAGAACAGTAGTGGATAGCTTATATGGAATGATTCCTGAGCTTGGATTGAAATATAAGCTTGCGGATAAGCTTATTCAAAAGACAGAATATGACAACCTGATCAAGTCTAAATTAAGTCTGAAAGAAAAAGAAAAATTAAATAAAATTTCACTGGCCAATTATATCAGCTCTTATGCCGATGATGAGAAGTCGGGGGAGAAAGTGGCGGTTTTATATGCTTCGGGGTCTATCAACAATGGGGATGGCTATAATGATATCTATTCTGAACAATATATAAAATACATTAAAAAGCTTCAGGATGATGATAAAGTAAAGGCCGTCGTCTTCAGAATCAATTCCCCGGGAGGAAGTGCCAATGCTTCAGATGAAATTTTATTTGAACTTCAGCAATTAAAAAAGAAAAAGCCGTTGGTGGTTTCCTTCGGAGACTATGCTGCTTCGGGGGGATATTATGTAGCCATGGCCGCTGATAAAATTTATTCAGAGCCTAATACACTTACAGGGTCTATCGGAGTTTTTGGAGTAATTCCTTACTTTAAAGATATTGCCAATAAAAACGGGATCCGTTCAGATATTGTAGCAACCAACGCTAACTCTATGTACTATTCCGGGCTAAACGGGGTGACACCTTATGGCGTGAATATGATCACAAGAGGAGTAGAAGGAACATATAAAAGGTTTGTACATTTTGTAACGCAAAACAGAAAGCAGACTTTTGAGCAGATTGATAATGTAGGAGGCGGAAGAGTATGGAGTGGTACCCGTGCAAAGCAGATCGGTCTGGTAGATGAACTGGGTACTCTGAATGATGCCATAAAGTTTGCCGCACAGAAGGCAGGCCTGAAATCTTATAATGTAGATTCATTCCCTAAAAAAATGTCTCCTTTTGAGCAGATATTCAAAGACCTGAATGAGGATGATGTTTCTGCGAGAATCATTAAAAATAAAATAGGGAAGGCCAACTATGAGATCCTGGAGCAGATTACAGACAAGAAGCTTCAGTCTGAAATCAAGATGTCCATGCCTTACCAGATTAAAATCGACTAACTAAATTATATTGTACACAAAAATCCCGGATCTGAATTTCAGATCCGGGATTTTATTTTTTTAATATTTAGCTTTTCTTCGTGGCCATTCCGTAAATCCAGAGGATAATTAAAGCTCCTCCGATAGAGAGAATCCAGCTTCTTGGATTCCAGAATGAGGTGACATCTCCCCAATGTAAAATGTAGACTCCTATAGCTCCTCCTATAAACGCTCCCAGAATTCCCAGGATGATAGTGATAAGCCATCCGCCTCCCTGAGTTCCGGGCATGATCATTTTAGCGATTGCACCTGCAATAAGACCGAATAAGATCCATGTTAATATTCCCATAGTTGCAAATTTTTTAATTGTTAATATTTAAATTGATTTGTTTACTAATATAAGGGAAAACATGATATAAATCATCTTTTCTTGAAGAATGAGTCTACAAATTCCGTACCATTAAAAAGTTGCAGATCCTGCATTTTCTCGCCTACACCGATATATTTTACCGGAATCTGGAACTGGTCAGAGATTCCAATCACGACTCCGCCTTTAGCTGTTCCATCCAGTTTTGTTACAGCCAGGGCATTCACTTCAGTAGCCGCAGTAAATTGCTTGGCCTGTTCAAATGCATTCTGTCCTGTAGAACCATCCAGCACTAATAAAATCTCATGAGGGGCATCAGGAATCACCTTTTGCATAACTCTTTTGATTTTAGAAAGCTCGTTCATGAGGTTGATTTTATTGTGAAGTCTTCCTGCTGTATCAATAATAACAACATCTGCATTTTGAGCTACAGCACTTTGCACCGTATCAAAAGCAACCGAAGCAGGATCGGAACCCATTCCTTGTTTTACGATAGGTACATCCACTCTTTCGCTCCAGATGGTAAGCTGGTCTACGGCTGCAGCCCTGAACGTATCAGCAGCACCTAAAACGACTTTTTTACCTTCAGATTTGAATTGGTGTGCCAGTTTCCCGATAGTAGTGGTTTTCCCAACCCCGTTTACTCCTACTACCATGATTACATATGGCTTTTTAGAAGTATCGATATTGCCGGTTCCTGCATGAGGATTTTCAAGTAACAGTCCGGAGATCTCCTCACGAAGAATTTTATCCAGCTCGCTCACTCCCACGTATTTGTCGCGGGCAACACGCTCCTCAATTCTTTCTATGATTTTGATCGTAGTAGAGGCCCCCACGTCGGAAGCAATAAGTACTTCTTCAAGGTCATCCAGCACTTCGTCATCTACTTTGCTTTTACCGACTACGGCTTTTGTCATTTTTTCAAAGAATCCCTGGCTGGATTTTTCCAATCCTTTGTCCAGTGTTTCTTTTTCTTCTTTTTTGAAAATATTTTTAAACCAACTCATAGTTTTAGTTTATTCTTATTTATTTTTAATCACTGCTGTGGCTTCCAAAGAGAACTTACTTCTACAAGACTGCTTACAGGAGGGTGTTGAATATTTACATATAAATCCCTTACCTTTCTGAAGCCTGCAGTCTGGGAAATATCTTTAATAAAAATTCCCAGCTTTACAATATCTTTTCCGGTTCCTCCATATTCTTTCAGAATGTTCTCTATATTTCTGAAGATCTGATGAGACTGCTCTTCTACAGTATTTCCTACCAGATTACCTTCTGCATTTAAAGGCACCTGGCCGGATAATAAAATCATCCTGGAGTTTCCGCAGTCGATACTTACGGACTGTGATAATCCCTGGATATTGAAAACTTCTGATGAATTTTTATATTCTATAGGGTTCATTGTTTTCTGACCGAATGAAAATAGAAAAATTACTGTGCACAACAGAGCAAGAATATTTTTCATATTTTACTGATTAATAATCTGGTGAGCAAAGATAACAAAAAAACTACCCAAAAGTTGAGTAGTTTTTTATATTGTAAATAAAGTGGAGATTATTTTTTCAAATAACCATCAACTTCGTCTGCATTCATTACTTTTTCTTCGAAAACGTAAGCTCCTGATTTAGAAGACTTCACCATTTTCACCACTTTAGTCATCTTTTTAGACTGACCGCTTTGTAGGGTTGCTACTACTTTCTTTGCCATGGTAAATTATATTTATAAATTACTTGATTTCTTTATGAACAGTATATTTCTTAAGAACAGGATTGTACTTTTTAAGCTCTAATCTCTCTGTAGTGTTCTTTTTATTTTTTGTAGAAATGTATCTGGACATTCCTGGCATACCGCTTTCTTTGTGTTCTGTACATTCAAGGATTACTTGAACTCTGTTTCCTTTTTTTGCCATGATTCAATTACTTTTTAATCAATCCGTTTCTTACAGCTCTTTCCAGAGCCTCTTCGATTCCAATCTTGTTAATCACTCTCAATCCATGAGCTGATACTTTCAGTGTTACGTGCTTATCTTGCTCCGGAAGGTAAAACTTCTTCTCCAATAAGTTAATTTCAAAACGACGCTTCGTTTTGTTATTAGCGTGAGAAACGTTGTTACCAACCATTGCACGCTTTCCTGTTATTTGGCAAATTCTTGACATATCTCGATGTTCTTATTTGTATAATATTTGAGAGTGCAAAATAACGAAGAATTTTTTAGATAGACAAATCTTTTGGAATTTTTTTATAAATAAGTAACTGATTGATACTATTGATTTTTAAAATAACCCAATTGCCGGAATAAAGCGTCCCAGCAGGACTGATATATTTCATGCAGGCTTTTTCCGGAGAAAATAACTTTAAATTATATCTTTGTTTTTAATTAATCTAAATAAAAATAATATGAAAAGAATTTATATTTTTTTATCCATGCTTCCCGTTGGATTATCTGCGCAAAGCTTTACTGAAATACAGACCGGCATGAACAACTTCTATTATTCTGCAGCAGATGTTGCAGATATAGATAATAACGGGACATTGGATATTGTATTTAACGGGGCAATAGATTCTGATGGAGACGGAAATGTAGACACCAGCTATAACGAGGTGTATCAGAATAACGGCTCATCATGGTCCGGATATGCGGATCTCGGAAGCTATGGCACCCATCTGGGAGACATCAGGTTTATTGATTATAATAATGACGGACTTCCGGATATTATTTCTACCGGCCTCAGCTATATGGACATTGTTAATTACAAGCATTACAGATTTAAAAATACAGGAACCGGTTTTGTAAAAGAAGAAACGCTTCCGGGAAAGGTGTATGGTTCTATGGAAGTTTTTGATTTTAATCACGATGGGAAACCTGACTATGCCATTAACGGAGCTCAATATATCAACGGAGCAGGCTTTAAAAATACATTGGATCTGTACCAAAATACCGGGCAGGATTTTGATCAGATCGGTAATTGGATGGAAGGCACCCAGAATGGAAGCTTTAAAGTGGTAGACCTGAATAATGATCACCTGCTGGATCTTGTGATTATAGGAGCGGATGTGAACGGAGGACCTGTTTCTAAAGTTTACATCAACCAGGCGGGAGTATTGACTCATACACAGGACCTGAAGCCTCTGGCAAGTGGAAAGATAGATGTTGCAGATTTCAATGCCGATGGATTCCAGGATCTTGTTATAGTAGGAAAAGACGAAAATGACGATGGGTATTTTGCTGTTCTGATGAATGACGGGACGGGAACATTCTCAACACAAGTGTTTGATGGGCATGATATGTCTGATGTTTCGATAAGTACAGGAGATTTGAATAATGACGGATATTATGATTTTATCATTTCCGGAAATAAAAATTATAATGCCTTTGTAAAGACCTATATATATGATAGGGTAGGCCAGGAATTTACGGAAAGTTCGGTAACAGGAGTGTATGCACTGGGTGGCCCGGGACTTGTGCAATTATTTGATTTTAATAATGATCATCATCTTGATGTATTGCTGGGTGGATTCGACTGGGCAGATCCCGGGATGCCATCCCTCACCAGATTGTTTCAGAATACTTCGGCAGAAGTTAACTTAAAACCTATGCCTCCTGCTCAGCTGAATCTCACCAGAAACGGAAATCGATTTAATTTTACATGGAGTGGGGCTTCTGATGATAAAACTCCGGTTAATGCATTACGATACGAAATCAGGGTAGGTTCAGCACCGGGAGCAAAAGATATTGCCCAATATGTGGTAACAACCCCGTCATGGTTTCTTGATTTGGATCCGTCTGTCCAGAATATATACTGGAGTGTAAGATCAATTGATGCTTCAAAAGTATATTCTGATGAATCTATACAGGGAACTCTCGGGACGAAAGATATGAAACCTGTTGAAAGCCTGCTGGCAATATATCCCAACCCTGCCTCTGAAAAAGTGTATATTAAAGGTGAAAAGGTGCTGGAGGCTGAAATGTATTCAATGGATGGCAGGAAGCTGGATATTATATGGAATGCAGACCAATCTATTGATGTTTCTCACCTGGCTAAAGGAATATATTTACTAAAACTGAAGATAAAAAACGAAATAACCACTAAAAAACTTACGATTAAATAGTTGAATTACTCTATCTTCTATCAATGAGAAAAGCCAGACGTCCAGCTGGCTTTTCTCTTTTTTTCAGGTGATTTATTTTTGTTCGATGAGACGTATCAATTTCTTGCCAATCAAACTAAATTTTCTTTGTCCTGTTCCTGAATTTTTCAATGAGGAAATAAAACAGTAAAAACCCTAAGGCAAATATGGAAAACCTTGAAAGAAGGTCCCCTGCTCTTGTATAAAAGGTCATTGTATCATATAAATTTATTTTTGCAAATAGAGCAGTCTGATCACCATAAAAAGTATCTGCTTCTATTTCCCCTTTGGCATTGATATGCGCTGAGATACCACTATTGGCAGCACGGGCAATTTCTCTCCGTGTTTCAATCGCTCTTAATTTGGCATAGGATAAAAGCTGTTTATGGCCTTCGGTAACGCCCCACCAGGAGTCATTGGTCATGATTCCTAAGAAATTGGCGCCTTTTTTAACATAATCAGTGACAAATTCTCCATAAATGCTTTCGTAGCAAATAATAGGGGCCAATTTCCCTTTGTTGTAAGGATTGGAGAAGGCCATTCTTTCTTTGTCTATCCCTAAAGAGGCGACTGTTCCTCCAAGATTGAGCATAGCATCCCCCAAAACAGGCTTCAGAACGCTCATATAAGGAAATATTTCAACACCCGGAACCAGTTTGCCCTTGTGATATACCTGAACTTTTTGATCAGGAGCAAGTTGAACTGCCGTGTTGTAGCTACTCACCCAAACGCCATTGTTGACCTGGTAGGCTTCTTTAGGTAAGCTGGTCTGATCAAAATATAAACGGTGCGATGAAATTCCGGTAGCAAACACCGAACCCGGGTGTTTTGATAGAAAGTCTTTGAGATTATTTAACAACAAACTCTTTTCAAAACCCGTTTCAGAAATAGAGCCCCGTCCCGGAAGAGCTGTTTCAGGGGCAATATAGTAATCTATTTTGGTGGTTGAATTTTTTTCTGCCAGCGAAAGAAGATCCTGCTCTATCGTTAAGCTGTCCTTGGAATATTTCTCAGCATAAGGATCAAGATCAGGTTGTAGCAATAGAACATTTACCTGTCCGGAAGGCTTTTCATTAAAGTTGTTATACTTAACGATGGAAATGGTCATAGGAACAGCGATCAAAGTTGCTATAACAGATGAATTTTTAATGAGTTCTTTTCTCTTTCTTCCTGCCTCCCATGTTCTTAAAGTATAAAAAATAAAAACGTTAGTCAGTAGAATCCAGAAACTACCCCCGGTGGCTCCTAAGGTATCATACCATTGAATCAGTTTCGGATAATCGGAGAATACGTTTCCTAAGTTCAGCCATGGCCAGGTAAGCTCCCAGCTCATGTGAAATTTTTCAAAACTCATCCAGATGGCGATAAGAAATCCTAATCCCCAATAGGTTCCCTGTGCGTTTTTATACCAATGATAACATTGAAACATCAATGCATATAACAGCGAATTGACCAGGACGGGAAATAAAACGGCCATTAAAGAATGACTTCCGTCAGGATTCTTTGAGCCATACAGCCATCCTGTGGTGACTACATTCCAGATTACAAAACAGAGATAGGAAAGGCCGAAAACAGCCCAGCTTTTTCTTTTGTAACCTGAGAATTTTGAAATCCCATGTTCCATCATGAGCAGAGGAACAAGAGCGAAAAATATAAAAAACGGAACTCCGTAAGTAGGCCATGAAACCGACAGCAGCATTGCTGAAATAAGTGTAAGCAGAACGTATTTCATTAAATTATTTTAACATACAAATTTAATGTTTTTGAAATGAATATATTAGCACTCCATGTTAAAGAAAATATATAAAATTGTTATTATTCCTTATACCCTGTTTTTGCTTTATCTGATGTTTCTGGGTATGGGCAGGTTTCAGTATGAAGATAACCTGATCAGGGTGGAACCGGTGTTTTCAACGATAGACTTTATTCAGAATTCCATTAGCTGGAAAAATGTCATCATGATTGTACTGGGAAATATTGTTATGTTTATTCCTTTCGGTTTTCTTGGCTGGATTGTTCCGGAACTAAAAAATTTGAAAAGCTTACTTTTTGCTTTTATCTCATCCATTGTCATAGCAGAAGCGCTCCAATACTTTACAAGAATGGGGATATTTGAGGTGGATGATATTATTTTAAATACTTTTGGAGTCTATTTGGGATGGCTCCTGTGCAGGTATACTGAAAAACGGTTTAGCTGTTGAGCTCTTTAGCCCTTTTTTCAGCATTCAGAATTCCCAGTTTTAGAATTTCTTTAAATTGATTATCCTCAAATGTTTTTAAAGCAGCTTCAGTGGTTCCGCCTTTGGATGCAACATCTTTTATCAGTTCCTCAAGGTTTTTTTCCGAGTTATTGATGAGATGATAAGCTCCCAGCATGGTTTGCTTTACAAACAGTTTAGACAGGTTTTCTTCAATTCCCATTTCGATTCCTGCTTTGATCATGGCATCAATAATGTAATAGAAGTAAGCAGGGCCACTGCCCGAAAGAGCGGTAACACCATCCAGGAGTTCTTCTTTTTCCAGATAAACAGATCTGCCGGTACTGTTCAGTAATCGTTCAATATTAATAAGTTGGCTGAAAGAGATCCCGTCTGCAGCAGTGTATCCGGTGATTCCCATTCCCAGAAGGGTAGGAGAGTTTGGCATTGCTCTTACAACAAGCGGATGATTCAGTGATTTTTGAATTTTCTCAATATTGATTCCTGCCATGATGGATAGAACCATTTGGCTTTCTTTTAAGGTAAATGATAAGTTTTGAGCCACTGTCTGAAAATCCTGAGGCTTTACAGCAATGATGATCAGGTCTGCATCAAGTTCCTTTACCATTTCAAAAGTGGAGATTTTTGATTTCGGGAACTCTTCTGCTATTTTGGCTGTTTTCGCTTGATTTCTGATGATCAGATGAAGATTTTCAGGTTTGATAAGCTCGTATTTCAAAAATGATTTTGAAAAAGAAAGTCCCATATTTCCGGCTCCAAGAATCGCTATTTTCATAATGTGCTTTTATTTTTTAGCTAAAATAAGAATTTATAGGGACAGGATATGGATTAAAATGAATGATTTGTTGTTACAGGTCTTAAGAGTATTTTGTCCGAATACCTTTCTCAATGTGATGACTTTCAGAAAAACCACAAGTGTACAAGTGAGTTCATCGGTATATTAATAGCGATTAAAAATAAAGTGTCCCGCAGGTTTCCATAAGTATCCCATCTCGTTATCTGTGAAATCATCGAGACAATAATTTTAGAATAAATAAATCTAACGTCTTACCGGTCAACTTAAGAATAAAAAAGGCTGAATTCAAATTGAATCAGCCTGTATGTTATATTATATTGACTTCCCGTTCCAGTTCTATTCCAAATTTTTCTTTTACGGAATTGATGATTTCTGTAGAAAAATCGAAAATTTCTTTCCCTGTGGCGTTTCCTGTAGCATTGATGATCACCAGGGATTGTAGTTGATGCGAGGCTACATTTCCGATCTGTTTTCCTTTCCAGCCGCATTGTTCAATCAGCCATCCGGCAGGGACTTTTACCTTATCTCCGTTAGGATATCCCTGAATGTTTTCAAATTTTTGTTGCAAACTTTCAAATTGAGTTAAAGGAATAGTGGGGTTTTTGAAAAAACTTCCGGCATTTCCGATGACTTTAGGGTCGGGTAGTTTACTTTGCCTGATGCTGATCACAGCTTTGGAAACATCCTGGATGGTAGGATTGGTAATTCCTGATTTCTCCAGTTCAGATTGAATAGCTCCATATTCTGTTTTTATATGATGATCTTTCAGGGTAAGTTTAAAAGTAACTTCCAGAATAACATATCTGCCTTTTCCTTCCTGTTTGAAGATGGAGTCTCTATATCCAAACCTGCATTCCTCAAGGTTGAATGTTGTAATCATCATATTGTCTAAATCCAGCACCTGGCAACTGACAAAAGTATCTTTGATTTCAGTGCCGTAAGCGCCGATGTTTTGCATGGGAGAGGTGCCTACGTTGCCGGGAATTAAGGAAAGGTTCTCGAGTCCGCCATAGTTTTTCTGAAGGCAGTAGCTTACAAATTCGTGCCAGTTTTCTCCTGCCTTTGCGGTGACAAGGATTTCGTTTTCATTGATGTTTTGTTCAGAAATTCCTTTTAAATCAAGTTTAATGGCAAGACCATTAAAATCTTTTGTAAGCAGGATGTTGCTTCCTCCTCCTAAAAAAAGAAGCTGAAGAGAATGAGATTTTGAGAAAGTAATGGCCTCTTTTAATTCTTCAATGTTGTTTACCTCAGTAAAATATTGTGCTTTAGCATCAACACCGAATGTATTATAAGGTTTTAAGGAAAAATTTTCTTGCATGTTTTATTGGTATTCTTTAGGAAGAATCAGGACTAACTGTTCTTTAAACTGTTGAAGTTGTCTGTAATGTACGGTATCTGCAAAAGAATTGACGTAGATATGAGACTTTGCCGGAGTACGTATCTGAAAAGTTTCATCAATTCCGTCTACCGGTTGTTGGCTTGGAGAGCTTTTGATATCGTCAAGATCATTCACATTGATCGGAGAGATAAGCCGTTTCCAGGTATCAATATTGATGGACGAAGCCCATTCTTTATGTGTTTTATTGGCTGTAGCCCCTTTTTCTGCGAAAACAGAATCTTTTGTAACTTTAACAATGGTATATTCGCCTAATGTACCACCGATATGGGACATACTGATAAAAGTTATTTCGTTTGAAGTCCTGTTGCCGGTAACCGGTACTGTTTCTTTTTTATCACAAGAGAAAAATGCCGACAGCAAAAGGATCGAAAACAGAATTTTCAGATATAATTTTTTTGTTGTCGGCATCATCTGTATTACAGGCTAAATTCTTCTCTGTATTTTTTTAGGGCATCTTTAAGGATTTCAGCACTTCTCTTCAGATCTTCTTCTTTCAGGACGTACGCAATTCTTACCTGTTTTTTACCCAGTTCGGGATCACTATAGAATCCTCCGGCCGGAGCCACCATGATGGTTTCGTTATTAAGGGAATATTTTTCCAGCAGCCATTGTGCGAATTTTTCAGTATCATCCACCGGAAGTTCTGCTACACAATAGAAAGCTCCTCTCGGTTTAGGGCAGATTACCCCCGGAATAGCATTCAGAAGATCAACTAAAATATTTCTTCTGTGGGTGTATTCTTCCCTAACAGCCCTGATATAGGCACCATCGTTCTGGTGTGCTGCAGTAGCGGCAATCTGACCTAAAAGAACCGGGCTTAATCTTGCCTGGGCAAAAAGCATAGCGGCATTACGGATTTTTTTGGAACGGGTCACCATACACCCGATTCTTACTCCACACATGGAGTAACGCTTCGATTCTGAATCAATAACGATGCAGTTTTCGCTTAGCTCGGGAAAGTCAAGGATAGACACCTGTTGTTTTCCATCATAGACATATTCCCTGTATACTTCGTCAGAGATGATGACGATATCATATTTTAAGGCAATTTCGGCAAGCTTTTGAAGCTCTTCACGGGTGTAAAGGTATCCTGTAGGATTGCCCGGATTGCAAATGATAATTGCCCTTGTCTTTTCTGTTATTTTTTTCTCGAATTCTTCAATAGGAGGTAGTGCAAAGCCTGTATCAATGGTAGATGATACTGCTACTACATTTACATCAAAAGTACTGGTAAAACCGTTATAGTTTGCATAGTACGGCTCAGGGATGATGACTTCATCACCCTCATCACATAAAGTGGAGATGGCAAAGTTAAGTGCTTCAGAACCTCCATTGGTTACAATGAAATGATCCGGTGTTATATCTGCAAAACCTAATGACTGGTAATACTCTGTAAGGGCTTTCCTGTATTCCAGATTACCCTCAGAAAGTGCATATTCCAATACTTTTAAATCGATGTTTTTTAAAGCATTTAAAGCTGTTTCCGGAGTTTCAATATCAGGCTGCCCGATATTAAGATGATATACTTTTATTCCTTTCTGTTTTGCTTGTAATGCAAAAGGAACCAGTTTTCTTACCGGCGATGGCGGCATGTGCAGTGCTCTGTTTGAAATGTTCGGCATTGTTCAAAAAATTTGTATGACAAAAATAAGATTTAATTTCTCAATAAGGAAATTAAGAAACAAGAAGAAGCCTGTGTTGCTTGTAATATTGCTTTAATACACTAAAATATTTAATATTCGGAATACTGATGTTAGTTTATTTTTAATTATTAATTAAATATTTATTAATATTATTGTTTTTATATTGATATTTTTCTTAATTTCCAACACAAATGTAAATAATATGATAATAAATTTATTTTCCAGAGTTTTGCCTGTCATTACTCTTTTTCCGGCTTCTGTTTTGATGGCCCAGAATTATCAAACAATGCCTGTTGCTTCAGGATATACGGCTGATGTGATTGCCAACGGGGTAGGTTCTTCAGTAGTTTCTACCAATAATGACGTAGATGGAGTTTCTTACGCTTTTGTTGCTAAAGATTTTCAGCTGACATCCACAAGTCCAGCTATTACCTATGGTATTCCTGTTGATGGAGTTATTAATTCTGTGGTAACAGCAACGCCCGGATTGAGTTTTCAGTTAGGAAGTCTAAGTGCCAATAATTCCTTGAGACTAGCTGCAGTAAATGATTCAGGAACTTTAACATTTACAGCAGCAAAAGCAGCAATTAAATTGTATATGCTTGCTGTTAGCGGAAGCGGTACTTCTACAGTCAGTGTAGCAGTGAATTTTACGGATGGCACATCACAAACATTTTCAAACATCAGCCTTGCGGACTGGTATAACGGTCCTAACTTTGCCATCCAGGGAATAGGAAGGATTAAGAAACCGGGTGCAACTCCTGCCAGTGGTGATGACGTTCCATCCCCTGAAGGAGGAACAAATCCAAGATTATATCAGGCCGAGTTAGCTATAGATGCTGCGAACCAGGCGAAACCAATACAAAGTATAACGGTAACCAAAACAGGCGGCTCTGGTATACCGAATATTTTTGCATTTTCAGCAGATGCCTATTCAGATTGCGCTCCTCCTGTATTGCAGGCGGTTTCAGGGATAACAGCAAATTCTGCATTTGTTTCATGGACCGCTCCGGCCAGTGCTGTAAGTTATGATGTATATCACAGTACTTCCGGTACCGTGCCTGCAAGTACGGTAACACCTACCTATCCGGGAATAGCAGGTACAAATACCACTATAGATGGTCTTACGCCGAATACAACCTATTATTATTGGGTAAGAACGAACTGTAATTCAACAACGGGGCAAAGTGCCTGGTCTTTTGCCGGTACATTCAAAACGGCCTGTTCCACTTTTTCTGTACCTTATACGGAAAATTTTGATACGACCAGTACAGGTTCTTCCACGAATAGTAATGCCCCAAGTTGCTGGAGCTATCTGGAAAGTCCATCATTTACAGGGTATGGTTATGTAACGACATCTAATAATTATTCGGCACCTAATGCTTATTATCTCAATAATTCAACAGCTACTACCGGGAGTCAGATGTTAGTTTCACCTCCTACTGTAAACCTTTCAGATGGTACCAAACGCGTAAGATTTTATGCCAAAGGAGGAACGAATGGAAATACGCTGTTAGTGGGAACTTTATCAAACCCTGCTGATCCGGCTTCTTTTACTCAGATTGGCTCCCCTGTTACTTTAACAACTACTCATACACAATATACTATTAATATTCCTGTGGGTACTGATTTGCAACTGGCATTTAAAAATGGTATGGGAGGTACATCCCGTTCTATTTATATTGATAATATTACCGTTCAGCAAATTCCTTCTTGTATTGAACCTACTGCTGTTACACCTTCGAATGTTACAATGAACTCTGCAACGATTGATTGGACAGCACCTACTTCAGCTCCGGCAAACGGATATGAAGTATATTACAGCACCAACAACACTGCGCCTACTGCTACGACTGTTTTAGATGCTACGAACTCAGTAACTTCTGCCACAACTTCTGCTCCATTAAATTCGTTAGCTTCCGATTCAAACTATTATGTATGGGTAAGATCTGTATGTAGTGCTACGGACAAAAGTATCTGGAGTGAAGCTGTAGCTACATTCAGAACAGGTTATTGTGTCCCTACATCTACCAATCAGAATTCCTGGATTTCTGCCTTCACCTCTACAGGAGCAATTACGGATATGGCTTATACATCTGCTTCCGGTGCGGCAGGAGGATATCAGAATTTAACTACATCCAGCAATAAAATTACCAATACCGCAGGAACCAGTACTTCAATATCTTTAACAGCAGGAGGTCCTACATGCGGATTCGGGGTTTGGATAGACTGGAATAATAATTTAACTTTTGAAGCTTCGGAAAGAATGTTTGTTACTTCCAACTATACAACAACTATTTCCGGATCTATTACCCCGCCGGCCGGAACACCTGCCGGAAATTACAGAATGAGGGTTTTGGCTGATTATAATTCTTCAGTGCCTTCAAACCCTTGTGCAGCGATGACGAGAGGAGAGGCTATTGATTTTATATTCGAAGTGGCTGCATCACTGGCAACTTCAGAAGTAAATGCAAAGAAAAAAGGAGCCGATTTATATCCTAATCCGTTTAAAGATGTTCTGCATATCGGGAATACAAAAGATATGAAATCCGTAACCATTACGGATGTAGCGGGAAGAGTAGTAAAGGCGATAGATTACCCGGAAAAAGAACTTTATTTAGGAGATCTGAATACCGGCCTATACTTGGTGACAGTGTATTTCAAAGACGGATCCCAGTCTACAGGAAAAGCGATAAAGAAATAATTGTATTTGATTAATAATTCCAGGAGGTAGCTATATTGTATGTAGCTGCCTTTTTTATGAAAAATAAAATTTTTAACAAAATGAATTGTTGTTAATATCACCTCAACAGAAATTATAAGGTAAGGTTAAACAAAAAATGGTGTTTTTAAAACAATGCGTTTTGACAAGTAAATAATATTGTGAAATAATTGTATTTTAGAAAAAAATAAAATATGCAGATTCAGGCGGTTTCTATAGAAGATTATATTTCCAGGATTCCTGAAGAAAGACAGGAATCTTTCAGAAAACTTTTTGATACGATCAGTAATAATTTACCCGAGGGTTTCGAAGAAAACACAGGGTATGGTATGGTAGGCTGGGGTGTTCCCCTGAAAACTTACCCGGCCGGTTATCATTGTACGCCGGGATCACCGTTACCGTTTATTAACCTGGCTTCTCAAAAGAATTTTATAGCGTTGTATCATATGGGGCTTTATTCCACACCGGAACTGTTAGACTGGTTTGTCTCAGAATACCCTAAATATTCCAGGAAAAAGCTGGATATGGGCAAATCCTGCGTCCGTTTCAAAAAAGTGGAAGATATACCTTTTGAGCTAATTGCCGAACTGAGTAAAAAAATGACTGTCCAGGACTGGATCGGTGTTTATGAATCCCAGTATAAGAAATAAAAAAATCCCTGAAATCGTATAAATTTCAGGGATTCGTTTTGAATGAGGGAGACTAAAAGGGAAGCTGGAAGGAAAAGACAGGAGTAATTGTTCATTTCTCATGTCTTAAAAGGAAAATATTATAATTTTAAAAGGTTATTAATTGGCTCCTTAGTTATTTCCTGCTTTAAAACTTTTCTCTTCCAGCTTCCTTTCTTTCCGCTGTTTACAGCTCAATATCCCAGATTCCCGCTTTACGCTCAAGCTCAATTAAAGCTGCTGCATTATCGGCAAGGGCCTGATAGTAATCTTTTCTTATTCCGTTATAAGTTCTCTGTGCATTCAGGACTTCGAGGATGGAGCTTTCCCCTCTTTTATAGCTATACGTAATGCCTTCCAGAATGTTTTCTGCTTCCGTCAGCATTCCGTTGTGGAATTGTTTTACCTGCTTTTGGGTAGCTCTATATTGCTGATAAGCCTGCATCACTTCGGCCCGTATCCCCTGTTCGATCTGCTGATATTCAACTTCGGCACGGGAATGGACCATTTCTGCTATTTTCAGACCTGCATTTCTCCGGTTGGAAAATTTCAACGGGATACTAATGCCTAATTTTACAGCATTTACGGTAGGAGAAGGCGCTATTTCATTGGTAGCTTCAGTGTGGTGCTCGGCTCCCGCACTGATTCCAAGATCTATGACGCGGTTGGCCCTTTCAAGATTAATCTGGCTTTTGGTGACTTGTATATTTTGTTTGGCTGCCAATACATCTGCCCTTTCGTTCAATGCATGAAGAATTAAATCATCAAGGTTAAAATCCCTGTTAAAAGCGTTAAAATCTCCGGAAACATCCCTGTCTGCTATTTTCTCATCACTAAGAAAAACCGACAGATAGGTGAGAGCCTGTTGCCCGGCACTTTCGGCTTGGTATACTTCATTAAGAAGGGAAGCTGCTTCTAATTTACTTTGTTTTGAAGTAATCAATGAAATTGTTCCCAGACGATACCGTATGCTGTCTGATTTTGCGAGCCGCACAATATTTTGATATGAATCCTGTTGTACCTCAAGTAACGCTTTTGCCTTTAATACTTCCACATATGCTAAACTGGCATCAGCCCGGAGGTTTCTGAAAAAATCCTGTAACTGTATTTTACTCAGCTCCCATTGGGTTTCAGCCAGGTTGATTCTGGCTTTTCTTTTTCCTCCCAACTCAAGAGTCCATCCGATGGAAGTTCCGTAAACGTGTCCCATATTTTTATTTACCCCGTTATTGGTAGTTTCCAGTTCCCATTGAGGATCAGGAAACATACCTGCAGACTGAACTGAAGCTTCTGCGATGCTTACATTGTACTTTTGAGAAGCATATCCAAGATTTTGCTTTCTGACGAGACTCAGGTATTCTTCAAAACGTAGAACTTCTTTCTCCTGTGCCTTTACTGTACCTGCCATGCTTAATATTGCAACAGATATGATGATAAAATAAATACTAATCTTCATTGGATACCAGGTTTTGATTTTCATTGCGACGCTCAGCCATAAAATAAATAGCAGGCAAAATGAATAATGTTAAAACAGTAGAGAACATCAGTCCATAAACAATTACCGTTGCCAGCGGCCGTTGTACATCAGAACCGATACCTGTTGCCAGCGATGCCGGAAACAATCCGATGACAGCAACCGTTGCGGTCATCAATACGGGCCGGAAACGATCTTTTGCCCCCTGGGTTACGGCAGGTCTGAGAGCATATCCTTTTTTGCGCAGATCATTGATGTGAGAAATCATAATCACCCCGTTCTGAATGGCAACTCCAAATAACGCAATAAAGCCTACAGCTGAAGATACATTCAGAGACATGCCCCGTATATTGAGTGCCAGCATACCTCCAAATAAGGCCAACGGGACAATAGAGATCAGTACCAATGCCTGCCTGAAATCACCAAATGCCCCATACAATAACAGAAACATAACAGCTAATGCCAATGGAACGATAAATGCCAGCCTGGAGTATGCCCTGCTCTGGTTTTCGAATTGACCTCCCCATTTGATGTGGTATTTTTCGTGGTCATACTGAATATATTTTTCAATTGTATCCTGAGCTTTTTTCAGAAAAGAGGAAAGATCCGTGCCTCTTAGGTTGAGCTTTACAGTAAGGTGACGCTTATTCATTTCTCTTGTGATGGTACTTTCCCCGGTGCTTAATTTTACTTCGGCTACTTGTGATAATGGAATTTTAGCTCCGGAAGCTGAAGTCAGCATCAGGTTCCCGATTTTATCAGGAGTGTTGCGGCTATTTTCAGTATATCGGCAGGAAATATCATAAACCTTATTTCCGATAAAAATCTGGGAAATGGCTTTTCCACCCAATGCTACCTCGATGAGGTCTGCCACATCCGCTACATTCAGGCCGTATTGGGCAATTTTATCCCTGTCTGCAATAATCTGCAACTGAGGCAAAGGAGGCTCCTGGTCAATGGCAAGATCGGCTGATCCGGGAATTTTGTTCAATATGGATAATACATTTTCTGCAATTCTCCGGGTTTCTTTGAAATCTTCTCCATATACTTTTACTACCAATTCACTATGTGCCCCGGAGATTTTGTCCATAACCCCGTCAATCATCGGCTGAGAGAATCCCACGGTAAATCCGGGCATTTCTTTATAATCTTCAGCCAGTTCTCTGATCAAATCCGCTTTTGTTTTTCCGGAAGGCCACTCGCTGTAAGGTTTTATCCCGATAGAAACTTCGAAATGGGAGGCTGTCCACGGATCGGTACCGTCATCATTCCGCCCGGCCTGTATCATCATATAGGTAATTTCTTTATGTTTCAATGTCCTGGCACGCAGAGTGTCACTCATTTCCTTTGATTGGGCTAAAGAAATGCCGGGAGGTAACTGTACCTGTAGCCATATGGAGCCTTCATCCAGTTCCGGAAGAAAGTCTTTTCCTACCGTGTAGGACAGAACTCCTGCAGATAGCAACACAATACCTATGGGTAACATTACTTTCTTAGGAGCCTGGAGTATTTTTTCGATTCTCTTTCCATAAGCATTCCCTGTTTTTTCCAGCCATTTGTTGTGGTATAGCTTTCTGGGTTTCCGATAAATCACATAAGCCAATCCGGGAATGAGCAGTAATGCCACGGCAAGAGCTCCTAATAAAGCATAGCCTACTGTAAAAGCCATTGGGGTAAAAAGTTTTTTCTCTACCCTTTCAAAGGCAAACAACGGCAAATAAGCAGTCATAATAATAATCGTGGAAAAGAAGATCGGTTTGGCTACTTCAATCACTCTTTGGGTAATACTTTTTTCTTCCAGTATTTCTTCCGGGTTTTCTTCCCTCTTTTTTAAGATGGTTTCCAGCATCACAATAGCTCCGTCTACGATAATCCCAAAGTCTATAGCTCCAAGGGAAAGAAGGTTGGCCGGAATATCGGTAAAATACATCAAGATAAATGCAAACAATAAAGAAAGGGGGATTGTGATGGCCACCAATAATGCTCCTCTCCAGCTTCCAAGGAAGACAATCAGCACAATAATGACCAGTACAATGCCTTCAGTCAGGGTATGGGAGACCGTGCTGAGAGTGGTCTTTACAAGGTCGGTTCTGTCCAGGAAAGGATGGATCTTTACACCGGCCGGAAGAATTTCATTGTTTAATTCATCTACCGCCTGGTGAATTCCTTCAAGAACCTGTGACGGATTTTGCCCTCTTAATAAAAGTACGATGCCTTCAATACTTTCAGAGTAATTACGTTCCCTGTCGGTATATCCCAAAATTCCTTTTCTTTCCAGGTTCCCATACTTTAATGTTCCTATATCATTCAGGAAAACCGGAACTCCATTTTCGGTTTTTACAACAATCTTTCCAAGATCATTTAAATCCTTCACAAGGCCTATTCCGCGGATAACATATGCTAAATTTCCATGGGGTAGCATGCTTCCCCCGGCACTTACATTATTTCTGGAAATAGTTTCCGTAACTTCAGACAGGGCCAAACCGTATTGTTCAAGTTTATGAGGATCTAATTCTACCTGGAACTGGGTGGTAATTCCTCCGAAATTGGTAACATCTGCAATTCCTGAGACCTGTTTGATACGCGGAATAATGACAAACTTCTGTAAATCTGTCAGTTCCCGGAGGCTATAATTATTACTTTCAATGATATAGCGGTAGACTTCGCCGATGGGAGAGGTAAGGGGATCAAGTCCGGGCTGTGCATCATAAGGCAGGGTAACATCTGACAACCTTTCCTGAATACGTTGCCTGGCCCAGTAATCGTCGACACCGTCATCAAAAACCATAGTAATAATGGAAAGCCCGAATGTACTTTTACTTCGCATGACATGCATACCCGGAAGGCCGTTTAGGGAACGTTCCAGTGGAATGGTGATTTGTTGCTCTACCTCTTCAGCAGCAAGTCCGGGTACCTGTGTGACAACCTGTGAGGTAACGTCTGCAATATCGGGATAGGCTTCAACGGATAATCTGGTCCATGAGTAATACCCGAAAAAGCCCAGTAGAAGGAAGAGGGCCAGCATCAGCCATCTCTTCTGTATAGAGAGTGTAAGTAATTGCTTCATAATTTTTGATTTTTGCTACAAAAAGCCTATCTCGCATCCGGTAGGTAGATCCCTCCTTCAGTTATTATGATTTCCCCGGTCTTTAAGCCTGAGATAATCCTTGTCGTTTTCTGATCCGTTTCTCCGGTGGCTACCATACGTTTGGTAAATTGGTTTTTCCCTGTTTTTACCCATACATACTGTGAGCCGTCGCTTTGCATTAAGGCTGTTACAGGGATCATAATTGTTTTTTCAGGAGCTGTTGAGAAATTAACGGTAGCATACATTCCTGGTTTTAGCTTTCTGCCGGGGTTATCACATTCAATAAGAACCTTGATACTCCGGGTATTTTCATCTACCATTTCGTTAATATGATATACTTTTCCGGTAATATTTGTATCAGGATAGGCGCTTACTTTTACAGAAACATGGTCGCCGGTATTCACGAAACGGATATCTTTTTCCTTTACATCTCCGGAAATCCATACCCTGGAAAGTTCAGCAATAATAATAACAGGGTCGGCATCACTTTTCAGGTATTGCCCGTTTACGATTGTATTGGAAATAATTTCACCGTTAATGGGAGCTCTTACAATAAGAGGTTTTCCTAAACCGCCACCTTTACTGTTGTAGACTTTCAAGGCTGCAGACGCATTGGAAAGAGCGGTCTTCTTATTTTTAAAATCAGTTTCCGCCTCATCCAGCTCTTTCTGAATACCCACACCATGTCTTACAAGATCCTGTTGTCTTTTGTAATTTTTTTCTGCAAGCTGTACCTCGTTTAAAGCATCCGTATAATCTTTCTGGACTGAGAAATAGTCTGAAGAAAGAATTTCAAAAAGAGGGCTGCCTGCGGAAACATTCTGTCCCAGCTGAATAAACGATTTTGTAATTCTTCCTGAAAAAGGACTGGCGATTTCAGCATAATGATTGGGAATAGCCTGAATGGTCCCTGCAGACAGGATACCATCACTATGCTCTTGGCTGGTAACGACTGCCGTTTTAATCTTTTTGAAAACAGGGTTGCTTTCCGGTACAATAACATGTCCGTGTTTAAGGATAATTTCCTGTGTGTTATTTTTCCGGGATACTTCATCCTTACAGGAAGCTGTAAAAAGAATGATAATGCTTAAGAATATTTTTTTCATGATCTTAATAAAGTTGAGTGCTGTTGCTGATTTTTTGTTTTGCTTTTTTTCTTTGCGATGACCAGCTTTTTAGTCCGTGCCTTTTTTTGAGAGGATAAAGAAGGCCTTAAAAATATATTTGTGGAAACAATAAAGAAAACGGTGATGACAGCTTCTTTGGGGTAGCCCAGGGCACATAATGCTCCTATTGAAGCAGAACACCATAAAGTAGCAGCCGTATTTAATCCGCGTACCGTAAGGCCATCTTTCATGATCACACCGCCGCCGAGGAAACCTATTCCACTGACGATATAAGAGGTGATTCTTCCGGCAGCATCACCGCCAATCTTAAGGGCAACCAGTACAAATGCTGCGGAACCTATACAAACCAGGGTATTGGTACGTAAACCTGCATTTTTTTTACGCCACTGTCTCTCGAAACCTATTCCGGCACCTAAACAGAATGCAGTTAATAAGCGAAGTGTAAATTCAAATGTATTCATAACTTTTCCTTTGAAAGCTTTAAGCTGTACTGGAAAAGTCGGTACAACTAAAGCATTAAGATTGATAATTACTGTAAGGATCTGTGTCCATGTGCTTTATTTTTTACTGTGCAAAAGTAATGAGAGCGTCTTTTTTTTACCGTTAGAAAAGCTTTAGAATAGTATTAGAAAAGTATTAGAAAAATGATATTGTGATTTTTTGATAGTATCATTTAATACGATTAATGTTATAAAATGAGATCTCCTTGCAGACTAAAGAATAAGGTGATCTCTGTATCCATTATAAAAGGCAAAATTTCAATACATTTGGAGCAAACTATTATAATGGTAAGTCGTGACTGTAATTTATAGAATAAAGTTCACTTACATCGGGAAATTTCTTCCCAAAGGTTGGTTTATGAATGTTAAATTTTAGAAATGAAAAATTCAAATATAGCGATACCCGCAACGCTTTTAGCAATTATCTGCGTACAGGGAGGTGCTTCTATAGCTAAACAGCTCTTTCCCCTTATAGGACCTATTGGAACCGTTACTTTAAGGATTGTACTTTCGGCTATTTTGCTTACTTTAATTAATCGTCCGAAATTTTTGCAGTTTACCGCGCAAAAATGGAAATATTGTGCACTGTATGGAATGGGTCTGGCTGCTATGAATCTTATTTTTTATATGGCCATTCAGCGGATTCCATTGGGACTGGCTGTTACAGTGGAATTTGCGGGCCCTTTATTTCTGGCGCTTGCCCTGTCCCGTAAATTGCTGGATGTCATCTGGGCATTACTGGCTTGTGCCGGAATATTGCTGATTGTTCCATGGCAGAGTAATAATGTAGATTTAACAGGTCTTGGACTGGCTTTCCTCGCGGGAATGTTTTGGGCGGTTTATATTGTGATGGGCGGGAAAGTTTCCAAAATTATGGACGGGAAAGATGCTGTCACAACAGGAATGTTATTTGCAAGTTTGTTGATAATACCCTTTACCATATGGGATGGAGCGGTATTCAATCTTACCCCTGCGATCTTTATGAAAGGACTGGGAGTGGCCATTTTATCCAGTGCATTGCCGTTTTCATTGGAAATTTTGGCATTGAAAAGGTTACCTGCAAAGACATTCAGTATTCTGATGAGCTTAGAACCTGCCTTTGCAGCCCTTTCAGGATTGGTATTCCTGGCAGAAGATTTAAGTTTCTTACAATGGATTTCCATTATTTGTGTAATTGCAGCCAGCATAGGAACTACTGTTTTCGGTAAAAGGGTCAGTCATTGATCAAAAACTTCCGGATTTTCAAAAAACATAGTTCTTTTTTACGGCCTGTATATAGCTTCAATTTTGCAATTGGAAAATAAAGCTATATACTAAACTCCACTGTAAAAACCGTGGCTTTATCATCCGATGCCACTGTGATAACGGCGTGATGAAGATGAATGATTTTTTCTGTGAGAAAAAGCCCGATTCCGTATCCTTTTTCTTTTTTTGAATTTTCGCTTCTGTAAAAAGGTTCAAAAATATGTTCCAGATCTTCCTGCGAAATGATGATTCCCCTGTTGCTGAACCTGATGTGCAGTTTTCCCGAAAGTATTTTAACGTCAATTGAGCAGGTATGTTCGGGGGAATATTTGCATGCGTTATCTATAAGATTATTAAAAGCTACCTGAAGCAGGTATTCATTTCCTTGTATGGTGAGCTGGCGTTCCTCTACAGTATCTTCAATATTCAATGAAACTTTATATCCGGTATTTTCTTTGATAATTTTGGCATAAGACTCCAAAAGGATTTCATCAAGGCGTATTTCAGAGAAGCTGATTTCATTGGGATCATAGCTTGCCTTGGCCAGATCCATGAGGCTATTGGATAATTTTGCCATATTCCGGGCATCTTCCAACACACGCTGTATGGTTTGCTGATATTCTTCGTGGGTTTGCTTTTTTTCAGAAGCCAGTTCCAGCTCTGTAATAATGGCTGATAAAGGAGTCCGCAGTTCATGGGAAATATTAGAAACGAAATATTTCTGAGCATCAAAAGAATTTTCCAGGCGTTCCAGCATGCCATTGAAACTCTGAGCCAGTTCATTGAGCTCATCGTTTTCTTTTGTTGTTTTTAATCTCCATTGTAACCTTCCGGCTGTAATTTTTTTAATCTGGCCCACCATTTCGCTCAACGGGCTTAGAGTTTTCTTGGAGAGGAATATTCCGGCAAGGTAAATGAGAACCAAAATACTGATGAAAGCCAAGACGCTGATGGTAAGAAGATGGGTAAGGTATTCATAGCCATATTGGTCATACGAGGCAGCTGTTACTGCATAAGATTTTCCGGAATGATGATACACTATCCCGATTACCTGCAGTTTTCCTGAAAAAAAGGTAATTTTCTTTTTCTGAAATATTTCGGAAAGCATTTCCTGGTCCTCTTTTACATAATCTACTTTGGCATCATCATGGTAAACAAGCCGGTTGTTGGAATCATAGATTGCCACCTGTACCTCATTCAGGGTTCTGTTGTTATTTTTGTACAATTTATGCATTTCCTGCTCAGGCAGTGAGCTTTGAAAAAAAAGATCTGCTTTGGCTATAGCTTCATTTTGCAGCTCGCTGTAAAAAGACTTTTCCCGGGCTTCTTTTGATGAATAATAGATGGATACACTGTAAATACTTAAAAGCATTGCAGTGATCAGGGTAAAAAGCAGCGTAAGCCTGGTTCTTATTTTCATCTTTGTATTATACCTGTTCGTAATTTTTCTTTAAAATAAATCCCATTCCCGGCTTGGTGTGAATCAGTTTATCTTCAAAATCCCTGTCAATTTTTTTCCGGAGATAATTAATGTATACATCAATAAAGTTGGTTCCCGTATCAAAATGAGTTTCCCATACCTTTTCGGCAATTTCACTTCGTGGTAACACCCTTTCGGAATTTTCAAGCATAAATTTAAGGAGGTTAAACTCCTTCGGAGTTAATTGTATCGGAACCTGATTCCTGCTCACCAGTTTCTGCTCCAGGTTCATCTCAATACCTTCATAGGTGAGTACGGAGACTTTTTGCTGCCTTTGCTGCGAAAAACGTTTCAGGAGAACCTTGATTCTGGCGGTCAGTTCCCGCATTTCAAAAGGCTTGGTCATATAATCGTCAGCTCCGGCATCAAACCCTTCCAGTTTATCATCCGTAGTTCCAAGAGCCGTAAGCATGATCATCGGAAGATCCGGTTTTAAAGCTTTTATTTCACTGCAAAATTCAAGACCGTTTTTTTGAGGAAGGATAATATCCGTTATTATCAGATCGAAATCTTTCTGCAAGGCAAGCTTTAGGGCTGCTATTCCGTCATAGGCCATGCTTACTTCAAATCCGGATTCCTGAAGTCCTTTGGTAATAAGTCTGGAAAGCCTGTCGTCGTCTTCTACTAATAAAATATGTGGCATAAGAATATTCGGAATATTGGTTGGTATGAAAACATATCAATATACCAGACAAATGTAATGAATTCTATTTTGTAATTTTGACACTGAAATCATTATGAATGCAGGAATTTAAATTACTTTTTAATAGAGAAAGCCTACTGACAGGAATATTTTTTTGTTTGATTTTTCTGTTGGCTCATTGTAGCTCATACCAGAAATTATCCCTTCAGAACGGAGATTTACTTTTTGTAACAGCAAAAGGAACCGGACTTTCCGGAGCTATTAATAATGTTACCCAAAGACAGGAAACAATATCTTTTGATCATATCGGCATTCTTGAAAAAGAGGGCAATGAACTGTTTGTATTGCATGCAGCTCCAAAAGGAGGTTCTCAAAAACAACAGATAAAAGAATTTCTTAATGATCAGAAAGAAGAAGGACAGAAAGTGATAGTATACCGTCTGAAGCCTGAATTTCAGAAATCAATTCCACAGGCGATTCAAAAAGCGCATCAAATGCTTGGGAAACCATATAACTTTAATTATATACTGGATGAAAACTCGTTCTATTGTTCAGACTTTGTAGAAAGGGCTTTCCGGGAAGATCATATTTTCAAATTGGAACCCATGACTTTTATTGATCCTAAAACAGGAACTATCAATGCATTCTGGGAAGATTTTTATAAAAAGAAAAACCTGAAGGTTCCTGAAGGAGAACCGGGCTGTAATCCTAATGGCCTGGCTGGTTCAGAAAAGTTGGAAAGAATAAGGGAACTGTAAAATTCAAATGAAAGAAGCTGGAAAAAGCTTCTTTTTTAGTTAAAATTCAAAAAATATTAGTCTACTAATTTGGTGGACTAATATTTTTTTATATTTTTGTCACAGATTTAACGCAGAAAGCAGATAATCTGAAAGTGTTTAACCAAAAATGTTTAACGATGATTACACCTAATCCTAATCTGCAGGTTTTACAAAATAAAATAAACCTGCCTAAAAAAGAATTGTTATTGGAAATAGAGTTGAATGGCAAAATGAAATTTGAACATTTAATGCATATGATCTATAACCAATTAGGAATCTGCCATAGAGTGTTATCAGCAAATGTGGAATATGTGAACGGATACAGTTTTGGTTCGGTGCAGTTATACATCAATGTCAATTCAGAAGATTATCAGCAACTTGAATTCTACCTGAATAAAAATAAACTTTTGAGTACAACGGTGGAATATGTCTGCCGGAAATATTCTTGAGAGAGATTCATATAGTTTTAATTACTCAAAGTGTCTGGTATTTATTTACCGGACACTTTTTATACTTAAAAAACAAAGGCCTTCTACTGTAGCTACTATTTGATGTGTAATCCATCTCTTCCTCACGGGGGATGATAATATTCGAAGATAAAAAAGCGCCCGGATCACTCCGGACGCTCTATAGTAATAAAAATAAGTTTTAGATTCTTTCAATATCGGCACCAATGGCTCTTAATCTTCCATCGATATTTTCATATCCCCTGTCAATTTGTTCGATATTGTGAATAATGGATTTTCCTTCTGCAGAAAGTGCTGCGATAAGGAGGGCGTTTCCGGCTCTGATATCCGGGGAAACCATGGTGGTCCCTCTTAAAGGGGTTTCCTGGTTTAATCCGATTACCGTTGCTCTGTGTGGATCACACAGAATGATCTGTGCTCCCATATCAATTAATTTATCTACGAAGAATAATCTGGACTCAAACATTTTCTGATGAACCAAAATGCTTCCTTTTGCCTGAGTAGCTACCACCAGGATGATAGATAACAAATCCGGAGTGAATCCGGGCCATGGAGCATCTGAGATGGTCAGGATAGATCCGTCAATGAATTTCTGGATTTTATAATGATCCTGGGCAGGAATATAAATATCATCGTTACGCTGCTCAAGTTCAATCCCTAATTTTCTGAAGGTGTTGGGGATCACTCCCAACTGATTCCAGTTTACATTTTTGATGGTAATTTCAGATTTTGTCATGGCGGCAAGACCAATCCAGGATCCGATTTCCACCATATCAGGAAGCATGGTATGCTCAGTTCCTCTCAGGGAATCTACTCCTTCAATGGTTAAGAGATTGGAACCAATTCCTGAAATATTAGCCCCCATTCTGTTTAGCATTTTACATAATTGCTGAAGATATGGTTCACAAGCGGCATTGTAAATTCTTGTTTTTCCTTTTGCCAGTACGGCAGCCATGACAATATTGGCTGTTCCGGTAACGGAAGCCTCTTCCAGCAAAATAAATTTTCCTTTGAGCTCAGTAGCCTTTAAAGAATAAAAGTATTCCTCTTCATCGTAATTGAATTCTGCACCCAGCTCTACCAATCCCTGGAAATGGGTGTCCAGTCTTCTTCTTCCGATTTTATCACCACCCGGAGTCGGCATATAAGCTTCGCCATAACGGGCCAGCATAGGTCCCATCAGCATGATGGAGCCACGCAATTTAGCGCCGTCCTTTTTGAATTCGCTGGATTTTATATAATCAAAATTAACCTGATCAGCCTTGAAAGTATAATCTCCCTGTCCGTTTTTGGTAATTTTTACCCCGAAGTCCCCTAAAATTTCAATCAGTCTGTTCACATCATGAATATCAGGAATATTTTTAATTCTTACCTCATCATCGGTCAGCAAAACTGCACATAAAATTTGTAGGGCTTCGTTTTTTGCCCCTTGTGGAGTTATTTCACCCTGCAGTTTTTTCCCTCCTCTTATTTGAAATGTTCCACTCATTATTTTCTGTTTTTATGATTATGCTTTCGTTTGTTATTATTGTTGTTGTTACTTTGGTTTTTATTGCCGCTGCTGTTTTTGTTGTTTCGGTTATTATTATTTGTGTAATAAATTTTACTTTTTTCAAGAGAATCAATTCCGGTAAGATCTAACCTGTTTTCCGACAATTCCTTGAGATGCCTGAAAATAACATCGTCCGTTACGTGTTCCTTATTATAGACATTGTAAGACTTCTTCATATTGTTGGCAATCACCTCGATAAGGGCTTCTTTTTCATCGCCGGTTTCCAGTTCAATTGCTTTATCAATCAATTGAAGAATACTTTTTCCGTAAAATTTAAAATCTCCCTGAAGTTTTGGATATTCCATTTTTTTAGGCTTTTCTGCCAATTGTTCCCTGGTTGGAAAAGGATATGGGGATTCTACATCCAGATCATAATCTGCCAGAATAAAAAGATGGTCCCAAAGTTTATGTTTATAATTTTCTTCGTCGCGAAGTTGTGGGTTTCTCTGACCCATAAAATCGATAATGGCCATAGCCATTTCACTTCTTTCCTCTTTGGTAGGAAGTTCTTTACAGCGCTCAACCAATTGTTGTATAATCCTGCCGTATTCCGGCATATGAAGCTGAGTTTTTTGGGTATTGTATTCCATAGTATGCAAATATATGCATTAAAAGAAAAATTGTTTCGGGAATCTTAAAAATTTATGATTTTTTAATGAAAATTTCATCCATCCTTTCTGAATGTTTATTGGAGAAAATGAAAATATTTCTCAACGATTGGAGTTTATTTTTGATAAAAGTGTAAATTGGTTAATGAATTACTAATCAGATATTGATATGAAAAAAACACATTTCCTTCTTTCTTTACTGGCTTTAACCGTGATGAGCTCTTGCCGGAATAATGATGAATCAACAATCGAAGCTCCGGGGAAACAAGAGGCTCACAATAAAACAATTAATGTGACCCATCATGATGGGAGACCATTTAGTACAGGAAAAGTGTCTGTACAGGGAAAATTTGTATCCGGGCCCGGTGGAGGAGTTCTGATGCAGGGTTTTTATTGGGATGTTCCGGAAGGGGGTAATTGGTGGAATACCGTTAAAGATAAACTGACAGCCTGGTCGGATGCAGGCATTGGGGCAGTATGGCTTCCTCCTGCTTCAAAAGCTCAGAACGGAGCTTATTCCATGGGCTATGATCCCACAGATTATTATGATTTTGGGAATTTCAATCAAAATGGAAGTATCGAAACCCGCTTCGGATCCAGAACAGAGCTGGAGGCATTGATTACAAAAGCGCATGCAGAAAATATGCAGGTATATGCGGATATTGTCATCAATCATAACAGTGGAGGAAAATCGGAAGCCAATCCTTTTACGGGAACAAATACCTGGACGGATTTTTCCGGAATCGCTTCGGGAAAGTTTCAAAGAAATTACAATGACTTTTATAAAAATGCCTACGGAAATAATGATGAAGGTTCTTTTGGTGGATTTCCGGATCTGTGTCATGCCAATCCTCATGTACAGGACTGGCTCTGGGGCCGGGACGACTCTGTCGCAAAATACTATAAAAATGTAATGAAGTTCGATGGCTGGAGATTTGATTATGTCAAAGGCTTCGGACCGTGGGTAGTCAATACGTGGAACTCCAAGGTAGGAGGATTTTCCGTGGGAGAGCTTTGGGACTCCAATGTCAATACACTGGAATGGTGGGCTAATAATGCAAACAGTTCCGTGTTTGACTTTGCTGCTTACTATAAAATGGATGAAGCTTTTGATAATGGCAATTTAAACGCCCTGAATGACGATATGATGTGGAAAAGAAATCCTTATAAGGCAGTAACTTTTGTTGCCAATCATGATACGGATATCATTTATAATAAAATGCCTGCCTATGCCTATATTCTGACTCATGAAGGCTATCCTACCATTTTCTACAGGGATTATGAAGAATGGCTGAATAAAGAAAGAATGAACAACCTGATCTGGATCCATAATAATAAGGCAACAGGAACTACATCTATTCTTTATACGGATAATGACGAATACATTGCAAGACGTAACGGATATAACGGGAATCCCGGACTTGTAGTGTATATCAATACCTCTTCAAGCTGGCAGGAAAGATGGGTTGAAACCAATTGGAGCAGCCAACAGATTAAAGATTTTACCGGACACTCAAGCTGGTATCCTACAACTCAGGGGGATAAATGGGTAAAAATCCAATGCCCGCCGAATAGCTATTCCATATGGTCGGTTAATTTATAAGTAAAGGACAGATTCTATTGATATTGATTCCGCAGATGTTGCTGACAAACGTGGATCTCTTTTGTAAGAATAACATTTGCGGAATTTGTGAATATGCGGGATTATCAAACCTGGATAAACTTTTTCTTCTGATGCTCATCAGGGAGAAAGCACTTTTGATTGGCCAGTTTCATTCTGTTTTTTGAAATGATATCATAAAGTTGGTCACTCAGAAAGGCGGGTATAATTTTTCCAATAATTGAAAGTCTGTAAATTCCTCCCAGCATATTGGCAATTTCCAGGACAGCTTTTGACTTGATTAAATAATACTGATGCGGCTTCCAAAGATAAAGCGTGTTAAATACCTTCGTTTCTAATCCTCTTTCTGATAAAAATTGCTGTCCGAAACCGGATTGCAATGAAGCAAACATAAATTTGTCTTTTTTATCCCTTTCCAGAATCCACTGGACCCAGAAATTGCAGACACCACAATTCCCGTCAAAAAATACAATATGTTTATTTTCCCAGTTTTCCACAATTTCTATTTATTAAACATAATTCCTCTTTCAGTATCTTCTTTTATCTTATTAAAGTATTTAACCAAATCAGCACGCTGTTCATCCGCTAACTTTGCATTTTGATGTCCTATATAATAAGATTCAAGAGGCATTTCTTTTTTTTCAATCATTTCTATACACTCTTCTAATTTTTTGAGTTGCCTCTGAGGCTCATATACAGCAAAGGTAGAAAAATTAAGATGTTTTCTGCCCTCATTAATGTGGTTTTTCAAAAACCATGAAGCCGGTGAAATATTTGCATACCAGGGATATCTGGTTTCATTGGAGTGGCAGTCATAGCAGGAAGTACGGATGGTTTTGGCAATTTTATCAGGAGTTTTTTTAATCTTCAGAAAATCCATGCCCGGAGTTAAGGGAGGATTGGTTTTATCGATAGGAAAAAACTGGATCATAATAAAGGCTACCAGAATGACAACTAATACTTTTTTCATAGATGTTCATGTTTCTTATATAAAGATAGCTAATTTATTTTAAGATTGTATACCGGAAACAGGAAGAAGGAAGAATTGTTTTATAGCAATCATCAGAAAAAACGTTTATAAATTGAGAATGTTGTTACTGTAAGTTTAATACTTTCAAACTTTTGGTTTTCAGATTTGTCCGATATTCTTTGAGTCATTCTAAATAGAGTGGGGTAATGATGTTTTCACTCAATTGATACAAAAAAATCGCTAACTTAATACCACAATAATGTCTTTGATAAATGCCGCGGAAGTATTTAATTATAGTTTTTTACTATCGTTGAAATAATAATTAATAGATTGTATTTATTAGATAAGGATTGTAAGTTTGTCATGTCTTACAACAGAAAAGTTACTTAATCTGCATTAATCAATATAAAATAAATAAACAACAATGGAAAAAGATTTGAATGACATCAGTAAATGTCCGTTTCACAACGGAACGATGAAAAAGAATGTAGCGGGAGGAGGAACTCAAAATCAGGATTGGTGGCCTGATCAGTTGAGAGTAGATATCCTGCGTCAGCATTCATCACTGTCTAATCCTATGGATGAAGACTTTGATTATGCCGAGGCTTTTAAAAGCCTGGATCTTGAGGCGGTTAAAAGGGACCTCCATGCATTAATGACGGATTCACAAGACTGGTGGCCTGCTGATTTCGGACATTATGGGCCTCTGTTTATCCGTATGGCGTGGCACAGTGCCGGAACGTATCGTGTAGGAGATGGCAGAGGAGGTGCCGGATCGGGACAGCAGCGTTTTGCCCCGTTAAACAGCTGGCCGGATAATGTCAGTCTGGATAAAGCAAGAAGATTATTATGGCCGATCAAACAAAAGTATGGAAGAAATATATCCTGGGCAGACCTTTTAATCCTTACGGGAAATGTTGCCCTGGAATCTATGGGTTTCAAAACATTCGGATTTGCAGGCGGGCGTGAAGACGTTTGGGAACCGGATATGGATGTGTATTGGGGATCGGAAAAGACATGGTTAGGTGGAGATGTGCGTTATGCTCACGGTTCCGAAGGAGTAGCAGAGGGACAGTCGGCGGTTCTTCCGACAGATGATAATGCAGATGGCGATATCCATTCCAGAAACCTGGAGAAACCACTGGCAGCTGTGCAGATGGGACTTATTTATGTAAATCCTGAAGGGCCGGATGGAAATCCTGATCCGATTGCTGCTGCCAAAGATATCCGTGATACCTTCGGACGTATGGCAATGAATGATGAAGAAACGGTTGCCTTGATTGCCGGAGGACATACTTTTGGTAAAACCCACGGAGCAGGCCCGGCTGATCATGTTGGCAAAGAACCTGAAGGTGCAGGAATTGAGCTGCAAGGATTGGGATGGGCGAGTACCTATAAATCCGGAAGCGGAAGAGATGCCATCTCCAGTGGTCTGGAAGTAACATGGACGGAAACCCCGACTCAATGGAGTAATTATTTTTTCAAAAATTTATTTGAAAATGAATGGGAATTAACGAAAAGCCCGGCAGGAGCTCATCAATGGGTTGCAAAAAATGGTGCTGAAATTATTCCCGATGCTTTTGATTCTTCTAAAAAACATAGACCTACAATGTTAACTACGGACCTTTCACTGAGACTGGATCCGGTATATGAAAAAATTTCAAGACATTTTTATGAAAATCCAGATGCCTTTGCAGATGCCTTTGCAAGAGCATGGTTTAAACTTACTCACAGGGATATGGGGCCACGTGCCCGTTATCTGGGGCCCGATGTTCCACAGGAAGAATTAATATGGCAGGACCCGATTCCTGAAGTAGATCATGAGCTGGTAAACGATTCAGATGTGGAAATTCTTAAATCGAAAGTTTTACATTCAGGATTAAGTATTTCCGAATTGGTATCTACTGCCTGGGCTTCAGCTTCAACTTTCAGAGGAAGTGATAAACGTGGTGGTGCGAACGGAGCCAGAATCAGGCTGGAGCCACAAAAAAACTGGGAAGTCAATAATCCGGTGCAGTTACAGAAAGTATTGGATGTGTTGCAGGGAATCCAAAACGATTTTAACGCTTCCCAAAACGATGGTAAGAAAATTTCTTTGGCAGATCTTATTGTTTTAGCAGGAAATGCAGCCGTGGAAGCAGCTGCCAAAAATGCCGGACATGATGTTAAAGTTTCTTTTGCCCCTGGAAGAATGGATGCCTCACAGGAACAAACGGATGTAGAATCTATGGGATATCTTGAGCCTGTTGCTGACGGTTTCCGGAATTACCTGAAAAGAAAATTCTCAGTATCCACAGAATCATTACTGATTGATAAAGCGCAGTTACTAACCCTTACAGCTCCGGAATTAACGGTGTTGATAGGAGGTATGCGTGCCCTGGATACTAATTTTGATGGTTCAAAACATGGAGTGTTTACCAATCGTCCGGGAGTTTTAACCAATGATTTCTTTGTGAATCTATTGGATATGAGAACACAATGGAAAGCGATGTCAGAAGATCAGGAATTGTATATAGGCAGCGACCGGTCAACAGGTCAGCCAAGATGGACGGCCACTCGTGCAGACCTTGTTTTCGGATCTAATTCTGAATTAAGAGCAGTAGCTGAAGTTTACGGAAGTGCTGATGCGCAAGGCAAATTTGTCAAGGACTTTGTAGCAGCCTGGACAAAAGTGATGAATCTGGACAGGTTTGATCTGATTTAACAGATGACCTTATTTATAAAAACTTAGAGACAGCAGGAATGCTGTCTTTTTATTTATCTTTCTGAAGAAAAAACTGGGTTTTATTTTCCAGGGTTAAGACCCCATGATCTTTCCCTTTTAATGTAATAGATCCGGTATGATTATCAAATCTGATGAATACACTGTCTTTTTTGGCGGTAGGAGTGAAAAACAATTTCGCCTTTTCAGTAGCAATTCCTTTTTTATACATAATGATACTGTCAGGTCTTACTACAATATGGATATTCTCTTCCCGGATTTTTTCTTTTACCAATTGGTGTAATGCTAATTCTTTAAACTCACTTTTATCACTTAAATTGATAATATCATCCACTTTCCAGTTACCCAGAAACTGATCATTGGTTTGTTTCATGAAAGATAAACAGATAACGGGAATTAATAAGTAAGATATTTTTTTCATGTGGTAATACAGGTTAAAAATGGCAAGGGTTTACCCCTTGCCATCTGTTATATTTAAGAATTGTTCTTGATCACATCGTCATTTATCTGGATAAGTAAAGTCTTCATATCGCCATCGATATCTATAGTTTTTTTATTAATAACATCCTCTAAAAGGCCGTCAATATCTGTGCTTCCATTACCTTGTGTTGACATTTTTCCAACAAAGTGATAGTGATTACCACCACCTACTAAATGAACATCATAGTGGTTGATTGAGATTCCACCTAAACCTATTGAAACATCAACCCATCCGTAGATGTGCCAGGTCGTTCCATTAACGTCTTTTATGGTGTAATCCAATTCAATTTTTTTATAAGCATTGGCTGCAGTATAGTTTCCTTTTTCTGGTGTTGGAATTGTGGTATTCGCATATAATGATGCTACACTTAAAACGGTTGTTAATAATAAGATCTTTTTCATAGTAATTAGTTTTGTCCTCATTTTGTTCAGGCTAAGGTGAGAACTTTTTTCTTAACCTGTTTTTAAAATTATTGAATTGGTGATACACTTTTTGAGTTGTTGTATAATCAACTTTTGTATTCAATTTTTTTTACCGGTGTCTTTTACTTTTTGTTTCAAAGAGTTTTCGTCTGTTTTTTCTTTTGTCAATCGTACTTATTGTTGCAAAACAAATATTCTGAAAACCTACTTTCAAAAAAATATCCTACCCTACAATGAAAAAAGTATTTGCTTACTATATACTCGATCGGATTTGCTGTTAGCCGAGTATAGTACGTGCCAATGTGATATTGGCAAGAACTCGTTTTCATGGTAGTTTTTTTAATAATGATTGAATAAATATATAAAATATTTCATTATGTATGGATAAAAATAATAAAAAATAATTAAATATTGTAAAAAATTAATTGTTTTTTATTTTATGTGGAATAAAATATAATGAAGGTTATAGGATACGTTTGTATAGACTGGAATTTTTTAATAAAAATGCCTACAGTTTTGGAATAGATATAAACTAGAAAACAAATTGTGATGTATTAGAAAATATAATAAAAAGAAAAACCACCCTTTAAAAGGATGGTTTGTAGACCCACAGGGATTCGAACCCCAGATGACTGAACCAAAATCAGTAGTGTTACCGCTACACCATGGGTCTGTTTTGATGCCGCGAAATTAGAAAATTAATTTTAAATATGAAAATTTAAATTAAAAATTAATGCGTATAATAGCAGTATAAACGGCTTTAGGTATTGATATCCAAATAATTATTTTTAATAAAAAAATCAAAATAAATGAGACTTTTAATACTCAATAACCTGAATTCGGATTAAGAAAGGTAATTATACAGGCTGGAAGCTGGAAAAGGCGTTGGAAGCTATTTTCAGTTAATTAATAAAAGTTAAACGAATGTTTACTTTTAAAGAAGAAATAACTTCCAGCTTCTATCTCCCGGCTTCAATTGATTAAACCAGAAATCCTTATACTGGGCATTAAATAATAAACCTTATCTTTGCAAAAAAATTGGGCTCCAAAAGTTGGAGTAACCCATTAATAACATATCCTGAGTAAGAAAGGATTATTAAACATTTTTTTATGTCAAATATTGTCGCAATCGTTGGGCGTCCCAACGTAGGAAAATCCACGCTTTTTAATCGTTTATTGGAAAGAAGGGAAGCCATTGTAGATTCTACAGCAGGTGTAACCAGAGACCGTCACTACGGGAAATCCGACTGGAATGGTGTAGACTTTACCGTAATTGATACCGGAGGATACGATGTAGGAACTGATGATATCTTTGAGGAAGAGATCCGTAAGCAGGTACAGCTGGCGGTGGACGAAGCCACATCTATTATTTTTATGATGAATGTAGAAGAGGGGCTTACTGATACAGACCACGAAATTTACAGATTGCTGAGAAGATCCAATAAACCTATTTATATTGTTGTCAACAAAGTTGATTCAGCGAAGGAAGAACTCCCGGCAACAGAATTCTATCAGTTGGGTATTGAAAAATATTATACACTTTCTTCGGCTACAGGATCAGGAACCGGTGATTTGTTGGATGATATTGTGAAAGATTTCCCGACTACAGAATATAAAGATCCTTTTGAAGGATTGCCTAAGATTACAATAGCTGGTCGTCCGAATGTAGGAAAATCTACGTTGACCAACGCATTGTTGGATGTAGAAAGAAATATTGTTACTGACATTGCAGGAACAACAAGAGACAGCATCCAGACCCTGTATAACAAATTCGGACACGAGTTTGTATTGGTAGATACGGCCGGAATGAGAAAAAAATCCAAGGTGAATGAAGATCTTGAATTCTATTCCGTTATGAGATCTATCCGCTCTATTGAATATTCTGATGTAGTGATCATCATGGTAGATGCTACCCAGGGATGGGAATCCCAGGATATGAATATTTTCGGACTGGCTCAGAAAAACAGAAAAGGAATTGTTATTCTGGTAAACAAGTGGGATTTGATTGAAGACAAGCAAACGAACACAATGCGGGATTTTGAAAAATCTATCAAAGACAAAATAGGCCAGTTTCAGGATATTCCGATTCTATTCATCTCAGCTTTAACGAAGCAAAGAATTTTGAAAGCAGTAGAAGTAGCAATGGAAGTGTATGAAGACCGTAAGAAAAAAATCAAAACCTCAAAACTGAATGAGGTAATGCTTCCGATTTTTGAGCAAACACCTCCACCGGCCAATAAAGGGAAATACATTAAAATTAAATACTGTGTTCAGCTTCCTACACCTTCACCACAATTCGTATTCTTCTGTAATCTTCCGCAGTATGTGAAAGAACCTTATAAAAGATTTACTGAAAATCAGTTGAGAAAAGAGTTCGGATTTACCGGAGTCCCAATTGAAGTATATTTCAGACAAAAATAAAATGACTTTTCATAAAAACCTGGTGGGATATTCTTATCAGGTTTTTTTATGCTCATACCTTATTCTTATTGACATCAACCTGCAAATTCGTTTTTTAGTTGTAATTTTGCAGAATTAAAAATTAAGATCTTCATGCTTACTATTTTATCGCAACAATTTTCTCTTGTTAATGAATGGATTAATGAACTTCGAAATGTAAAAGTTCAGCACGATCGGATGAGGTTCCGGAGAAATATGGAAAGAATCGGAGAAATTGCGGCCTTTGAGATCAGCAAAGGATTAGAGCATAGAGAAGTTGAAATTCAGACACCTTTAGATACCATCAAAAGCAGGGAGATTGCGGTACAACCTGTTATTACAACTATTTTAAGAGCCGGAGTACCCTTATTCGAAGGAATACTGAATTACCTGGACAGGGCAGATTGTGGTTTCGTAGCCGCTTACAGAAAACATGATGCCAACGATTATTTTTCCATTAAACAGGATTATCTCACCTGCCCAAGCATTGAAGGAAGACCGTTAATTGTTGCAGATCCGATGCTGGCAACAGGAGCCTCCCTGATTGAAGCCATCAAAGACTTATTGACGAACGGAAACCCTACCCAACTTCATATCGTAGCAGCAATTGCTTCAAGGCAAGGGGTAGAAACGGTTCAGAATGCTTATCCTGACGCTCAGATATGGGTAGGAGCTATTGATGAACAATTAACTTCAAAAGGATATATCACTCCCGGATTAGGTGATGCAGGAGATTTGAGCTACGGAGAAAAACTTCAGCGATAATTAGAGATCCGGATTGTATATAAAATCAATAATAACTTGATCTTACTTTATCTATTGGATGTTTTTGTACCGGAAGTACGATCAGTGTATACATGAACCGATAAACACTTCAGTTATCACTGATTACTTTAAAGATCCATCGCCATTACCAGAACACTTACTTTATTGTTTCCGGCATTTAAAAGCTCCCATGCGATAGATGAAACCGTATTCCCGGTTGTAAAAACATCATCAATCAAAAGGATATGTTTCCCTGTAACAGCCTGGGTAAGTGAGAAAGCGTTAGCTGTACTTAAACGATGCTCCCTGTCTTTCAATGCCTGTGCTTTTGAATAATGATTTCTTTTAATAAGTTCATGGTGGTACGGAATACCATACAATATTGATAATGTCTCTGTAAATAAATGAAGCTGGTTATATCCTCTTTCCTTTAATTTTTTCGGATGTAGCGGGACACTTACCATAAGATCCGGTGTTTTGTCTCTAAAATCCAGTCGTTCCGCCGTCCATTCCGCGAGTGTTTTTCCTGCCTTTTCTCTGCTTCTGTATTTAAGTTCATGAATGATTTTACGGCTTAAACCTTGTTCCTCAAACTGCATCAAAGCATAAGTGTTTTCAACAGGGAACAGCAATTTACACTTTTCCCTGACCGGATTATTGCCGGAAAAATCATAATGGGTAAAATGAATGTGGTCAAAACATACATTACAAACCAGAAGTTCAGGGCTGATAATTCTATTGCAGTGAATGCAGCGGTTAGGGAAAAGTAAGTCAAGTATCATTGTGTGTTTTTGCTAAAGTTATGAAATACTTTCCTGCCGGAAAATACCTTTATCCATAGCTTGATATTCTTCAAATCTTTTTAAGGCTTATTTCTCAAACTCCTTCCGGATCTTTTCTATTGAATTTTTCATACTGAGATTAAAATGCTCTTTATCCAGTCTTACCGGAGGTGCCTGCCTTACTTCACAATCAGGTATACTGCAGGATTCACAGGTAACCCCTACATTAATGGTTTGAAGAGACGGTGATTTGATAAAACCTATCTTCTTGATGGTGTGCGGGTTTAACAAAATGCCCAGACAATAGCTTCTGTTGCTTCCGTCCGAAAAAGGGTTTTTCTGAGAAGTGGAAATCACCAGGTAGCTGATGCCCTGATCTTTATAATGAGAGATCTGAGCACCGGTCAGGGTTTCATTTTCCTTCAGGTAATGAAGATTCTTTACAGCAATCCATCTTCTGCAATAGTGTTCATTGGTCGCATTGGCATGGGGAGCTTGCTGATGGTTGAGATGAAGTTCTTTTAAAATCTGGATCTTGTCCGAATCTTTCTTTTTTACCAGGCATAAGTAGAAAAGATCTTTAATTCCCATTTCAGCAGAAAGGATATTTGTAAGCCGGTAGTAAAAAGTTTCAGGGGAGTGGGTAAAACTGCTGATAAGTTCTTCAAAGTTTTGGGGCTCCCATTTATTGTGAAGAAAAAAGTCTGCGGTTTTTTCGATGACGGGTTCTTTTGATATTAACAAAGCTCCCGCAAAATAAGACGCATAAAAATTATTCAGAATTTCTTCAAAACTTCCGAAGTCAAGCCATGAATATGTGGTAGGACGAACTTTTAATTCCAACACATTAAACCCGATTTCTTTAGCCAGAATAAAGGTTTTCTGATCCTTTTCAAGTTTCCTGTTCAGAAGCAATAGTTTTTTTTCAGGCATAAACAGGGAACGGAGATGATCCAGGGTTCCGTATTTTTCAAAATCTTCAGACTGGATGCTGTAATTGAATTTTTCTGAAAGTATTTTTTCCAGAATGTCAGATTGTAAATTTTTATCAGTTGTAAGGTTGTTTTCCCGGGTAAAAAGACTTACTTTTTCTTCTATTTCAGGAAAATAATTATCATAAAGCTCCTGGAAAGATCTCAGTACCGCGAAGTAAAATCTTTCTTTTCCGAGATTATAATTTTGGGAAATTTCAATCAGGGCATTGATGAAAGCCGTTACTTTTTTGGGGGCATCACTGATGATGCTGATGAGGTTGTTTTTATTAATCCCGAATAGCTCTAAAGGGACCTCTTTAAAAAAATCAGACTGCAGGATTTCGTTAAACGGAGCGAGACTCTTATCCAGCTTTGTGGAAACGAGGTCGTCAAAAGTACATTGCAAAGCTTCGGAAAGCTGGATGATTTTGTCATGCTTGGGGTATTTTTTTCCATTCTCGATTTCGTTGAGATAAGATTTTGAAAGTCCGGTTTTTACGGCAAGATCCTGTAATGACCAGTTTTTCTTTTGTCTCTGTTGTTTCAGTTTCAGTCCGAAAACCGTTTTGATAAAGTCGCTTTCTGAATTCATACTCAAAGATAAATAATAGATGCGATTATTCGCATAATAATTTTTTAATAAAAATAGCGAACGTTCGCTATTTGTGAAAATTTTTGTTTATGTTTGTAATATTAAATCACAAAATCAATAAGTTATGGAAACTAAGACTCAACTGAAAATAAAGGCAGGCAGGCAGTTTGAAGAAATTTTCACTCAGGATCTGATAGATTTCCTGGTAGCTCTTCATCAGAATTTTGATCGCCAAAGAACAGAGCTTTTAGAAGAACGGAAAAAAACTCAGCAAAAGTTTGATCAGGGAATACTGCCCGGGTTTTTAAAAGAAACAGAAGAAATCAGAGCCGGAAGCTGGGTCTGTGCACCATTGCCGGAAGATTTATTAGACAGAAGAGTAGAAATCACCGGACCTGTTGACCGTAAAATGATTATCAATGCTCTCAATTCCGGGGCAATGACATTCATGGCTGATTTTGAAGACAGCAATTCGCCTACATGGGAGAATTGTATGGAAGGACAACTGAACCTTACGGATGCCGTGAACAGAACAATTGATTTTGTAAATGAAAAAGGAAAAGCTTATCATCTTAATGAAAATACAGCAGTTCTGATTGTTCGTCCCCGTGGATTGCATCTTCCTGAAAAGAACATTGAAATCAATGGAGAAGAATCTTCAGGATCATTGATTGATTTTGGAATTTATTTTTTCAGAAACGCAAAAAGGCTTCTGGAAAGAGGAAGTGGTCCTTACTTTTACCTTCCAAAATTAGAATATTATAAAGAGGCCCGCTGGTGGAACGAAGTATTTGTTTTTGCCCAGAATTACCTGGGAATTCCTGAAGGAACAATTAAGGCAACTGTTTTGATAGAAACGATTACCGCTTCATTTCAGATTGATGAAATTTTATACGAATTAAAAGAACATAGCGCAGGTCTGAATTGTGGCAGGTGGGATTATATTTTTTCATACATCAAAAAATTCAGAAACCTTCCGGAATTTATTGTGCCGGACAGGGATCAGGTAACCATGGTCTCACCTTTTATGAATGCTTATTCAAAAAGAGTGATTGAGGGCTGCCATAAAAGGAATGTTCATGCTATGGGAGGAATGGCTGCACAGATCCCTGTGAAAGATAACGATGAGGCAAATGCCCTGGCTTTCGAAAAAGTAAGAAATGATAAAGAAAGGGAAGTAAAAAACGGGCATGATGGCACCTGGGTAGCACATCCTGCATTGGTTTCCGTTGCAAAAGCAGTTTTTGACGAGTATATGCCCGGCAAAAACCAGATTGATAAAAAATTTGAATACCATATACAAGAAGCTGATCTGCTTGAAATTCCCAAAGGTGAAATTACAGAAAAAGGAGTAAGGAAAAATATTAATGTGGGAATCCTTTACCTGGAAAGCTGGCTAATGGGAGTAGGAGCGGCCGCAATTTATAATCTGATGGAAGATGCAGCTACGGCAGAAATTTCAAGGACCCAGATCTGGCAATGGCTGAAAAACGAAGCCGTCTTAAGTGACGACAGGACCCTCACCCGGAATATGGTCCTTCAATGGGAGTCGGAAGAAATGGACAATATTGAAAAATATGTGGGAGAAGAACGTTTTAAAAACGGAAAATTCAACCTGGCTAAAGAACTTTTCAACGAATTGGTTTTCTCTGAGAACTTTGAGGAATTTTTAACCCTTAAAGCCTATCCGTTTATTTAATTATCCAATAGAAATACCAACCAAAAAAACGCAATCAAACAGCTAATGACCAGCAATTGGTTAACATCAACAACTATTACATAACCTTAATCTAACAAATCCAAATATTATGAAAACAAAACAAGAACAAATCCAGGCTATAGAGCAAGATTGGCTGACTAACCCTCGTTGGAACGGAGTGAAGAGACCTTACACGGCAGAAGAAGTTTTAAAACTGAGAGGCTCTTATAAAATAGATTATACCATCGCAACGGAAATGTCTAAAAAGCTTTGGGACAAATTAAATTCCCAGGACTATGTAGCGGGGCTTGGTGCATTAACCGGTAATCAGGCTGTACAGGAAGTGGATGCAGGACTGGAAGCAATATACCTTTCAGGGTGGCAGGTAGCTGCAGATGCAAATTTGTCCGGAGAAATGTATCCGGATCAATCTTTATACCCTGCGAATTCCGTGCCTTCCGTCGTAAAGAAAATTAACAATGCTTTATTAAGGGCAGACCAGGTTCAGTCAGTAAGCGGAACAGGAAATAAAGAATACCTGGTACCGATTATTGCTGATGCAGAAGCAGGCTTTGGTGGAAACCTGAACGCTTTCGAACTGATGAAGCAGATGATCGAGGCAGGAGCTGCCGGGGTGCATTTTGAAGATCAGCTTTCTTCTGCAAAAAAATGCGGACACCTGGGAGGAAAAGTATTGGTCCCTACCCAGGAAGCAGTGAATAAACTGATTGCAGCACGTCTTGCAGCAGATGTATCAGGAGTTCCGAGCCTTATCATTGCAAGAACGGATGCTGATGCCGCAGACTTGCTAACCTCAGATATTGATGACAGGGACAAAAAATTTGTCACCGGTGAGAGAACTTCCGAAGGATTTTATGTAGTAAGAAACGGAGTAGAGCAGGGAATAGACAGAGGATTGTCCTATGCGCCTTATGCAGATTTAATCTGGATGGAAACTTCCAACCCTGATCTGGAACAGGCAAGAAAATTTGCAGAAGGAATCCATGCCAAATTCCCGGGAAAAATGCTTGCTTATAACTGCTCACCTTCGTTTAACTGGGCTGCAAAACTGAGTGTTGAAGAGATGTCTACTTTCCGTGAGGAGCTTGCCAAAATGGGGTATAAATTCCAGTTTATCACATTAGCAGGTTTCCACGCTTTGAACACAGCTATGTTCGAATTGGCTTTAGCATATAAAGAGAGAGGAATGGCAGGATATTCAGAATTGCAGGAACGTGAGTTTGCCTTGCAGCAAAAAGGGTTCCGAGCGGTAAAACACCAGTCTTTTGTAGGAACAGGATATTTTGATGAAATCCAGAATATTGTTACAAATGGTTCATCTGCAACAGTTGCCATGAAAGATTCTACGGAAACTGCACAGTTTCATTAGTCATTTTTTCCATATTTTTTTGATGTAAACCTTCTCATTCTTTGAGAGGGTTTTCTCATAGGAGGCAATTCAAAAGTTACTATATTTGATGATCAATAGAATATGAAATAATGAAGTTAGTACATCAAAAGCAGATACAGGTGACTGAAGAACATATCGATCAGAATAATCACGTCAATAATGTGCAATATGTGCACTGGGTGGAAGAAATAGCAGCAGAGCACTGGGACCTTCTGAAACAGAAAACAGAATATGCAAATGATGCCTGGATGCTTTTAGACCACCATATTCAATATAAAAAGCAGGCTTACCTGAATGATATTATTACCATCAAAACATACCCGGAATCACCGGAAGGAGCAAAACAGCCCAGAAAAGTTGAGTTTTATTGTAATGACCGGTTGCTGGTGAATTCCAGTACCCTATGGGTTCTATTTGATCCGGAAACAAAGAAAATCAAGCGCCTGGAAAATGACTGGCTGGAAAAACTGACCTGATATTGTCATCCAAAAAATCATTGGGTAGCGGCTACTTTGCTTTTTGCTATCGTTAATCAAAAATAAAACTAATAACATGAAATTCTATTATTCAATTCTTGTACTATTTTTCGGCTTTTCGGGTTATGCCCAGGAGAGTTTCTATCGGTTTTCAGAGGATGTGAAAAAGACCATAGTAGAAGATACTACAAAACCAGGATCCTGGAGAAGTCAGATGGGAGCTACCTACTACTCAATAAGCGGGCAATATAAAAAGGCTCTGGAGAGCTGGGATATCACTTTCGGAAGGGTTAAAAAACTGAGTGCTGCCGATAGCCTGAAGTTAACAAAACTCATCCCGGTCAATGCAAAAGATTATATTATGGACCGGGCCTCCCATGAAAAAATAATCATTATTAACGAAGCCCATCACAATGCAAGTCATAGGAATTTTGTATCCTCGTTGCTCAAAGGGTTGTATGAACGTGGCTACAGATACCTGGGAATTGAAACATTACAGAATGACTCTTTAAACACTACAAAATTTGCAGATAGTAATAGCGGGTTTTATTCTCAGGAACCCGAATTCGGAAACTTTATTTACCATGCACTGAAAACCGGTTTTAAGCTTTTTCCCTATGAGAGTGAAGGAAATGGAAAGGAAAGGGAAATCGGGCAGGCTAAAAACATTTATGATTTTATGCAAAAAAACAAGGAAGGAAAATATCTGATTTACTGTGGTTATGAGCATGTCTATGAAGGAGTTCATACATCATGGGAGAAAACAATGGCAGGGAGACTTTCTGATCTGACGGGACTTAATCCTTTCACTATTGACCAGGTTCAGTTTTCTGAAAAAAGCCTTCCGAAATATAACGAGCCATTGCTGAGATGGATGAAAAATGCAGAATCTGTTATCCTGACCAATCCTGATCAGTCGGTATATAATGGAGAAGATAAAGAACTATTTACCGATGTTAAAATTATTCATCCTGTTACAAAATATATAAAAGGGAGACCCGGCTGGATGCTTAATGAAAACCGAAAATTTGTAGAAATTCCGGCTTCTGCAGTTACTCAATATCCGGCTTTGATTTTGGCATATCGTAAAGGAGAGTTTGAAAAAAAAGGTATTCCCGCTGATATCCTGGAACTTAAAGATTCAAAGGATAGCCATTTTCTGATTTTGAATAAAGGAAAGTATGAAATGATTATTAAAGACAGGAATTACAAAGTGATCAGCTGTTTTGAAAAAGTTGTAAAATAAGCCTTGGTTATCGTTTAAAATCCGGATTGGCTTATGTGATATATTAAAGCCCTGTTGAAATCGTTACAATAGAAACTGTCTTTTCTTTGTTAAACTGTTTTGTCATATCTTTGCATTATGATACGTATTACAAAAATTTTTACATTCGAAACAGCTCACGTACTGTACAACTACGATGGGAAATGTAAAAATATGCATGGACATTCCTATAAGCTGTTTGTGACAGTAAAAGGAAGACCCATTAATGATATAGAAAACCCTAAAAACGGGATGGTGGTTGATTTTGGAGATATCAAAAGTATCGTAAAATCTGAAATTGTAGATGTATGGGACCATGCGGTTCTTGTGAATGCTTTGTCTCCACATAAAGAGTTGGGTGATGATCTTGAAACCAGAGGACATAAAGTGATCTACTGCAGTTTCCAGCCAACCTGCGAAAATATGTTGTACGCTATAGCAGCCAAAATAAAATCAAAACTTCCGGACGGAATTTCTTTAGCTTATCTTAAACTTCATGAGACTGAGAATTCTTATGGAGAATGGTTTGCAGAAGATAACCAATAACTTTATCCTACAAAATTCAGGCGGTGTTAAAAACAACAATCAATCTAGAACCCGGAAAAAAAGTCTATTTTGCTTCAGACCAGCATTTTGGAGCGCCAACTCCTCAGGCAAGCAAAGTGCGTGAAGAAAAATTTATACGCTGGATGGATGAAATCAAAGAAGATGCCCAGGTTTTGTTTTTAATGGGTGATCTCTTTGACTTTTGGCATGAATGGAAGCATGTAGTTCCAAAAGGATATGTTCGTGTTCTGGGAAAAATTGCAGAACTGAAAGACCGGGGAATTCATATTTATTTCTTCGTAGGAAATCATGATCTGTGGATGAAGGATTATCTGGAAGAAGAAATAGGATGTACTGTTTTTTATCAGAAGCAATACTTCGAAATGGGAGGAAAGCAGTTTTTGCTGGCCCATGGTGATGGATTAGGCCCCGGAGACAAAGGATATAAAAGGATGAAAAAATTATTCACCAATCCTGTGGCCCAGTGGCTTTTTAAATGGCTTCACCCGGATATTGCCATGAAGATCGCATTGTATCTTTCCCAAAAAAATAAAATGATTTCAGGGGAAGAAGACAAGGCTTTCTTAGGAGAAGAAAAAGAATTTTTAATTATTTATTCCAAAGAAAAGCTGAAGACGGAAAAAATTGATTATTTCATCTATGGGCACCGTCATCTTCCAATGGTGTTGGATCTGGAGCCCGGTTCAAAGTACATTAATCTCGGTGACTGGATTTCTTACTTTACTTACGGGGTTTTCGACGAAGATTTTGAGCTGAAGGTGTTCGGAAAATAACATAAAAAAATTACCCCTGAAAAGAGGTAATTTCGAATGAGCCGAAGCCCATTCTGTTTTTAATCCATATTCCGAATAAATAATTGCAAAATTGTTACCAAAGTATGACTTCAATATTAAAAAAATATTAAATAAAAATATTTTTATAGATAATTGTCTTATAATGAAGTTATAAGATGATAAAAAATTTATACCATTGAAAAATATATTCAATATACAGACAGAACAGGACTTCTTAGCTGAATCACTGAAAACGTTTCGTTATCAGTATGATCATGTTGAAATATACAGGAAGTTTGTTGATTTTTTGAAAATTAATCCTGATGAGGTAGATGGTTTGGAAAAAATACCGTTTCTCCCGATAGAAATGTTTAAAAATCATCAGATTCTGGATAAAAATGTAACAGCTGATCTTTTCTTTCAGAGTTCGGGAACGACCCGGATGAATCTTTCCAGACATTTCATTGCGGACCAGGGCTTATATGAAGAAAGTATTTATAAAAGTTTTGAACAGTTTATCGGCAAACCTGAAGACTTTATTTTCCTTGGGCTGCTTCCAAGTTACCTGGAGAGACAAAATTCATCATTGATTTACATGGTAGACTATCTGATGAAAAAGTCTGACAGGCCGGAGAACGGATATTTTCTTTATAATCATGCCGATCTTTTTGACCTTTTAAATTCCCTGCAGGGTCAAAAGGTTATTCTTTTCGGGGTTTCTTTTGCGCTGTTAGACTTTTTGGATTATTGTCTGCAAAGTGATAAATCATTCAGTTTTCTGGAAAATTTAGTAGTTATTGAAACCGGTGGAATGAAAGGCAGAAAAGAGGAGATGACAAAAGATGAGCTTCTGAAGATTCTTCAGGATGGTTTTAAAACCCATAGGATTTATTCCGAATATTCTATGACAGAGCTTTTATCACAAGCCTATTCCCTTGGAAATAACGAATACGAATGTCCTGCCTGGATGAGAATCATGATCAGGAACGCAGAAGATCCTTTTTCATACGAAAAAGAAGGAAGAACGGGAGCTATTAATATTATTGACCTGGCCAATATCCATTCCTGTGCTTTTATTGCGACTCAGGATCTGGGGAAAATAACAGGAAATAAATTCCAGGTATTAGGAAGAATAGATCACTCGGATATCAGGGGTTGCAGCCTTCTGGTGAGTTGAAAGTGTATTGGAATACCAGGAAAGCCTGACATTTATTGTTAACTCTAAACAAATATTATACAACCTGTAAACAATGATCAAAATTGAAGAACTTGTTCACGCCTATATTTATTCCCATTGTGATTTTGAAAGAGAAATTGTATTGACGAATTATTTTCAGGGTGATTGGGAGGCAGACATGCTGATCATTGATGCTGCCGGATTCAGCCATGAAATTGAAATCAAGCTTTCAAAAAGTGATTTTAAAAATGATTTTAAAAAATCATATATCAATAAGGAAACCGGCGATCAGTTTTTAAAACATGATAAAATTTCCTGCGGGGATTATGTCTGTAATGCCTTCAGTTTTTTGCTTCCTATGGGTATGGTAGACCCGGCGATGATTCCCGGGCATTGCGGAATTATTGAATTTTATCACAATGCAGATACCTGGGAAACGGAGTTTTACCCTGTTCGTGAGCCTAAAAAACTTCACGAAGATTCATACTGGAAGCTGAATGATAAAGATCTTTTCATCAGGAAAATGGCTCTTAATCTGCTTCAGCGGAAAATGGAAATTAAGGGGAAACATGAGGAACTTATTTTTAAAAATCCTTTTGATATTAAAAAGATAAAATAAAATCCTGCCGAAGACAGGATTTTTTAGTTGTTATTATTTTTTTATTTAATCTGTTATTTCAGCGGTATCTCTTTGAAGTAAGAATTTGTAAATCAATCCACCTACTACTCCCCCTAAAATAGGAGCTGCCCAGAACAGCCAAAGCTGCGACATGGCAAGCCCGCCTGTGAAAACTGCCTGTGACAGAGATCTTGCGGGGTTTACAGAAGTGTTGGTAATCGGGATGGAGATCAGGTGAATTAAAGTAAGTGCAAGCCCGATAGCAATACCGGCAAACTTACCATTAGCCCATCTGTCTGTTGCCCCCATAATCACAATAAGGAAAAAGGCTGTTAATAAAAACTCAGCAAGGAATGCTGCTCCCATACTGAACGCCTTTCCGTTGTAAACAGCTTCTCCGTAAAAATTGGTTGCAAACGCTCCCGGTTGTGAGAAGTCAACTGCTCCGGCACCATTAAGGATGGTGTATAGGCAAGCCGCTGCAACGATAGCTCCCAGACACTGGGCTACAATATAAGGGATAAGGTCTTTTGCCGGAAATCTGCCGCCTGCCAGAAGTCCGAAAGAAACAGCGGGATTGAAATGGCCTCCGGAAATGTGCCCTACAGCATAAGCCATTGTAAGAACAGTGAGACCAAAAGCTAAGGCAACTCCCAAAAGTCCAATGCCAATGTCGGGAACGCCGGCTGCAAAGACAGCACTTCCACAACCTCCGAAAACAAGCCAAAATGTGCCGAAAAATTCAGCAAAAAGTTTTTTTATCATATTGTTTATTTTTAAAATGTATCTCAAATGTAGAATTTATATCTTAAAATAAAAAGATAAATCTGAAAAAATATTTCAAAAATAAGAGAACAAAGATTGTAAATTCAATAAATTGGTTTAATGTTTGTTTGGGATTTGTTCAGATAATATTATGATAGAAACTGAAAGATACAACATAAATGTTTTATCTTTCGTTAGTAATTTAAAAGGATGGTTAATGAGAAAGTTGCTTTGTGTGGTCTTTGTGCCTTTTATTTATAACTTACATTATTCGCAGACAGCCAAAAAAGCTTTTCCCTGCTATGATCTTACATCGGTATTGAAAGTGGAACCAACAGCTTTATATAGGCCTCATATTGATGCGTCGAAGAGCTTTGGGGTACAATTGTTGAAAGATTCTAAAACAGTTCAGAAATATATCAATAACGGGAAGTTTCACAAGATTAAAAAGACCGGAAAGGGATACCGTGTTCTGAAGCTTGATTACAGCAGAGCTTATATGGTTTCTAAAGCTAAAGCTACCCTCGAAAAGATAGGGGCCAGATTCAGCAAAGACACGAAAGGCGGAACATTTACAGTTTCTTCCATTACGCGGACTCTTGAAGACCAGTGCAGGCTGAGAAAGGTGAATTCGAATGCTTCACTGGGAATAAGCTCACATAACTATGGAAATTCATTTGATATTTCCTATATAAGATTCAATAATGTTCTTAAATATAATCCGAAAATGGAAGCGGCGTTGGAGAAAGTTTTAAAGTATTATGTGAATGCTGGTAGAATTTATTACATAAAAGAAAAGCAACAAAGTTGTTATCATATTACTGTAAGGAATTATTAATTAAAATCTTACTTGCGTAGGATTTTTAGTTTATTTATTTTTATAAAACTAAAAACTACCTACATGACAACATTAAACATCGTAGATTCTATGCTTTCTGCAAAAGATTGTCAGGATGCAGCAGATGAATGGAGCAAATGCTGCTCTGATTTTCTCAGAATGAAAAATTTGATTCCCACCCATTATGTTTTTGAGATTTCCGCAGAACACCTTCAATGGATGACCGGATTTAAAGAATATCCGGAGTTTTGTGCTGCAATGGGTATATATAGTAATAAGCTGATCCTGATTCTTTATCCGATGGATGAAAAAGGAGTAAGAATTCCGCTGGAAAGCTATCCGTATAACAACCTTTGTGAACTAGGGCAAGATCTGAAACTGCAGGAAACCCAGCAATATACGATTGTTAAAAATGCAATCCTTTCCAAAGATCTTCAGAATATTAATAAAAATGCAGATATGGCCTTTCCTGTTTCTGCGCAACCTGTTTTGCCGCAGGATAAAGCGATAGAAGCGATTGAAAAATGGAGATATGAAGGACTGGACTGGCTTTACAGAGAATATAAAGAGAATAATGGTGAAGGAATATTTAAAAAATTCTATGTTCCTACAGCTGATTTATGCCTTTCGGATTCAACATTAACAGGGATTACATGTTCTTTTGGACTAAGATACAATGATATTTATGGGAAAATGCTGGTTACCCTGATTTTTATCTCCTTCCGTGTGGATCTTCAAAATGCTGAGAGTGCTGAAATCATCTCCAATACATATGACTGGGCAAAACCATGTCCGCCTGTATGCCGTATACCGGATGCAGGAATGAATAATTGGTAATTAGAGTGTAAGGATGGCTGATCTTTATAGGGCAATCTTATTCCTGAACTATGGACTGCTCCTGTCTGTTATACTACTGGGAGCAGTGAAGTATCGCATTTTAAACAATAAGGAGAAGCCCTATTTTCATTATATTGCTTTTCTTTTTTTTATTGAATTGCTGAACCTTATTTTGCCTTATATTTTCAACCTTAATGATACTTCATTTATTTATCCTTTTTACATTGCCGGAGAATTTTTCTTATTGACAGCCTTATTTATCAGGAAACTGAACGTGCCTAAATACTACCTTCTTCTGGCCGCCGCCCTTGCTTCAGGTTTTATGATTTTAAAATATGGAGCAGGCATCCCTGCGAATGCAGACATTGTAAAAGTAATTTCCAACATCATCATCATTTGTCTTTCAGGAGCCATTTTAATCAGGGAAATTAAAGACAGTCCTTCTCAAAACCGATTTTTACCGGCAGATGCCTGTATTTTTTTCTATTACTCTGTTTCTGTATTCTTTTTTATTGTTCAGCATCAGATTGCCCATCTGTCTGAAGATGATTATCTTATTATTCTCAGTGCCAATAATGTTCTTTCAAGTATTTTGTACTGTTCATTTTTATATATTTTTATCAAATTAAAGAAGTAACTTTAAATATTAACCTGCTGATACTTATAATTGTTACCATAGCAATTATAGTGTCTTTTATTTTGCTCGCGTACAGAGCTTTTATCAGCAGGATCATACAAGAGAAAAATACCCGGCATAAGGCTGAGGTCCTTCATCAGAAAAAGCTGGTACTGGAAAATATAAGGGCCCAGGAAGAAGAGCGAAAGAGAATAGCGGTGATGATTCATGATGATATCGGAAACCGGCTAAACATTCTTTCTTTATGGCTCAATAACCTGGATACAAAAGGAGATGAACTGATTAAGAAAAATATTTATACCCAGATGTCTTCCCTGATTGATGCAGCCAGAAGCATTTCCCATACCCTGTATCCCGTCAACCTCGAATCTGTAGGGCTGGTATTGTATGTGGAAGAACTGATCGCTAACCTTTCCCATAAAATCAATATTTCTTTACAGGTAATGCCCGGATACGAAAAGAAAGATCTTTTTATAGAAGTACAGCTATACCGGATTATCCAGGAGTTTACTACAAATGTTATCAGGCATTCCACAGCAACAGATGTATGGATCTATATAAAAGATTACCCGCAGAATATGGCGGTTGTAATCTCAGATAACGGCCAGGGCTTCGATTATGAACAGGTGAAAAAAGGAATGGGAATCAAGAATATTGAATCCCGTATCAAGTCTATGAATGCTGCCCATAAATGGAAAAATACTTTTTTAAATAAAGGAAGCCGTCTAATCATAAAAATTCCCAAAACATAATGAGTTCCCAAATTAAAATAGCCCTGATTGATGATGAACAGCTGATCCTGGAAGGAGTGAAAATGCTGCTGTCAAATGAAAAAAATATATCAGTATGCCTCACCTCAGATAACGGGTCCAGTTTTATAGAATCACTGGACAAACTTTCAAAACATGATTTCCCGGATATTGCCCTTGTAGATGTTCAGATGAAACCAATGAACGGCTTTGAGCTGGTAGAGATTCTGAAAGAAAAATACCCGGATCTTAAAATCATTATCCTTTCTTCCCACTATAAGACATCTATTCTTGGTTATATGGTGAAGCTGGGAGTCTCTGCCTTCCTTCCTAAAAATTCAAACAGGAAAACTTTTATTGATGCGATCACAATGGTAGATAAAAACGGTGTGTTTTTTACAGCGGAAGACCATCAGATGCTGTTTACTTATATGAATGGTTCTGCCAAGAAAAACTCACTCTTTGAAAGCGAAGATGAATTGTCTGAGCGTGAAAAAGACGTAGTAAAATTAATCTGCCAGGAATTTACCAACAATGAAATCGGAGAAAAATTATTTATCAGTCCCAGAACTGTAGAAAGCCACCGGCAGCGTATTCTTGAAAAAATTGGTGCCAGAAATACAGTAGGCATTGTTATTTATGCTATCGTTAATAATATCCATCCTTTAGAAAAAATATAATGGAGATTCCGTAGAAATACGGAATTTTTTATTTAGTACTTTTCACTCTAGCCTGGCTTTTTTTTCTTCAGTTATTTTGAACGTTTTCCCTATAGGGGAATTTTAAATAGAATTGATCTATAAAAACACAAGCAGGATATGAATAAAAATAGTGATGATAACAGTGTGATTTCTGTAGGTATTTTTTTTGATGATACAGGCAACAATGGCATGAACGTCCTGTCTCCGGATAAACTATTGGATAATAATGAAAGCTATTATGGTGCTTTTACTAATATTTACAAGTTATACAGTTTATTTATTGGAGATGAAAGATTATATATTGAAGGAATTGGAACGGTAACAGGAAGCGAAGATAATAATTTTGCCATGGCAACCTGTGCTAATCCACCTTATGGTAATGGCTATTCTTCTGATGATAAACTCCAGAAAGCAGAAAATTTTGTGCAGGAAATATTCAGCAGGGGCCATGGGGAATATCATTTTTATCTCTACGGATTTGGCAGGGGAGGAATGCTGGTGAGAACTTTTTGTAATCGGTTGTTAGCTCATTATTCTACAGAATATATCAAAATCAGGTTTTTGGGAGTTTTCGATACAGTAGAATCCAAGCCTTTCAATACCTATGATCTGAGCCTGTCTCAGAAGGTAGAACGTTCACTGCATCTTTGTGCCGTTAATGAATCCAGGTTCTTTTTTCCGCTCACCGGTTTTTTTGAAAATTCAAAAGCCATGCTGGATCAGCAATACCGAAGTGGTGATGTCGTATGGAAAGAAATCTTTGTTCCCGGTGCTCATGCTGACGTAGGCGGAGGATACCTGGATGGGCCGCAATCAGTGTTTATTTCAACAGATTTTATCAATGCTGAAGATGTGAGGAACTATATTTCGGATATCAGAAATGCCAAAACCGATGCAGGAGGAATCCGGATCTGGGATGCCTTGCTTTCCGGTTACCGGATTAAGAAAGGAGACACCTATTCTCAGGCTTATATTACCAGGGATAAAGTTTACCATGATCTCTCGAAGGTATATGGAAAACTCATGCTTGAAGAAACCAATGACACATCAGTAGTTTTTAGTACAGATACTGGTCTGTACTTTGAACAGGGCAGTGGAAAACATGCCTTTCTTAGCCATTTTTATACAGAGCTCAGAAACTATGCAAAATACCTGTTGCCGGAAATGAAACCTGTATACGACTATGAAAAATTTACAAATTATATCCATATTTCTTCCAATTTCGGACTGTATAGTGAAGCTTTGCTGAAGAAATCTCATCAGGAAATTAATGCAGAACTGATCAATAACGGACTGAATGTTTCCAGCAGCACGGTTCTGAACAAAGATAACCAGACAAGACTTTCTGTAGAGCTTCACTTACCCGAAGATAGTTTTGTTGCAGATTTCCTGTATGGAACCAATGTTCCTAATAACGATATCTGGATCCGTTCTATTGTAAAAAGTACGGTTACCCAAAAAGTAATCCAATAAATATGTGTTAGTACTTTTCAATTTTAAATTTAGGTTATGAGGGGCACCTTTTTAAGGGTGTCTCTTTTTTTAGCCTTGGCCTCTGGTTTAATATCTATAAAAAAACGGCTCCATCCTAGAACCGTTTTGTGATATTTTTACAACGCAACTATGATTTTTTTTGAACCAGTTTATTTCCGATAATTGACGTCGTTCTTTAAATCTGTAATAAAAGAATCTATCATATCTTTTGTGATTCCCGGTCTGATAATGAGGTGGCTGAATGCACCATGAGCTGCCAATTGCCATTTATACTGGAGTGCCTTGCTTACGCGGGGAAAAATTATTGTAAGGGCGTTCGGATTGCGCAAGGCTTTAATTCCAAGATGGTTTATTTTGATCTGGGTATACGCCGCTAAATTAAGACACTCATTAAGCTGATGATGAATTCCTTCTGTACCAACGGTTCTGATCATATACCATATTATCAGAGGAGTAATGGCATTACGTGATCCGGTAATCGTATCATCTAAACTGTCCAGAACATCCACATAATTTGAAATTCTTTCTTTATTGTGCTTTAGTACAATGATTATTCCACAGGGAATAGGGGACCCTAGAAATTTATGTCCGCTTACAATAATAGAATCCGCTCCTTCACTAAAATCAAAATGCGGTTTTGGAGATAAAAACTGGGCATAACTCCCACAAAATGCAGCATCACAGTGGATATAATATTTTTTTACTTTGCATTTGCCTAAAATGTCCTGGATAGGTTTGATATCATCCTTTGCCTCCTTGAAGGTGGTCCCAATATTGGCAATGATGATTGCAGGCTGATCCTGATGGAGCAAGATTTTCTCTTCAAAATCTTTATAATCTATCTCTCCGTGAGGCTGGGATTTTACTTTTTGATAATTTAAGCCTAATATATCAATATTTTTTTCAATACTGTAATGGGATTCTTCAGAAAAGTAAACCACCCCTCCGGGATATAAACGCTTGGCTAAATAAAGTGCATAAAGATTACCTTCTGAGCTGCCATTGGTAACGTACCCCCAATAATTATTTTCCGGCGCCTTTAGTAAATTGGCAAAAAAATGGATGACCTCTCTTTCTATAGAATGCGTATTCATATGGTGAGACCCGTCCATATAAAACGGATCTCCGGCGTTGTTTACAGGATATTGAAGGAATTTATAAAGCAAAGAATAATCAAAGTTAAGTGTTACAGGATATCCCAATAGATGATTTTTTCTTTCTTGCAAATGATTTTTTAATTCATCAATTCTGTTTTTGTCTTCTGGTGTCAAGTTTTTCATGATATAGATATTTGTGTATCCTATAAAGATAATTGATAATTATTGTTTTTTCACTAAAATGAGAATAAAATTTATTAATATTGCCAGGATGCTGATGGATGACAGGTAAATAATTGGAGGTAATGAATAAATTCTGAATTAAAGATATATATCCGTCAGATTCTCCTATTCATTTCTTTTTCCGTATTTTTGCACCCGGAAATTCATACTCAGTATTAACTATTAATTAAAAAAATGCTTTCGGTTCAAGGTTTAGGATTACATCATTCGGGAAATTATTTATTTCAAAATGTAAATTTCACCATCAAAAAGGATGATAAAGTAGGTTTGGTGGGGAAAAATGGAGCAGGAAAATCTACTTTGTTGAAGATGCTTTCCGGGGAAATCAATTTCTACGAAGGGGATGTGGTAACCGAAGGAAGTATTACCATCGGTTTCCTGAAACAGGACCTTGATTTTGTAAAAGGGAGGACTGTCTGGGATGAAACCATGCAGGCCTTTGAGCAGATCAATGCATGGAAAAATGAACTTGAGGAGGTTAACCATCAAATGGCAACAAGAACCGACTATGAAAGTGATTCTTATACCGATCTGATTAATAAAATGACCGAGCTGAATGATCTTTTAATGAACCATGATGCCTACAATCTGGAAGGAGACATGGAAAAAGTTTTGTTTGGGCTAGGATTTAAGGCTGATGACTTTCATAAAATTACTGATGAGTTTTCAGGAGGTTGGAGAATGAGAATTGAACTGGCAAAATTACTTCTTCAAAAGAATGACATCATGCTTCTCGATGAGCCTACCAACCACCTTGATATGGAATCTATCATCTGGCTGGAAAACTTCCTGAAAGACTATCCGGGGGCTATTGTCCTGGTAAGCCACGATAAGCAGTTTATGACGGCAGTATGTAACCGTACTTTTGATATCAACAACAAAAAGGTGGATGACTACAAAGCCAATTATTCAAAATATCTGATCATGAGAGAAGATCGCCGCGAAAAACTGATTCAGGCTAAAAAGAACCAGGATGCGGAGATCAAACAAATGGAAGATAATATCAATAAATTCCGTGCAAGTGCTACCAAAGCATCATTTGCCCAGTCCCTGATCAAAAAATTAGATAAAATTGAACGTATCGAAGTGGATAATGAAGATGTTTCAAAATTCAATATCCGTTTTGTACAATCTATGGTTCCGGGGAAGGTGATTTTTGAAGCGGAAAACCTTGGAAAAGCTTATGGTAATAAGCAAATTTTTGATAATGTGGACTTTATTGTTCAAAGAGGAGACAGAATTGCACTTTTAGGGCAGAACGGGCAGGGAAAAACAACACTGGCCAAAATTTTGGCGGGAGATATTAAAGATTACTCAGGAACCTGGAATCTTGGACATAACGTAAACATCGGATATTTTGCCCAGAATCAGGAAGAAGTACTGACCCCGAATAAAACAGTTTTGGAAGAAGCAGAAGATGCTGCAACCGAAGAAACGAGACCCAGAGTAAGGGATTTATTAGGATCTTTCCTGTTCCAGGGAGATGCCGTTTCCAAGAAAACAAAAGTTCTTTCCGGAGGAGAAAGGAACCGTCTGGCCCTTTGTAAATTATTGCTTCGTCCTTTTAATACACTGATTATGGACGAACCTACCAACCACCTGGATATTCAGTCTAAAGAAATCATTAAGCTGGCATTACAGAATTTTGAAGGCACATTAATTGTGATTTCTCACGACAGGGAATTCCTTCAGGGTCTTTGTGATAAAATATATGAATTCCGTGATGGAAAAATGAAAGAATTCCTAGGGGATATCAATGAGTATCTTGAATACAGACAAAAGGAAACCATCAGAGAAATTTCTGCTGAAAAAGCTAAACTTCATCATGAAGAAGTAAAGGCAGAGCCAAAGAAAGCTGAAGAAAAACCTGTTGTCAGCAGTAACCAGACTTCTGGTATCATCAGTAAAGAACAAAAAAATATTCAGAATAAAATAAAAAAAGTTGAAGAAAGAATTTCCGATCTCGAAATTAAAATAGAAGAGATGGAAGCTTCTTTTGCCAAAGAGAATCCTTCCGAAGAAACTTTAGAGAAATACAATAAAGCTAAAGAAGAGCTGGATACAGCTTTACAGGAATGGGAATATCTTGGAACCCAATTAGATTAATGATATCAATGCTTCATACTCAATTATGAAGCATTTTTTGTAACTTGTTATGAATCATTTATACATATTGTCCGTAATCATATAAGTAATTTAATACAAGTTTGGCCTGACAATTAAATTATTTTCATAATTTTGAAGCATGATTAAAGAAAGCAGAAATTTTAAGAGTTTTATCTCCAGGCTATTGTTTGGAGTGTATTTCCTCGCGCTGCTTTCTCAAAGCTTTCACCATCATGACTCTGTGGATTATTTTAAGGCTTTTAACCTTAAAAAAACAGAGAACACAATGACGAAAGCCGCTACTAAAGAGAAAGCCGGCGACTGTCTGGCCTGCCACTTTTTGGCTACCGGACATTCATTAGCTCCTGAAGACTTCAGTTTTACTTTAGAGCACTATACTCATGAAGTAAAGCAGATTATTGCTATTCAGGAGAAAATCTGGTCTCAGACCAAATTCACTTTTCAGCTTCGGGGGCCTCCCGCAATTTCATAATTCACAGTTTCTACAGGGTTTAAGGTGCAGTGCCTTAAGTTTAATGTTACAAGTTTAAGGTTTAAAGCTGTTGGCAACACGATTGCTTTTTAGCTGCTAGTTGGTATTTATATAATAAAAACCTCAATCAGCTCTAATTCTAGCTCCTAATTCCTCATACTTTGTATAATTAACACCCCTTTCATAAATTTTAACGAAAATGTACCTGTTGAAAAGGTACGCAATCAATCTATTTACAATGAAATTGATATATTGCCTGTTGCTGATCTTTTGTGGATCAGTATTTACAAGCGCACAAAAAACGTATACTGTAGAGGGAACCGTCCAGGACTTTCACGATAAGGCCATGTTGGAAAATGCAGTTATTAAAATCGGAAGCTTTACATCCAGAACCAATAAGGAAGGTAAATTTTCTTTTGATAAAATCCCTGCAGGAAAGTATACCCTCATTGCACAGCATCCTGATTGCAATGATTATACTGAAAATATAGGAGTTGATCGGGATATCCACTTAGCCATCACCTTAGAGCACCATACCGGTGATATCGAAACCATAACCTTGCATGGAAGCCACAAATCTAAAGGCTCTGTGGTAATGAAAACACTGGATAAAGCTGATATTGAAAGGAATTCTACAGAAAATCTGGGAAATATTCTTTCTAAAATTTCAGGAGTAGCTGTACTGAAGACAGGGAATAACATTACTAAACCTGTGATTCATGGTCTCTACGGAAGCCGTATCTCCATTATGAATAATGGGGTGAAAATGGCAGAACAGGAATGGGGTGCTGAACATGCTCCTAATGTGGATGTCAATGATTTTGAACATATAGATGTTATTAAAGGTGCATCTGCATTGAAATACGGGAACGATGGAGTGGCCGGAGTAGTCCTTTTGGAGCCGTTACTGCCTCCTAAGAAAGATACTTTAATGGGAAATGTGAAGCTTTCCGGTATTTCTAATGGAAGAGGAGGGGAAATCTCGGCAAATGCCTTGAAGGCCTGGAAAAACCAATGGTTTGTTAAAGCCGGAGGAAGCTATAAAAAGCTCGGAGACCTTTATATTCCGCATCATACGCTCCAGAATACCGGAGCAGAAGTAAATTCCTTTAATTTTTCTTTTGGAAATCATAGCTTTATGCAAGGATTTGATATCTCTTACAATGGTATTAACCAGGAGTTCGGAATTTATAAGGGAGCACATCTAGGAAATAACTATGATGCTTATATGGCGATGAACTTCGGACAACCTTATTTTCTGGATGATTTCAGTTACGATATTGGTAATCCCAAACAAAATGTAGAGCATCATATTATAAAACTTTCCGCCTACAAGCGTTTTGCAGATTTTGGGAAAATTACATTCCAATATAGCTTTCAGCTGAACAGACGTAAGGAATATGACATCAGAAAAGGTGATCTGAAAGATATTCCTTCCATGGATTTGAGGCTGATAACACATTCAGCTTCTTTAACTCATCTTCTGGAACGGGCAAACTGGAGTCTGGAAAGTGGAATTTCTGCCGGATTTCAGGATAACTATCCCAATCCTGCTACGAAAGCAAGGCGTTTAATCCCTGACTACTACCGGTATGATGCAGGAGTATTTTCTGTATTTAAATATCGTTTCAGCCCTGTGTTGAATGCAGAAGCCGGAATAAGATATGATTTCAGCAGATATGACGCCTACAAATATTATGATGCCAAAGAATGGAATGATAAGTACGCCTCTGTATTTCCGCAGTTCTATGTACAGAAGAATGACAGCAGAATTTTAGCGCGTCCTATATTTGATTATCATAATTTTTCAGCCAATATCGGTTTGAATTATAAACCTTCTAAAGATTTTGATCTTAAATTTAATTTTTCAAGAATCAGCAGAACCCCGAATCCCGCAGAGTTATTTGCAGACGGGCTTCACCATTCTGCCGCAATTATTGAAAAAGGAGATCTAAGAATCAGACAGGAAGAAGTATATAATGCCAACCTGTCGCTTACAGGAAGATTGAATGTACTGAAAGGATTACAGATAGAAGCCAATCCGTACATTATGTTTTCGGATGGATTTATTAATCAAATGCCGGTAGACTTTCAGAATACAACCAGGGGAAGTTTTGCGGTATGGGAGTACCAGCAGGTAAAAGCCAGAATTTACGGAATTGATGCAGATGCACAGCTTAACATTCTGGATAATTTGAAATGGACAACCGGATTCAGTGCATTAAGGGGGGACGACCTTACAAAAAATGAACCATTGATCCTGATGATGCCGATGAACCTGAGAAATTCATTAGAATTTAAACTGAACAAACCTTACAATTTCTACGTTAGACTGGAAAATGAAAATGTATTTAAGCAGAATCGTTTCCCAATCAGGGACCAAACGGTGCAGTTTATCGAGGATAAAGAATTGGTGACGAGAGTCATTGATTATAGTTCCACACCGGCAGCTTATTCCATATTTAATGCGTCCATAGGTGCAGACCTATTCAAAAATCTGAATCTGAATTTCAGAATCAATAATATTTTCAATAAAGAGTACAGAGAATATCTTAACAGATTGAGGTATTATATGCCGGAATCGGGAAGAAATGTAGTGCTTACTCTTAAATACAATTTCTAATTATTAATATTTAAAATTAAATTAAAATGAAAAAATTTTTCAACATATCACTATTATTATTGGCAGCCATTTTATTATTCTCATGTCGTGACGGAAGCAGCGATATTCCTGAAGATATCCACGAACATGAAGAAATAGGAAAAGTGGTGGTAACCGTAACCAATAAAGCGAATGGAAATGTACAGACGGTCAATGTAGTCAATGGAGAAACGGCCGACCATCTTCACCTTGATCAGGGCCAAACCTATACGGTAGCTCTTGATTTTCAAATCAAACATGATGACCACTATCATAGTTCAGATGAGATACTGGAAGAAAAAGATATGCACTTTATCACCTATAAATTTTCAGGTGCTGATATAAAAGTAAAAAGAACGGCGGATGACATTATAAGAACAGATGGTAAAAAACTAGGGCTTAAAACTGAATGGACAGTAGCAGCTGCGGCCACTGGTAAAGCTAATATTACTCTTGTACACGGGCCTTCCTCTGTGAATGATAATTCCCCTTCGGCAGACAATCAGCTTGGAAGTACTGTAGGCGGTGAGAGTGATGTGGATATCTTTATAGATTTTCACTAATATTTATCAAAAATAAGCTACACTGTCAATAGAACATATGTAGTTATATGTAATGTGGAAAGCCACTGATTTATTCAGTGGTTTTTTATTTAACAATTTTTGACGTTTTAAGTTGATTTTAAATGAGTGATTTTCATAAAAATTTCCTATTTTTGCAACCTAAAATTTTAATCAATAATGAAGGTTACCGCACAAAACCATGATAACGTAAGTGCATTACTTACAGTAACATTGGAGAAATCTGACTACAAAGAAAGAGTAGAAAAGCAATTGATTAATTATGCTAAAAATGCGCAAGTTCCTGGATTCAGAAAAGGGAAAGTGCCTTTGAGTATGGTTAAAAAACAATATGAAGCTGGTATTGCATTTGAAGAAATCAACAAACAGGTTTCTGATGCTTTGAACAACTATGTTAATGAAAACAAATTAAGATTAGTTGGTCAGCCAATTCCTCAGCCCGTAAACGAATTCGATTACAATGCTGATCAGCTGGAAGTTGCTTTTGAAGTTGGGTATGAGCCTGAATTCACTATAGATTTAGCTAAATATGAAGCCCCTCACTATAAAGTAGAAGCTTCTGAAAAAGAAATCAACAAGAGCATTGAAAACATGCAGAAGCGTTTCGCAGAGCAGGTTCCTCAAGATAAAATCACTAAAGATTCTTATATCGCTTTAGAAGTTTCCCAGGTTGTAGAAGAAGATGCTGAAGGGGAACACCACCACCATCCAAAAAACATTACCATTACAGCTGAAAACAAAGAAGCTTTCAAATTGGTAAAAGGTTTGAAAATGGACGGATCTGTAAAAGTGTCTAAAGAAACTCTAGCCGGAGATGAAGAATTAGCTAAGGAATTAGGATTCAGCAAAGAAGAAGTAGAGCACCTGCACCACAATGAAGTAGAAGTAAAAGTAAAAGATTTCTATTCATTAAACTTAGCTGAATTAAACGAAGAATTATTCGATAAAGTATACGGAGAAGGAAACATCAAGACTGAAGAAGAACTTAAAGAAAAAGTAAAATCAGAACTGGATGAATACTTCCAGCAAAATGCTGATGTTCACTTTGTGAATAAAGTATTGGAGCAGATTACAGAAAAAGAAGAAGTAACACTTCCTGAAGCTTTCCTTGTAAAATGGTTAATGTTCTCTAACCAGAATATCCAGTCTGAAGAGCAGGCTAAAGAAATTCTTGAAGCAGAGAAAAACCAGTTGAGATATCAGATCATCGAAGGTAAGCTAATGACGGATAACGAAATCCAGTTAGATTATGCTGATGTATTGGCACAGGCTGAGCAATTGGTGAAAAACCAATTGGCCATCTATGGAATTCACCACCTGGGAGATGAAGAAATTCAGAAATATGCTGTTGAAATGCTGAAAGATCAGGAGCAGGTGAGACAAATCTCTTCAGAAGTAGCTATGGCTAAATTAAAAGATGTAATTCTTGAAAAAGCAAGCAAAAAAGAAACTAAAATTTCCCACGACGAATTTTTAGAAGAGCTTAAAAAATAATTATACACAGATATAATATTAAACCGTCAATATTGACGGTTTTTTTATTTTAATAAACGTAGGTATATATGTCAGCCAATATTCATATATTTATCCCCTAAACTATTATGTATATGAAAAAGATCATCATTCCATTTTTCTGCGCTGTACTTTTTTCCGTTCCGGCAGCTGCTCAGAAAAAAGAAGCTGTTTCTGCTAAGACAGAAGCCGTAAAATCAAAATTAACGGCTAAAGAAGTTATTGATAATTACTTCAAAGCTTTAGGAGGAAAAGATAAATTGGAAGCTGTAAAGTCTATCGTTACAGATAACACGCTAAGCGTACAGGGAATGGAAATTACAATGACCACTAAAAAGATGGGAAATAAATTCAAATCTGTACAGTCGGTAATGGGACAGCAGATGGTTCAGCTTTTTGATGGGGAAAAAGGATATTTTGAACAGATGGGAAATAAGACAGATATTCCTGCTGACAAAATAGCTGATTTGAAAAAAGCAAAACCCATAGAAGCATTGGCCTTTGATCCTGCTAATTTCCAGAACGTAACCGTTGAAAAACTAGACGGAAAAGATTATAATGTACTTTCTTCTGATAAAGGGAAGTTTTATTTCGATGCGGCTACAGGACTTTTATATAAAACAATGGCAGGTGAAGGTAATGTAATAGTGAAAAGTTATATGACCGTAGACGGATTACAGTTTCCGGCAGAAGTAGATGCAGAAGGAGGAGGCCAGAAGGTGAATATCAAAACTACCAAAGTGGTCATCAACTCCGGAGTTACGGACGCTGATTTTAAATAAAATTACTTTTTTAAGATATAAAAACCGGGCATTACCCGGTTTTTTTAATATATTAATAACTTTTAACTCAACTTTAACTATAAAAATAGATTCGGTGATTTCCTTACCTTATGAATAATTGGTAGTTTTAAGCCGTAAATAATTAATACCATGAAAAACGTTTTATCCTCATTTGCAGTCATTGTTTTAATGTCTTCAAATGTTTTTGCACAGAATATCCCTGTAGATCCTTCTGTAAGAATCGGTACCCTTTCCAACGGAATGAAGTACTATATTAAGAAAAATACATTACCTGAAAAGAAAGTGGATTTTCGCCTGGCTATTAATGCCGGATCTATTCTTGAAGACGAAAATCAAAGAGGTCTGGCCCATTTTATGGAGCATATGAACTTCAATGGGACGAAAAATTTTCCTGACAATAAACTAGTTGACTTCCTGCAATCTATCGGTGTAAAATTCGGACAACACCTTAACGCTTATACCAGCTTTGATGAAACGGTTTATATGCTTCCCGTTCCTCTGGATAAACCCGGTAATCTGGATGCAGGGCTGAAAGTGATGGAAGACTGGGCGTTTAATGCTACACTTTCGGATGAACAAATCAATAAAGAAAGAGGCGTTGTTTTGGAAGAATTAAGGCTTGGCTTAGGAGCTGATAAAAGAATGGCTGATAAGTATCTTCCGAAACTTTTGTACAACTCTCAATATGCCAACAGGCTTCCAATCGGAAAAAAAGAAGTGCTCGAAAACTTTAAACCGGATGTTATCAGGAAGTTTCACCAGGATTGGTACAGACCGGATCTGATGGCCATTGTAGTGGTAGGAGATATCAATGTGGATGAAGTTGAAAAGAAAATCAAAGATAACTTCAGTAAATATAAAAACCCGTCAAAGCCCAGAGAAAGAAAGACTTTTGACCTTCCTAACCATAAAGAAACATTAGTGGCCATTGAAACTGATCCGGACGCTACCAACTCTATGGTGCAGTTTATCATGAAAGATGCAGAGGCTTATAAACCCGATGTAACCATTGAGCAATATAATCAAAGTATTGTGGAAGGGCTTTCCACCACTATGCTGAATAACAGGCTGAAAGAACTTATCAATTCTACCAATCCTCCTTTTACTTTCGGATCCGTATATCATGGCGGAACGTATGCCAGAAGTAAAGAAGCGTTTCAGGGATTTGCCATGGTGAAAGAAGGGAATCAGCTTAATGCACTGAAAGTGTTACTGGAAGAAGTGGAAAGGGCAAAGAGATTCGGGTTTACACAATCTGAGCTTGACAGGGCAAAGGCGCAGATGCTTTCCAATCTGGAAAGATCTTATAATAACAGGGATAAAACGGAAAGCGATATGTTGGTAGATGAATATGTAAGAAATTTCCTGGAGCAGGAACCTATGCCGGGGATTGCCTGGGAATATGAAGATACCAAATCCTTCCTTCCAACAGTAACGCTTGCACAAACCAATGAGGTCATCAAGAAAATGGTAAAAGATGACAGCAGGGTAATTGTCATCACCGGTCCTAAGAAAGATAATATCTCTATGCCAACAGAAGCCATGGTTCTTAATACCTTTGAAACCGTGAAAATGGCAGATCTTAAGCCATATGAAGAGAAAGCAACTATTAAAAATTTAGTGAAACCTTTCAAATCAGAAGGGAAAATTGCTAAAACAGAGACAGATGACAAGCTGGGAACAACCACCTGGACATTGAGCAACGGCGCTAAAGTAACCTTCAAAAAAACTGATTTCAAAGATGATGAAATCGTGTTTACAGCAAGAAGCTTGGGAGGAAGTTCTCTGATTCCGGATGCAGATTTTAATAAAACCCAGTTCGCTTTTTCAGCTTTGACAGAAGCAGGAGTAGGAGGGTTCTCTAAAGCTGATCTTACCAACTATCTGGCAGGAAAGCAGGTGAGCGTGAACCCTTCAGTAGGAACCCTGTATGAAGGAATTTCAGGAAGAACGAACCAAAAGGACTTAGGAACGGCAATGGAACTGATGTATGCCTATTTTACCAGCCTGAACTATAACCCGGCGGCTTTCAATGCTTACAAGGATAAGCAATCTGCCATGCTTAACAATCTATTGTCTAACCCACAAGCCTACTTTTCTAATGAGCATGCCAAGTTCATGAATCAGAAAAATCCAAGATTTATCGGATTATTCCCCATGGAAAAGGACTGGGCGAATACAGATTACAAAAAAGCATATGATATTTATAAAGAAAAATTTGCCAATGCCGGAAACTTCCAGTTTTATTTTGTGGGAAATATAGATGAAGCGAAATTTAAAAATGAAGTCTTACAGTATATTGCAAGCTTGCCATCATCAGGAAAGACTACAGCTTTTAAGGATACCGGATACAGACAGTTGACCGGAGACTATACAAAAGTGTATAAAAAAGGAAAAGATCCTAAGAGTATGGTGACTATCTCTTACAGTGGAGAAGCTCCTTATAATGAGAAGGAAGCACTTGCTTTATCAGCTCTTGGGGAAGTGGCAACCATCAAAGTGATCGAAAAACTGAGAGAAGATGAAAGCGGTATCTACGGTGGTGGAGCAAGAGGAGGTATGAGTAAAGTTCCTTACAGCAACTATAATTTCAGTATCAGTTTCCCATGTGGTCCTGAAAATGCTGAAAAACTGACAAAGAGCGCTATTGCCGAACTTCAGAAATTAATTGATAAAGGACCTGAGCAGAAGGACCTGGATAAATATAAAGAAGGAGAATATAATGACAATAAAACCGAGCTTAAAGATAATATGTTCTGGCTGAATTCTATCGCCAGGAACCAGTTAGATGGAAGTGATAAATATGATATCCTGAACTATCAGGATAAAGTTAAAGCTCTTACGGTAAAAGATCTTCAGGATGTGGCTAAAAAGTATCTTTCCAAAGGAAAAGTAATCGCAATGCTTATGCCGGAAGATGGCTGGGAAAAAGTTAAGAAAACTGATGCAAAAGCAGAAGTTACAGGAGCAACGGTTGTGAAACAATAGTTTTTAGCCTTGTTTATAATAAAAAACCGCAGCATATGCTGCGGTTTTTTATTATTATAATATTGAGCTTTTCTATATTTAAATGTGGGGAAATATTTCTGATATAGAAATCTTAATCATGAGCAAAACCATTAAAATCTTTTTCATCAGTACCTGTATCAGCACATACAAATGAGTGTGTTAAAGTTTTATTTGTAATAATGATACTGTCTTTTTTAAATAAAATACCTTGCATACCTGTTCCACATATAGTATTGCTGTTTTCTGCACCAAAAATTTTTCTTTCGTCCTGTGTTGCCATGTTTCCAAGAATAATCAAAGTATGTTTTACTCCTACATCTGGATAAGAGAAATTTTCAACTTTATTTTTATCCCTTCGTAAAAAATAACATGGTGGCTTAATTTTTATATTACCGGATAATTTATATTTTTTGGAGTTAATGCTTAATTCAGCCTTTCCATTGTCATTTGTTAATTCCAATAATACTCCATCAATAATGGCTGTATCAGTTACTATTACTGCACTTTTTTTAGTAATAGGTTGAGTGTATCCTTTTTCCTGATTTTTTTTACAGGAAAAAGATATTAAAGATATGATGAGTACAAGGCAAGTATTTTTCATAATAGTTATATTAAAGCCCAAAACCAGATTTCTGTTCCTCTCCACAAATAATCTAAAGCATCTCCACCTTTTAAAGATATTCCATTCCAAATGTCGATGTGATCTGTGCCTCCTGACCACCCATCTTTAATAAAAATTATTCCCTTTCCATTCTTAAAGGATTTATTGCCCATTTTGGGGTATTTTTTTCTCTCCAGTTTCAATCTGTTCCCAAATATTTCGGGATGCATGTAAATCCAATCAGCCAGCTCTTGAGCCCTCAGTATATGCTTAAAACCATCTTTATGTTTCTCCCAGCATTTTACTCCTTTAAAGGACATTAAATCAACACCTGATTTATGAAGAGCTTCACTCATCCTGATTGCACACTGGTTCGGAAATAATGCTATATTACAGGGATGGGAGCCTTTTCCCGGATGATTTTTCCATAGCTCGTCAAATCGTACCATAATATAAGTTTTAGTATACTATCAAATATAAAAATATAAATCAAATCTATGGGATTAATTTTTATTATATTTAAGTGCTTTGTTATAGTAAATTATATTTTTTTTAATTTAATGTGTGGCTTTGTAGGTTAGCTGCCTGTAAAATTGATTAGGGAAGATTAGTGCAATGTATCAATATAGCAAAACCGTAGTACATACTACGGTTTTTATTATTTCATTCAAATCCTGACTGGTTAAGAACCATACTCTTTTTTCCATTCATCGGCAGCTTCGCTCAGAACGGTATAAAATTCTTCTCCATATTTTCTTATCAGTGGAGTTTTTAAGAATTTATAAACCGGAACCTGAAGTTCTTTTCCAAGAGTGCAGGCATCACTGCATACGTTCCATTCATGGTAGTTTAAAGCCGTGAATGCAGAATATTCTGTAACTCTGATAGGATAAAGATGGCACGAAATAGGCTTTTGCCAGTCTACAGCACCGTCTTCATATGCTTTTTCAATACCACATTTGGTAATTCCTTTCTCATCGAAAGTCACATAAGCACACTCCCGGTCTTCCACCATGGGAGTAACATACATTCCGTCGTGTGGATCAGTAGTCCATGTTCCTTGTTCTTCAAGGGCTTTAATACCTTCCTGGGTCAGATAAGGTTTTATTTTGTCGAAAATACTGTCCAGTATTTCCAGCTCGTTTTTATCCAACGGAGCCCCTACATCTCCTTCCACACAACATGCACCTTTACACTTGGTAAGGTTGCAAACAAATTCTTCGGAAAAGATTTCCTCAGAAATCAATTTATCGTCTATCTGAATCATAATTTTTTAAAATAAGTCAAAAACGGTACCGGCCTTGAAGGTCAGCAAGCTGATAATGATAAGCCATAGGCTGGCTTCCTGCATCCAGTACTTCGGTAAAAATCTCATCATTCTGCTCAGGATAATACTCGATGGAAATGCCAACAGCAGCAAATATTCATAGTTTTTATTCATATACAGAATAATCGTGATCAGCTGAGCAACAGAAAATACAAGCAGAAAGGTGTATTTATATCTGCTGATCGGGCTTTTTTTGTTGTAATTTTTAAAATGATCATATACTGCATAGATCAGCATCAGCACTACAGGAATCAAAGGTAATAATTCTGTATAATCTGTCACAGGTTTCATTTTTCCGAATGGGAAATAATCTATATTCCAGGAAGTAAACTGTACAAAATACATCACGGAGAAATAGCTGAATGTGATCAGAATAATCCCCAAAAGAAACCTGAAAAGGTTCAGCCCTATTCTGGCAGAAGTAGCCACTACGTGAATGATCACAAAAACGGCCATAGGCCAGGTGGTAGGGAGGAAGATAAAATTCAGGGCAACAATAGCTCCCACCAGTACATATGACTTCTTCCTGATATCTTCATCTGCACTCGTCAAAAGAAGAATAAGAAAAGAATTGGTAAGCAGGGAAACCGCAATTCCTATATCTAAATTCCCCGGATACAGCCCAAAAATAAAAAAGGTGTACAGGAACAAAGGAAGATGGGTCTGATAATTAAGCGCAATACTGTGAAAACAAAAATATCCCAAAGCAATTCCCAGAAAAGTAATCCCGGCAACAATTGCTTCGTAAGTATTGAAATTCAGTATGTTAAATATTACGACTACTAAAAGAAGGCAACCAATATAAACAGGGATTGAAAAAATATTGCTTTCTTTTGAAAGTAATTTAAACATTTTTTATAAATTTGTACAAAGTTAATTTAAAAAAGGAAAATAATGACGTCTTTCTTTCTATTCTTAAGCAAAGTTTTCAAATGGTCTTTCGGTTTCTTTGATGCTTTCGGTAATGTTTTAAACTGGATCCTATTTATTGTTTGCTGTGTATTATTTACATATTGGTGCTATGTTCTGGTGGTTACACTAGGTGGTGACAAGGATAAAGACTATTATTCTCCAACGGAAGGTAAGCATCCTTACTATGATCCGAATATCTATAAAAAAGAAGGTTAATTAATTGGTTATATAGTAAAAAACCGATCAAATAATTTATTTGATCGGTTTTTTTATTACTAACGATTAAAATTTTCTGTTTTTAAGCATGAATAGGCAGTACTAACACCGGAACAGGCGAACTTTTGGTCAGCCCTTTAGTTAAGCTTCCGACAAATACATCATAAATTCCGCTTCTTCCGTGTGATCCCATCACAATATAATCTGCATTTTTTGCTTTGGCATATTCCAGAATGATATCTTTGGCAAGACCTTGTTTTAAAAGGTGCTCACAATCAATATCATGGGCAATTATCCTCTGCTCAATTTTATTAAGCTGAATAAGTTCCTCTCTGATCTCGTTGGCTTCCACTTCCGGAAAATACTGGAATCCCATATCACCGATAGCAAAGCCAATGTCTGATGGTGCTACATGGATCAGATAGATTCTGCCGTTAATCTGTTTTGCAAATTTTATGGCACCATCTACCAATTGGTCTGTTTTGTCCCCAAAATCTACGGGTAATATAATATTGATCATAACCTTTCATTTTGTTACCTAAAGATAGGAAAAATTTACCAGACTTTTATGTTAAATACTTATAATATTCGGATATCAAGAATTTTTTCATCCTGAAGGTAAGCTTCCAGGATATCATTTTCATTTACTTTTCCTACTCCTTTCGGAGTTCCCGTGAAAATAAGATCACCTACCCTTAAGGTAAAATACTGAGAAGCAAAGGCAATAATATCATCAATATTAAATATCATATCTTTTGTATTTCCATCCTGCACCTTTTCTTTGTTTTTCAAGAGTGAAAAAGACAGTTTTTCAAGGTCATAATTTTCTTTTTTGAAGAAATTACCTACCACAGCTGAGCCGTCAAAACCCTTGGCAAGCTCCCACGGAAGTCCTTTGGACTTTAATTCACTTTGAAGATCCCGTGCTGTAAAATCGATTCCAAGGCTAAGTTCTTCATAATGTTTGTGAGCGGTTTCTTTCCGGATATATTTTCCGCCTTTTGAAATCTTAACCACAACTTCCAGCTCATAGTGGATATCATTGGAAAATTCGGGAAGGTAAAAATCATTTCCTTTTAAAACTGCTGTATCAGGCTTTATAAAAATGACAGGCTGTTCCGGAATCTCGTTTCCTAATTCTTTGGCATGTTCACTGTAGTTTCTTCCTATGCAGATAATTTTCATAATTTTTTATTTTATTTCAGATATTGACCATCTGATCGAAACACTTTTATTTAAAAAACAGACTCATATAATTTTTGAGGACTAACGGGTAAATTCATTTCCACAATAATAACATTTAAATGTATGGCTTGTCAGAAAGGAAATCCCAAAGAAGCTGGTTGCACTGTCGTCCCTGTAAATATGATTGGAGCCGCATCGGGGACATACAAAATCAAATCCGGGATGATCAATGGTGTGTTCTACCTCCAGGGCAAATTTTTCATTATCATGGTATTCCTGAAGGACTTTTTTTGCCTGCTCTATATCATCTTCAAAAACCTGAAGCTGGATGCCGCCTACAGCTTGAGAAAGCAGCCAATCCGATTGGATAAGCTGTTCATTCGCAATGAAACTGTTGATTCCGTTTTCAGCCAGTATCTGTTTGTCCCTGTTGGCTTCAAGGGCAGTTTCATAAAATTTAAAACGGACAAGATCAGACATTCTTAAAATTTAGCAGATAATTGAATTTTAGTAAATACTTTCTTAGTATACAGCGGGAAATCGGCATTCTGAAGCCACCCGAAATATCCTAAATCTTTCTGGAATATTACCTTTACACATTGTCCCTTATATTTTCCAAAATTAAAAACTTCTTCAAGTTTCTCATTGTATCCGATAAATCCGGCAAGGTCCGCATGTTTATTATGGAAGGTAAATTCACTTAAAGGGCCTATTTCATTAGGAATATCATCATATTTTCCCACCTGGGCATCCAATACCTCAAATGTGGCCATCACATCAGCTTCTGCAGAATGGGCATTTTCCAATGTTTTTCCACAATAGAACTGGTAGGCCGCTCCCAGGTTTCTGGGTTCTTTTTTGTGGAAAATAGTCTGCGCGTCCACTAATCTGAATTTGCTAAGATCGAAATCCATTCCCACCCGTAACAGCTCTTCTGCCAAAAGAGGAACGTCAAACCTGTTTGAATTAAAGCCTCCCAGATCACTTCCGGTAATCATTTCCATAATTTTGGGAGCAATTTCTTTGAAGGTAGGAGCATCCTTTACATCTTCATCATAAATTCCGTGAATTTCGCTGCATTCTTTTGGAATGGGCATTTCCGGATTTATACGCCATGTCTTGCTCTCCCTGGAAGCATCAGGATTTACCTTTAAGATACAGATCTCAACGATTCTGTCTTTTCCGATATTTGTACCTGTAGTTTCCAGGTCAAAAATACAAAGCGGTTTATGGAGTTTTAAATTCATGTTGTTGATTAATAATTTGAAATGTGTTTTAATTTGAAAATGAGATTGTGTATTTATTTTAGTCTCATATGTATTTTTTATCTTCCGATACCTGAAGCTTTTATTTTAACTGGTTTTGAAAAACTAATGATACCAGCATATAATAAAGGACTAGTATCGGTATTCCCACCACTTTAAATAAGGCAATAATAATAATGCCGCCTATCAATAAAACAAGTTTGGGGTAATTATCTTTTAATTGCCTGGATTTGAATTTCATAGCCATCATTTTTATCGGACTGATCAAAAGCCAGGAGGTAAGGATGGTGAGTAAAATCAATAACAAGGCATTCTCAAACAGAAAGCTGAAGTTACCGGTTTCTTTAAAAGCGTAATACAAACCGAAAAGTAAAACGGTGTTGGTAGGAGTATTTAGACCTTTGAAATAATAACGCTGTTCTTCATCAAGGTTAAAAATGGCAAGTCTCAGACAGGAAAATACGGTAACCAGTAAACCTGTATATTTGATTTCAAAAGGTAAATGCATTCCCAGCAGCTCAGTTCCGAAAGGCTCCAGGGCTTTATACATCGTAAGGCCGGGAATCAATCCAAAACTCACCATATCCGCAAGAGAATCAAGCTGAAGCCCGAGGTTAGAGTTTGATTTCAGGGCTCTGGCAACAAAACCGTCAAAAAAGTCAAAAACTGCGGAGAGAACAAGACAAAGGGCTGTGGTCTGATAGTCTCCTGAAATAAGATGTATAGCACCTATGGAACCTGCAAATAAATTAGCTAGGGTCAAAGCGTTGGCCAGATTATTCTTTATAAAATCCATAACCACAAAATTACAGTTTTTAAAAATTACAGCTCAAAATAATATGGACTAAAAAATGCATTATAGTGATTTTGATGTAAATTTGCGGCATGAAATTTTTAAAAGGATTTAGAAAACAGGAAGTTCTGGTATTGCTTTACAGAATTTTTTTAGCATATGTTTTTTATCAGATTGCCAGACTTTTGTTCTGGTATTTTAATAAAGACCTTATTAAAGTGGATACCGTTTCGGAATATATAAAATTAGCCTATCACGGTACAGCTTTCGATACAACGGCTATTTTATATGTGAATGCCTTATTTATCCTTCTCAGCCTGCTGCCATTGGTGATCAATACTAAAAAAGGCTTTCAGAAAGTTCTTTTCTGGCTTTATTTTTTGACCAACGGATTGGCCTATGCAATGAACTTCGGGGATTTTATTTATTATAAATTTTCCCAGGCAAGGCTTACTTCAGCAGTATTTCAGGTGGCAGAGCATGAGTCAAACGTTTCAAAAACATTAATGATTTCCATCGGGCAACATCCTTTTGTACTGATCTGGTATATTGTTTTAATGGTGGTATGGGTTTTCCTTTATAAAAAAGTAAAGGTTGAAGATAAAAAACCGGTAAAACTGCTTCCTTACTTTCTGTATTCGATTGTTACCTTATGCATTACGGCCGTTTTGGTTGTAGGAGGGATCAGAGGGGACTTCAAGCATAGCACAAGACCTATCAATATGGTGGATGCTACCCGTTTTGTAACAAATCCGTTACAGGGGAACATGGTTCTCAATAGTACATTTTCTTTTTTCAGAACTTTAAATACGAATAATTTTAAAGAAGTTCATTTTGTAGATGAAAAATATATTGAAGATCATGTATTTCCCTACAAGGTATATGAAAGAAAAGTTGAAAATCGTCCTAATATTGTTATTTTCATCGTAGAATCTTTCGGAAGAGAATATTCCGGAGCTTTTAATAAAGATAAGAATATTAAAGATTACGTTTCCTACACTCCGTTTATAGATAGTCTGGCCACTCAAAGTCTTATTTTTCCCAACACTTTTGCCAATGGAAGACAGTCTATTCACGGAATGAGCAGTGTACTGGCAGGAATTCCGAGCCTTACAGATGCTTTTACAGGATCTCCGTATTCCAATCAGAAAATTCAGTCTATTGTTTCCGTTTGTAATGATCTGGGGTATGATACCTCTTTTTACCACGGGGCACCCAACGGATCGATGGGTTTCCTCGGATTCGGAAATATCCTGGGATTCAAACATTATTTTGGAAAAACAGAATATAATCATGATGAGGATTTTGATGGAATGTGGGCAATATGGGATGAGCCCTTCCTTCAGTATTTTGCTAAAAATGTAGGAAAAAAACAACCTTTCATGGCTACAGTATTTACCGCTTCCTCACATCATCCTTTTAAAATCCCTGCAAAATACAACGGGAAATTTAAAAAAGGCAGAATAGAAATGCATGAGCCGATCCAGTACACGGACTATGCCATTAAAAAGTATTTTGAGACCGCTGAAAAGCAGCCCTGGTTCCACAATACGATTTTCGTTTTCACCGGGGATCATACCAACCAGGTGTATTATTCTGAATATGAACGGGCAATGAACCGGTATGCTGTTCCTTTGATCTTTTATTCCCCCAACCCTGATTATCAGCTCAAGGGAATCAGCCAGGAAACAGCACAACAGGCAGATATTTATCCGACACTGGCAGACCTTATCGGCTATAATAAACCTATCAGAAGCTGGGGGAGAAGCCTGGTAAGCAACAAAAACTATCCCTCTATTGTTGTAAATTCTGATGGAAGCACCGAACAGTTTATTATCGGAAACTATATGTACCGTTTTGACGGAAAACAAATCCTCGGAGTCTATGATAAAAGTGATCTGGGACTTGAAAAAAATCTGATAGACCAGCTGAAAACTGCCGAAGTTGAAAAAGGAAAACAGGTAGCGAAAGCCTGGTATCAGGATTATATGGATAGGGTAATCAACAGGAAATTGAATTAGAAAGAGGAGGAAGAATGAGGATGATAACTTTTTGATAAAATGTCTGACTGTTTATCATCCGGAATTTGGATTTTTTATCACTGCTTTTCCTGCCTTCTTTGCTTCCTTTATGCTTTGTATAATAAAAGTTTTTGTTTGTTGAAAATTAATTTATATTTTTATCAATACTTATAAAAGAATATTGTATAAAATTAAAACGATAAGAAATATGAAAAAAATAATGTTAACATTCGTCCTTTCCCTGTTCAGTGTGCTTACCTTTGCACAGATAGAAGGAAAGTGGAAGACTATAGATGATGAAACAAAGCAGGCTAAATCCATTGTTGAGATATTTAAAAAATCAGACGGAAAATATTACGGAAAAGTTTCACAGTTACTGATAAAGCCGGCTGATCCTAATTGTACAGCTTGTAAAGATGACAGAAAAGGGAAACCGATTGTAGGATTGGAAATCATCAGAGGGCTGAAAAAAGAAGGGGATGAATTTACCGGGGGTAGTATTACCGATCCTAAAACAGGGAAAACCTACAAATGCACGATTACAAGAAGCGGTGATAAGCTTAATGTAAGAGGATATCTGGGATTATCATTATTAGGAAGAACCCAGGTTTGGGAAAAAGCAAACTAATCAAGTTTAAATAGAATTTTAAAGATGGCATTTCAGCAATGAAATGTCATCTTTTTATGAAAACTACTAAGAACTACGCTGCAAGGAAATTTCTAAAAATAATAGAAGTATAGGTTAACGTTCTTTATGCTTCAATAACTTGTCTGTTTTAAACATCACGTCTTGAATTATTCTTAATATTGGAGCGTCTTGTTCAAATGAGATGCCTTTTTGTTATGTGTATAATAAAAAAACACTATTTTTGTACTCTAAATTTTTCAAGAAAATATGGCAGAATATACTTTTCGTGAGGTAATTGCACAGGCAATGAGCGAGGAAATGCGTAAAGACGAATCCATCTACCTGATGGGGGAGGAAGTTGCAGAATATAATGGTGCATATAAAGCTTCAAAAGGAATGCTGGATGAATTTGGTCCGAAAAGAGTAATCGATACTCCGATTGCAGAGCTTGGATTTGCAGGAATCTCCGTGGGAGCTGCAATGAATGGAAGCAGACCGATCGTAGAATTTATGACATTCAATTTTTCACTAGTAGGAATTGATCAGATTATCAATAATGCAGCGAAAATCCGTCAGATGAGTGGTGGACAGTGGAACTGTCCAATCGTTTTCCGTGGTCCTACCGCTTCAGCAGGACAATTGGGAGCTACACACTCTCAGGCCTTTGAAAGTTGGTATGCCAACTGCCCGGGGCTTAAAGTAGTGGTACCTTCCAACCCTTATGATGCAAAAGGATTATTGAAAACAGCAATCCAGGATAATGACCCTGTTATTTTCATGGAATCTGAGCAGATGTATGGAGATAAAATGGAAATTCCTGAAGAAGAATATTACTTACCAATAGGAAAAGCAGATATCAAAAAAGAAGGTACAGATGTTACCTTGGTTTCTTTCGGTAAAATCATGAAGCTGGCTATCCAGGCTGCTGAAGATATGGCTAAAGAAGGTATCTCTGTAGAAGTGATCGACCTTAGAACAGTTCGCCCTCTTGATTTCGATACAATTTTAGAATCAGTGAAGAAAACAAACAGACTGGTTATCCTGGAAGAAGCATGGCCGTTTGGTTCAGTATCTTCAGAAATTACTTATATGGTACAGCAAAAAGCATTTGATTATTTAGATGCTCCTATCAAGAGAATTACTACTCCTGATGCGCCTGCACCTTACTCAGCAGCATTGTTTGCAGAATGGTTCCCAAAACTTGAAAAAGTAAAAGAAGAAATCAAAAAAGCGATGTACGTGAAATAATTATAGAGAAAAACTTCCGAAAGGAAGTTTTTTCATTTATTATATTCATGAAGAAAAGTTCTTAGGGTCATAAAATTGATATAAATTTGCGCTTTTAAAAAAATAAATTGGCTGATATGGCAGAAGTTACAGAAGGCGGTCATCATTTTGACTTAAAGAAGCTTTCATTTGTAGGCGTTATAGTTTCTCTTGGAATCGTTTTCGGAGATATTGGTACGTCACCGCTTTACGTAATGAAAGCAATTGTGAACGCAAGAAAAGAAGGCGCCGCTATGCCGTTTGATGAATACATTGAAGGAGCTTTATCGTGTATCATCTGGACGTTGACGCTTCAGACTACCCTCAAATATGTAATCATTGCTCTTAAAGCAGATAACAAAGGGGAAGGTGGAATCCTTGCTCTTTATTCATTAGTAAAAAAACTGAAGAAAAAATGGCTGTATGTGGTCGCCATTATAGGAGCATCCACATTGGTAGCCGATAGTGTTATCACTCCTTCCTTAACGGTGATGTCCGCTATTGAAGGTCTGAAAATCTACAATCCCGAAACGCCTGTTGTTCTTATTACATTGGTGATTTTATTTGTGATTTTTGTCGTACAGCAGTTTGGAACCGCTTCCATCGGAAAGTTTTTCGGCCCTGTTATGGTGACGTGGTTCCTGGTTTTAGGAGTTTCCGGATCTCTTCACATCTTTGATCACATTGAAATTCTTAGAGCATTCAACCCGATATATGCCTATAACCTGATCACCCACTCTTCAAGTGCCATTGTTATTATGGGGGCTGTTTTCCTTTGTACAACGGGAGCAGAAGCTTTGTATTCGGATCTGGGGCATTGTGGTGCAAAGAATATCAGAATCAGCTGGGTATTTGTTAAGCTGATGCTTATTTTAAACTATTTGGGACAAGGTTCATGGCTGCTTGATAATTATCACCAGGTGCACAACGGAGTAAATCCTTTCTTTGGAATAATGCCTGAATGGGCCGTTTTACCAAGTGTAATCCTGGCCACAGCAGCAGCTATTATTGCGAGTCAGGCGGTTATCACCGGGTCATTTACCATGTTCTCGGAGGCAATGTCTATTTCTTTCTGGCCTAATCAGCATATTGAATATCCTTCAGGGATTAAAGGACAGATGTATATTCCAAGAATCAACTGGGGATTAATGGCTTTTTGTTTTATCGTCGTTGTATTCTTCCAGAAGTCAGAACGCATGGAAGCCGCTTATGGATTGACGATTACCATTACCATGCTCATGACAACCATTCTCCTTTTATTCTGGCTGAGCAGAACAAGGGTGAGCAAAATTTTTATTATAGGTTTTGCCATTGTTTATCTGTTCCTTGAATCAGGTTTCTTCTACGCAAATGTGATCAAATTTGTAGACGGAGGTTGGCTGACAATGGTGTTAGGAGGATTTATTGCAGTTTGTATGTATGCCTGGTATAACGGACGATTAATTAAGGCCAACTTTATCCAGTATGTGAAAATAGAAAAATATGTTTCTATTCTTAAAGATATGAAGCTGGACGAAACCATTCCTAAATATGCAACAAATCTTGCTTACCTGAGCAGGGCGAAAAGAAATGATGAAGTGGAATCTAAAATTATTTATTCCATTATTAAAAAACAGCCGAAAAGAGCAGATCATTACTTTATCCTAAGTATTGTAAACCAGGAAGATCCGTACACCTTTAAATATACCGTAGACGAAATTCTTCCCGGAACTGTTTATAAAATAAACTTCCTTCTTGGATTTAAAGTAGACCGGAGAATTAACGATTACTTCAATATGGTTTTAAAAGATTTAATGGCTGATGGGACCATTCCGTCAAGAAGCAGCCATCCGTCTTTAAGAGCTCACAATATCCCGCCGGATCTTAAGTATGTGATTATAGATAATACCTATATCAACGATATTCTTTTGACGGTTAAACAGAAAATTACTCTTAATATTTACAATTTTGTGAAGTATATCGGAAGTGATGATTTTAAAGCCTGGGGAGTATCTTCGCATAATGTTGAGGTAGAGTCTGCTCCTATTACGGAACTTACCGTTTATGATAATAAGATCGAGCAATCCGGGTATTTCCGTCACAACTCCTAGAGTATCTGAGCATGATATCTATTTAAATAAAAATCAATAAATTTGTAGATAATTTTTTTAATGGATACAATACAAAAAGAAAAAAATATAGCTTTGATCAAGGATGTTTTAAGAAACTACTTACTGGAAAAAGGGTTTAGAAACACCCCTGAAAGATATACGATATTAGAAGAGATTTATAATATGGATCATCACTTCAATGTTGATGATCTGTACCTTCTGATGATGCAGAAAAAATATCATGTTTCCAAAGCTACAATTTACAACACTATTGAAATTTTCCTGGATGCGGGCCTGATCCGTAAACATCAGTTCGGAGAAAAAACACTGACCTCTTCATCTTATGAAAAGTCTTATTTTGATAAACAGCATGACCATCTGGTAATCTACAAAAAAGACTCCGATAAAGAAATTGAAGAAATTATTGAATTCTGTGACCCCAGAATTCAAGGAATCAAAGAAGCCATTGAAGATGCATTTGGCGTAAAAATTGATTCTCATTCGCTATATTTTTATGGCACTAAGAATGACTAATTAATGAGAATAATCCTTTTTCTGTTACTTCTTATCTCTACGCTCAGTTTTGCGCAGGATAAAACTCCCGTGAAGAGAGATCCCTATCTGCAGACTCCTTCATCGGCCCGGCCTGTCCAGACAAAGCCTGAAGATAAAGTAAAAATCATCCACGCAGATAAAATTATAAAAGACCCTGAAAAATATGAAGGCAATCAGTACTTCACAGGAAATGTTCAGATTGAACACCAGGGCTCTGTTCTTACAGCAGATGAAGTCATCCTGTATAATGAGGAAAACTTTGTAAAAGCAATCGGAAATACAAGACTTCAGAATACCGACGGCTCCGTAATTACTGCAGGAGAGATGGAATATGACGGGAATACCCAGAAAGGGGTTGCCCGGAAAAATGTAGTGCTTACAGATCCGAAACAAACCATTAAGACAGATATCCTGTATTATGACAGGATCTCCAATCAGGCCTATTTTAATACCGGAGGTACAATCTCGGACGGACAGAATATAACCTATACCAAATCGGCTACGTATTTTCTCAATACCAAAATAGTAGATCTTACCGGAAACGTAAAGATAGATACTCCGCAGTACATTATTGAAGGACCTAATATCAAACAGAATCAAAATACAAAGGTTGCCGACTTTACCGGACCAACAACCATTACCAACAAGGCTAATCCAAAAAACAGGGTATACACGGAAAGAGGAACTTATAAGATGGAAACCAAGGAAGCCTTCCTTAATAAAAATTCCAAGATTTTTTATAATGATAAAATCCTTACAGGGGACGATATGTATTATAATCAGCTGAGTGGCTTTGGAAAAGCAACCGGAAATGTAATGCTGGATGACCCGAAAGAAAAAAGGTATATCAAAGGAGGCTATGGAGAGGTTTTTGAGAAAAAAGACTCTGCCATGATGACTAAAAATCCTTATGCGGTAAAAGTAATGGAAAAAGATTCCATCTATTTTGCTGCAGAAAAAATTATCTCTTATCAAAGACCGGATTCATCAGATATCAAGGTGAAAAAAAGCTATTTGAGAGCATATAAAAAAGCGCGTGTCTATAAATCCAATGCTCAGGGAAGAGCAGATTCCATTGCCTTTAATGAAACAGATGGAATCATGCATATGTATACCCAGCCCATTCTGTGGAGTGGAGAAAAACAAGTGACCGGAGACAAAGTAGAAGCTTATTTCAATACCAAAACTGAAGACATAGACTCTTTAAAAGTTATTGGTAATGCCTTTGCGATCAGCAAAGTGGATTCTTTAACATTAAAAGATGAATTCAACCAGGTGAAAGGAAAATTCATGACGGTTTACTATGAGAAAAATGCGATCAAAGAAGCGAAGGTTATCGGAAATGCGCAATCTATCGTGTATGTAGATGATACGGATCAGGAAACAAAGAAGCCCGAAAGAATCGGAATTACCCTGTCTGCTTGCGGGATTATAGGTGCCTTGTTTGAAGAAAGGGCCCTGCAAATTATTTCCTGTAGTATAGGTGCAACTTCAGATACCTATCCGATGAGCAAAATAGAACCGGCCAGAAGAAAATTCCCGGATTTTAACTGGAATACCAAAGATAGAATCAGAAAATGGCAGGATATTCTTGTCGATAGTCCTAATTACGAAGAAATAAAATACTCTGCCGATACCGAGCTCTATGATAAAGCCCAGGAAGCTGTGGAAAAAGAAAGAGCGAAAGAAGAGGCTAAAAAGCCGAAGAGAGTAAGAAAATAATAAAAGAACCGCTTGATACAGCGGTTCTTTTTATAATCATGCGTTGTTGTCCCGTATTAAAATTGTATAAGTTTAAATGAATCAGCAATTATATTCTAATTTCCTTGCTTCTTTGTAGTTGCTCCTTTATTCCTTACTGAATGTATGGGTATAGTTCCGGTCTTTGATTTTTAAATAATAAACTCCTTTTAACAGGTTCTGAACAGATATTTTGCTGCCCTTGATATTTCCTGACTGTATCAGTTGGCCTGTAGTATTGTAAATGTCATATTTTTGATCTTTCATCCCCTTAATGCTGATAACATCTTTGGCAGGGTTAGGATAAATAATATCTGATAACTGGTTTCCTTGGGTTTCTTGGGTGTTAAGGGCTGAAAACTTAAAATTCTGAGCATAAATGCTTTCTTCTGAATCCGAAGCCTTTTTTTCATGGAATACAATTACATTTTGTCCGTTAACAGGGGCAAGACTGGTAATGCCGGATTTTGTGGCAGGATAGGTTGCCATTGGGAAATGTTCCTGGGCCCAGCTGAAATCACCGGAGTTATTCAATGATACCACATTCAGGGAAATTGCATTAGAGTTGGGATCTGTATTTTTTTGTATGATAAAAAACGGATTGTCATTGATCAGGTATAAATTTCCTGCGTGATGCCTGAGGCTACTATCTATCGGATATATCTGTTTTGCGGTATTGGTCAGGAGTCTTGCTCCGGTATTCTTATCAAATTTCTGAATAAATTCACCACCTAGATTCTGGCTTGGATTAGCATAATGTGCAATAGCCCATACATGTGGTGCGCCGGGAGTCATTGCCGCTTTGATTCCTAGCTGGAAATTAGAAGGGTCGGTCGTGAAATTAACTCCATCCGCACCCCATGGAAGAGTTCCGTCGGAATTGATCTTTTGAAGGTAACCATACAAGGCATTATTATCTGATCCGATATAAGCACAGTAAACAGTTGTTCCGTCAACAACAATGCTATTATATTCCCCGACTGACGACGTTACTTTTGTTGAAACCTGTTTAGGAGCGTTCCAAAGAATAGTACCTTCATGATTGATTTTTTGGGCAAATAAGTAAGCATTTGTTCCACCGATTGATTGATTAAAAATGATTTCATATTCATTGTCAGAGACTTTAAAAAGACCTACCGGATTGGTTTCTTTAGAGAAGTCATCAGACTTGATGTCAACGGGTGCTTGCCATACAGCTTGTCCGTTTGAATTAAAGCGTTGTACTTTTGTATATTTTTGAGTTATGGGAGCGTAAGCTACCATAATATCCCCTCCTGATAAAGGCAGAATCTTGGGCAGGGCAGCTTCTCCCAGCATAATACCGTTAGGCCATACCGAATTTCCTTGCGGGGTTATTTTAAATACATATCCGGCGTTTCCTGCTCCCGTTCCCGTTACCCCAATATATAAATTGTCGGAAGAATCGATCGCGGTTCCTTCTACAGCAAAATACGTAGACATCGGAATTTGATTGCTGATCATGATGCCGTTATTTCCCAGCTGCTTATTTCCGTTCTGGTCCAGAATCTGAAGCCATAATTCATAATTTACAGGAGCATTTACTTTCTTCCAGTAGGTCACATATGTTTTCCCGTCGCTCATTGCCGTTGGAAATCCAAAAACTTCGGAGTTGGTATCAACTACCTTTACATTCTGACCAGTATCAGGATTCCATTGAGATCTTGCCGTTATCATACCGGCCAATACTAAAATACTTAAGAATAGATTTTTCATAATATGTGATTTTTTATATTACTAAGTTAGAGAATTAACTATTGCCTCTAAATGCTCCGGCGTGTTAAATAATGTCAATTCTAGTTGGTGTTTTATAATTCAGATTAATTTTAAAAAATAATTTACTTATATCTATGTATGGTGATTAAATATTAATAGAAATGCTTTTTAAGGTAAATTATAATCAATAGAAAATTTTCATTTGAAGCTTATTCAAGGTTATTATTTCGGGATTTGCAGAATCTTTTATAGCTTTGCTGAAATTTTTGAAGACGATGGAAATGCAAAAAGATTTCTTTATATATCAGGCGCAAACCACAAAATTTGCAGCCGGCTTTGAAGTTGAAAAAGCTGAAGGAAGCTATATCTATGGGACAGACGGTAAACAATATCTGGATTTTGTAGCCGGAGTTTCAGCCAATACATTGGGACACTCGCACCCGAAGGTTGTTAATGCTATCAAAGAACAGGCAGATAAATATCTTCACGTTATGGTATATGGCGAATATGCACAGGAAAAGCCTGTTGCATTGTGTAAGCTGCTGGCGGAAGCAACACCGAATCCTTTAGAAATTACTTACCTGGTGAACAGTGGGGCAGAAGCAATTGACGGAAGTTTAAAGCTGGCAAAAAGATATACGGGAAGAGAAGAAATTGTTTCTTTTAAAAATTCATATCATGGAAATACCCACGGGGCACTAAGTGTGTCCGGAAACGAAACTCATAAACGGGAATTCCGTCCCCTACTGCCTATGGTTACATTTATTGAATTCAATAATGAACATGATTTTGATAAAATTACAGAGAAGACAGCATGTGTTATCCTGGAAACCATTCAGGGAGCGGCAGGATTTCTGGTGCCTGATAATGACTATCTGATTAAACTGAAAAAAAGATGTGAAGAAGTAGGTGCCCTTTTAATTCTTGATGAAATTCAGCCGGGATTCGGAAGAACCGGAAAGCTGTTTTCTTTTGAACATTTCGGAATCGTTCCGGATATTTTGGTGATGGGGAAAGGAATGGGAGGTGGAGTGCCTGTGGGGGCTTTTATGAGTTCCCGGGAAATTATGGAGACCCTGTCCCATTCTCCGAAGCTTGGACACATTACTACCTTTGGTGGAAACCCTCTGATTGCAGCGGCAAGCTATGCTACCTTAAAAGAAGTTATAGAAAGCGGTTTAATGGATGAAGTTGCAGAAAAAGAAAAATTATTCAGGGAATTACTGATCCATCCAAAGATTAAAAACATTAACGGGAAAGGATTGATGCTGGCCGTAAATCTCGGAAGTCCTGAATATACTTTAGACGTTGCAAAAAAATGCATGGATAAAGGACTGATCGTATTCTGGCAGCTTTATCGAAATGAATATCTGAGAATCTCTCCCCCGCTTACCATATCCCTGGAGGAAATCAGACAAGGTTGTCAAATCATCCTTGATATTCTTAACGAAAATTAAATATAAAATCTCTCCCCACCGGAGAGATTTTTTTATGTATTGCATGCTAGTTTTAATGGTTCATACTTAACATAATACATATTTAAAATCTCTGATAAATATCATGCAGATCCCTTAAAAAAATAATTGCTTTTTTGTGTAATAAAAAAATTAATTTATATATTGCGGGACGATAAAAACAAAGATTATATGGCGAAACATAAAGTCCATTACGAATTTCCAATGCATTGTTTATCAGAGATTTTGTATGAATATCTGGCCACTGCGGAGGGATTGTCTGAATGGTTTGCGGATGAGGTAACAGAGAAAGGCGATGATTTCTTTTTTAGCTGGGGAGGAGGCCCTGCTGAAAAGGCCACTTTGATCAGATATAAGCCTGAAGGTTTCGTGCGTTTCAGATGGGAAGAAGACGAAGGCACTAAGAACTTCTTTGAAATGACTATCGTAATAGATGATATTACAGAAGACTTGTCTCTTAATATTACAGATTTCTGTGAAGATGGAGATGAAGAAGAAAACGCAATGTATTGGGAAAATCTTATTGAGAATCTCAGAATAAAATTAGGTGCAGCATAATGCTGGTCTGTATTAAATGATAAAACTGATGAACGATTTATCGTTCATTATTTTTTTGTAAATAAATTGCATCAAAAATTGGAAAATCAATATTTTACATCGGACGAATTAAATGTAAAGAACAGAGCCTTTCTTTGGGGAGACTCAGTGAAGGTATCTTTCTTTGTGAAAGACGGAGAATTAATCATGGATGAAGAATGTTATTTCTTCCTGATGGCTTCCATGAGAAAGATGAGAATGAATATCCCCCTGACTTATACCCTGGAGTTTTTTCAATCACTTTTCCAAAAAGAAAGTATAGAAGGGAAAGGAATAAAAAACGGAATTATCAATTTCCTGGTTTTCAGAAATAATGATGGGCCTACCCTGGCAAAATCTTCAGTTTCCTATTTTTATGAAATAACGGAAATGGAAGATGTGCTTACTGTTCACCAGAGGCCACTGGAATTGGATTTGATTAAAGAAATCAATGTAAACAATAACCTGTTGAGTAATATCAGGGTTCATTGTCCGGAAAATATTTATGGAGGGATCTATGCTCAGGAAAATGATCTGGATGATGTTATCCTGCTTAACCCTAACAAAAGGATTGCCCGTACTACCACAGGAAATTTATTGTTTCTCGAAGGAGATGTTATTAAAATTCCAAAGCAGACAGAAGGGGCCTACATTTCTCCGTTAATGGAAAATTTTGTGACTTTCCTGCATAAAAATAACCTTGCAGACATACAGGAACACGAGATTATTGCATTTGAATCTCAAAAAGCAGAAGAAATTTTATTGATTTCTGATGAGAAAGGCATATTTTCTGTTGGTAAAATTAGAAATAAAACTTTTGACAATACCCGTTTCTTGAAACTCGTAGAAAGCTGGAAGAAAAGTTTTAATTAAAATTGACAAACCCGGTAAACAACAAAGTTCCGAAAGTCCTTTACCGGGTTTTATTCTGAGTAAATCAGAAATTGTTTCTTATTTAGTTTTCATTGATAATTTCAACGAATTTTTGTGCAATTTCCTGTTGCCCTTTTTTACTGGTAATATAGGCTCTGTCTGAAGAATTATTGATAAATCCAAGCTCTACCAGTACGGCAGGTGCCTTGGTTTCTCTCAGTATATGGAGATTACGCTCTTCAATTTTACGGACGTTGAATTTTTTATAGATTTTTCCTGCAAGCTTCTTTGAGTCTTCAGAATTTTGAACAAATACTTCAACTCCATGGTTAGGAGTTTCTTCCTGTGGAGACCTGTTCACATGAAGGGAAATAACCATCTCAGGATTCAGTTTATTGATTTGATCAGTCCTTTCAGAAAGGGTTGGATGGCTATCACCATCCCGGGTTAAAATAATCTCATATGCATCCTGATTTCGATTGATCTTCTGAATTTCCCTGGCAATATCCAATGAAATATCTTTTTCAGAGAATTGACCAAATACAACTCCATGATCGTTACCGCCGTGACCAGCATCTATGACAATATATTTTTTGTTTACAGGAACAAATGAAGATAAAAGAACCGTAGAAAACACTGATAAAGTAAGTAGTTTAATCCCTTTCATTTTATTAGTAATTTGTTTTTTCAAATAACGGGAAAACTTTCTTTAAAATTGGTTAAGATAATCTTAAATTTTGTTAATTATGTTGCGGAGTTTTGAACGAAATAATTAGTTTAATGAAATATCCTCAGGAGAATTAGCCCAGAGAAGAAATTCGCCGCCAAGATTCTGCATAATTGATTTCCAAAGGGTCTGGTCATTGGGAAGCGTATAGTCAAGATTATAAACATCCACTACTGTCCACATTTTTCGCTGAACTTCAGCATCCAGTTGATTAGAAGCCCATCCTGAATATCCTGAGAATATTTTCACCTGGTGTATGTCGAGATCATTACTTAAAACGGCATTAATGATATGCTCAATATCTTCGGTAAGATAGTATTCATCGGTGATTTCAGTGTAAATATCAGTCACTTTTTTCCCTTTTACAATAAAAAAAACTTTATCATTTTCCACTGGCCCACCATCATATACTTCAATTTTGAAATCAAAAAAATCTTTGAATTTATTACTCATCTGGCTGTTTTTTTTATTCAGTATCAAACCAAATGCACCACTTTCATTATGTTCAATGACCAATACTACCGATCTTGAAAAAATATCACCGGAAATGTCAGGGGTGGAGATTAATATTTTACCTTTGTATGAGTGATTCATACTCAAATTTAATAAAAAATATTTATGGAAAACCTGCATGATAAAAGAAAAGTTTACGGTAAAGCCCAACTTATTGAAAGTGAGATCAAACAAAATCCGATTGAGCAGTTTAGAGACTGGTTTTTGGAAGCAAGTGAAAGCGATATGATTTCCGAAGCAAATGCAATGGCCGTTTCTACAATAGAAGAAGATGGGTGTCCGAGAACCAGAATGGTTTTGCTTAAAGCCTATACCCATGAAGGTTTTATTTTTTATACCAATTATAACAGCAGGAAGGGGAAGGCTATTGAAAACAATCATAAAGCCTGTCTTCACTTTTTCTGGCCGAATCTGGAAAGACAAATTATTATTAAAGCTAACCTGGAAAAAGTTGCTGATAATCTGAGCGATGGCTATTTTCACTCAAGACCTAAAGGGAGCCAGCTTGGAGCTGTGGTTTCTCCGCAAAGTGAAGTGATTCCTGACAGGGATTTTTTAGAAAAAAAGCTGAAAGAACTCGAAAAAGAATATGAAAATACTGAAGTTCCAAGACCCGGGCACTGGGGAGGATATATAGCAAAACCATACGAAATCGAATTCTGGCAGGGAAGACCTAATCGGTTACATGACAGAATTATCTATCAACTGGAAGACCTGGATTGGAAAATCTCCAGATTGGCACCTTAATCCGGATTTGAAGGTTAGAAGAATCATGTTTTAAAAACACTATATCAATAAAAGCAGGCTTTTGCCGGATCAGGAGTAAAAGTTGGAGACATAATAAATTGGGTCTGAATATAAAAATTCTGTTCATTATTGATTAATGTCAAAATTATTGAGATCGTTTTTCACGCAAAGTTTAAAAAAAATAATGTTCCATTTCAAGTAGGCAAAGAAAGCAGCATAGCTGCTAACTAAGCGCATGCAAAGTCTTCGCTTCATCAGAATCGATTGAAGATCGATTCATTTCTTAGCTTACTTAAAATAAAGAGTAATCAAAAAGAAATCTTTGCGTGAATTTTAAAAATTAAATAGATCTAAATATTATAAGACCACAATTTTGCACTTGATCCCTTATGGATCAGGAGTAAAAGTTGGGAACATAATAAATTGGGTCTGAATATAAGAATTCTGTTCATTATTGATTAATGTCAAAATTATTGAGATCGTTTTTCACGCAAAGTTTAAAAAAAATAATGTTCCATTTCAAGTAGGCAAAGAAAGCAGCATAGCTGCTGACTAAGCGCATGCAAAGTCTTCGCTTCATCAGAATCGATTGAAGATCGATTCATTCTTAGCTTACTTAAAATAAAGAGTAATCAAAAAGAAATCTTTGCGTGAATTTTAAAATTAAATAGATCTAAATATTATATGCCCCCAACTTTTGCGCTTGATCTAAAAAAAGATTAATAAACAATAGCGGATCAGTCTCAAAAATTGGATATAATAAATTGGGGTCTGAATATAAGAAATTCTTTCATTATTGATTAGCATCAAAATTATTGAGATCGTTTTTCACGCAAAGTTTTAAAAAAATAATGTTCCATTTTAAGTAGGCAAAGAAGGCAGCATAGCTGCTGACTAAGCGCATGCAAAGTCTTCGCTTCATCAGAATCGATTGAAGATCGATTCATTTCTTAGCTTACTTAAAATAAAGAGTAATCAAAAAGAAATCTTTGCGTGAATTTTAAAAATTAAATAGATCTAAATAGTATAAGCCCCAGATTTTGCGCTTGATCCTTTTTGCCTGCTTATTGTATTTTGTGTACTAATATCTGTATAGCTGGTTGTTATGTACTAAAAAGGCCGTTTCTAAGAAACAGCCTTTTGAATTTTTGTAATCTGAATGATTATTTTTTCTTAGCTCCGGAAACTGCATTGGATAAATCAGCTCCAGCTTTGAATTTAGCAACTTTTTTAGCAGCAATTTTAATTGGTTTTTTAGTTGCAGGGTTGATACCTTGTCTGGCAGCTCTCTCAGCTACTGAGAAAGTACCGAATCCTACTAAAGAAACTTTTCCGTCTTTTTTCTTTAAAGTAGAAGTTACGTTAGAAATAAAGGATTCTAAAGCAGCTTTTGCTGCAACTTTAGTGATTCCTGCATCTTTTGCGATTGCGTCGATTAATTCAGACTTGTTCATAATTTTTAATATTAAAGTTAGTTCGTAATTATAGCAAATATAATACTATTTTCTAATTGTGCAATTTTTTTATTAAAACTTATACAATTTTTTTACTTTTCAGTGAAAACAGTTAAAATATGATAATTCCGTTTTTCACGAAAAATCTACGTTACCGGTTACTAAAATCATGCCAAATGCTTATGTGTATTGACTTTAGCGAAAAGTTAATATTGTTTCCTGTATTTATTAAATCCTAAATTGTGTATAAAGTATTAATGTTTTTAAGGATATGGTTGTTAATTTTATAAGTAAAATTCAAAATTTTTATGTTTCGCAAAATTAAACTGCTGTGTTGATGGGAGTTTATAAATAATAGGGAAAGTCTGTTTTATGAATTTTTATTAATAAATTTGCAGTATGTTAATAGAAGTTTTCAAATCCAAAATCCACAGGGTAAGAGTAACAGCCTCAGACCTTAATTATATAGGAAGTATAACGATTGATGAAGATCTTATAGAAGCTGCCGGATTGGTAGTGGGAGAAAGAGTCTATATCGTGAACGTAAATAACGGAGAACGTTTTGATACCTATGTTATCAAAGGAAAAAGAAAATCAGGAGAAGTATGTCTGAACGGACCTGCAGCAAGAAAGGTACAGAAAGATGATATTATTATCATTATTGCTTATGCACAGATGACTCCTGAAGAGGCGAAGGATTTCCAGCCTAAAATAGTTTTCCCGGACGAAAAAACAAACCTTCTTACCTAATCCATGGATAAAACATCAAAAAGTCCTTTAAAGTCAATACTTACAATCGTAATATCGCTTGCTTTTGCAGGCTTTTTTTTATGGCTTGCTTTAAAGGGACTGGATTTTAAAGTAATCCGGGCGTCATTAGCTAAGGCCAACTATCTCTGGGTATTGTTTGCTGCAGTATTCGGGCTTCTGGCCTATTGGTTCAGGGCGATCCGCTGGAATCTGATGCTGGAACCTATGGGGCATAAAATTTCCGATTCCAATGCACTTTGGTCTATATCATTCGGGTATCTGATGAACCTTACCATTCCCCGAAGTGGAGAGGTGGCAAGGGCAACCGCTTTATATGGGGTAGAAAAAGTTCCTGTAGATAAATCTTTCGGAACAATTATTCTGGAAAGAGTGGTAGATTTAGTTTGTATGTTGGGGTTCTTAGGGCTGACCCTGCTGTTTAAATACGATGCTATTTTGTCTTTTTATAAAAACTCCGGTATTCAGATTAATCCTAATAAGATTTTGCTGGTACTTTTGATCCTGGCAGTAGGGAGTGTTCTTTTTTTCGTGTATAAAAAGAAACTTGCAGGTGTTCCCTTTTTAGGTAAAATAGTAGGGTTTATCGATGGAATTTTCCAGGGACTGGCTACAATTTTTAAGCTGAAGGAGAAAGGAAAGTTCATACTGTACACACTAGCCATCTGGATTTCTTATTATTTTGCAGCCTATCTGGTATGCTTTGCACTTCCTGAAACGTCACAATTTACCCTGGCAGATGGTTTTTTTATCATTGTAGTGGGTACCTTAGGGATGATTATCCCGGCAAGTGGAGGGATTGGAGCTTATAACCTGGCCATGAAATATGGCTTTATGGCACTATTCCTCTCGGTGGGTAAAAGCGCTGATCTGGGGGGAGAAATGGGACTTACCTATTCATTTATTTCTTTACCGCTTCAGATTGTAATCATGCTGGTAATGGGACTTATTTCTATCCCTATGCTGGCAAAGGCACGTAATGCCGCTGTTGCAGATAAAGATTTTTAATTACTGAAGCAATACATTATATTTTTTAAGTCCGGTTTTGTGACCGGACTTTTTTATTGCAATTTTTTAATTCCCGGGAAATATAGTATTGATGATATTTTTAATAAATGATTTGGTTAATTCATAAATCGGATTTATCTTAAGGCAAAAAATAATTTATAGCATAAACAATATGGCAATTAATTTACAGAAAGGACAAAAGATTGAAATAGGGTTGACTAAAATGACGATAGGGCTTGGCTGGGATCCTAATGAAGGAACGGGCTATGATTTTGACCTGGATGCTTCTGCTATTATGATCGGTTCCGACAGGAAATTAGTGGGTGAAGAATATTTTGTTTTTTATAATAACCTGAACTCTCCGGATGGTGCACTTATCCATACAGGAGATGACCCTAACGGAAAAAATAGTGACGGTGATGATGATGAAGCCATTATTGTAGACCTGGATAAAGTAGATCCAAGAGTACAGGAAATCCTTTTTGTAGTCACTATAGAAGATTTTGAAAGAAGACGACAGAATTTCGGACAGGTAAGAAATTCATACATCAGAGTAGTGGATAACCAGACCAACCAGGAAATTGCAAAATATGAATTGGATGAAGACTTTTCTATTGAAACAGGAGTAGAGTTTGGAAGATTGTACAAAAGAAACGGAAACTGGAAGTTTGAAGCTTCGGGAATAGGATACAGGGCAGACCTGGGTTTTTTCCTTGAAAAATATTATAAAGGACAGATCATTAAATAACCATTCACAAAACGATAATTATGGCAATTAATTTACAGAAAGGACAGACGATAGATTTAAGAAAAAACGATCGTGGAGAAAGTGTTTATGATCTTTCCAAAGTAACAATCGGTTTGGGATGGGATGTAAGAAAGCAAGGAGGAGGATTCTTTGGAAAATTATTCAGTAAAGAAGCCGAATATGATCTGGATGCAGTAGCATTTCTTTTGGATGGCAATGGAAAAGTAGCCAATCTGGGAAAAACAGTACAAACCAGCGATGGAAGGCAAGTAGGACTGTATCAGGGGGACATTGTTTTCTTCAATTCGATGCAGCACCCAAGCGGAAATATATGGCTAACAGGAGATAACAGAACCGGTGCCGGAGAGGGAGATGATGAACAAATTATTGTTAAATTGGACCAGCTGGATCAAAGCTACCAGAGAATAGTGTTTCTGGTGACCATTTATCAGGGGAGAAGGAATAACCAGCATTTTGGAATGATTGAAAATGCATTTATCCGTGCTGTAGATGCCCGGGGAAAAGAAATTACAAAATACAGCCTTTCAGGTGGTGCCGGCATGAACGGAATGTGTGCCTTGGTTTTTGCAGAAGCATACCGTCACAACGGGGACTGGAAATTCCGCGCACTAGGCGAACCTCATTCTACAGATAATTTCATTGATATTCTGAAACAGCACTACACATACTCAAATTAATGTAAGCCGGTTGCACCTTTTTAATCCCTTTACTATTTATTTAATCATTTATAAACCTGAAAATTCCATAAAGTAGGAATGTTCATCTTCTCCCACTATCCTGAATCCCAGTCTGGTATATAAATTTTGGGCTTTATTAGTCTTTAAAACACTTAAGGTTACTATTCTTCCGGTTTCAGATGCTTCACGGAGGATTTGGATTAAAATATTTCTTCCCAGTCCTTTACCCTGTTGACCGGGATCTATCTGGAGTTGCAGAATATCGATATTGGTATCGGCCCTGTTCACTTTCAGAAGGCCAATGGGACGGTTGTCCAGAAAGATAATACTCGCCTTGTCAAACTGATAAAGAATCCTTTGGAGAGCTGTTTCCCGGTCTGTAGGAAGATTGGATTCGGCATAATGCGGAACCATGGTTTTTATCCTGAGGTCAAGAAGGTAATCGATGTCTTTTTCTGTAGCTTTTTGATAGGTAACGGGTGCTTTCATAGTTTTTTTGAATTCGAATTTCAGGCCATACTTTCCCTGTTGAGAAGAAAAATCAATAAGAATCTACAATGACAATTCTGGAATTTTTTTCAATATCAATCTTTAACTTCATTTCTATGGCTTTGCTTAGAAAAACATTAGCATAGTAAATGGTTTGTGAATAAGGCCCATCATTATCATTAGAGGCCATATCGATAAGGAAGTTTAATTCATTTTCAACGACTTCAAAGAGGTGAGAATTGTCTTTATTTTCAATTTTAATGGCCTCAATAATTTTTTCTTCTTCATCAGTCAGTTGATCATCATTGTCATTAAGCTTACTTTCAATGATCCTTTTCATAACGAGAATGACATAATCATTGAACCGTAGAAAATCTTCGGAAAGTATATTAGCACCACCATCATCTCCCTTTATTTCATCAAGAGGAAAATACTCAGTATAATTTCCATATTGAAACATATAAGCAGTACATACTGTTTTAGTGGGAAGTTTAAAAAGTTCAATAATTCCATAATGATTGTATAAGCTTTCAATCTGTTTCATTGAGGTATTCCAGTCTTCCTGTTTAGAAAGGTTATAGATATGATTGCTCAAAAATAGAGTGATTTCAAACAAATCATCAGGTGTAAGAAGGTTAGCATCGGTTTTGATGATTTCCAGAATACTGCTGAAGCTCATATTATAGGTATTGAATTCCTTATTTCGGTCTTCAATAAACTTTTTAAATGTTCCGGCGTGATAAGTTCTGTGCTGAAGATCCTCATAAAGATTAGCCGCTGCTTTTTCTTTATTGAACATATAAATTGAAGTATGTCTTCCCATGAATTAGTTTGATATATATTGGAAATTTCTTTACTTTCTATGGTTTTTCTTAATCAAATGTAATATTTCTTTGCTGAAGATAAGTTTCATCAATATTTTCTCTTTCAATATGATCCGGATGCATTGTAATTTTTATCAACTCTTCATCACTGTAAAAGCCTGCCAGAAATAATTCATTCCCTATTATTTTTACCCGTATGGTAAGGGCATCGATCAAGATCTCTTCGTTCCGCAACGTGTGGATATTAAAAATAAACAACCTTTGATAATGCTTATCCTTGTATTTTATAATCAGATAATTTTCATAAAAGTATAAAAGACAGCCCCGGAAAGTTGGCTGCTCCAGCGTACTTACGGGAGGTTTCCAGGTAAGGATTTTTTTATCCCTGAGCCTGATCTGAACCTGCTCTTTTCCCGCTTCATTGCATTGCCACCACGCAGTATCTCCATGGTTATTGGTCGTTGTTTGGTGAGGGAATACAGTGTTTTCCACAGACTCAGGATGGGGCCGGATCATTGTCTGCTCGCTCAGTTCCATATTCATAGGATCTTCCAATAGCTCTTCGTTGATCTGCTTAGGGATTTCATTTTTCGCCATTATTTTAAGTTTACAGGGACGAATATATAGATTTAATTGGACTAAAGCATATAAAGAAAGCTTAAATAAAAACCGGAAGTACTCAATAGTATTCTTCCGGTTTCATATCCTTTTATACCAGCTGAAAGAAGTTTCTTCTGCCAAGTTTTATTTTAATCCCTTTTAAAAGTTCAATTTTCTGGTCGGGGTCTGAGACTTTCACCGAATTGATCTGAACTCCTCCGCTTTGGATGAGTCTTCTGACAGCTGATTTGCTGAGGTCATTCTTCAGTTGATGGCAAAGTTCAAGAACAGTCATTGTATGTTGAGCATGTTTCAGTGTACTGATTGAAACAGGTTCAAAACTTTTCTCATCAAAATTTTTATTCTGAAACTGATTATTGAAGAACAGTTCTGCACTTTCAGCCGATTCATCATCATGGTATTGGCTGATGATATTTTTGGCAATCAGTTTTTTGATGTTCATCGGATTTTCCCCATTCTCTATTTTAGATTTTAAACTGTTTTTCTCTTCAGCAGAAAAGTTTGTAGTAAGATCTATAAACTCCTCAATCAGAGCATCCGGAATAGACATTGTTTTACCAAACATTTCATTAGGCTCATCAGTAAGCCCGATGATGTTGTTCAAAGATTTGCTCATTTTTTCTTTTCCGTCAAGACCTTTCAACAAAGGCATACACATCACGATCTGGGCAGGCCGTTCATAGATTTCCTGCAGCTGCCTGCCTATCGTACAGTTGAACAGCTGGTCTGTACCTCCCATTTCAATATCGCATTCAATTTTCACAGAATCGAACCCCTGGAGAATCGGGTATACCAGTTCATGCATGGCAATAGGTGTATTTTCTGTAAATCTTTTATTAAAATCATTACGATGCATCAGCTGGGCGACGGTCACTTTTGAAAGCAGCTGAATAACTTCTGAAAAGTCAAGGGCATCCAGCCAATCGGAATTGAATACAATTTCTGTTCTTTCAATATCAAGCACCCTGGAAAGCTGATTGATATAAGTCTGTGCATTATGATGTACTTCCTCTGCACTTAAAGGTTTTCTTGCTTTATTTTTTCCGGTAGGATCACCGATTCTTGCAGTAAAGCTTCCTACGACAATAATGATTGTATGGCCAAGGTCCTGAAACTGTTTCAGCTTTTTGAGAACCACGGCATGACCCAGATGAAGATCAGGTGCAGTAGGATCAAAACCTAGTTTGATGGATAATTTTCTGTTTTCTTTTTGGGCCTGTGCTAATTTTTCTTCCAGCCCGTTTTCCGGCAGGATGATAGCAACATTTTCTTGTAATGTATGGATCATGATGAATAATTTTAAAATGAAAAAGCCCGGACATGTACTGTTCGGGCTCTATATATAATGTTAGATGATTTTAATGGATTACAGATATAGAAAGTCTTCCCGAACGATAGCCCGGAGTATAATATTCACTGAAGAATGGAAGACGCAATATGCTGTTGAGATGTTTCATTGCAGTTGCAAATATAAAAAGTTTTTTCGGGGAGATCCAATATTTAAACCATTAAGATATTAATTTGAACATATCCGGTGATTTGACTTAATCAATTTAACCTTTTATGAATCTTAATGGTTTAAAATAAAGGTTCAAAACAATTTTACTTACGATTTTAAAGCGAATACCATGCCATATAATCCTTAAATAATAAAATAATCCCTGAAGAAGGTATCATACTATTTCTTTTTTAAAAATGGTTCCACTTACTTTGTTCATAACGGATTGATCATAGGTATTCTGAATTTGCGCTTTCCATATTTCCAGGTTTTCAGAAGTTGCTCTATCGGCCTTGTCAAAAAAGAAATGTTGTATAATTTCAAAACCCGAATATAGGAAGATTCCTTTGTCAGAAGTTAATGACAGAGCTTTATCCATTCCGGAGGATTCATACTCTTCCCGGGATTTCCCGTGGGTATTGATAATAACTGCTTTTTTTCCTTTTAAAAGACCTTTTTGTATCCCCTGATCATACCGGTAGGCAAACCCATAGCTGAAAACCCGGTCAATATATCCTTTCATCATGGCAGGCATCCCGGTCCACCAGATGGGATAAATAAAGGTAACATAATCAGCCCATGCAATATGAGCCTGTTCAATACCAACGTCTTCCGTTACTTTTCCTGCATATTGGCCCTGCATGTCTGCCAGAGATAGTACCGGATCAAAAAGAATCTGATATAAATCCCGGACTATAATCTCATGCTTTTCAGATTCAAGGACTTTGATGACATGATGTAAAAGATGGTGATTTAAGCTGCTTTCATTAGGGTGAGCATAAATTATTAAATGTTTCATTGTGCTGTTTTTAAAATTAACAGAACAAATGTAGAACAGCAGGTTGTTTAAAAATTGTAAGAAAACGAAAAGCTGTTATTCAATTCCCGGATTGCAGATTGCCTGCTGGAACTTCAGGTATTGGGCGGGGGAAATATGTAAGAAGTGTTTGAAATCATGAATGAGCTGGCTTTGATCGTAATAGCCGCATTGTTCAATAATATAAAACCATTGGATTTTATTTTGCTTCCCGGTTTCTTCTTCTATGATCTTTATAGCTTTTAAAAAACGGTAATAACGATTGATCTCTTTCACAGAATACCCAAATTGCTCTTTCTGCTTTCGTTGAATATTTCTTTCAGTCTGTTGGGTTTGCTCAGCAATTACCTTAATAGGATTCAGCTGGTTATTTCCGAAATGGCTCAGAAGGAGCCCTGTTGGGTCTTGTGCCTGCAGATAAGGTCTGCAGAAGTCTAAGATATGATGCACCCGGTCCTGGGGAGAGGAAATGTCCGCCAGTTGATGCCATAAATCTGTAAAGCAATTTTCTTTCAGCAATTGATCCGGATGTACCGCAGATTTGTTTTCAGGAGGAAATTTCCCAAAAAACCTGAAAAATGCATCCTGTTTAAAGTTGGCAACCAGAATTGAGGTTTTCGAAGGAAGCGTATAGTCAAAAGCTTGCCTTACCGGTCCGAAAACCATGCATTGATCAACATGCAGGTTAATGTTTTCACGGGTAGTCATCATTGCTTTTTCTCCAAAACAGAACAATAAAATAGTCTGGTAGGTAGGAAGCAGCGTTTTGGTCACCGGATTCGGGGAAATATTTTCAGCAAAATAAAAATGAGTGAAGATATTTTCAAACTCTTCAGGAACAGTGATTTTACATTCATGATATTCTGAAGGCAGATCCTGCATAAGCTATATTTTAGATTAACGTTTACTATTTACTGATGGTGAAATAAGAAACTGCCGGACTTCCCGCAGATATGTTCCTGTTCTGGTGCTCATGTGTTATTGAATGTATTTCTGTCGGTAAATGTCCTGCTGTTCAGTAGTGAGCAGGGGGTAGAAAAGATTCATCTGCAGTAAGGTATAATGCTGTATAGCTTCTTTTTCTGTGAGTTTGGAAATCAATCTGTTATGGGTGATCCAATTATCTGCTATCAAAAACACCTGCGCCGTCAGACTGTCCATAATGAAATCCGGAATATCATCTCTCATAATATTGTTTTTTTGAAAGCTTGAGAAAATCTCCTGAAATTCCTCTTTTCTGCTTGCATTAATAGCCTCATAATGACTTTCGATCTCGGGGATCTTCTTTAAAATATCCACAAAATTCATGAAAATGAACCGGTAAGCATAGAAGATCTCAAAAGTGGAAAAAGTAAACTGGTAAAGATTGTCCAAAGTTTTATGCCCGGTTTCTTTCATCTTTTTCATCTGGTCATTCATTTTAAGGGTAAGGGCTGAAAAGAGAATTTTAATAATATCCTCAGAATGTTTAAAATGATAATGCAGGTTTCCTGCACTTATATTAAGTTCAGCCGCAATATGGCGTGTGGTAGTGGTATTGTAGCCTCTTTCATTAAATAGTTCCAATGCCTTAGACAGAATCTTTTCCTTGGTTTTCATGTTCCAAATATAAGAGACTTTTAAATACCATTCCTAAAATTAGAACAATTGTTCTAATTTATTTATATTTGTATCAGAAAATCTAATCAGAATGGAAGTGAAAAGAAAATTTGACTATGAGTCTGCAGAAAAAAACGAAAGGGAAAATGAAAATACAACGCAGGACATGATGGCAAAAATCCTGCAGGTAATCATAGGCTTTATCATGGCAGTGCTGCATATGTAATGAAAAAAGGAATCTCATATTGGTTTTTACTGGGTCTGGCAATTTGGATTGCTGTTCTGCTGCTGAGAAAATATGGCGTCTATATTCCGGTTATCAATGATCATTGTACAGATCTTATTTCGGTCCCCATGTATTGTTACCTGATAGAATACCTCATGAATAACACCATGGGATACCAGTGGAAACCTGATCTGAAGTTTGTACTGACTTCTTGTGTTTATCTTTCTTTTTTGTTTGAAATATTATGTCCCCTGTTATCAGATGTTTTTACAGGAGATGTTTTGGATGTATTGGCCTATTTTGCTGGGGGAATGGCTTATTATCAAAAAAGAATGAAGTCAAAACCACATTTAAATGAGTAACGATCTTCGGTTCATACTTGGTTTTATACAAGACAGTTTTAAAATTTTTTATGATAGATGAACTTGTTTCCCCGAAAATGTTAAACAAGCGGAAGCAACACAAGCTGATAAAAGCCTTACGGTTCTCCTATTGGTTTTCCAACCGGATAATAGAGCCTTTATAAAATTTTGTAAGATCATACAAATCGGTGAAATAAAGCTGAAGCTCAGGGCTGGTCTTTTCCACGATATTTTTGGTGCTGAGCTGGTTTTCAGCTAATCGGTATAAAGATTCATAATCCGTTTTAAGGTAGCTTGAAAGAATATTTTCACCCCGTTGCTTATTAACCATTTCTGTAAGAAATATGCCATAGATCAGAAATTGATTGAAATGTTGAGCATTTACAATAAATCCCAGGGCTTGGTGCATATTTTTTTCATAATCTGAAAGAATCTCCAGAAAGCTGTTTACATGTATCGTTGAAGGAATCTCATAAAAAAGATCAATTCCATTGATAAAAAGCTGTGTTTTGATTTCTTCACGATCCGATGGGTAAAGAGTGCTGAACCAGGAAAAAATATGTAGGAGCTCTTCTTTGGTCAGCTCTTCCACCGAATCTTTTACCTTATCCTTAATAATTTCAAGATTCGTATTTCGATCCGTTTGTAAAAACTTCAGAATATTTTCTTCTTCACGACACAATTTATTGTACAAATTAATTTTGGCAACAGTAGGATTTGTTTTGATGAAATAAAGTTCTTCTGGCATAGCTTTTTACAGAATATTTTTTTATGAATCGTAATTAAAGATACAAAAATATGTACAGACTTACTTTTAAAGTATTATGCACTGAATTGTACTTGATTGCCGGCTATTGATCAAATGGTTTGATTGACATGCTTAAAAAAGCTTATTCTAAGAAAATTAAACGGATTATAATTTAAAAGATAAAAATATATAGATCTATCTATTTTTTATATACCTTTGTTAAAATTTTCGGTCATGAAAAAAGAAAAGGCAAAAGAGAGAATTCTAAGGGTAGCCTCTGAATTATTTTACAAACAAGGATATAATTCCACAGGAATCAATCAGATCATCGCTGAAGCAGATATTGCGATCGGGTCATTGTACAATCATTTCCCTTCTAAAAACGATTTGCTTCAGGCTTATCTTATCAGGGAAGAACAGCATTGGTTTGAAGGATTTGAGAACAATATTGTCAATAGCTCCGATCCAAGGGAAAAAATTTTCAGTCTTATAGAATACAGGAAAAAACTTCAGCGGTCTTCTGACTTTTCAGGATGTCACTTTATTAAAATTATTTCTGAATTAGGAGAAAGTAATCCTGCTATTGCTGGTTTTGTAAAAAAGCATAAAGAAAAACAAAAAGAACTGATCTTTACTCTCGTGAAAGAATATGGAGAATTAAAAGAAAATTTTGATCCGGCTTTGATTACTGAAAATATATTCCTGTTAATGGAAGGCGCAGTAGTGACTTCCACTATAACCAGGAAAAATGACTCTTTTGATCAGATCAAAAAAATAATTCAGGGTTTATTACCCTAATTTTTTTAAAAATAAGAAAATAGATATATCTATATAGAAATGAATTCTAAATTACTGAAAATGTTCGTGGTGCTGTCCGGCCAGTTGCTTACGATAATGGATATCTTTATCCTTAATGTTTCCATTCCCTCCATTCAGAGGGACCTTCACGCTTCCAACGGAGAAATGCAGATGATGATTACCTCTTACCTGATTGGTTTTGCTTCTTTTCTGATCACCGGCGGAAGATTGGGGGATGTGTACGGGCGCAAAAAAATATTTATCACCGGAATGCTTTTTTTTATGCTTAGCTCGTTAGCATGCGGACTTTCATCCGGAGCTGTTCTGCTTGTTGTTTCAAGATTTGTACAGGGAATCAGTGCTGCAATAATGGCACCGCAGGTTTTGTCGATCATCCAGGTTTTATTTCCGGATCATGAAGAGAGAACAAAAGCCATGGGCTGGTATGGAATTACGATTGGGATTGGAACGATCCTGGGACAATTTCTGGGTGGATATTTTTCTTCACTAAAAGGATGGGAAGAACCATGGAGACTTATTTTCCTGATCAATATTCCTATTTGTCTGATTGCCGTTTTCTGCAGTTTCAGGCAGTTGGAAGAATCCAAGGTGAGGAACAAAAAGTCCTTTGATATTTGGGGTGTTCTTGTACTTTCAGCAGGACTTTTCCTTATAACGTATGCGTTGACAGCTTCTGAGGAGAAGGGAATGGATCTTCAAAATGGAATAATGATGACTGTTTCAGCGGGAATATTAATATACTTTGTGAAAGAACAAAAAAATAAGATGAAAAAAGACAGATCCTATCTGATTGATTTTGAACTCTTCAGTCTTAAAAATTTCAATCTGGGCATCATCGCTGTTTCTTTCTTTTTCATTATGCTGGATTCTTATTTTTATATTCTGTCCGTATTTTTTCAGGATGGATTAAAGATCAGTCCGTTAATGGCTGGTGAGATAATTGTTTTTCAGGGGCTGGGATTTATACTGGCATCAGTATTTTCAGTACAGCTGATTTTAAAATATGGGAAAAATGCTCTGATAGCAGGGCTTATAGTCATTATTGCTGTTCTTGTTCTTCAGATGTTTCTTTTCAGGGTATCAACCGGCTTCTATATGTTTTGCCTGCTTTTATTCTTACATGGATTGGGAATAGGTACTGTTATTCCTTCACTCGCCAATATTGCGTTATCCGGGATGTCTGAAAAACTGACAGGAAATGCATCAGGCGTTTACAATACCTTCCAGCAGATTGCAGCCATCATTGGTATTGTAGCCGTAGGAGGCCTCTTTTATTATTCTCTCGGAGATCAGCCTTTAACCGGAAATTATCATCATGCCTTTTCCATTGCTGTATTAATTAATGTGCTCTGCCTGCTTTTTGTAATCGTTGCCGTTCTCAGAGTTCCGGATAATGTATTGCCTAAAAGAAAAAACCTGAAATAAGCGCTGTGTTTGGGATAAAAAACAGTTATTTCTTAAGGCTTTTTACTGGATTTTCAATTCATTCAGCGTTATTCTGGCAATATTTCTGGTGATTTCAGTAGGAGAGTGGCAATCACAGTTACTGAGGCCTATAACGTAAATATCTTCTCCGGGAATATAAACGCCCATACTTTTGAATCCGAAAACACTTCCGCCATGTTCACGGTCCGGAGCTCCATCCATTTCTTTCAGATGCCATCCGTATCCATAGGTAAACTCTTCACCGTTGTTCAGTCTATATTTCTGAAAGGCTTTTTGGGTTTCCACAGGATTGAGCAGGAGATTCTGATTTAAAGCCTGTTGCCATTTCCAAAGATCATCCACTGTAGACATCAATGAGCCGGAAGCATAAGGAATACTGAAACTGATAACTGTCCTGTTGACAAATCCCTGTTCTTTTTTATGGTAACCATAGGCTCTTTTAGGAATAACCTTTCTGTCAGAAGCATAATATGAATGAGTCATTCCTGCCTTGTCAAAAATATTTTTTTGAATGAAATTCTCATAGGTATCCCCGGAAACGAGCTCTATAATATAACCGAGCAACACGTATCCCGAATTGTTGTAATCAAACTTTTCACCCGGAGCAAAATCAACAGGCTCATTTTTGAAAAAATCTACCATCGCTTCAGGTTTCATTTCTTTTTGAGCAATGGAAGAAAGTGCTTTCATTTTGGTAAAATCCTTTATTCCTGAAGTATGGGTAAGCAAATGATGAATCGTAATTTTGTCACCATTGGGATAATCTTTACTATATTTTGAAACAGGATCATTCACATTCAGTTTCCCCTGTTGTTCCAGCATTAAAATAGCCACAGCTGTAAACTGTTTGGTCATGGAACCTATCTGAAAAACCTGGTCCGGGGTCATATCAGTATCAAGTTCCAGATTTGCTTTTCCAAAGGTCTTTTTGTAAATACTTTTGCCTTTTCTGGTAATCATAAAAACACCTCCAGGTTCATTTTTATTTCCAAATTCAGTCCGGATCAGGCTGTCTATTTTCTTTTCATAGCTTTTGGCAAGTTGCTGTGCATCCATTGTATTTATAAAAAATGGAAGTACAATAAGGGCGGTGGTCAGTTTTTTTAAAATCATATTTGTACTTTGTTATGCAAAGATATAATTTATTTTAATTACTATGTTATACAATATAGTAGTTTGTATTGTTAATAATAACGAAGAATATTTATTATTAAAATATTACGGATTTACTATTAAAGCAGATACCCTCAGATAAACCTTACCAATAATCATTTGCAGACCATCCGTACGTTGCTGAAATAAAGAAGTTTGATGTTGAAAATTTTTATAATGGGCCCCTTGTCACTATAGTATAGGGGAAGTACATCTGTATTTCAATAAAAGTTATTTTTCGGCAGAGATAATTAACATCATCGGGCGTCGGAGTTCTTCTTTCATCTCAGGAATTTCCTTCAGCATTTCCGGACCTGGTTGAGGTTCGACAATTTTTTTGATTTTGAAGCCATGTTTTAGTAAGGTATTTAAATAAGAAGTCAGCGTTCTGTGGTATTTGATTACATTTTCACCCAGGAATGTGGTGTTTCTTTTCCCTTCAAGAAAATAGCGGTCAACGGGCCAGCATGTTTTCTGTCCGTCTTTGTCATAAACCCAGTCCTGCCCGCCTTCAGCTGTAAACACGGGATGCTCTACTGAAAACACAAGATGTCCTCCGGCAGTCAGCCATTGATAAATATTTCCTGCAATCGTTTCAAAGGACTCTATATAATGAAACGTTAGTGAACTCAAAACCAGGTCAAAGCTATTGCTTGGATAAGTAACATCCTCCAGGGCCATTCTTTCATATTGAATACCTTCAAGCTGATTGATATCTTTTGCTTTGGCCAGCATTTTTTCTGACAGATCAATTCCGATAACAGATGTAGCTCCATTTTCTATGGCATAGCGGCAATGCCAACCAAAGCCGCAGCCGAGATCAAGAACTTTCTTTCCTTTAAAATCCGGCAGCATAGTTCTCAAAGTATGCCATTCTCCGGCACCTTCCAGACCCAGCTGTGACCGGAGCATTTTTTCATATTGATCAAAAAAAGAAGGATCGTCGTATTTATTTTCTTTCATAATACAGTAAATCTGTTGTTTTTAATTAGCAGATAAACTCTTTAAAAATTAAAGATTATCGTATCAGGAGTAAGCATATTTACTTTTGATTTTCCTGCATCGCTTTAATTAACCTGTTAGTTCTTTTGTCTGCTCTTGCATTATTCAGGGATAAGACAGCCCAGATAGCAGCCGGAAGCCACCCGATCAATGTGATCTGTAAAATCAGGCAAATAATTCCTGTGATGATTTTTCCACGAACCATAAAAGACAAGAACGGAAGTAAAATGGCTAGTAACATACTTTATTATTTTAAAATATAAATATACTGATTTTCAGTGATATCTGAATTGCCTGATCAGGTCTTTCATTGTCTTGTCGGTTTTCATCAGCTCTCCTTGCGGAATCTGGCCATTAAGGTAAGTGAACAACAAATCGGTGACCCAGCTGTTGTCCATATGATGAACATAATAGGCACATATTAGCCCTATGTCATCAGAAATATAAGCCGGCAAATCTGATGAACCTGTTATTTTGAAAGTTAACACAAATATTTCCTTTCGGATCTCACTGATCTTATCTTCAGTTTTAAGGTCCATTATCCGGCCTTCAACAGCTTGATAAGCTTTCATCCACAAGTCTGAAAATCCGGCATCATCCCTGTTATCTAAAATAGTATCAATATTTTCGGAAGGAATATTGTGAAGAGCAGTTTTTAACGACTCGTTAAAAACTGCTTCCAATGTATTAAGTTCTTGTATAATCATTACAGAAAGTATTTTACCCAAAGGCTCTTTTCAATAAGCTTTCCACTTTCGGTTCACTTCCTCTGAAGTTTTTATAGAGTTCCATAGGATCTTTGGTTCCTCCTGAAGAAAGCAGTACTTTATATTTTGCAGCAATCTCAGGATTAAAAATGCCATTTTCTTTAAAATACTGGAATGCATCAGCATCTAAAACCTCAGCCCATTTATAGGAATAATATCCTGCAGAATATCCGCCCTGGAAAATATGGGAGAAACTCGGGCTCATGGCAGTTTCAGGGTTGATGGGATAAAGGGTGGTGGCTTTGGTGTACTTATCCTCGAACTCTTTTATACTCTCATTTTCTAATTCTGCTACTTTCGTATGGTAGTTCATATCCAGAAGGCCAAAACCCAACTGTCTTAAGGTCTGATATCCTTCCATGAAATTCTTAGACTGTTCGATTTTTTCAATTTTTTCGTCGGGAAGAACTTCTCCCGTCTTATAATGTTTTGCAAATGTTTTTAAGAATTCAGGTTCGTAGCAGAAGTTTTCCAGGAACTGGGAAGGAAGTTCCACGAAATCCCATTTCACAGAAGTTCCGGAAAGGGTTGGATATTGAGTATCTGCCATCATTCCGTGAAGTGCATGCCCGAACTCATGGAACAATGTGGTAACTTCCTGGAAAGTCAGCAAGCTTGGAGTATCTTTTGTCGGTTTGCTGAAGTTGCAAACAATAGAAATATGCGGACGTGAATTTTCACCGTTCTGTTTGTACTGATTTTTATAGCTGGTCATCCATGCGCCGGCTCTCTTTCCTTTTCTGGGAAAATAATCAACATACAGGAGCGATTTGTAAGTTCCGTTTTCTTTCACTTCATAGACTTTTACATCCTCGTGGTATTTAGGAATATCTGTTCTTTCTTCAAAAGTCAGTCCGAACAGTTTCCCTGCCAGTCCAAAAACGGCATCCTGAACCTGGTTTAGCGGGAAATAAGGTTTCAGTTCCTCATCGTTAAGGTCAAATTTCTGTTTACGGAGCTTTTCAGCATAGTAGGCATGGTCATAGCTTTGCATGTCTTCAATTCCGTCAGCTTTGGCTAAAGATTTTAATTCTTCAATTTCTTTATCAGCATATGGCTTTGCTTTGGTTAAAAGCTCATTTAAAAAATCAAAAACTTTTGCCGGGGATTTTGCCATTCTTTCTTCAAGAACGAAATCTGCATAATTGGTATATCCTAACAGCTCTGCTTTTTGCTGTTTTAAATCAAGAAGTTCTTTGATGAGGCTTTGGTTGTCATATTCTCCGCCATCAAAAGATTTTTTACCATTGGCTAATGCCAGTTCTTTCCTTAATTCACGGTTTTCAGCATAGGTCATGAAAGGGAGGTAGCTCGGATATTGCAGGGTAATAACCCATCCATCTAAGTTTCTTTCTTTGGCTTCTTCAGCGTACTGATCAATAATCGCTTCCGGAATCCCTGCCAGATCTTCCTTACGGGTGATATGTTTGAAATAAGCATTGGTTGAAGCCAGCACATTCTGTCCGAATTGTAAAGATTTTAAAGAAAGATCCATGTTGATTTTCTTTAATTTTTCCTTGTCTTCTTCATTCAATAATGCCCCGCTTCTCACAAAACCTTTATACGTTTCATCCAGAAGCATTTTTTGCTCCTCATTAAGGTTATATTTCTCCCTTTCATCATATACTTTTTTGATTTTGTTGAAAAGGGCTTCGTTCTGGGAAATTTTTGAGGAGTGCTCTGTCAGGATAGGAGAAACCTCCTGTGCAATCTGCTGAATTTCATCGCTGGTTTCAGCCGAATTTAAATTGAAAAAAATGTTGGAAACCACGTCCAGCTGCTCACCCGAATAGGCTAATGCTTCAATGACGTTTTGAAAAGTAGGGGCTTCCGGATTATTAACAATAGCATTGATTTCTTCTTCTGATTGTTGAATTAATTCCTTGAAAGCAGGAAGATAATCTTCGTTTTTAATATGGGTAAAAGGAGCTGCGTGGTATGGAGTATTAAATTTTTCAATTAAAATATTCATTTTTTTCAAATTTTATTTAGAGTAAATGTAAGGATTCATCGTGAATCAGAACTGCAAAGCTCAAAAATAATGCCTGAATATCCTGATGTGACAAAAATGCCTTACCTTTAATTAATCTTGTCATATGGAAAGAGAGTATGCAGAGTGAATATTTAATTTTGGAAACAGATTGGAGACATCGTCATTACGAGTAATAATTTTAAATAGATAAACTATGAAAACATTCTTGAAAATTATCGGTATCATTATCCTGCTGGTTGTAGTATACGCTGTAATTGCCATACTATTCTTCAGCAAAGATTATCATTATGAGAAATCTGTTGTCATTAATGCTCCAAAAGAAAAAGTATGGCAGCATGTAGGTTCTTTAAAGGCATACAATAGCTGGGACCCATTTTCGAAGGAGATCAAAAACTTTTCTGTTACTTATTCGGGAGAAGGAGATAAAGTAGGTGATTCTTACCATTGGAAAGGAGAGGGTAGTGAGGGAGAGCAATCTGTTACCGAAATTGTGCCCAATGAAAAATTGGGTACACAGCTTCACTTTATCAAACCTTTTGACGGAAAGGCGAAAAGCAATATTGTATTAACCCCGGACGGGAACGGAACAAAAGTGACCTGGATGATTGATAATGAATTAACCACCATGATGAAACCGATGAAGCCGATGATGGACAGTAATATGGATAAAATGTTTGGCCAGGGATTAGAAGAACTTAAGAAACTGACAGAAAAATAAAAATAGAAGCCTTGTTATTTTGCAAGGCTTTTTTTTATGGACAAATACGGATATTCTTTTGTTTTTGCATAAAAATTGATTGTTTTATAAAAAGTAAAAATTATAGATATTATTTCAAAAAATATTATCTTTATATAAAGAATCGATGTATGGAGAAGATTGTATTTGAAAAAAGCGATATCAGGAATTTTGTAAAAATGACGATCGCTGGAAAAATTGAAAAACTTAAAAATTTTATTGAATTCACTCTGGAAGCGAGCCGTGATATTAAAAAGACTCCGAAATATGATAGCATGAGAGAAGAAATGCAGGAGGAAATTTATCAGATGCAGCGGCAACTGGGTGCACTGAATGACCTTAAAAGGAACATGGCAAAAGTTTTAAACACTGCTACAGACAGGGTTCAGCTGGGTTCCCTGGTGATCACCAATAAGGCCCGGTTCTATATTTCAGTTTCGTTAGGAGAATTTTTCTTTGAAGGTGACAGATTCTATGCAATATCTCCGGAGAGTCCTATGGCGAAAAAGATGATGGGCATGAAACCAGGGGCTGCTTTCACCTTAAATAATATTCACCAGGAAATTGTAGAGGTGTTATAATATGGTGTGAGAAAGCTATAATGCAGCAGGATGAGCAGAAGGTCTGTTAATTTCAGTTTTTGCTTACCGGTTTTCACTTTTCAATACCGCTTTTTTGTAATTTTGCATCTATGAACAAAGCAGACGTTTTAAAAGAAATCATAGAGCAACGAAGAAGTATTTTTCCAAAAGATTATACAGACGCAGAAATTTCCCAGGAAGTCATTGATGAAATTTTACACTCAGCCACATTAGCTCCCAATCATAAACGTACAAAACCATGGCGTTTTAAAATATTCAAAGGAGAAGAAAAAGCTCAGCTGGCTTTGGAAATGCAGGCCATCTATAAATCTACTCAACCCGAACAACTTTTTCTGGAAAAAAAATATAACGATATAGGCTTTAAAATTAATAAGGCTAATGTTGTTGTGTCTATTGTTGTTAGTTTTAGCGGAATGGTTCCGGAATGGGAAGAAATTGCAGCAACTTCCATGGCGGTACAGAATATGTATCTTACTTGTACAGCCAATAATATCGGATGTTACTGGAGCTCTCCGGGAATCGTCAGTCATCTGAAAGATTCTTTAACGATAGAAGAAAATCAGAAATGTCTGGGACTTTTTTATATGGGAAATCTGGTTTAATAGCCCTGATTGAGCGGCCTGTCTGAGCTCTTTTTCTTTGCAAAAGAAAAAAGCGAGTAGCGAAAGCAGGTTCCCGGCTTCTGGGAAAAATAATTTGAATATATAAAACTTTTTACCTGAAGCTTTTTACTTCAAACTTTTTTATTATCTTTGCACTCTTAAATATTTAACTGGGACGAGTTCCCGTAAAATTCAAACATTATGTCAGTAAAAATCAGATTACAAAGACACGGTAAAAAAGGAAAACCTTTTTTCCACATCGTGGTTGCAGATTCAAGAGCTAGAAGAGATGGTAGATTCATCGAAAAACTAGGAACTTACAACCCAATTACTAACCCGGCAACTATCGAATTGAACGTTGATTCTGCTGTGAAGTGGTTAAACAACGGTGCTCAGCCTACTGATACTGCTAGAGCTATCCTTTCTTACAAAGGTGCCCTTTACAAAAAACACTTACAAGGTGGTGTAGCTAAAGGAGCTTTTGACGAAGCTGAAGCTGAAAAAAGATTCAATGCTTGGGTAGAAGCTAAAGATGCTAAAGTACAAGGTAAAGTAGAAGGATTATCTAAAGCACAGGCTGATGCTAAAAAAGCTGCTTTAGAAGCTGAAGCAAAAGTAAACGAAGCCAGAATTGCTGCAGCTGCACAAGCTGAAGCTGATGCTAAAGCTGCTGAAGAAGCTGCAAATGCACCTGCTGAAGAAGTTACTGAAGCTACAGAAGGAGAAGCTCCTGCTGCTGAAACTGAAGAAAACACTGAAGCTTAAGAACAAAACCTTGTTATGCGTAAAGAAGATTGCTATTTTTTAGGTAAAATCACACGCAGACATGGACTTGCGGGTAATGTGATCCTTAAATTGGATACCGACCAACCCGAGCTTTACAATAAACTGGAATCAATATTCGTTGAAATCAACGGATTATTGGTTCCATTTTTTATTGAAAAATCATCATGGAGCAAACTAGATGCTCTGAATATTGCATTCAAAAATTCCTCTGAAGCAATGGTAGACCAGGTTTTAGGTAAAAGCGTTTACCTACCTCTCTCTACATTGCCTAAACTTTCAGGAAAACAATTCTACTACCACGAGATTATAGGGTATAATATCCTTGATGAAAATAATAATGACTGTGGTGTTATCCGATCTGTAAACGATCAAACTGCTCAAAATTATTTCATTCTGGGATTTGAAGGCAGGGAAATTGTTATTCCATTGATCAAAGACTGGATTCTGGAAGTCAACAGGGAAGAACGATTCATTAAAATGCAGCTGCCGGAAGGCCTGATGGACGTATTCCTGGTTCCATCTAAAAAAGACGAATAATTGTCTTCTTGCTCTGTTAACTTTTGACTTAGTTCTTTATTCGTCATATATCTTTAAAAAAACACCTTCTTTTTTCTTTGATCAAAGCCAAGGCTTCCGTTGTTACTATTGAGCAGCTGTCCGGATTTTGTTTACCATGGCTACCATGTGTTTTATGAAGATTATGAATTTGGTCACTTTATAACCTTTTTCAAAGTTAATTTTTTCAGTTAATTTTTTATTTTCATATATGATGAGAATAATGAATTTCTTTAATCTGATTGTTTAAATGATTTTAAAGATAGTGCAACCATCAAATTGCGCTGATTTTTTGTAACTTTGCCAACATTAATTTTTATATAAAAAATTTATCATCAACAATGAAAAAGCAAACGATCAAAGAAATCCTGAAGGATTACAAGAAAGTATTACATCATGACATTACAGTTTACGGATGGGTAAGAACCTTCCGTGCTAATCGCTTTATTGCACTTAATGATGGTTCTACGATTAATAATTTGCAGATAGTTGTTGATTTCGAAAATTTTGATGAAGAACTTATCAAAAAAATCAGTACGGCTTCTTCCCTTAAAGTAGTAGGTGAAGTAGTGGAAAGCCAGGGAGCAGGTCAATCTGTAGAGATTATTGCTAAAAAGATTATCATTTTAGGGGATAACTTTACCGACGATCTTCAAAGTACCATTCTTCAGCCTAAAAAACATAGCCTGGAAAAACTTCGTGAGCAGGCCCACTTAAGATTCAGAACCAACTTATTCGGTGCTGTTTTCAGAGTGCGCCACGCTGTTAGTTTTGCCGTTCATTCATTCTTTAACCAAAACCAGTTTTTCTATATCAATACGCCGGTAATCACGGGGGCTGATGCGGAAGGAGCTGGAGAAATGTTTGGAGTAACCAATTTTGATCTGAACAATATGCCAAGAACGGAAGATGGCGGAATTGATTTTACACAGGATTTCTTTGGAAGAAAGACCAACCTTACGGTTTCAGGTCAGCTTGAGGGAGAAACAGCAGCCATGGGATTGGGAAGAATTTATACTTTCGGACCTACCTTCCGTGCTGAAAATTCAAACACAACGAGACATCTTGCCGAGTTCTGGATGATTGAACCGGAGGTTGCCTTCAATAACCTGGAAGATAACATCGACCTTGCCGAAGATTTCTTAAAATATGTGATCCAGTATGTATTGGATAATTGTAAAGACGACCTTGAGTTCCTGGATAAACGTTTTGCTGAAGAGCAGAAAACAAAGCCTGAAAAAGAAAGAGCAAAAGAAGGTCTTATTGAAAAGCTTCAGAATGTTGTAGCTAAGCGTTTCAAGCGTGTAAGTTATACAGAAGCCATTGAGATTTTATTAAATTCAAAAGAAAATAAAAAAGGAAAATTCGCTTATCCGGTGGAGGCCTGGGGAGCAGATCTTCAGTCTGAGCATGAAAGATATCTGGTTGAAAAGCACTTTGAAAGCCCGGTAGTATTATTTGACTATCCGAAGGAGATCAAGGCTTTTTATATGAAACTGAATGATGACAACAAAACCGTTGCCGCAATGGATGTTTTATTCCCGGGTATCGGTGAGATTATCGGAGGATCTGAAAGAGAGGCCAGATTAGATGTATTGAAACAGAAAATGGCAGATATGCACGTAGATGAGCATGAGCTTTGGTGGTATCTTGATACCAGAAAATTCGGTTCTGTACCTCATGCAGGCTTTGGATTAGGATTAGAAAGACTTGTTCTTTTTGTAACGGGAATGACTAATATCAGAGATGTAATTCCTTTCCCAAGAACGCCGAAAAGCGCTGAATTCTAGAACAATAAAAAAAGCCTTAATGAGAAATTAAGGCTTTTTTTATTCTTTAATAGTTTATTATGTTGAGATGTATAATGCAAAAATCATGCTAAATATACTTTTTATCAAATAAATTTATTAAATTCGTAGAATATGTTATGTTAAAACGCAAATACGAATATGCTTAAACAACACTTACAACTCAAATTAGGACAAAAGCTGGCCCCTCAGCAGATCCAGTTGATGAAGCTTATCCAGCTTCATACTCTTGAATTTGAAGAGGAGTTGGAGAGAGAGTTAGAAGAAAACCCTGCTTTGGAAATTGTAAAGGAGGATTCTAAAGAAGATGATTTTTCTTCTCTGGAAGACGCTTATCAGGATGAGGGTACAGAAAGCATCGAAACAGATTTTGACGTCAATGAGTATCTCTATGACGATGAACCAAGCTATAAAACTGCATCCAGCAACTATTCTCCGGACGATGAGGAATTTGATAATGAAAGCCTTTTAACAGAAGGGCAGTCGTTATATGATTATTTAATGGAACAAATCCATCTTGTCAATATCAATGATGAAGACCTGAAGATTGCGGAATATCTTATTGGAAACCTGGATACCGACGGTTATCTGAGAAGGGAAATCAAATCTATTGTTGATGATCTCGCTTTCTCACAAGGAATCTATACTACCAAAGAAAAAGTAGAGGATGTCCTCGAAAACTATGTTCAGAAGCTGGATCCGCCTGGTGTAGGTGCCAGAGGCCTTCAGGAGTGTTTATTGTTACAGATAGAGAAGAAGGTAAGTTCGGACAAAGCAGTGTCCCTGGCAGCTAATATTCTGAGAAACCAGTTTGAAGCTCTTACCAATAAGCATTATAATAAAATCATCCAGAAATATGATATCGAAGAGGATGACCTGAAAGATGCACTGGATGAAATTTCAAAATTATCCCCGAAAGTAGGAGGAAACTTTGATACACAAACCATTACTATCAATCAGGAAATCATCCCGGATTTTGTAATCCAGGTGAAAGACGGACAGGTAATTCCTATGCTTAACAGCAAAAATGCACCTACTTTAAGAGTATCTGAAGAGTATAAAGATATTCTTACTACTTATTCGCATGATAAGAATTCATCTGAACATAAACAGGCTGCATTGTTTATTAAGCAGAAGTTGGACGCTGCCAAATGGTATATTGATGCTATTAACCAGCGTCAGAATACCTTGCTGCAAACCATTACGGCAATTGTCAAATTCCAGAAAGATTATTTCATCACAGGAGACGAAAAATCCCTGAAGCCGATGATTTTAAAGGATATCGCAGATATTACGGGGTTTGATATTTCTACGATCTCAAGGGTAGTGAAAAGCAAATATGCCGATACTCCTAACGGAATCATATACCTTAAAGATTTATTCTCAGATAGTCTGACTAATGATGATGGAGAAGAAGTTTCCACAAAAGAGATTAAAACCCATCTTCAGGAAGTGATCAACAAAGAGAATAAGAGAAAACCGCTGACAGATGATGCGCTGGTGGTGATCTTAAAAGAACAAGGCTATAATATTGCCAGAAGAACAATTGCGAAATATCGTGAACAGCTCAATATCCCCGTAGCTAGATTAAGAAAAGAACTTTAATAATAAAAAAGCATTTCAAACCGAAATGCTTTTTGTTTTTTTACTTTGTTTAAAAGTGAAGTTGCTTTTAATACTCTTAACTTTAAGGATAAAATTAAGCCTTATGTCTTTCCAGCCCTAATTCTCTTATGGAAATTTCCCGCATTTCAACCTTTCGTATCTTGCCGGAAATAGTCATTGGAAACTCGTCAACAAACTTCCAGTATTTTGGTATTTTATAATGGGCAATCCTGCCTTTACAGTATTCCAGCAGTTCCTCTTCAGTAATATTGAATCCTTTTCTTACTTTTACCCATGCCATCACTTCTTCACCAAATTTTTCACTGGGCACTCCAATGATCTGAACATCCAGAATATGAGTATAGGTATATAAGAAATCTTCAATTTCTTTAGGTGAAATGTTTTCGCCACCACGGATAATAAGATCTTTAATTCTGCCGGAAATGGTAATATATCCGTCTTTATCCATTACTGCCATATCTCCGGTATGCATCCATCGGGCATCATCCAGTACCTTTTTGGTATTTTCAGGATCATTCCAGTATTTAAGCATGACAGAATAGCCTCTTGTACAAAGCTCACCGTGTTCTCCACGGTTAACTATTCTTCCGTTTTCATCGATGATTTTTATCTCAAGATGATCCTGCACCGTTCCCACTGTACTGATTTGTTTTTCCAACGGGGTGCCGATCAGGGTTTGAGTAGAGACGGGAGATGTTTCCGTCATTCCATAACAGATACTCATTTCTTTAATATTCATCAGGTTTTCCACCTTTTTCATAATTTCAGGAGGACATACTGATCCTGCCATAACACCGGTTCTTAAGCTTGAAAAATCATAGGTTTCAAAATTTTTTACTGCTAATTCTGCAATGAACATGGTAGGCACTCCGTACAGAGAGGTGCATTTTTCATCAGAAACAGTTTTCAATGTGATATCCGGATCAAAACTGTCATTAGGAATCACCATGCAGGCACCATGGGAAGTACAGCATATATTCCCGATGACCATTCCGAAGCAATGATAAAATGGTACAGGAATGCAGACCCTGTCTTTTTCCGTATATTTTAACCGTACCCCGATAAAATAACCATTATTCAAAATATTATGATGGGAGAGAGTGACTCCTTTGGGAAATCCTGTAGTTCCTGAAGTGTATTGGATATTAACGGGATCATCAAACTGAACATGTTCCTCAAAGCTGTGGAGGACTTCATCAGAAATATCCTGTCCTTTGTTGACAAATTCTTCCCAGTTGTCGTCGAAGAAAATTTCATGCTCAAGGGAAGGACATACTTCTTTGGCATATTCCACCATCTCTTTATAATTGCTGGTTTTAAAATGTAAAGCCGAAAAAATAAACCTGATTTCAGACTGGTTGATCACATAAGTAAGTTCGTGTGTCCTATAGGCCGGATTGATATTCACAAGAATGACACCTATCCTGGCAGTAGCATATTGTAAAAGTACCCACTCATATCGGTTTGAGGACCATATTCCGATACGATCCCCTGCCTTTGCTCCCAGGAATATTAATGCTTTTGAAACAGCGGTTGTCTGATTGTAAAATTCCTGATAGGTAGCTCTGTAGTTTTGATGTACACAAACCAGGGCTTCTTGATGGGGGTATTTTTCTACAGTATTTTTAAGGTTTTTTCCGATCGTTTGTCCTAACAATGGAACCTCGGATGCTCCATAGACATAAGATAAAGGCATAGTATAAGATTTGGTTAACTAAAATTAACAAATATATCTTTAACTACGAACAATATACATTAATTTTCCTGTGAATCAATCTCCTTAAGCTGTTTCAGATTTTTATCAAGCTTTTTAATAATACTGCCATAAACAAGTCTGTAATATAACCAGATCATGGATACAGCCAGCAAAGTACTGACAACAATACCAACAATAATAATGGTAAGATTGGAGTTGGTAGGCTGAATATTCTGAGAATTTAAAGTATAAAATATAAATGCTATCAATACAAAGGTAAACGTAAGAAGCAAAACGATACTGATCAGGATAAATGCATTCACTGTTTTTTTGAACTTGATGATTCTCGTAATGAATCCTTTCAGGTTTTCTTCAATTTTGATTTTGCGATAATTCTGATAAAATTTCAGCACAAAATACGCTGTAATTAATAAACTCAGAATTTTTATTGCTAAATAAACATGGCCAAAATTACTTTCCACCTCAGGAGCCTCCTGCGCTCCCAGCCTTTCCAGCACATTTCGGAAACTGTCAGATTCTTCTTCCTGAAAGAAATAGAATAATCCCAGTACGGAAAAGAATAAAAATTCAACAACACTGATCCAGAAAATATATTTCACATAATTACGTGACTTCTTATTCAACATCTGAAGAATCTCACGGTTGTCATATTTTGGCTGGACAGGCTGCTCCTGCCATGTTTTCTTAAAGCTATCTAAATCAAATTCAGGCATATTTTTCCATCTGTTCTTTAAGGGTTTTCTTTAATCTGTTCATTTTTACACGTGCATTAACCTCAGTGATCCCAAGGTTTTCTGCAATATCCTTGTAAGGCAGATCGTCAAGATACATCATGACAATGGCTCTTTCTATATTGGGAAGAGTCTTGATTACAGTATATAAAAGTGATATTTGTTGTTGTTTCTCATCATCGTCTTCCACAAAATCTCTGTGGTTAATGTCCAGTTCATTCGTTTGAAGGCTTTTGCTTTTTTTTCTGAAGAGGGTAATGGCAGTATTAAGTGCAACACGGTACATCCAGGTAGAAATTTTGGAATTTCCTTTAAAAGAATCATAGCTTCTCCAAAGCTGTAATACGATTTCCTGAAAAAGGTCCTCTTCATCTTCAAGAGAATTCGTATATAAGCGCGAAACTTTGATAATCAGACCCTGATTATCTTTGATAAGCTGCGCAAACTCTTTTTCTCTGGAATTCATAGAAATATAATGCACGAAGATAATAATAATGCGGTAATTGGTGAAGAATAATTATGGCAAAATAGTAAAATGGCGAAAAAGCTTAATGCTAAAGAAATTAAGCAAATTTTTAAACATAAGAATCCATAAAAAGCTTTTAGTATCCGATCACTACAATTTATTTGATTTATTGTCTTTTTTGTTCTTTCTTTTTTCCGCCTCTCCAAAATTCCGTATCTTTGCATCCGCGAGAAAGTCGGCCTGTTGATTTCCCGTTCTACGGGAGGTAGGAAAGTCCGGACACCATAGAGCAGCAAAGCGGATAACATCCGTCACCCGCGAGGGTAGGACAAGTGCAACAGAAAGCAGGTACAGTTCGGCTGTAGTGAAACCAGGTAAACTCTTTGCGGTGCAATGGTAAGTATATCGGTTCTTTTCAGTAATGGAAATAGGGGTGGCTCGTCCTGAAAGCCGAGGGGTAATCAGCTCAAGTCTTGCAGTAATGTAAGGCGTAGATAAATAACAGGCACTTCTTCGGAAGTACAGAATCCGGCTTATAGATTTTCTCGTGTTTTTAAGTTATTTAGAGATAAATATGATCAAAGCTTCCTGATTCGATTGGGAAGCTTTGATTATTTATTCATTTTCAAGAGTACTTTTAGCATCAATGAGGCCTTGCTTTTCTTTGTCGGAAAGTTGCGGATATTTCAGGTTCATTTTTTCCAGCGTATCTATAATGATCTGTATTGCTGCTACTCTGGCAAACCATTTATTGTCAGCAGGAAGTACATACCACGGAGCATAATCTTTGGCGGTTTCGTTGATTGCGGTCTCATAACAATCCATGTATTTGTCAAATAAAGCTCTTTCAGGAAGGTCTCCTGTAGAGAATTTCCAGTTTTTTTCCTGTTCGTTGATCCTGTCAAGAAGCCTTTTCTTTTGTTCATCCTTCGAGACATTCAGGAATATTTTAATAATAGTGGTCCCGTTTTGTGAAAGATGCTTTTCAAAATTTCGGATGCTTTCATACCGGTTTTCCCAGAATGTATTGTCAAAATCTTTTACAGAAGACCATGTTTTTTCACTTAAATTATATTCTGGGTGTACTTTGCAGACTAATACACTTTCATAATGGGAGCGGTTAAAGATTCCTATCATTCCTTTCTCTGGCAGTGCAAGGTAATGCCTCCATAAAAAATCGTGGGAATATTCTTTGGAGCTAGGTGTTTTAAAGCTGGTGACATTACATCCTTGTGGATTGACCCCGCCGAAAACATGTTCTATCATACTATCTTTTCCGGCTGCATCCATCGCCTGCAATACCACTAAAAGAGACTGGCTTCCGTCAGCATAAAGCTTCTCCTGCAATTCACGGAGTTTTTCCTTTTCCTTAATTAATAACTGAGCTCCTTCTTCCTTGGTAAGCTTTCCTTTATATGCGGTAGGTGTTTTTTTAATTGAAAATTTTCCATTTATTTTAAAGTCATCTGAGAAATTGGTGTCCATATATATGTTTTTTATTTAAAGATAAAAGATAAAAGATAAAAGATAAAAGATAAAAGATAAAAGATAAAAGATCTTATTGTTAAATAACTATTATCCATCCGGATATCAACATCAATAGGAGGGCTTCAGCCCAGCCCAATAATTATTTAAATATAACAAAAAACCGCCTCAATAGAGACGGTTCCTTTATTTTTTTTAGTAAAGATTACTTCGCGGCAGCTTTTTTAGCTAGTTTCGCAGCTTTTTTCTCTGCTTTTGCAGCTTCTTTCTGCTCTGCAGGAGTCAGTACTTTTGGCTCAGGAGCATTAGGGTCTACATTACCTTTAATGTAGATTACGCTTCTGCTGTTAGCAGGGTCATTAGAGAAAACCTCAATCATTTTGTTGAAAGGTCCGTTAAGAGCAGTGTTGTATCCAACTTTGATCTTAGCAGACTTTCCCGGCATGATCGGATCCTGACTAAATTCTGGTGTAGTACATCCGCAAGATGGTTTTACATTAGAAAGGATTAAAGGCTTATCACCTGTGTTCGTTACCGTAAAGAATCTTGTACCGTCGGCATTAGGTTTAATATTACCGTAGTCGAAAGTAGTTTTATCAAACGTAATCGTTTGTGCAGATGCAAAGGCAAATGTTCCGAATAATGCAATTCCTGCGATTAATTTCTTCATATTCTTGAATGTTAATATGTTTGTTAGATAAGTTTTGTGAAACAAAGTTAAAAATTATTTTAATTCATGCTTAAAAATTTTTTTCTTTAGACTATTTTTGCAAATTGTAAGCCAAAGAAATAGAATTTATGCAGATTTCAGAAAAATATAATCCACAGGAAACAGAACAAAAATGGTATAACTACTGGTTGGAAAACAAATACTTCCATTCAGAGCCTAATGACAAACCACCATATACCGTGGTAATTCCTCCGCCAAATGTTACGGGGATTTTACACATGGGGCATATGCTGAACAATACCATTCAAGATGTTCTGGTCCGTCGTGCAAGAATGCGGGGGTTTAATGCCTGTTGGGTTCCGGGAACAGATCATGCTTCCATTGCTACCGAAGCTAAAGTTGTTGCTAAATTGAAGTCTGAAGGAGTCAATAAGTCAGATATTACCCGTGAACAATTCTTGGAGCACGCCTGGGAATGGACCCATAAGTATGGGGGAACTATTCTTGAACAGCTAAAAAAATTAGGATGTTCATGTGATTGGGACAGAACCCGTTTTACCATGGAGGATAAGCTTTCTCAGCAGGTGATCAGGAGCTTTGTAGACCTTTATAATAAAGGACTGATCTATAGAGGCTACAGAATGGTAAACTGGGATCCTGAGGCGAAAACCAATATTTCTGATGAAGAGGTTATTTTTAAAGAACAAAACGGAAAACTGTATTTCCTTAAATATAAAATTGAAGGGTCAGAAGAGTTTCTTTCAGTTGCAACGACGCGTCCTGAGACTATTTTTGGAGATACGGCAGTATGTATCAACCCTAATGATGAGAGATACGCCCATCTGAAAGGTAAGAACGTAATTGTCCCGATTGTCAACAGAGTAATTCCTATTATTGAGGACGAATATGTAGATATTGAGTTCGGAACGGGAGCTTTGAAAATCACTCCGGCACACGATACCAATGACTACGAGATCGGACAGAAGCATCAGCTCAAAATGATTGATGCGCTAGATGATGATGGAAATCTGAACGAACATGGTTTACATTATGCAGGGAAAAACAGATTTGAAGTCAGAAAACAAATCGCTAAAGAACTGGAAGAAAAAGATCTTTTGTTAAAGTCAGAAGATTATGTGAATAAAGTGGGAACTTCTGAAAGAACAGGGGCTGTTATTGAGCCTAAGGTTTCCGTTCAATGGTTCTTGAAAATGTCTGAAATTGCTCAGCCTGCACTGGATGTCGTGATGAATGACGAAGTGAAGTTCTATCCTGAGAAATTTAAAAATACTTACAAACACTGGATGGAAAACATCCGTGACTGGAATATTTCCCGACAGCTTTGGTGGGGTCAGCAGATACCTGCCTACTATTATGGCACAGGAGATGAAGATTTTGTAGTGGCTGAGACTAAAGAAGAAGCTTTGGAACTGGCAAAACAAAAAACAGGAAATAAGGAATTATCAGCAGAGAACCTCACTCAGGATAATGATGCATTAGACACCTGGTTCTCTTCATGGTTATGGCCAATGTCTGTATTTGATGGGGTGCTTGATCCTGATAATAAAGATATCAATTATTATTATCCGACTTCAGATCTGGTTACGGCACCTGATATTATTTTCTTCTGGGTAGCAAGAATGATCATGGCCGGACTGGAATACAGAAAAGAAGTTCCGTTCAAAAATGTATATTTTACAGGAATTGTAAGAGATAAGCAGAGAAGGAAGATGTCAAAATCTTTAGGAAACTCTCCGGATCCGCTTGAACTGATGGAAAAATATGGTGCAGACGGGGTGCGAGTAGGTATTCTGTTGAGCTCTGCTGCTGGAAATGATCTCCTTTTTGATGAAGATCTGATGCTTCAGGGAAGAAACTTCATGACGAAGATCTGGAATGCTTTCCGTTTGATCAATATGTGGAATCATGAAGACAAAACGGCTAATTTAACGGAGAACCAGACAATAGAATGGTTTGAAAATAAATTAAATAAAACAATTGCAGAAATCAACGACCAGTTTGAGAAATTCAGAATTTCTGATGCACTGCACCTGATTTATAAATTAATTTGGGACGATTTTTGCGGATGGTACCTTGAAGCAATTAAGCCTAATTACGGAGAAGGTATTTCCAAGGAAGTTTACCATAAAACAATATATTTCTTTGAAGAGCTGATGAAACTGCTGCATCCTTTCATGCCTTTCTTAACGGAAGAATTGTGGCAGACTATTTCGGAGAGAAATATTGAGGAAGCTTTGGTGATTGCCCAACAGAAAGAAGCCGGTGAGTATGATGAGGCTATTATTAAAAACTTTGAAACCGCGTCAGAACTGATTTCAGGAGTTAGAAATTACCGCCAGACAAAAGGAATTTCCCCGAGAGAAGCGGCTGAGGTTTATACCAATGCATCAGAATTTGCGAATGAGGCGGTAGTAAGAAAACTGGCTAATATTTCTGAAATCCATTTCGGACAGAAAACAGATAAGCCAAGCTTTACATTCCTGGTAGGAGCTACTGAAGTTTCTATTCCTTTAAGCGAAAACCTGGACCTTGGTGAAGAAAAAGCCAAAACGGAGGAAGAATTAAAATATTTAAAAGGATTTTTAGTTTCTGTAGAAAAGAAACTTTCAAACGAAAAGTTTGTTGCCAATGCCAAACCTGAAATCGTGGAGGTAGAACGTAAGAAACAAAAAGATGCTCTTGACAAGATTGCGATCCTGGAAGAGAAGCTGAAAAGTTTGTAATTAAAAAATCAATCAGGTAAATTTCCTGAAAGTATACATATAAAAGAAGGCCGGTTGAACTAGTCTTCTTTTATATGTTTAATGATATCAATCAAGCGGTAACGTTTGAGAAACAAGTGAAAGGCTGGTGTACAAAGAAGCAATTATAAATGATAATTGGGATAAATTAAAAAGAATTGTCTATTTGTCAAAATGAATTCATTCTGATATTTTTAGTAAAGAAGATCAGGAAGACCCGGGCTCTACTCAGCCTGACATAGAGAACAAATAATAAATTAAATGACACATATAGAAAACATACAAAAATTATTTTCAAAAGACTTTGTGGAAAGTCCGTTGCTGGAGAGTTTTGAGGTGGGGAAGATTTACCTTTCCAGTGGGAAACTGGTAGCTTGTGATCCCCTGATCACCAATGATATGCTGCCTTTTTCTACAGAATTTCCAAAAGGAGATTTTCCTGTTATTTTGCATAAAGAGAGAGACAGCAACTGTGTTGCCTACTCGGAAATTATTTTCAATACAGGAGAAATCACAGAATGGAAACTGGCAACTACTGCAGGGCAGCATGTAAAAGATTTAGCGGAAGGAGAAGTCTTCGGATATCCTGTAGAAAGTGGAATGGGTTGTTTTATGGATGTGGAGACCCAGGCTAAGCTTAATGAACTGGAGCAAAAACTGTATCGTAACAAAGGAGTGGATTTTATGGGAATCTACGAGGAATTTTTCCATGAGCACTTTTTTGATGAGAACGGGGCGATAGATCAATATGCCTTCCTGAAGCCTTCAGAATCACATCCTGGAACCATATTTGCTTTTGAAACCGGGTATGGGGAAGGTTTTTATGCAAGCTATATCGCTTACGGTAAAGATCAGACCCCGGTAAAGATAATTACTGAATTTATTGAAATAAGTTAATTAAAAATAGTTATTTTTGAGAAACCATTTTGGAGTGTTATAAACTTAAACCAATATAAAACACAATGAAATTTTCATCAGAGCAACCCAAAATTATTGTTGTAGGAAGTTCCTCAATAGACCTGGTTTTGGAAACCGAAAAACTTCCTTTACCTAATGAAACTGTTTTAGCTGTTAATTCAGACAGTTATTTTGGAGGTAAAGGAGCCAATCAGGCAGTAGGTACCGCAAGACTGGGCGCGAGTGTCTATTTTATCGGCTGCGTGGGAATGGATCCTTTAGGACAGCAGATTATGAGAAACCTCGTGAGTGAAAATGTCAACGTGGGGTTTGTTCATGAAACCGATAAAGAATCTACAGGAACTGCTTATGTGACAACTTCCAACGGAAATGCTGCTATTGTAGTGGTTCCTGCGGCTAATAAATATCTGAGTAAGGCACATATAGATGAGGCAGACCGGTACTTTCATACGGCAGATATGGTTTTGGTACAGCTTGAGGTTTCAATGGATGTTGTAGAATATACCGTTAAAAAAGCCAAGAAATATGGTATAAAAGTAGGCTTGTATGCTTCACCTGCGATGAGAATCAGCAATGATATTATTGAAAATGTTGATTTTATTGTAGCGAAAAGCAGTGAACTTTATATCATTTTTGGAGAAGAGAAAAGAGAGGAGATTCTTACCAGATATTTTAATAAGGTGTTTGTGAGAGATGATACCAATTCTACTATTTATTTTGATGGGACAGAAATGAAATATTACAGAAATGATAGGGATGAAACCGTTTATAAGATGGGAATGGGAGACGCTTTTACTTCAGGATTTGCCATTGCATTGTGTCATGGAAATTCTGTAGAAGATTGTGTGAAGTTCGGAAACGAAGTTTCATCACGGGTTTCAGGAGGTAAAGGATCACAGACAGGACTACCCAGAATATCAGATTTCCTTTCTTAAAGCTATTTACAACATATCAAAAGTCTGAAACTTAACATAAAAATATAGGTAAAATGTCCACTTTTATAGTGGATTTTTTTCTTTTATACTATGGAAAAGCTAATACTCACCACTGAAGACCATGTTCCGTTAACAGCTCACCTTTTCCGTCCGGAAAAAAGCAATGGAAAACTACTGCTTATCAATTCGGCTACCGGAGTGAAACAGCAGGTCTATTTCTCATTTGCCCAATATTTTTCAGAGCAGGGATTTACGGTACTTACTTATGATTATAGAGGAATAGGGCTTTCCAAACCCAAAAATATGAGAGGCTTCCGGGGCTCTATGAGAGTATGGGGAGCGAAGGATTATAAAGAGCTCACCCGGTATATTAAAGTAAAGTTCCCGGATTACAGGAAGTATTGTCTGGGCCATTCTGTAGGAGCATTGATCTTAGGCATGAATAAGGATTCTGAAATGTTTGAGAAGTTTATCTTTGTGGGAACCCAAAAAGCTTTCGTGGGAAATCTGAAACTGAGGACAAAAATTGAGGCTTACCTGGGATTCGGGGTCGTTCAGCCGATAACAACTTCACTGCTGGGATATTTTCCGGCACATTGGTTCGGACTTGGAGAAAGTCTCCCTAAAAATTGTGCATATGACTGGAGAACCTTAATTTTAAATAAAAAATCTACCAACCGGTTGTTGGAGAAAACTGATGATTATTCTAAAAATTTAACACAGAAGGTATTGGTACTTAGAGCAGAAGATGATGTATGGGTGACGGAGAAAGGAGTTGAAAGTTTATTAAACGAAACGTATCCTAATATGAACCCGACATACAGGCTCGTGAAAATTTCAGAATCTGAAAAAAGAGAAATCGGACATGTTAATTTTTTTAGAAGCTACAATAAAAAACTTTGGGATATTATTTTAAATGAATTGATAGATACATGAAAAGTACAATTGACAACACTATAGAGTTTGTAAAAGAAAAATTAGAAGGGGCAGAAGCCGGACATGACTGGTTTCATATCGAAAGGGTCTGGAAGCTTTCCAGGAAAATTGCGGAAACTGAAGATTGTGATCATGATGTGGTAGAGCTTTCGGCACTTCTTCATGATATTGCCGATCCTAAATTTCATAATGGAGACGAGACCATTGCACCAAAAATATCCAGAGAATTTTTAGAACAACAAAATGTGCCTGACGAAACTATTGAAAAGATATTGTTTGTGATCAACAATATTTCGTTTAAAAACCGGGATCAGGCTCCCCAAAATCCCCCTATTGAGCTTAAAATTGTTCAGGATGCCGACCGTATTGATGCCATTGGGGCAATTGGTATCGCCAGAACATTTAATTTCGGAGGATTTAAAAATAATCTGATGTATGATCCTGAAACACCGCCTAACCCGGGTATGACGAAGGAGCAGTATAAGAAATCTAACGGAACGACTATCAATCATTTTTATGAAAAGCTGTTGCTTCTTAAAGATTTAATGAATACTGAAAAAGGAAAAAAGTTAGCAGAGGAAAGGCATGATTATATGCTGAATTTTCTGGACCAGTTTTATAGAGAATGGAATGTAGATTAACATTCTCCCAAAAATTCTGAAATCAGTATCTTTGCAGTATGGTATTTATCATTTTGGTTATCTTCTGGGCTTGTGTACTTTCTCTGATTTTATATAAAGTAAAATCGGGAAGGGCGGCAAAATGGGCCAAGCTGTTCCGTATTCTGACCGTTGTTTTCTCAATTTCAATTTTTACCTACTGGTTTATCAAGAAAAGCGCTGTGGCATTTGTAGATAATTCGGTAGGGCTCCAGGTAGTAAATAAACTTCCGCAGACACTGGATTTTTATCTGATCATTGTGGAGAAAGTAGATAATAATGTTGTTCTTAATCCTAAACATATCGGAAAAATACGCCCTGAATATTATAGGATTGAATACCTGAAAATGGATAAATCTGATGAGTACTGGGTAGCAGGGTATCTGGGGAAAAAGAATCTTGTTTATTTTTCTCAACATTCTGTTCCTAATAAAAATATTGATCAGATTGTGGAAGCTCAGAATTATATCAATCAAAGTGTGAAGCTTTCAGAAGCAGCAAAAAAGCAGGTGGATGCCTATAATTATGAAAATACAAAAGTGGGCATCTGGATTACGCTGGATTTTCTGCTTTTATTCCTGAACCTGGTATTGCTCCTGAAGAAAAATAAATGATAAGATCATCCTTTATATAATAAGCAACGGGTAGTCTATAATGGATTACCCGTTGCTTATTATTAGGGATAGTCCAGAATCTGCATAATTTCTTCTTTATGTTCCTCCGGACAGTTTTTAACCAGTTTATCCTTATTTTGTTTACTTATCTGTTCAGGTTTGAGCCATTCTACGTTATTAGAATTAAGGCTATGGTGGTCATATATTCTTTTTATACGGTGATCTTCATAAAAAGTATATTCATCGGCAAGCCAGCTGGTGGCGATACTGATTCTGCAAATTTCCTTTTCCATGATGTTTTTATTTTAAAATATCTTATTGGGTAAATAGGATATTTTTAAATGTATAAAAAAATATGATATGAAAGGGTGAATGATCAGTTTAATTTACCGTCAGGCAACCTGAAAGGATTCTATTCTCTATTTTAATTGACAGCTTTAGCAGACAATAATCATTAAAATTAAAAAAGTGTCCCTGTACTTTCGGTTGCCATTTGTGGAATATGGATATCGGTTTTCCATTCCTCATTCATTTTTTTGATAAAATAAGCCGATAAAAGAGGAGACGCCTTTTCAATATTCTGGTGTACAAAAAAGTAGAGGTTCTGAAGTCCTTCATTTTTCCATTTTGTCAAATGCTTCAGCCAATCATCCAGTCTTTCATAATCACTTTCTGCATTGGCCCCTACATACCGGATAAATGCATTGGGAGTGGTAAGGCGCATATGAAGCATATCTCTTCTTCCGGCAGTATCTACGATGATATTGGTAATATGATGGGCTTCAAAGAGTTCACACGTTGTGTTGAGGATTTCTTCGTCTGTAAACCATTCTGTATTTCGGAGTTCTATTGCCAAAGGGACTTCTTTTGGCCATTCTTTTACAAATTTTTCCAGCCTGTCATAATCTTTCGGTTTAAAATTATCATGAAGCTGAAGAAAAGCCATTCCCAGTTTTTCATCAAAGTTCATAACTGCCGAAGCGAAATGAGTGACGGGATCCGTAACGTCAATCAATCTTCTGAAGTGGGAAACCGTATTGGTAATCTTGGGGAAGAATTTGAAATGGTCCGGAGTTTTTTCTTTCCATGTTTTTACCTGGTCCGGAGTTGGCATTCCGTAAAATGTAGCGTTCAATTCAATTGAATTAAACTGGGTTGCATAGTAAGTAAGTTCGTCTTTTGTTCCTTTGGGATAGAATCCTTTGAGATCCGTTTTGTTCCATTTGGCACATCCTATAGAGATGTTTTCCAATCCCTTTTTATTAAGATTTAAAATTTCTTTGGTTCGGGGATGGTCTTCAGGTAGGGTAAAATCTATTATTGAGGGATCTTCTACTTGTCCGAATTTCATATCTGTAACTTTTAAGGTTAAACTCTTAACACAAATATAACCCAAAACCATAGAGATGACTATGGTTTTAGGACAAAAAATATCTGATGTTGTTTATTCCTTGATTATTTTTTTGATGAGGTGTGTTTTTTCCGTTTTTATTTTCATGATATACAGGGCGTTGGAATAGACAGAGAAATCTATGGTAACAATATTCCGGTCAAAGTCCTGATTGAAAATGAGTTTTCCCTGGGAGTCAAATATTTTTATATTTTCTATGCGCTCGTCAGACTGGATCTGCAGAACATTTTTTACCGGATTGGGAAAAACTTTGATGCCGGCCTTAAGCGCAGTTTCCGGATTTTTTTCACGTTTTGCATTTCCGCAATTGGTAGTAAAACTAATATCCGGATACATAGATTGCAGGTCATTGAACTCAGCATCATCTACACACATGGATAAATTGAAATTGTACCCTGAAAAATCATAAAGTTCTGCTATAGAACCATTCCTTATATTGACATTGGTTAAGCCGGGCATGTTTGATAATGAAAGTGCTGCTATATCCGGTGAATTGGAAAAATCAAGCTGTGTAATCAGCGGGCAATGGCTGAAATTTACATTTTTAAGATGAGTATTGTTTGAAGTATCTGCGTGTGCCAACAAAGGGTGTCCGCTAACATTAAGATTTTCAAGATTGGTATTGGCCGGCATGTTTACCGTAGTAAGCAGATTATTCCATAAGAGGTCCAATGACTTCAGGGCTGTGCACTCAGAAACATCCAGGCTCGTTATCCCGGTCATTTGTATAATGACTTCTTTAAGACCGGAACATTGTTGTATATTGATCTTATTTAATTCGGGAAAGGATCCTCCGTTTACATAATAATTTCCGATGGTCAGTGATTGCAGCCCCTGACAGTTCTGCAGATCCAGTTCTTTCAGTCCGGAATTATTTTTGAACTCAAAATTTGTGAGAGCAATACAGTTTTCAGTAATAATTTTTTGGAGATTATCATTTCCAGGCGTCCCCGGAGTTTCGGATCTGTCCGCTTTCAATGTATGAAGGTTCGGGAGATTACTGATGTTCACCGTATTCATATATCCG